>JBGSMN010000130.1:0-9383 GCA_041740155.1 Rhodopirellula sp.
CTTGGCAAGGGGGATGCGGGGAGGAGGGGAAAATTTTGAATTGGAGCGACGACGTTTAGTTGGGCGGTAGGTTGTTGGGCGGTAGGTTGTTGGGCGGTAGGTTGTTGGGTGAGGCGAGGTTCGGGCTGGGACCGCTTGACGTATTCGCGGGGTTGTCGATATTCTGTCTCAATCAAAATCGCCAGCGTAGCTTCAATTGGCAGAGCATCGCATTCGTAATGCGAGGGTTGCCGGTTCAAATCCGGCCGCTGGCTTGAAATTGTCGGTTTCTTGCTCGACAAATCACTGGTCGATTTCTCCCCTCCAGTCTCCACGAAACCTCCTTTCTTTTCGGAACCTTTCCTATGGCAGAAGTCGACCTCGATGTGCTCGACTTGAAGCAAATGGTCTTGGCGAGCAATTCGTTCGGCCCCAATGACGTGGCAGAAATCCGTAAAGCCATTACTGAAAATTACGGTCATTTCGCTGAACTCCGTGACGCCACGCAGGAGATGGAACAGGATACAGCACTGACGCCTGCCAATCGCACCAAAATGGGGGTTTGCCAATTCCTGCTGGGACGGTTTAAGGATTCGCTCGAAACCCTTTCGGCTGCCGATGGCAGTGCGATGGCGTTGTTCTATGCTGCTCGTTGCCGATTTGAGTTGGGCCAATACGAGGAAGCGATCAAGGCTTACGAGAACGCAAAAATTTCGGGGTACAACGAGGACCGTTGCAAAATCGGAATCGCCGAAGCGAAACGCTATTCGGGCGAAATCGAAAAAGCGATGGAAATACTCGACGACATTTTCGGCCCCTCGGAGCAGACTGCTGACTATATGTACCAGCGGGCTGCCACGGCGGCCCTGATCGGTGGACGGATGGAAGAGGCCATCAACCTTTACCAACGGGCTGTCACGACGGATGAGAATCACGCGGGTGCTCTGTTCGGCTTGGCCCTGGAGCATGACCGTTTGGGCAACGATGAAGAGGCACTGCATCTTTATGAGCGCGCTGCCAAGGCGTTCCCCACCGGTCTTGGTGCGCTGACGAATCTGGGCGTGATGTACGAGGATCGCAATGAGTACGACAAGGCTCAAATGTGCTACAAGCGGATCTTGGACTGCTTCCCCGGCCACCCTCGTACCACTTTGTATATGAAGGATGCGTCGGCAACGGGCAACATGCTCTACGACGAAGAGGCTCAGCGTCGCAATGATCGCTTGGCTCAGATCCTTAACATGCCTGTTACCAACTTTGAGTTGAGCGTTCGTAGCCGCAACTGCTTGCAAAAAATGGGCATTGAAACGGTCGGTGAACTCACCCGGCATACCGAGCAAGAATTACTCGGCAGCAAGAACTTTGGCGAAACCAGTCTTGTGGAAATCCGCGAGATGCTGACGCAGAAAGGTTTGTCGCTGGGGCAATTCGCGGGCGAGAAAAAGACGAGCGAGCCGCCCATCGACACCTCGCATATGTCGCCTGATGAACAAGCGTTGTTAGAACGTCCGATCGCCGATCTGAATCTGTCGGTACGTGCTCGCAAGTGCATGACACGTTTGCAGATCAACACGATTGGCGAATTGATTCGCAAGACCGGCGATGACATGCTGGAGTGCAAGAACTTTGGTGTGACGAGTTTGAACGAAGTGCGTGAAAAACTCGGCGACCTTGGTTTAAAAATGCGTGGCGATTGATCGGAGTGTTCCACTTCGATTTATTGCACGAACATGAGGGTGCCCGCCGGGGCGTTTTCCATACGCCTCGCGGTGACGTCCAGACACCCGCGTTCATGCCTGTCGGCACCGTCGGCACGGTCAAGGGCCTGACGATTGATCAAGTCGCTGCAACCGGCGCGGATATGATTTTGGGTAACACCTATCACTTGCGACTGCGACCGGGGCACGAGACCGTCGCACGACTGGGCGGCTTGCATGCGATGTGTGGTTGGGAAGGCCCGATTTTGACAGACTCCGGCGGCTTCCAAGTCTTTTCTTTAGGGGCTTTGAACAAGGTCACCGAGCAGGCGGCAACATTTCGGTCGCACATTGATGGTGAGAAAATCGTTTTAACACCTGAGCATTCAATCGAGATCCAACAGGCACTCGGTAGCGATGTAGCGATGGTACTGGACCATGTGATCGGACTGCCAGCGTCTGCAGCAGAAGTCGAAGACGCTTTGGCCCGATCGATTCGCTGGGCGGGGCGCTGCCGCGAAGTGGCGGACCGGCCCGAGCAGGCGTTGTTTGCGATCGTGCAGGGTGGCCTGGATCCGGTGCTTCGCCAGCAGTGTGCGACGGAGTTGGCGTCGATGTCGTTTGAAGGCTATGCGGTCGGCGGACTGAGTGTCGGCGAGTCGCCCGAGCAGATGTACTCGACGACAGCGGTCACAACGCCGCATCTGCCCGCCGACAAACCTCGATACTTGATGGGCGTGGGCACGCCGCGTGATTTGCTAGAGAACATTGCACGGGGCATTGATCTGTTTGATTGCGTGATGCCCACCCGCAATGGCCGCAATGCGCTGGCATTCACAGATGAGGGGCCGCTGAAGCTTCGCAATGCGGTGCATCGCGAGCAAACGCGACCGTTAATGGAAGATTGTCCATGCTCAGCTTGTCGACACAGTCGCGGTTACTTGCGGCATCTGTTCAACGCCAATGAAATGCTGGGACCGATTTTGCTATCGCATCACAATTTGATGTATTACGGTCGGTTGATGGGCCAGGCTCGTGAGGCGATTGAAAAGGGGCAGTTCACCGAGTTTGTAAAGAAGAAGTTGGCTGGCTGGGGTTTTGAGCCGTTCAGCAAAGCCTGATGGATGAGAGCTGGGGAGCGTTCCAGTTGGATTCTTTTCGGATTCCGTCGGGGAAGCAGAAACAGGTCGAAAAAAGATGGATTTTCGAGGTTTTGCTAGTCGCTGAAACGGGCAATTTCGCTACATTGCTGCCGCAAAATCAGCTCGATTTTTTTCCTCTTACCCCATGTGATAATGCCCGAATCTACCCATCTGCCTGACGGAATGTATGGCGTGTTCGTCGGTGCCCTCGTTGTCTATTGTGCGGGGCTGTATTTCATCGGTTGGTTGGCTCAGCGGCGGATCAGCAATGTCGAGGATTTCGTTCTAGCAGGACGTCGGCTACCGACATCGCTGGCGGCGATCACCATTATTGCGACCTGGTTTGGGGCAGAGTCGTTGATGACGACGGCCGATGAGGTTGGTAATGCGGGTCTGCGGATGGCCATGCTGGATCCCATCGGCATCTCGATTTGTTTGATCTTGGCCGGGCTATTTATCGCTGGACCGATGTGGCGCATGGGTATCTTGACCGTGTCGGATTTCTTTCGAGTGCGGTATGGCGTGGTAGCGGAGAAGATGGCGTCCCTGATCATTGTGCCGAGTTATTTTGGCTGGGTCGCGGCGCAGTTCGTGGCTCTCGCGGCCATCTTGGAGGTCCTGTTCGGATTGCCGAAAGAGATTGGGATTTTGTTAGTCGCGACTGTAGGGACGGGCTACACGCTGATGGGCGGGATGTGGACAATCACTTGGACCGACGCGGTGCAGATGAGCCTGATCTTGATAGGGCTCCTGATTCTTGGCTACGCGATCTTGGTGCATCTTGGTGATGGCAGCATGTCCGCTGGTGTTGCGACGATGCGAACGGACATACCGGTAGAGCGTTGGCGAATCGCCGATCCTGAAACGTTTTGGCGGGACATCATGGTCGCCGCCAGTGCGTTGGCGGTCGGCGCGCTGGGCAACTTGCCGATGCAGGATTTGATGCAGCGGATCTTTTCGGCGAAGAGTGATTCGGTCGCGATGAAAGCGTGCTTAATCGGTGGTGTTGGTTATTTGATGATGGGTGTGCTGCCGGTGGGTGCGGGAATGGCGGCACACCTGTTGTTGCCGCGCGAGTCTGGCGAACTTGATGGGGTGATCGTGATGGTAGCAGCGCAGCTACTCAACCCGGTCTTAATGTTGATTTTCTTTTTGGCGATCGTTTCAGCGGTGCTATCGACGATCGTTAGTGCCGTGATGGCCCCCGCCGCCGTGCTTGCTCACAATCTGATTGCACCGGTCTGGCAGACTCACCGCTCGCAACCGCTTTCGCAGAAAAACCTACTGCGATTGCAACGCGGTGCGATCGCCGCCGTGACTGCGTTGTCCGCGATCTTAGCGTGGAGCGGTGAAGGGGCTTACGAACTTGTCATGGGATCGTACTCGATGGCGCTGGTGAGTTTATTCGTACCGTTTGTGTTGGGGATTCATTGGAAAAGTCTGCCACCCCAAGCCGCCTGGCTGGCAATGGGATTCGGCATCGGCACCTGGACGTTGCACTTTGTTAATGGCTGGGACATGTTCCTTTCACCGTGGCTCGAACCGCTGGGTGTGGAGATACCGCACGAACTGGTAGGCGTCGTCGTGAGCCTGATCGGTCTGGTATTTGGAATCGGCCTGGCAAAATTGATTCATGGACCGACTACTGAAAAGGTCGTGGAAAACTGAGTGGTTTCCAGTGAACAACCCTCACAGCAGCTCACCCATTCTTTTGTTTCCTGTTGACACGACGTTCTTGATTCTCCTCACGGGAGTCGGTAACATTTACAGGAGGGTGTGATTAAAGCTCACTCAGGGGGCGCCTGGGCGTGGGTCTTCAGCGGTAAGGGTGGACGATGCAAGTCACTTGTCAAGAGTGCCATAATGTGGCAACGATTCAAACGCATTTAGTAGCTGCGTCAGAGTCCACATTCTGCCCGACCTGTGGCAAACCTCTCTCGCACGTTGACACTGACTTTTCATCCGAAACAGTGTCTTGTCCCGACGCGGCAGACAGCGAAGACTCTCATGGTGCACTTCCAGAGTCGATCGGCGGGTACCAGATTGTCCGCAGGGCAGCTCACGGAGCCTTTGGCGTCGTCTATTTCGCGATTGACGTAAAATTGTCATCGGAAGTCGCGATCAAGTTGCCCAAACGGACACAGAATGCAGACGTTGCCGCAGCCATGCTGAGAGAAGCAAGGATGCTCGCGAAACTTCGGCATCCAAATATTGTCCGTGTCTTGACGGCGAACCAAACCGAAGCGGGCGATTTCTACATCGTCATGGATTGGATTGATGGGGAAACCTTGCACGAGAAAATTAACAGCCGTTCGCTCACCGTAAGGCAGTGTGTTGAGATTATCGCGAAGGTGTCTGATGCGATCCATGTTGCTCACAAAAGCGGGTTTATCCACCGTGACATCAAGCCATCGAACATCCTGCTCGATCGCCATGGCAATCCGTTCGTCTCCGATTTTGGTCTGGCGTTGGATGACGAAGTCCAGAGAAATCGCCGCGACGAGTTTGCAGGAACACTCGCTTATATGTCGCCCGAGCAAGTTCGATGTGAGTCTCAATACTTGGACGGGCGGACCGACGTCTGGGCATTAGGTGTCACGCTCTATGAGATGATTGCGCATACTCGTCCGTTCCACGGAGATCGGCAACAGCTTGCCGACGAGATCCGCAATCGAGAACCTCGACCGCTTCGTTTGTACAACGATCAACTTCCATCAGGTTTGGCGGATGTGGTGTTAGGATGTCTTACCAAGGAAATTGGCAAACGAACGGCGACCGCCGCTGAATTGCGTGATTCGTTGAATCAGATTCTCAGAGGTGATTCCCCATCGACCACTTTGCCAACGAAGGCGAGTAAACGATTTTCGCGAACGGCAGGTGTCGTAGCCATTGTCTCGATACTGATCGCCGTTGGCTTAGTTTCTGCCGCATGGCGGTGGGGGACTGTTAAGCCCGCTTCGTCGGCGGAGAATCTTTCTGGAGCGAATAGCTTGATTTCAACCATGGACCGCGCTCCACGACCTGCACTTCGTGGCGACGATGGTGCAATCGAATTGTCGCGTTGGAACAAACTGCTCGATCGGCCGCTGAAGCGACTTCGCTGGTCTGATCAAGCATTTGGTTCACTCTTGGTCGAGGACTTCGACCTTGAACAATTCTCGGTGATCGCCACTGACCATGCGATTCTCGAAGCTGCTCAGATCAAACGTCCCAATACTCGCGTCTCGGTAAACTGGCAGCAACCGGAATGGCAAGGTCGATTGTCGATCTATTATGGGTGGCACAAAATTGACACAGGCTTCGAATGCGAAATGCTGACGTTCGATCGTCTCCCCGACGACAATGGACAGTACATCTATATCCTGCAGCGGTTTATTGAGAAGTACAAACCTGACTATTTTTTCAATGGAGCCACTGGATTGTCATCGGCGGTCTTGTCACACCCTGGCGTGACTCGCACTGAGTTAACTCTTAAATTTGAGCATGGCTTTCTGTCATCCGTTACTTGGGATGGCAAAACCTTGAACAGTTTAACGGAGGGGGAATTCATTGCCGCTCCACTGCGTTGCGAAGGCGGGATGGGCATCATGCTTGTTAACAGTTCCGCGACGATTTCTCAATTTCGTGTGTTTTGCGAGTAAACCTACCAGTTCGTTGTAAAACAGCTCCTAACCCTTGGTGCCTAAAAAGAAAATTACATGGCTCATAAAGATCGAAAGATTCGTATCCGATTGGAGATTACCATTCCAACTGACGGAGGGAATGTTGAAATTGAGTCGAATGCTCCACCACACCTGGAGACACTCGCAGCTCCAGCCACTGCGGTTCGACAAGGCTCACGCCAACCTTCAATTCTGGCGATATCGCATCCGTACGTTAACGAAGAATATCCGGTCAAACGAATGGGGTGTGGTACCACGGGTGAAATTTGCGCCTACGGTCATGCTCCCACGATTAGTATTGGTAACTATCCAACACATGTTCAAGGTTCTTGTGGAGGAACAACCGTGTCGGGCGCAGTCAGTCCCTACGACGGATACTGGCGACTGGACGCAATTCCTGGTGCACAATGCTCAGCATACCCTCCCTATCCTCAGAATCTCCTGACGATCGAGTATTTTGATAATAGCACACCAGTTCTGACACCGGAAACACGCACTTTCATGGGAGTTTGTAGCAACCGCACCTATTGCGAATCACCTGCGACCGCAACAGCAAAACCGGTGCAGTCACGTTGCTATTTGCCTGTTCGTTATCTCGTGACCGCGTCGGGTTTCTCAAAAGAACTTAGCGCGCTATCGGGGAAATGGCCACTCTCGATTGTGCCGACAGCAAACAATTCTGCCGAGGTGGTCTGGCGTGCGGAAGACAGCGCGTCGGGTGTGAACATCGAACTCGTCGCCGATTTGGAACAGAACGCGGCGACTCTGGTTTTCAAACATCACGCCAGTGAACTTCGCTATTTCAAACGCGCGGGGGACTGGAGTCCGATGAACATCGCCCATTTTAGTGACTGCTCGTGCATGGCCGCACCTCCGGGAGCCTCCGTGCCAGCGATCGTTATGGTTTCACCGGAATAAACATCGTTGACCCTGCCACTTGACATAGCCAATGTCGCCATCGATTCGATCACAAGGGATTCTCCTCCCTGGTTGGTCGCACAAGCACTTCAACGTCCGGCGGTGAAACGCGACGACGACGCTTGGTGGCGTTGGTCCAACGTGATCGACGGATTTCAAATGGCAGTCGCCAATCGCTTGGCAACGATCCCAACATTCCAGTCAGCAACACAGGATCGAGGGATCGTTATTGTCGGTGGAGGCCGGTACCTTCCGTCTGTCTATATTTCGATACGTGTGCTACGACACCTTGGCTGCCAACTGCCGATCGAAGTTTGGCATTTCGACAAAGAAAATGACTCGAGGATTGAAGCCTTCATTCGTCCGTATGATGTTCAATTCATCAATGCGAATGAGATTGCGAAAGAGCATTCGTTTCGTTTTCTTGACTGGCATTGGTGGCAGGGCTGGCAACTCAAATCATTCGCACTGCTCCACTCGCAATTTGAAGAAGTCCTGCTTCTCGATGCAGATTGTTTTCCCATCCGAAACCCTGAATATCTATTTGATTGGCCGGAGTATCAAAAAACGGGAGTCGTGATTTGGCCCGACCTCTATCATTCGCCCACACAGGCTTCGCTGGAAACGTGCCGTTTATTTGAAATCCAGTGGCCCGATCAACGACTGGCAGAATCCGGTCAGCTCTTAGGAATTGTCCCGAAAAAGATTCCGTGTTTGTGAAACGGAGAAGATCGCTTACTCTAGGGTGGAAACACGTTTCCCCAGGAGTTTGCCATGGACGGCTATTCGTCAGAGATTGAATTACGGATGATCAATTTTTTCGATTCGCTCGGAGAGAAGGATCGTCGACGTTACGCCGCCGTCGAGGCGACCAAGTTGGGCCATGGTGGGATCACCTACATCAGCCAGCTGTTCGATTGCGATACCAAGACGATACAGCAAGGCAAATCTGAACTTGAGAACCCTCCCACACAGGAGGATCTCAAACGCCAGCGAAAAAAAACGGCGGCCGCAAGAAAGCGGAAGTTATCTCGCCTGAAATCATCGGAAACTTCTCCAGCGTCCTGAAGGATCACACCGCTGGTGACCCGATGCGTGCCGATGTGAAGTGGACGAATCTTTCTCGGCGTCAGATCGCAAAACGAATCACGGATCTGGGGACTCCGGTCAGCAAAAACATCGTCAAGCGACTTCTTTGGGACGAGGGTTATCGTCGCCGCAAGCCGCAAAAGAAACGGACGATGGGCCAGCATGCCGATCGCAATGCCCAATTTGAGAACATCGCTCAACTCAGGACGCGGTATCTTGATGCGGGCCAGCCCGTGATCAGCATGGACACGAAAAAGAAGGAAATACTCGGTAATTTCTATCGCGAAGGCGTGACTGATGGCGTCCAACCAACAATCGTTAACGACCATGACTTCACCAGTTCCAGCAATGGGATTGTGATCCCGCATGGCATTTACGACGTTGCCAAGAACGAAGCCTCAGTACATTTGAATTGCAGCAAAGACACTTCCGAGTTCGCTTGCGAAAGCATCGAGCTGTGGTTCAACGAACAAGGGAGGCGCGACTATCCCGATGCAATCGAGCTGCTGGTC
This sequence comes from Rhodopirellula sp., assembly GCA_041740155.1. Classification (GTDB taxonomy): domain Bacteria; phylum Planctomycetota; class Planctomycetia; order Pirellulales; family Pirellulaceae; genus Rhodopirellula. The sequence goes on from JBGSMN010000130.1 coordinate 9,000, forward strand.
TTGTGTGATGGTGGGGGCAGCAACAGCTCGGCGCATTACATTTTTAAAGAAGACTTGCAAGGGCTATCGAATCGGCTGAATTTGCGGATTCGCATCTGCCACTATCCGCCGTACTGCTCGAAGTACAATCCGATTGAACACCGCGTCTTCCCGCATGTGACACGAGCCTGCAAAGGAGTTCCGCTCGAAAGCGTGGACGCAGCAAAATACTACATCGAAAAAACAGAAACCACTCAGGGGCTCAATGTGGTCGTTCGCGTGATGGATAAGATCTACCAAACCGGCCGCAAATACGCCAAAGACTTCAAGAAGACGATGACCATCAAATTCGACCAACATCTCCCAAAATGGAACTACACCGCCATTCCCGACTCAATCTGAAAT
>JBGSMN010000132.1:0-2211 GCA_041740155.1 Rhodopirellula sp.
ATCAAAGCCTGCCCGGTCACCCAGCGCGTGTGACCCACGGTTGTGTAAGGCAGTCCTTCGGACAGCATTTTATCCCAGAATTTCTGTGAGATTCCCAGCCTCTGCAGCACCATTTGTTTGCTGTAGGCTTCATCCGTTCGAATCACACCACTTGACGCCATCGCCATATTCAATCCTCCAAAAAGGGGTGACTATTCGCATTCAAAGATCTCATGAAAATCAGTTCGCCTCGCGCTGCCTGAACCGTTTGACGACGGGTCGGTCTGTCGTTGCGTTACGAGTCGTCACATTTCTGGTTCTGAAAGATCCAGATGTGAGCTTCATCGAGGGCCAACTGGACGAGCGGGATGTCATCGCGTTGGAAGCGGGTGGATTCATTCCAGACCTCGCTTTTTCGAAACAGACGGACAACGGAAACGGTGTGGCGCAGGCCGGAGCTTGTGCGCTTCCGCCAGATGCGGACTCGGATCAGGCCTTTGCGAAATTCGTGAACAGGGAGAGTCGCCATTTATTCTGCCTCCGTATTGTTGGTGCCGTGCACTACGGGTTGTGGTTTGCTTTGTGGGATTGGGGCCGCGTGTTCGTCGGCCTCGACGGTCGAGCCTTTGAGCAGGTCATCCAATTGCGTGGAAAGGTTCTTGAGCGTTGTTCTTTCGGCCTGACTGAGACATCCGTCGTCAGCAATCACAAAGGCCAGAACCTGAATCAATTTGGTTAAGTGGACAAGGTCAAGCGGCTGGAACAGCTCAATGAAGACGCCTTTGTCGCATGTTTGACGTGTCAGGTTGAAACGGTAACGCCAGCCGGCGAGTTCGCCGCCCAGCTTCCAGATAGTGGAAAGCAATGGCCCGGCTCCGACGATTTCCATCGGCTTTGGGACGCCACTCTCCACGCTCGAATGATTCACGATCTGTTTCATTTCACAGCCTGCCATTCACGTGCGTTTGAATTCGTAGCCAAAAGGAGGCATGGAGAGATCTGCTCATCTCTCCATACCTGTTTATCAAAGCGGCTTTTCCATATTGTCATCCATCCACCCTTGTTCGAGGGCGATTTCGATGTAGCAGTCGATGACATCGATTGAGTGTGGAAACGTTCCTTCCTGAAACCACTGCCGTGCATCCCGCACGAAGTAATCGTCGTGCAGTTTGGTGAAGGCATGGTTTCGGAGGGCCAATAATGCTCTCCAGAACTCACCCGGTGGATAGTGTCGCTTTGAGTTTTGTTGTTGCTCGTCCATTTCTTCTCCTTGTTGTTCCGCAGTTTCTGGATGAGAGAAACGATGTGCGGTTCACCGTGCCCCTCCCGCATTGCAATGCAATCCGGGCGAAACACTCCGAAGGAGTGTCGGCTGACGACACAGCCGACAAAAAAACAGGTATAAAACCTTTTGCAAAAACCGACCGTACAGAATCAGTATTCCATCGGTAACAGAATAGTGGTGACAGAGCGGTTGTGTTCTGTAATGATCCAGAACACGGTGCCGCTGCGTGTGGAGTAGCTCGACACAAGTCGCCCACCCTGATCCAGGGCAAGGTCGTTCTGATTCCGATCAAACTCGCACAACTCACCCCAGTCGCCTTTCATATGGCGCACCAGGCCGTACCACACTTCATCCTGCGGCAGCTCGTACGCACCCTGCGTAATCACAAGCTCACCGACGTTAAACCGATTTCCAATCACAGTAAGTGTCATGGCTTTGTCCTCCTGACATTGGGCCGATCGGACTACATCCGATCGGCGATTTATTCATTCCATTAGTCCACAGCCGGAGTCACGATGGCAGAACCATCCTGATCCCAGATCCAGACGTACGCCATGTTCACCACCTTGGATACCAGCGGCAGGTCGTCGCGACCATACGACGCTGATTGCTGCCAGCGATTTCCGTCGTGGTAAAGACGCGAGACAGTGACGTTTAACCAGATCTCACCGCTGTCGGTTTGATTGGCCCAGATCGCCGCTCGGATGCGCCCCAGACGGATTTCGTGTACCGGTTTTTGTTTCGTTGCCATAAGCATTTCCTCCATTGTTGTGCGTTCGATTTCGTTCCTTTCGTGATCGAACGCGGTTATTGTTTTGCCGACGTGAGAATCACGCCGACAAATGTTTGAGCTGTCCGACGACAACTCAGTCCGGCGTGAAGAACTATCACGTTCTCCATGCCCTTCTTCATCGTGTCCCTCCCGCATTGCCGTACAATCCGGGCGA
>JBGSMN010000153.1:0-12388 GCA_041740155.1 Rhodopirellula sp.
TAACACCTGCCCCCCTTCGCCATGTAGTCGGCTTTCCCGACCGCGGACTACTATGGGGGCTCCGTCACCATAGGACTCGCGTCCCGTAGGCGATCCCGCATTCCGTGCAAGTTGAACGTAATAGGTCGGGTTAGGTTCTCCTTTCGCTCCCTTAAAATGCCTCGTTGGCATTCGGTGCCGTGCTGGAATGTTCCCTGAACAACAGAACGATTCAGGTATGCAGCGGCAAGAGGATTTCAAACGTTGTATCCTCTGCGGGGCCATTACGCCCTGGAAGCTAGAGTTCAGGCAATCAAGCTTTAACCTTACCGACCGGGTCTTGCGGAGCATGGGGTAAACGATTTCGCCCATCAGCCGCTTTCCGGAAGTGCTATATTTCCCCTTGGTCTTTCGACTCATTTCAGGTAATCCCGGTAACCCACAAGGTCATAAATTCCAAACCTGTCCACGCTAAGCGTGGGATTCAACTTGCCGTTAAACGGCGCACTCGGTCTGCCCGACGAGGCTTCCCATCAGGGCACCGACATCGAGAATCAGCGTAGGACGGCCGGTTTCTTTGCCGAGAGCTTTTGCAAACGCTGATTTACCGGTTCCGGGAACACCCAGCAACAATACTCCGCGAGGTCGTTTGAGCGGATTGTCACGCCCCTGTTTCAGTAAAGATCGCTTGCAAAACGCCTTGAGGCTGTCCAGTCCACCGAGGGAGCTGAAATCGTCATTGCTTTTGTAGAGCTGAAGCAAACCGGATTTCTTGAGCATGCTCGCCTTCAGTTCCCAAACCGATTCCGGCTGGATCACAGAATCGCGAACTAGACTCAAACCGAAGGCGTTCTCGGCCTCTAATCGTGTTAACCCCATTGCCGCATCAAGCACGACTTCGAGACGGTCGGCGCTGGGAAGTTCGCCCTCTTCGGTGGCGATGCCCACGGCAATCTCTTTGAGTTGTTCCCTGGTCGGCAACGGATGGTCGACGACGATGAACAGTTTCTCAAGCTCGGTCGGGATTTGAACTAGCGGCGACAGAATAATAAAGATTGTCCGGTTGGCCTTGCCGTCGACGATTTGTCTCGCCAAAGCCTGCATGACTTCGGTCGATCCCAGAAATCGGTGAAAGTTGGTTAGCACGATCAACGACGCCGTCTCGTCCGACGCGAGCGACTTCATCGCCCGAATGGCAGCCAATGGGTCCGCTGCGCCGCCATCGTCCACGGTAGTGCTGCCGCGGACACGCAATCCCTGGTCGATATCCCAGGTAGCGAGCCGCCACTGTTGCTCGTGGCAGAGCTGCGAGATTTCAAGTAACGCATCGTCGTGTTCATGGGATTCGATCCAGATGCCGGTGAAACAGGCTCGCACCAGTTCGACCAAGCGATCAGATAGTTTCATTGTTATTCCTTTGTTTTGTGAGGAGGATTAGGATTCAAGCAACAGGTTGATTGCAAGCATCCAAGAAGCGATCTCGCCACGGCGGTCCTGCTCGGCAAGCATTGCTGGCGTCATCTGTTCAACGGCATCGGTGTTAAGCCATCGTTTCGCACGATTCGCCATACGGCTTTGCGAACGACGGGCTTGCAACTGCCACGCGATCTCTCCAGGACGCTGACGATACAATTCGCGTGCGGTTAGCTCCGCAACACAGTCGAAGTCGTCGTAGTACACACGGATGCCACCGGCGGCGAAGATGGCGTCAGGATGAAGGTAGTTCTCTAAACACCGTTTCTTGGTGAGAACGGCCTGGCATCGCGGACGCAGATTGACGGAGGTAGCGGCTTCCAAACGAAGTTCAGTTTCCGGTGGAAGCTCATGGTCGTAGAGGTGAAACTCGGGCCGGGCGAGTGGAGCAAGCCGTTCTGCCCATGCTCGCACATGCCCGCCGCCGAAAGGAACAAAGATCAGTTCGCCACGTCGTTCCATTTCGGCGAGATTCGGTAGGCTGCTGTCGTTGGCATGAAGCATCATCGAAATGCGTCGTAAGAACTCGATGTCGTTCATGCCTTCAACGACTAAAAGTAGTCTGACCGTGTCTCTGATTGTCTCCTGCGGTGTAGATGTTCGTTTGAGCGTGTCGATTAGTACTCCTGTTGATTTTCGGTTTGGGTTTGTGATTGATTGCCGTAGAACTCGCTGGTGAGTGTTTCGGAACGTTTACTGCCGAGAGCGGATTCCAGGAAGCGACTTGCCTCACGGCACTCACTTCCTGCGAAGCCCTGGGTCTCGACTTTCAATTCACCACTGGGTGCAATCGTGATTGAGATGGTTTTCAACTTTCACTCCCAACATGAACTGTGAGCTTGATGGAACCATCGGCTAACGATTGTTCGGTGACCGAGTGACCTTGTTTTCGAGCTTCAAGAATTGATTTCTCAACCGCGTAGCTTTGGATCAGGGAATCGAGCAATGCCTGCTCGCCCCAGTGACCGTCGTAGTTGTCGTACTGAATGGCTCCCTCGTCAGTTTTGCAGACTACCGGGTAGCGCCAGCGAGGCAACTGAACGCAGTATCCAGTGGCTTCATCGCTGAACAACTTCACGGTTTGGTGGACCGGTTCGTCCAGCCGCATCCGACGACAAGCAGCTCGCAATGCCATCGGGTCACGGATTTCGGCTGAGATCGTTACGATGTGTGAGATGATTTTCTCCCTTCGTGTAAAAGATGGTGTCTAACTTGAGTCTTCCGAGTGTTCCGTTGAGTCTTTCAACCGGCGCGGTGAGTTTTCATCGCGCCGGTACAATATCAACGGTTGTTTGGCGGTGAGATCATCGAGCATGATTTCAACCACGGCTTGTTCGTCTCCTGTATCGGGTGGACGAGCAAGCAATAGCCAAGCCAGAGCAAGGGGCAACAAACACGCCAGCAGCAGGCCGACATTGGTGATCGCCGCCGCGACGAGTGAATCCCACCTTCGCTGAGATGCAATGGACTGTCGTTCGCTCTCGAGGCGATCGCGTTGTTGACCGATCGCTGTCCTTTCCGCTTGAACATCGCGTTGGAGTTCGACAACCTTGCGATGCAGTTCTGCTGTGCTGCGGTTTTGCTCAGCTTGCCGTTGCTCATGCCGTTCGGACATTGCAGCAAGCCGACGGCTTTCGCCCTCTTCACATCCGACCGTCGTCAGAATCACGAGCGGAATGAGTAGCTTGGGGTGTGTTCGCATTGGACCTCCAGCGATCAATGAGACGTTTCAAGATGGATTGCAGTGCCATCCGCAACCGACGCTCCCGAACCAGTGCGAACACGGCCAGGAGCAGGGCGACGGAGAGAAATGCAAGAACAATGTGTGCCAAGACCAGCACCTCCTTGGGGTTAGGGTAAAGTGAATCGGGGTCTCCATGGGCTAAGAGATCCCTCATGTAATATGCCGCGTTTTTGCTCTGAATTTAGCTGTCAGACCCAGCAGTCACGTTCGTCGACGCATCGGCGGAATGTTGGTCGCGCCGATGCGCCTGCACAATGAGAAATGCAAGGTTGGATGCAAGGCGATCTCTTTCGGCGTCCATCCTGGCATCCCGGCTTTCGTTCGGTTCATCTGTTTGCTGCATAGAATCTCCTTTACTTCGAGTTGGATTGGCGCATGAAAAACGCCTCGCCGAATTGGCGAGGCGTTCAATGTCATGTTGGTCGTTTCGATCAGGCTGACCGACGTTTCTTACCGTTGTTGTACGGAAGCTTCGGGGCCTCAAGACCCTGCATCTCGTACCAGCGATGATAGCTGTACCAGACATTCCCCGAGTTGACCTTGTGCCCCTCACGCTGCAATTGCTTCGCTGCGTCACGATGGCTCATTTTCTCAACGTCAATGAGTTCATGAACTCGTTCTGCAATTGCGTCCAGTCGTGGCGGTTTGCGAAGCCAAACGGTCACTGGTTGATTGACAAGATCTTTGTCATCGGTCTGCACCGATGAACCAAACCCGCGAATCAGTTGCGGTACGAAGACACCGATCACATTGGTTCGTTTTCGATTCTTGCGTCGCTCGACGCGAACCAGAATCTGCCCGCCTGTCAATGTGCGAAAGACGGCGAGAGCCTTGTAGACAGCGTCTTCGCCCAGTTCACCCGACGCAGCATCCGAAAGCAAATCTGACATTTCCGTCAATCGTTCGCGGATCTGTTCGACGGTCAATGTGTTTATTGTGCCGTCGATCGATCGCTGAAGCCGGTTGACTTCGCTCTGTGCCGCATTTCGCTGCGATTGAGCCGTCCGGAGCCGGGTCTTCGTTTCCTTCCGATCCGTCTCGGTGCCTTCGCCAGACATCTCAAAGAGATCGTTGACGCGATTGCTAAGGACGCTTAGCTGTTTGCGAGCATGAGCAAGCTTGGCATCCAAGTTATGATCTGCGTGAGAATCAAGTTCTTGACTTTTGATGATGATTGATTCGATCAATTCGGCATCCTGCGCGATCAAGTTAGTCAACTGCTGACAGACAGCCTCGACAGCATCCTGGCGCCGGACAGATGATTTGCAATTGCACTGATCACCGTTCTTGCATTGCATCCCCTTCCCCTGAGCACCAGTTTGATAGAACCGAACTGGCTGCTCCGGTGTGCTGCAGCTCTCACAAAGAAAAAACTCCGTGGTCAAATCCCAGAGCTGGAGCGTTTTGGGCTTGCGTGGTCCACGTGGTCCAGTCTTTTTTTCGTCGAACATTGCACACAAAGCTTCAAATGTCTCGTCATCCAGAATTCGAAGTTCTTCACATTGCACGGTCGTGACTTCATCATCAGGCTGTTCGACTTGCTTAACATTGTCGAGCTTCGTCGAAAACTGATTGCGGAGGCGACCGAAATCCCATATTCCGATCAACCTCCGATTAACGAACAGACGCCGATAGCAAGCGTCGTTCAACTTACCACTCGTCGCACGAGGGTCAACGGGTCCGCCAGCGGCATGCCAACGGCGAACGCCCTCTCGAACTGTCATGCCACCAAGCAAAAGCGGTGCGTGTTCGCGGATCAAATCCGCAGCCTTCGGATCGACTTCTGGCATCGTTCGCGGTAGTCCCCGGTTCGTCAGAGGTGCTCCAGGAACTACCTTTCGCCGAAAGCCAATACCAACAGCTCCCGTGGTCCAGTTATTCAGGAAGAGCCCGGTGAGCCCAGTCCGCACATGGTCGGCGATTGCATCGAGCAACATGTCATCCATGATGCCGTGAATCTGCAATTGCAACTTCCATGTTTTGCGATCATTCGTGTCGATTCCTTGAGAAGTACTGACTGCTCGCAAGCCTTCTTCGACAACCTCCTCGTTAATGAACTGATAGCCCTTTCCAGCTTGTCGAAACAGTCGACTTGCCTTGTAGACCAGTAGCACCTTCGCAAGTCGTTGACCAAGAATTGCCTTCGTGCGATCGAGCCCCGCACGCCGCGTGCGTTTTCCCTTGACGCCTTCGTCAACGGAAATGAGTTCCGGCGGGACATAGATGCGGTTCTTTGCAGCCCAGTGGATGCATTCGCGAACCTGGTCATCCGTCGAGTGCTGAAGTTTGGTACTAAACCGCGAATAGATAGTTCCGATCTCGTACCCTTCGGAAATTGCCCACGCGATTCGCGTTTCGAGAGTCGCTTCTGGGTCGAATCCTGTCAGATCAATATTGTGAACAGCAGCCATTTCGGACCACCACTTATCTGCGTTGCGGGTGAGTTTCTCATTAGCAGCACCCATGCTAGGAATGTTAGAGTTCATGGTTGAACCTCCTCTGTGAAAGACCCACCGGAACCGGTCGAGCATCGTGCCCAGACCTCGGTGAATCGTTGATGGGTTCAAACTAAAGATGGGGATTCCGGCGGCGTTCAGCTGACCAGAATTCGCGAACAGCCAGTCAAGTTGATCAGCGCAAAGAAAACGCTCCGCCAAAAAACGGAGCGAAAGAGAAGTCGTGAAGCGATAGACTACGACCAACGGCTAGCCAGGCTGCCCTTACAATTATGCCACGAAAGCGGACGAAATTTAGCTCATGGCAACCATTCACGAATCTCGCCGCCAACGTAATGCTCGAACAGACGGATTTCGTGGGCATCGAGCATCAGTTTCTGCGTCCCCTTGCCCACAACCTCGATCGCGCCTTCCAAGTCGGTCGGAAAGGACTCTAGCTTGCCGAGTTCCGACTTCGTTTTTGAAACGTAGTCGGAACTCTTTCGACCTCCAAATGTGGTGTTATCGACCGGTAGTCCTGCTTTCGCATGTTTCGCCAATTCCCAAATGAACGACCACTTTGCTTCGTGGGACCAATCAACTTCGATCGGCTCACCCATCCAGTGAACCTCGCGTGTGAGCGAATTGAGCACCAGTTTGTTTCGGGAAATTGCGTCGTCGTAGGCGGCATCAGCATCCAACAGTTCGCCAAACTCTGCCAGCAACCATTTGCGATGGTGAGGCGTTAAGAAATTGAACAAGTAGGCGATCTCAATCACGGCACGCACCTCGGTGCAGCCATAGACTCGCGACCACATCTTGATCGAGCCGCCATTGGCGTAGGCCGTATCAACATCACCCCCAAGACGCTGCCTCTGGTTTTCGGAGAAAACCTCGATCCAAAGATCGTACGCTGTCTTTGGCGTGCGAATTCGCAGAGCCGTCTCTTGCAACTTCTCAATTGCTTTATCAGACGGTGCTTTCGGTTGTTCCATTACGACACTCATTAATTAACCTCCCTGTTTTTACTTACGACGGTGCCTCTACCGTGGGCACCGATCAGTTGTTGAATTTTAGTCGATCGAGTCCCAACTCGAAAAGACATTTTGATACCGGATGTGGGAGTTACGAGGAATCAGTGACACCTTTTTCAAGATTCTGGTCAGCGGAACGTCATCGGAATGAGTTTTTGGATACTCGGATTTAAACGCTCATCGCACCGATCCAAAACGTCGTAATTCCGTGTCTTCACACATCAACCTCCTGTCGTCCGCCGACGCCGCCCAGCGGCTGGGGATCTCTGTGTTGACGTTATACGACTGGCTGACTCAATCCGACGTCGGTGAATTCCAAGTGCGTGGGCAGCAGGTCACGATTGAGTACTTGCAAGGTGGAAGACGGGGACAAGGACGGATCAAGATTCCCGAGAAAGAAGTCCAGCGGCTTCTCGATCTGATGCGGGTGAAGCCCAATTCTCCCAGGTCAAACGGGCCGAAACCGATCAAACGAAGTCTCCAGCACCTCACCGCAACCCTGGGACGTCCTGACGATTGAAAATCGCTGGCAATCAAGCAAACCTTGCCGGCATGGTCCACGGACGGCAATCCAGAGGCCAACAGAACGCCCGGCTCAGAATCTCTGAGTCGGGCTTTTGTCTTCGATGATTGGCAGTTCGACATCAGCTAAAAAATTGGCATGATCGCCATAACACTACACGCTTCATATGCCGCGTTTTCGAGTCCAATTTAGCAACCTTCGGTTCATCCACAGGGCCGCCGAGAGCTAATAGAACTCCATCATCTAATATGACGCAAAAACGCCTCCAATTTAGCAAAACGAGCCTCGAATCGAGGTGAACGCCCTAAAAATCAAGACGATCCGAGTCGCCAACCCGCTATTCGCCTCCGCCTCTTTTTGCCAAGCGTAGCTCAAAGCGACTCGCTGTAGTCATCTGCCAATTAAGCGTGCTGATGCCAGCAAAAGTCCGGCGCACGACCCCATCTAACCGGCCAGAAGTTCGATGCTCGGAGCATTTCTTGCGGTATACACCACTCCACTGTCTCCCACGAAAGCTGTGCCCACCTCACCAGTGGACGCAGCCACTCGGATTCACGCCGTCTCTGAGGTCGTTCGCACAAATGAGCCAATTTCCGATTGCACGCCTGGAGCTTTACCGAAGGCACGGGCTGTTAGATCAAATCGACCCAGAAACGCCCCCAATCGTCGTCTTGTATTCAGACGGGCGCCAGAGCAAGAGATGTTGCCGAGAGACATTGATAACGGCGGCGACATGTCGTTCGTTTGCATTCTCAGATTGGAAGGCAAAAAGCCCTGTTCCGATAAGGCCGATAAATGTTCCGATAACCCAAAAAAGCCGGCTTTTCCACCCGGGCCGTAAATCGTTTCCCAGCAAGGGTTTGGTGCACACAGTCAGTGGCAAGGAAAAAGAAAAAGACGAATTCCCGCCGCCTCCCACACATACGCAATCGCATGAACGATGTCCAGGATCGGAACCGTCCGAGATCCGAATGCTAGATGCAACTTCATCGTTTCCCACAAACACTCCTGGCCGTCCATCAGCACGATCAACACTTGACCGGGACGTCGCCGCTGAGTGATCTGGCCGATCATCCATGCCATCGCCACATGGATACCACTGATCCGCAAATCCCATTCATCACCATTGTCGTCCATCTCGGGCATGTGGGCCGTCGTGATCTTGTTGGCCGGTTCGGGCCGAACAGGTTTCGAAGGGACCTGCTCAGGCTCCTCACGGAACAACGCCTCGGTGATCGCTTCGGCCGTGCGAACGTGAGGATCAAACGTGTAGACGCTCGCCACCGTCGCCATCCGCCGATTGCCGGGGTTCTTCTTGGCCGTTTCGAACGCTGCCACTTTTGCAGCATCCACCTTGACCAGGGGAACTCCTTTGCAGTCAGCGGTGGCCACCATGAACTTCGACTCGCTGTCGGCATCCGGCTTGGGCAAGTCATCCAGATAGGCTCCCGCAGCCAGACCCAGCTTGACATTGATCTACTCGACCGTATCGACCGAGAACTTCCCGCCGCCAAGGATCACCTGCAAGTTGTCCATCGCTTGCTGGTAAGCCGAGTCAACGCAAAGCAGCTGCGTCCATTGCTGAAGCAGATACGACCATTGGCACTGCGGCAGCGACATGCGAGCACTGACCGGTCGCAACGCGATGGCTTTCTTGGACCCTGGGGCGTACGTGAACTGCGTGAAATGATGAGAGCCAAAAATCGAGCGAACGGTCGTGTTGGCTTTGCCGTCGCTGCGGCGAAGAGTGGCCTGGTCCGTGGTGGTCAGCGTTTCGCCCAGATCGCCATCTCCCTGCAGACTGACGAAGAGATCAACGGTTTGTCGGCCAAGGTCAAGGATCATCTTTTAAACGTCGCGTTCTACCGAATCGAACGAATCCCCGCAACTTGCCGCTTCCCGGGCTTTGGCTTTGAGTTCATCGGCAAATCGATCGATTTGCAAGCGAAGTTGCTCGGGCGTTTGGCTGATCGGGGAGTTGGGGTTGCCATCTGAATTTGAATCGGTGACGTTCATCACAAGCGGCCTCCTGCCTTGGTGAAATGGATTTAAGCACCCGAATCATGGCAGGTTGGCAGCTTCTTGTTTACCCAGATCCCCAGAACGCACCAATCGACGAAGCGGAACGCCGGTTACACCCATTTTATCTTCGCTTTGCTTTGAAATACTTTCGCTCTTATTAACCTGAAATCGAGAATGTGCCAAATCTTTGGCCGTGACCAAAAATGCGCGGTTTCGATAGTGTGAGAGTGCGTCTATTTAGACAAGGCACAACAAAAAAGAGTCTGCACCAAAAAAAGCCCGCGGAAATGCTTCGACACCATTCACGTACCGAAAAGAGGCGAAATCTCCGTGTTAGCATTGGATGACCAAAAATTGTAGACTCCCTAGTCACCACTCCGGAAGTTCCCTGAGCAAAACCGAATGTCTAAACGAGAACGATACAGTGTGATTGAATTGCGGATTGAGAGATTTCGCGAGACTTTGCTAATGCACGCAAAACAGCGTGTTTATGGGGGACTTTCCAGCAAATTTTCAGAGGAGGATATTGTCCAAGAAACACTTTTGCGAGCATTGCGAAAATCGTCGGATCTCCCTCATTCCATCAGTGATGCAGAACTACAGGCTTGGCTTCGGACAATTTTCGACAATCTTTTGGTCAGTCATTATCGGCACTATTCAACGAAAAAACGGGAATCACGGCGTGAGGAGGTTTCGAAGCAATGGGACAACTCAGGGCTTGCAAAACTTGAAAACTTGCTCGCGGCAGATCAAACTTCTCCCAGCCTCGCATGTGCCCGTCAAGAAGCTGCAGTCGCAATCCTGAGTTGTGTTCATCGCTTACCGCCGGACATGCGAGAAGCGATCGTTCGTCGTCATTTAGAATCTGAATCGCTGATGCAAATTTCCGAAGCAATGAAGCGTTCTCAACCATCGGTTGCAGGACTGCTGCGTCGCGGCCTAAAAAGGTTAAAACAAGAACTACAAGTTCAGCAAAATTCTAGTACAACGAACCCATTTCTTTGACATCAAGTTATTGGGCGGTACCAGTACTCTTCTCTCCCCAAGCGTTTGAACACCCTGGCGTCGAAATGGCAAAGAGCTCAAAACATTCGCAATTGGACATATTGATCGCCGACTATTTCAAGCAGATAGATCGAGGTGAAACTCCGTCTCGAGAAAAAATCAAGGCCGATAATCCGGCTTTTGCTGATCAGTTGCAATCGTTCTTCGATAATCTAGATGAAATCGCAGCACCAAGTCGAGATGCGACGACCAAGACAGAGAACCCTCTAACTATGCATGACAACGGCAAGGTCATCGGTCCGTACAAGTTGTTGCAGCGGATCGGTGAAGGCGGCATGGGCGAAGTGTGGATGGCGCAGCAGACGCGACCTATTCGCCGTCGTGTTGCAGTGAAACTCATCAAGTCCGGGATGGACTCACGTGCTGTTCTAGCGCGTTTTGAAGCGGAGCGACAGGCTCTGGCCATGATGGACCATGATCATATAGCAAGAGTGTTCGATGCCGGCCTGTCGGGCGACGGTAGACCCTACTTTGTAATGGAATTGATAAAGGGAGTCCCCATTACACAGTTCTGTGATCAAGGTAAGCTCAGTACCAATGATCGGCTGGTGCTCTTTATCCAAATTTGCAGAGCCATTCAACATGCTCACATTAAAGGAGTGGTTCACAGAGATATCAAACCGTCAAACGTTCTGGTCGTGCTTTACGATGGAAACCCTAGTGTAAAGGTAATTGATTTCGGCCTAGCGAAAGCATTGCACGACACGACGATTCTCACGGATCAAACTTTGTTCACAAAGTTAGGTCAGATAATGGGGACGCTTGCGTACATGAGTCCTGAGCAGGCTGAACTGAATGCGTTGGACATAGACACGCGCACGGATGTGTACTCACTAGGCGTTGTGCTCTACGAACTACTTACCGGTTCCACGCCGATCACTCGTGAAATGATCAAGGTCGAGGCGCTCGATCGAATACTTGGACTAATTCGAGAGCAAGAAGTCACTCGGCCCAGCCAACGACTGAGTGAAACCGGAGATGCGATTGTGGGCATTTCCGAACAGCGTAGAACGGAGCCAAAGCGGTTGCATAATATCCTTCGTGGGGACCTCGATTGGATTGCCGTCAAAGCATTAGACAAGGATCGAAAACGAAGATACGAATCAGCTTCCGATCTGGCTGATGACATTGCGAGATTTCTCAGCAACGATACGGTAAGCGCGAGACCCCCTAGTCTCAGCTATCGAACTCGGAAAGCGTACACTCGGCACCGAGGAACTTTCCTGGCCACGGGACTGGGGCTTGCTTTGCTGGTTCTCGGTTTAATTGGCACAGGCATGATGTGGTATCGAGCAGCTAATGCTGAAACGCTTGCCCTGGAGGCAAAAGCAATTGCGGTTAACGAAACGCAGGCAACTCAAGAAGCCCTAGAAGACGCTCAGACGGAACGCAATCGAGCCAATGAAAAAGAGCAAATCGCAGTTGAAATGGCTCGGCAAGCTCGTGAATCGGATGCCGATGCAAAGTTTCAACTTGCAAACGCTTTGTGGGATGCTGGCGAAGTGGCCAAACCGCAAAAATTGCTCCAACAGATTCCACAAGAGTACCGAGACAAACGCTGGGAGGCTTGCTGTCTAGAATTCTACGGGGGCGACATGACGCTGTATGGCGATGGAAACGCGATAGAAAAAGTTAGTGTCACACATGATGGAAAACGTGTTTTTTCCGTGAGCAACAGGTCAGTAGTGGTATGGAACACCGTAACCGGTCGCGAGCTAAAAACTATAGACCTACCTTCCGATGTTACAGATTTTTGCTTAAGCTCCGACGACTCGCGTTTCATTACGACACATCAATTTAATGAGGATGAAGGCGATTTGATCGTTTGGGATGCCAGTACGTTTCAAAAGCTGGCGAGCTTGCAAACAGAGTCGGGACCATGTCAAGCCCGTTTTGTATTTGGGGATGAAATGATCGTCACTTACGAGACGTCGTTGCAGCTCTGGAATGCCAAAGATTATTCACTGATTTCCACTAGTCCTTAAACAAGCGACCGCTTAATCAAAGAATCTTAGAAAACTCGAAAACCCTCGGCGTTTTACGCGTGTATTGGATGTTACTCATCAGTCCATTCACGCACGCAAACGAGGGTTTCGAGTGAACGCTAAACTAC
>JBGSMN010000155.1:0-50690 GCA_041740155.1 Rhodopirellula sp.
CGCCGGTTGCGCTGGCGCAGCGGGCCGGGGCGACGCAGTGGGTTGCGCCGCGCCGCCGGGAGCTTGCAATACCGTCGAACACTTCGGGCAACGAATCTGCTTGCCCCGCGCGCTGTCAGGAACGTTCAGTTTCGTTTGACAGCTCGGGCACTGTGTGGTCAGAGGCATAGCGTTTCTAGTGAGATCACGGCGAACTAAATTCCAAGTAGCGACTGCAAGGCGGCGTCTTTCTTCGCGCCACTGTGGAAATCGAATGCTCGCATGTACCGCGGATGCTGGTCAGCAGGTGTCGCGGGATCCTGTAAAATTTTCACGAGATAGTCGACCGCGCCTCCTGCTCGGCTCCGCCAAACAATATCACGTCCACCCGCCGTATTCCAGTTCTTTCCAACAGCTTCCAACCACGCCGCAAAGAATTCGTCGGCATGACCATTATCAGCGGCAATCCCCAGGGCTTCGAGATACCAACGATCCGATCCATCGTGCTGAGTCGCGAGCCTTGCCCAAATCTTCGCGGCTTGCGATGAGTCGCTGTGACGCAGCGCGATTGCAAGCTCACGCCGTACCGCAGCGGACGAATCGTTCATGACCATGGTGCCGTAAACATCCACGTTCACCCCGAGTTGCCGAGCCAACCGAATACCCACCGTGCGTACGTTCGCATCTGGATCCGTGAGCGCTTGCTTGATCGTTTTCATGCCGCGATCTGAGATTTTGCCGAGCAACCACAGCGCACGTGCGCGGTAAATTGGATTGTCTGATCCAGCGAGCTTTTGCAACTCAGCTTCTGCTTCGCTGCCCATTGCGTGCAAGGCTTGCCAAGCCATGGCTCGGGCCGCATCGTTAGGATTCTGCAACGCCTTGATCGCACCACCAACAGTCGTGAAATCAAATTTCGGGATGCGATAAGCGATATCGCTGTTTCCAGGTGTGATCCGAAACAAACGCCCCCGTTCCAAATCGCCCATGCCGTGGCCACCGACACCGGGGTCGTACCAGTCGGCGATCACGAGCGATCCATCGGGTGCGACTTTCACATCCGATGGTCGAAACCATTTGTCTCGCTTTCCCGTTAAAATATCGCGAATCTCGGCGGTATAACCCGCACCTTTGGGTGACACCATGTAGGCTCGGCAAACGTTCGGGCCAGCATCGCAGTGAATCAAATGCCCACGGAACATCGGTAACAAATCGCCTTCGTAGACCGTGATGCCCGTCGGTGAACCGGCTCCGGTGTGTAACAAATTGGGCACGACGCCAGGGTCGTTGAGGTGCCAGTGTTTTTCAGCGATGACGCTGCTCATCCCGGTGCGGGCGACGTTCCAACCGGCACCTGTGAATTCGTCTTTGTAGCCATAGTTACCGTATTCCATCACATAGTTGATCCGCACACCTTGGTTGCCATCGTCATCGTTATCGGATTGCCAAATCGAACCGTAAGAGTCAACGGTGACTAACCAATTGTTGCGAAAGTTCCAACCGAGAGTTTCAAAATCGCTGCCGTCAACGTTGCAGCGAAAGACCATGCCTTCTTGATAAGGTTTGCGTTGATCGTTGACGACGTGACCAGCCATGTCGACGATTGGCTTGCCATCGGCGTCGTTGATTTGTTTGCCGGCGTTACCAAAGTTGAAATACAGTTTGCCATCGGGGCCGAACATGAACGCGTGGATGCCGTGATCGTGTTGCGATCCTGAGATACCGCTGAACAACGTTCGTTTGTCGTCGGCTCGGTCATCGCCATCTTTATCGGTAAAGATCTGAACCTTGTCGCCTGCCGAAACGATGACCTGATTGCCGAGCACGCAAACACCGTGCGGTGAATCGATGTCTGTCCCCTGATAGAAAACAGTTTCTTTGTCGACGCTGCCATCGCTATCAGTGTCTTCCAAGATCAAGATGCGATCGCCTGCGGCGCGTTTGCCTTTGTGACTGCGATAATTCACGATCTCACAAACCCACACGCGTCCGCGATGGTCGATATCAATGTTCGCGGGGCTGAGCAATTGCGGTTCGGCAGCGAAGAGGCTGGCGGTGAGTCCCTCGCCGACTTCCAATCCAGCCAAGGCATCGTCGGAATCACGTGAGCCTGCGCCATCGTTGCCGCGCATGTGATCAGGAGGCGCGGTCGTATAAACCAGGAACTGCACCTGAGCGGTTTCGCCACATGAGCCTTGGTCGGTACCGTCGTTGTCAAGACCGCCACGAGCGACTAAGCGATTATATCCGGCGGGAATGTCGTACGCGATCACGGAGCTGGAGTGCGTGCCGATACCGAACTCGACGGGTTTGCCCGCGATTCGCAACGAGCCGCCTCCGCAATTCTTGTTGATTTGAACTTGACCATGCCCGCTGGTAGCGGATTTCCACTTCAAATCCGTCAGTCGTTTTTCACCACTGGGGCCGATCAAACGAGGCTCCGCCCAATCCGCCCAATCGCAACCGATACCGTTTCCGCCTTCGCTGACGACGAGATACAACTCTTTGGCATCGCCCAGCTTGACGTCGATTGCGACGCTATGGCTATCAGTTTCCTGCGTCACCAATTCGCTTTGAAAAATGGGTTTGATGTTTGAATTCGCAGTCGCTCGTTTGACCTTGGACGCTTTCTTCTGGGGCGCGTTATTATTGGAGTTTGTGCCCGGTTTTGGTTCGTCTTGGTTCGCTTCGAGTTCTTCTTGCGTCGGATTGTCGGTCGTCACACCATTCTCAGGAATGTCGCCATGAGCGGTCCAAACGATCGCGTTGAGCACGACTTTGCGGAAGTTTTCATCGGCCCAATTCCAGTGGAAGTGACCACCGGTAAAACCAAACCCTCGTCCGCCACCTTCACGCTCGGCAGCCCACGCCATGTGTTGAATTTCACCAGCCGCGATGGCTTTGCGGACAGTGGGATTGCCGCTATGCGGGCCATCGGGACGACGCATCGTCTCTTCAGGTGGATGCGCCGACAGGATCGGCGTGACGTCCCGCATGCCATCGCGAAATCGCATGTGGAAGTACCATTCATCATTGATCTTGAACGGTTTGACTCCACGGCTGATTGGGTGATCAGGGAACGTGGTGAACTCGGCTTCCCAGTGTGGGTTGACCGACCAGTCAGCCTCGAAATAACCGCCCATCCAATCTAAGAACGCGTCACCGGTTTTACCTTTGGGTGTTTCGACGCCGTAATGCAGGCAGACCAATCCGGCTCCAGATTTCATCACTTCGTCGAATTCGTCGATGTGTGGATTGAGCAAGTGACCCCCGCCGCCATCGCAGTACACAATAACGGTATCGGCATCTGCAATTTGGTCGAGGCTCTTTTGTTCCGAAGGCCAACCGTTTTTGATAACCGTGACCTCGTAGCCAGGCTTGGATTCTTTGAGCGTTTCAGCGAGCAACCGGCACCCGGCGTAGTGTTCGTGAGCACCGTAACCGTGTGATGGCCGGCCCGCGATAAAGACAATTTTTTTCGTCGCTAATTTCGCAGCGTCTTCGGCAGCGGATACGACGGAATAGGGAAGAACGGTGCACAAGGATATGAGCAGACCGCAAACACTAAAAAAACGCATGTTCGGATGCCTTTTGAGATTCTGAGTGCGAGAGCGAAGGTGGGAAAGTTAGGTGAGGAGAGAGAGTATAACCGAAGGATGGTGCTTTTTTGAGCAGGGCGAAAGAAAATGCCCAAAGCCGCCCATAATGGTCTGGCCCGTGCCTCCGACTTGGACGTGTCCAGTCGATGCGATCCGTCTAGAAGTCTGGTTCCGCACAGGTTTTTGTGACTATGCCGCACAGGGCACCTTGATTGCCTGCCCCGATGTACGACACTTATTAGCGGTTGGCAATTCAGTGGGATAGGATTCCAGCCTGTCATGGCAGAACCAACAGGCAGGAAGCCTATCCCATTTTATATGCATGCCACCTCCAATCTCACTTACATACACCATTCTGAACGCATGCTCCCACCGCCCCATTCCTCAACGCCAGATCGCACCCTGACCTTTCCCGCCTCGCTCGCCAGACGTCTGACTCTGCTCTTAGCGGGACTGTTGCTTAGCGTCGGTTGCCAACCTGCCATGACCGATGATGGGAATGCTTCGGATATCGCTGAAATCCCCGTTGCGCCTGCCGAAAACCCCACACCGAAATCAACCGGCGAGATTAAGAAACCCGACCTTAAGAAACCCGACCTTAAGAAACCCGAAGTCAAGAAACCCGACGTGCAGGAAACAACTAACGACGGCGATGACATCGACGAAGCCAGCGCCGAACCCGTCGATATGATTGGTCCTGGCAAAAAGCCTCCAAAGTCGCTGCAACCTCTGATCAAAATGGCCCGCCACGCCAAAACGATCTTTGAAACGAAAGTCGACTCATACACGTGCTTGCTCGTCAAACGGGAAATGATCGAGGGCAAGCTCGAACCAACGACTTACCTGCGGCTAAAAATTCGCGAGCGCCGCGTTGATGGCGAGAATTTAGTTCGCCCGCAAAGTATCTACGCGAAGTTTCTCAAACCCGACAACGTCGCTGGCCGCGAAGTTTTGTATGTTGAGAATCAATTCGATGGCGACATGTTGGTCCGTCGCGGCGGCACGCGGTTGCCAAACCTGACGCTGAAAATTAGTCCCGACGGAAGGTTGGCGAAACAGGAGAGCAAGCATTCGTTCGTGCAAACCGGCATCCGACCGATGGTCGAACAGATTCTCGAACGAATGGAATCTGAAAAAGATGCTTCCAATTTGGCGATCCGATACTTCGCCGATGCCAAAGTCGATGGGCGTCCGTGTCAGCATATTGAGGTTCGGCAACTGCAGCAGCGGCCTGACTCGACATACCACGTCGCGAAGGTATACGTCGACGAAGAGTACAAACTGCCAGTTTACTTTTCGTCCTACAGTTGGGCAGAGGACGCAGACGGTGAACCGGTTTTGCAAGAGCAGTACGCGATCACAAAGATTGACCTCCAAGCTGAATTGACTGATTTGGATTTCGACCGCGACAACCCGGAATACAAGTTTCAATACGAAGAAGACGAAAAGAGCGAATGAGCTTGATCGTCAATCCGAGTTCAGTGGTTATACCGATTGTATGAATCCCGGGCCTTGTTCGTTCGCAACATCGTCGCATCGGGCGTGTCGCCGTGACAGTGTGTCACAGTTGATGTCCTACGTTTGAACAACCAATTCATCTTCTCATACGGTTCAAACATTGATGGTCGATCAAGCAACGTTGTCGGTTCCCCGCACATCCAGCGACGCTCAGTTGATCGAGATCCTGCGTCGAGAGAATATGTGCCTCAAGGCCGGTCTCAGTCGTGTTCAAGCGAATCTCGCTGAATCGGTGGGATTGAATGATGAAAATGCCCAGATTTTGCAGATGGTGCAAAAGGATTCTGAACGACTCGCCGCCGACGCCAGTTCGATCCGCCAGGACACGCACGATTTCGCCGCCGCGATGGCCGAGATTCGCCAACTCGCCGATCAGACCGATCAGCAACTCGAGGGCATGCACCGCTTTGTCTCAGCCGTGAAAGACATCTCGGAACAAACCAATCTGTTGGCTCTTAACGCGACCATCGAAGCGGCACGAGCAGGTGAGGCAGGTCGTGGCTTCAGTGTCGTGGCCACCGAAGTCAAAGAACTATCCCGTCAATCTAAAGAAGCTGTCAGTAACATTGGTGAGTCCATCACTGTCATCTTTGAAAAATCAGCACTGGTGGCCAGAAAAATTGCTGAGATGGAAAAACGCAGTGGTGAAATCGACCAAACCGTCACGACTCTCTCCACCGAAATGTCGGCCACTGCCAATCACGCCGACACCGCACAAAAGAAGGTCAACGCATCGAGTGACCGCGTGTTCATGAGCCTCGCAAAACTCGACCATATCATCTGGAAGGTCAACACGTACCTGAGCGTGATCGAAGGCAAACCAAACTTTACCTTCGTTGATTCACATAACTGTCGACTGGGCAAGTGGTACGAACAAGGTGACGGTCAGCGCTCGTTTGCAACGACCAAGTCCTACGGTTCATTGCTACGTCCACACGCCGAAGTTCATGAATCAACACGCAAGATCTTCGATATGCTCGAAGCGGGCATGACTCCCGACGATCCGTCTTTCATGGCCGCACTCGAGACAATGGAACAAGGCAGCGAAGGCGTGTTTGAATGTTTGGAACGAATGCTCAACGAAAAACGTTAGATCTGTTCGCTCGATTTCAACCGCTCGAACCCACGTTGCCATAACACGACTCCTTCGCCGATCATCCAGACTTGCAGGGACAAGATCGCCAGCGCGAACACAATTAACACCCAATCGCGATCCGGCCACCAATTGTTGACCAGGTCAAACGTCATCGCCCAGGCCGGCATCAATAGCATGGCAAACATCGGCAGAGCCAGCATGGCGATGGGTCGACTGCGGCGGGCCAAATAAAACACCGCGACCATCAACGCCAACCCGGCGAGCAATTGATTGGTCGCCCCGAACAGCGGCCACAAAATCAATCCGCCTGTGCCTGGCGACTCGCCCGCAAAAATCGCAATCAACAGCGCCACACCAACGGCGATGCCCGTCGAAATGTATTTGTTCGTGCCGGGCGTGAAACCGACCGAGCCCGATAGCTCGCTGATCACGTAGCGTTGCAAACGCGTTGCTGTATCAAGCGTGGTCGCAGCGAAACACGCCACCATCACAGCCATGATCGCCACGCCGAGTTTCAGCGGCATGCCAACGGATGAGAGGAAGTTCGCGCCACCGTCGATGAACGCAGCCAGGTTTTTGGCAAGACCCTGTTTCTTCCACCCGCCCGCTTCTCCTTGGCTCGTTCGATAATACGAACGCCACGCTGCCGAACCATACACCGTTCCGAGGCTGGATTGATTTTCCGATATATCATCTTCCACGACTTCGATGCGACTGATCTGCGTGTTTCCATCGACAACGGTCCGTTGCAACGTTCCCATACCCACGCCAGCACAACAAGCCAAGATCACGAGCACGGCTAACATGCCTTCGCCCAGCATCGAACCGTAACCGACGAGTTGGGCATCGGTCGCTTTACGTAATTGTTTGCTCGTCGTCCCGCTGCTGACCATGCAGTGAAAACCGCTGCACGCTCCGCACGCGATCGTGATAAATAGAAACGGCAACATCGGAGGTGCATCATCAGGAATCTGCTGAGCAATCGCGGGTGCAGCGGTCAGCAAATCGGCTTGACCACTGATCGAGGCCACGCCCAATCCCACTACTAGTAACGCGAGCGCCACGATCAGTTGCAACGAGTTGATAAAATCTCGTGGTTGCAACAACAACCACACCGGCAACACCGATGCACTGAAAGCGTACGCTAACAACAGCGCCGTCCAAATCATGATCGGCGTGAGGTAGGGATTGTCAGTCGGAAAAAGGCTCGGCAAGTATTGTGGCAACAATACATCGAGATCTATCGGCATCGAATAGGCACCGAGATACACTGTCGCATACAACACAATCAAACCGGCGAGACACGGGATGACAAGATTGCCATTTTTCCGAATCACGAACCAACCGATCAAGATCGCGACCGGCATCGCTGTCCACACACTCAGCACGGACTCAGGGTAAATTTTGAAGATGTTCGCGATCACTAATCCGAACACAGCCAACACGATCGACAGTGCCATCGCCAAAATAATCAAGAACAAAAACTTGGCTCGGGGCGAGATTAAATGCCCCGCCGCTTGGCCGACCGATTCACCACGATTGCGAATCGAAATCACGAGCGCCGCCAAGTCATGCACTCCGCCAATCAAAATCGAACCGAACACGACCCACAGCAGCGCCGGCAACCAGCCCCAGAACACTGCCAAGGCGGGGCCGACAATCGGACCGGTGCCTGCAATGCTGGTGAAGTGGTGTCCCAAAACGACTGAGCGATCGGTAGGTACAAAGTCAACGTCATCCCGCAACGTCTCGCTCGGCATGGGTTCATCTTCGCGTAAACCGAACAGTTTTTGACCGAGATAGCGACCATAGGTGTGATATGCAATCACAAACCCAATCATAGAGGCGATCGCAACGAACAGAGTGCTCATGGAAATTTTCTGGAAGGAATGGATCGGAGGTGAGCCGGCGGAGAGACGACTTGCGAGATGATACACGATTGCGAACGCCTGCGCGAGCAGACGACACGCGAATTGCAACTTCCGAACGCGTTGCTGTGTGATTTGCAACGCGATAGGATGCCCAGTGTGACGTGTTTGACAATCCTTTGCCCTCAACTTGATCGGTGCCCAGATGATTCCGAAAAGCTATGAAAAGATGCACTCTGAGTTTCCTGACTTCATGCAGGCTTATGAAGCGATGGGGAAAGCCGCTCGTGAATCTGGCCCGCTCTCAGACCGTGAAGTGGCCTTAGTCAAACTCGCCATCTCGGTCACCGCCGGACTCGAAGGCGGTGCACACTCACACACTCGCAAAGCACTCAAGGCGGGATGCACCGGCGACGACCTGCGTCACGTCGCGATGTTAACCGCACCAACGATCGGGTTCCCCACAATGATGCGTGCCAAAAGCTGGGTCGAAGACGTGTTGGCAACACAGGCCTAGTACAGACGTTCGGCTAAAGACGTTCGGCGGGAGCCTCACGCTCCCGGTACGCGTCTTACAAGTCCGCGATTTCCGCGTTGCTGTCACCGAAGCTTTCCAGGTCGATGCCGTGGCGACGAAGCATCGAGAAATACAGATTGCAGACTGGAACTTGCCCTTGGGCGGCGAGGTGCTGGCCGCCGCGAATCGTTCCGCCACCACGGCCAGCAAGCACGATCGGCAAGTTATCGGGATCATGCCGGTTGCCATCGGAGAAACTCGACCCGAACATGATCATGCAGTTGTCCAATAGCGTTCCCTCTCCTTCGGGGATGGCTTTCATCTTGTCGAGCATTTTGGCGAACTGCTCAACGTGCCAATAGTTGATCCGTTGGTACTGCTGAATCTTCTCTTGCTTGTCCTCGTGATGAGAGAGTTCGTGGTGTCCGCCTTGAACGCCTTCGAGAAACGAAAAACCACGTCCCGAAACGTCGTTGGCAAACATGAACGTGGCCACGCGAGTCGAATCGGTGCGGAAGGCCAATACCATTAGTTCGAGCATCACATCAATATGCTCACGGAAGTCGCCCGGAGTTCCTGGTTCCAATCTGGCGATCGCTGCATCGTCAAGTGTCGGCTCCAAGGACCGTGAAGGATGCTTCGACGCATACTCGATTCGTTGTTCAACGGCACGAACGGCATCGAGATATTCGTCCATCTTGAATTGATCGTCGCGACCAAGTTTTCCACGAATCTGCCTCGCATCTTCGAGCACATAATCGAGCAAGTTTTGATACGACTGAGTGTCTCTCCCTTCCGACCGCAGTCCTTTCCCGAACAACCTTTCATAAACGACGCGCGGGTTAATATCCTTGGCGACGGGTCTCGTGGGTGTTTGCCACGAGATATGCGATCCGTACAACCGCGTGTAACCGACATTGCTATCGATGCCGCTAATGACCGGCTCGGTGCCGAGTTCGAGAGAAGGCAGCGGCGTTTGTTTGCCAAGATGCGAAGCGATCAGTTGATCGACCGAAACGCCGCCGCTGCTGATGTCTTTGCCAGTCGTCTTGGCAACCGGCATGCCGGTCAAGAAATTCGCGGTCTTGGCATAGTGCCCGTCGCCACCGTGTGAATGCTTCTTGTCCAACCCTGATAGAATCGTGACATCATCTCGAAGATGCTCCAGCGGCTTGAGCGTAGGCGATAGTTCGTAGTCGGTTCCCGTTGAGGCGGGCACCCAGTCCTTTTCCCACACACCATTGGGGAAATAGAGAAACGCAGTACGGAGTGGTGGCTTGCCCGCATCATCATTGTCAGAACGCTTTTTTTGAGCGTCACCTGATGTAGACGTATCAGCACTCGCCAACGATGGGAGAAATGGCATGCCTAACAACACGCCGCTTCCTCGCAAGAATCGTCGGCGGTCGAATTGCGATTGGGTAAAACGTTTTGACATGGCACGCACGATGGGATAGGTGATTAGGTTTGTCGAAAATGTAGCGGAAGTCGTCAAGACTTTCGGACCAAGCCTAGTTGGCTTTCGTCGCGGCTTTAAAATATCGGTGCTGAAACGGATAGCTCGTCACGATCGTTTCGATGATCACCGAAGCTCGTTGATCGTTGGCGTCGAGCGCCTTCATTGTATCATTGATGACACAGTCGTCGAACTCATTGAGTTCGCGACCCAGTGCGAACCCGAGCATTTTCCTGGCGAAATGACGTTTGAACTCTCCCGAACGTTTCAGCAAGACCCGCTTGAGTTCTTCAGGTCCATTGAACGTTTCACCTGAAGGCAGTTTGCCAGTCGAGTCAATCTGAGCTTCGCCGTCTCGATCTCGCCAACGTCCGATTGCGTCGAAATTCTCCAACCCGAACCCGAGCGGATCCATGCGGTTGTGACAGGCGGCGCACTCGGGATTTTTCCGGTGAAGCTCCAATCGCTCTCGCAACGTGCTGGCGTGGCTGGCCTCCGATTCGTCCAGCGGCGGAACATTTGGAGGCGGCGGTGGAACACGGCCACCCAAAACTTCTTCGAGCACCCAACGACCGCGCAGCACGGGGCTGGTCCTTCGCGGGTAAGATGCCGCCGTCAAGACGGCTCCGAGTGTGATCACGCCACCGCGTCGACCGTTTGGCACGGGGACTTCTTGCCAGTCCGCATCCGCAGCCAATTCGATTCCGTAATGGGAGGCCAAGGTGCCGTTAATCTGCACATGGTCGCTGTCTATCAGTTCCAACAACGAACGTCCGTCGCGAAACACGGACCACACCGATCGCACGGCTTCTTCGCGAAGATCCTCTGCCAAACGATCATCGTAGCCCGGATAGAGATCCTTGTCCGGCGACGTGGCGTGCAGGAAATGTGTAAGACCGAGCCACTGTAAACCAAAGTTTTCTCCGAGTGCCCTGGCCTTTGGATCCGACAGCATGCGGCGAGCTTGCGCGATGATTTGTTCCTTCGAATCGAGCCGATTTTCATCGGCAGCTCGGAGCAATTCCTCGTCCGGCAGCGACGACCAAATCAATAGCGCCATCCGAGTCGCAAGTTGATGCGGAGTGAGTCGCTGCACGCCACCATCGGGTGCTTCAGTTTCAACAACAAACAAAAAGTGAGGTGACACGATGATCGCCTTCATCGCGTTACCAACGGCTGCACTGAATGCTGCTTGTCGCTGTCGTGATAAATCGAAAAGAGTCAGTAAACGTTCAACCTCGTCATCCGATATCGGGCGACGCCAAGCCCGCCGCGCAAACGTCTTCACGGCATCCGCTGCGATCTTCCGCAGCTCCGCATTGCTCTCGATCGATATCGAATCGGCCATCGCTTTTTGCAACAACCGCGTGGCCAGTCCTTGATCGGAACGAGACTCGCTACTCGGCGAGCTTGCGTCCGAAGAAGTCGCCTGTTGCGCCAACTCGATCGATTGATTGATGACCGAGTCCGCAACGGCAAGGTATTGTTCGACATGGACGGCGGAGGTGAATAGTGAATCACCGGATGTATCAAAGCCTTCACCACCGGCCCCATCGGATGGGATCTCCAGCGAAGGATCAATCGGCACCGCGACCAGATCATTCACGCCGTTAAGATACTCTGTCCGCGTTAGGCGGCGACTCATCACGTAACCGCGATACCACGACTTCGTTTCATCGGTAGCCAAGCTCGCACACAGGTCACGCCCTGGACGTGAATCGAGCCAACGGTGGAAGGCAGCTTTCTGCGGGTCGTTCAGCCCTGGGCTTCCTTCCGGCGGCATTTCATTGAGTCGAATTCGTTTACCGACTTCTTCCCAAACCGCCGACTCGCGGTGCAGTGAGTCGAGCTCCTTGAATCGATCCAGATCAAGTCCATGAGCGTCTTCGCCTCGGTGGCACTCGGCACAAAACTGATTCAAGATCGGAACAATGGCGGATTGGTATTCACGCTGCCACTGTTCCAAAGCTGCCTGCTCGTCCGCCACTGCAAAGGTTGAGCTGATGAGACCGAAACACAACGTCGCAATCGGTAACCTACGGAGTGACCTGAACAAAGACATCAACGATCAATCGCGGAAGACGGGAGGCGGGACGGCAAGGAGGGAGCTGCATTG
This sequence comes from Rhodopirellula sp., assembly GCA_041740155.1. Lineage (GTDB taxonomy): Bacteria > Planctomycetota > Planctomycetia > Pirellulales > Pirellulaceae > Rhodopirellula. The sequence goes on from JBGSMN010000155.1 coordinate 12,150, forward strand.
TACTCAACGGGCCAAACGCGAGTCTATGGTAGGCCGAATTCCATTTGATTGAATGTAAGCGGCCTGTCGATTTCGTCCGATTCACAATCCGACGCGTTGGTTTTGGCTCAGACAACGGGCAACAAGCCACGCATTGCTGGACTGGAAAAGATCATTATATCCGAACTTGTCAAACGCGTCCTTGTCATGCGCGGTAAGGAGGCAAAACGGGTTTGGCGGCTGACCAATGAGGCGATGATTTGTGTCGTCGCGGCAATGGGGCCACTCCCTCAAGTTCGCGAAGTAAGGCTTGTCGCATTGGGGACGCAAATTAAATTCGCATTCGCAATTGACGGTAGGAAAGACTCTGAAAAAAACTCGTCGAGCAGCTTTGGAAACACATTCCTGAGGATGCTTTATTGATCATAGATCTCAGTCGGGAATGAATCCCACTGCAATCAACGCCCTCTTAACTCCCTTGACCACAAATAACGCCGCAGTGATCACTTTTATGAAAGGAACGCCATTCCCGTCATCATTTTTGCGAGCAGGGCGTTATCACGTTTTGCATTCCCGCAATACCTTCCATGCATCCGAGATGATTGGAATCTCGACATGTTGCCGCTAGCCGTCTATCATAGTTTCGCGGGTGCCGCCACGGCATCGATCCTATTGGTTTCCCACTTTTCAAAGGAACTCAGGTAATGCGGCTCTCAATCGTATCTTTGACGGTCCTGCTAATATTAACATTCACCGTGCCTCTCGCAATCACCGCAGATGACACGGAGCCGGGCGATTCACCCTATACAACTTTTTGGACACAGATCGGGCAGTTGTTGGCGGATCGTGAGTACGGTTCGGCAGAAGGACTGATCGCCGATGCACAGACAGATCCCGAACTGGCTCCATACAGAGATCAGTTGACGACAGACAGCAGAGATATCGCTGTCCTTCAACGTTTCACGAAGCTCGTCACTGACTCTGCCGCCGAATTGAAAATGGGCGATCCTCTCAAACTTGGAGCCATCGACTGCAAGGTTGTGGAGTTTATTTCCGATGCTAAAGGTGACCGGTTGGCCCTGACGGTCGCTAGGAGTGGGACTCAAATGGAGAAGTCAATCACAGAACTTGATTACCGCAGTTGGATCGAGTTGACCCAATCGAAGCTAACCACCTCCGCAGACGATAGATATATGTTGGGAATGTATCTGGCGACCGTAGCGCGCGGAAACCGGAAAGAGGCGAGGCAGTTGCTGAATCTGGCGGCGGAGGAGGGACTAGTTGTCAGCCATTGGATCGCCCGTATCGATGCCGAAGCCATAGTCGCTGAAAAGGCAAAACATGACAAGAAAGCTGTTCGTGACGATCCCATCGTGGGACCCTGGCGAGTCGTGATCGGAGAACTAGGTAAGCCACAATCGATTCACAACGCAACCTATCGAGCGGATGGAAAGGTGGTTCACACCCCTGCTGAACCGAACGGCACAGCTCCCCCTGCAGGAACTTGGAAAAAACGTGGCGATGGTCGTTATGTGGTGACTGTGGCTAACGGTGCTACCGTTCAATGGGAATTGGACCCGTCTGGGGAAAAGATGCGAGGGCGATTGGCCCGAGGGACTCCGGTACATGCGCTCCGGCAGGCCAAAACCAAATAATAGCCGTCCCCGTCGCGTGAATCCTGACGCCATTTATCTTTACTCGCATGGTTCTTCGGGGAATTTAGTGGCTGATCGCTTGAAGCACGGTGATTTTGTATTCTAGGGAGATGAACGATCTCAATACCCATTACCGACAACTTCTTGGACTTGGCGACGATTGGAAAGTCGTTGACGTTGATCTCGACCTCACCGCCAATCGAGTCATCATTGACCTGCAAAATGCTGGCGGCAAGCTTTGCTGCCCTGAGTGTTCCCAAGCGTGTACGCGAGCTGATACGGCTCCTAAACGAACTTGGCGACACCTCGACACGATGCAGTTTACGACCGAGATTCGAGCCGCCGTTCCTCGCAGCCAATGCTCCCAGTGTGGCGTCAAAACCATTGCCGTTGCGTGGGCTGGAAAACACTCCCGGTTCACGCTGATGTTCGAAGCTTTTGCGATTCGGGTGCTGCAGGCTGCGGCCAATGTCAGTCGAGCGGCCGCACTGCTGGGAATTTCTTGGGACACTGCTCACGACATCATGGCTACGGCGGTTGATCGAGGATTGGAACGGCGAGAAACCGAGAACGTTCAGCATGTTGGCATTGATGAAAAGAGTTTCGGTTCGGGACATGACTACGTCTCAGTGTTGACGGACATTGACCAGAGCCGTGTCTTGGAAGTCGCTCGTGATCGCACCATCGCTGCCTGTGAACAACTTTGGAAAACGTTGACAAAACCGCAGCTTGATCGAATTAAGTCCGTTTCGATGGACATGTGGCAAGCGTTCATGACCAGTGCGGCCAAGCATGTTCCCAATGCAAAAATCGTTCACGATAAATTTCACATCGCCAAGTATCTCGGCGAAGCAGTTGACAAGGTTAGACGGGCTGAGCATCGGGAGCTTAAGCAGGAGGGCGACAGTCCGTTGACGGGACTTCGTCAGCTGCTTTTGTATAACGAAGAGAACCATGATGAAGACGGATACAATGAGGTACTAACGATCCAACGAGCCGACTTGAAGACAGGTCGAGCCTGGGCGATCAAGGAAAACTTTCGACACTTCTGGACGTACATGAGTCGTCATTGGGGGAAGCGTTTTTTTTCGTCCTGGTATGGATGGGCGATCCGCAGTCGCCTTGAGCCGATCAAGAAGGTAGCCAAGATGCTCAAGAGCCATCTTGAGGGTCTACTGAACTATTTCGACCACCGGGTGACTAACGCAACCAGCGAAGGATTCAATAGCAGAATCCAATCGATCAAATCAGCTGCAAGGGGCTTCCGTAAGTTCGAGAATTACCGGATCAGAATCCTGTTCTACTGCGGCAAGCTCAACCTCCTGCCAGAAATGACCCACTAAATTCCCCGAAGAACCTCGAAAAGAAATGCTGGCCGTCGACTCCCGTCACCCCCTGGAAGAACGGTAGCCGTGATTCGATCGGAGTGAAATCGGAGGTAGATCGGTGCGACGTTATCCCAAAAAAATGGTTTCTCACCCAACGTGTGATGGAGTACGAATCAGCCTGACAAACACGACCAAACCTTCGGTTCTGAAAGTCCACGATGCAGATAGCTATCAGAATTCCAAAATAGTTTGTCCGGTCGGGAGTCATTGTCTGCATTGACTGTGCAGACACCACTCACCCTCACCAATCGAGAGACCAAAATGAAGATTCAAATTGCAATGCTGACCGGATTGATGGCACTTTCAACAACGGTATCGGCGTTCGCCTGTGGCGGAAGCGGCGGCTATTCCTACAGTGGCTACCAAGCCAGCGGCTATTCCCACAGTGGCTACCAAGTGCCTAGCTATGGTTACGCTCAACCCATTTATCAATCAAGCTACCACGTCGCACCGGCTGCATCTTGGCACACTCCCGCACCTGCGGTGAACCATTCGTCGTGGACTGCACCGGCGGCCCCTGCTCCGTCGACAGTCCGACATCCAATCGCAGTGCCTTCGGCGGACGCGACCGCTCAAGCAACGAATCCGACCAGCTCAACTCGAACACTGACTTCCGCAGAAACGATCGCGTTGCTGAAGTTGCTCGGCCCCAAAGACCTTCAGTAGGTCATTGCAGATTCGAGTTCGATTGATTGCACCTATAACCCGGCGGCTTCGATTAAGTCGCTGCCCTCGAATTTAGTGATTTCACTCGAATCAGATTATCGCTGAATGCGAACTCTGATCGCTCCGCAGCGAGTCGAAATTCTTAGGGCTCCCCTGCGACCGTGCAGATCAGCTTGCTGAAATCGCTGAGTTGCTCACACCTAGATGCACGATCCAAATCCAGACTCTGCAACGTTAGCGTGTACATCTGATACGCCGGAACTGACGAAATCGTCAGGAATCATAAGTAGATGGGGTTAGCTCTGTAGATGGGGGCAGTTCTCTCTGATATGGTAAACGAATGTTGGCCAACGGTGACTGTGCTCCTTTTTCACTTACAGGTGTTTCGATGCGAAGTATGGTGTGGTTTGGTGTGTGGATGACTTTGCTTACTGCAAATGTGTGTCATGGACAGATTGAAAGTTATCGAGGTCAAAAATTGCCGGGGCGTGACTTTCAAGGGAAAACCTTGATCGGTGCCGACTTTCAAGATGCCGATTTGACGGCCGCGAACTTCAATGACGCGATCCTAAAGACGGCGAGTTTCAGCAATGCAAATCTGTCGCGAGCCAGTTTAACTCGCGCCGATCTTTCAAAAGCCGATCTGCGTGGTGTTGACTTGACACAGACAGGCTTGCAAGAAGCAAATCTCAGCGGGGCGAATCTCGAAGGGCTTGATTTTAAACAGGCGTCCTTGTTCCGTTGCGTGCTGCGTGGTGCCAATTTACGAAACGCCAGCGGTATCGGCCAACTTGATTTCGCTGACTTCCGCGATGCGGATTTGCGAGGTGCAAACTTTCTGCAAATGAAGGACTACAATGGTGCGTCCGCCAAATTCGAAGGTGCTAAGTACGATGACAACACACGTTGGCCGCCGAGTTTCGACGTCGCAGGATCGAGAGCAGTGAAGGTCGCGAGCGAACCGATAGCCACCGTTCCTACGCCTTTGACTTTGCCTCCATCGCAAGGCACGCCTTTGCCAGCTTCGTTACCTCCGGCACCGCAATCAGCGACAACTGCACTACCTCCGAATGCTGCAAACCCCACGGCGACGTTTCAGCAAGGTGAATTGATCGACGTCAGCATTCTTGGCGGCTGGGATAAAGCAGTGATACTCGAAGTTGGACAAGGCGAACTCGCGGGCCAATATAAAGTTCACTACGAAGGTTACTCAAACGACTATGATCGTTGGCTACAACCGCTCTATTTTCGAAAACGTGCTCCTTCGAATCCCGGCACGGAACCTACGAATGCAATGACATATCAAATGAGTGAAGCGATCGAAGTGAACGTTCTTGGGACGTGGGACAAAGCAACCATTCTTGAAGTCGGCAGCGGAACACACGAAGGGGAATTCAAGGTTCACTATGATGGCTACTCGAGTGACTATGATCGCTGGCTGCATCCGACCTACTTCCGCAAGCGTTCCGGCGTGACACAGCCAGCCAACATGCCCCAAATAGTCAATCCAGGGACAAGGCCGACGGATCCCTCAAAACCAATCGTTTCACCGGGGGCAAGCGGCGATTCAGGTCCTCGACTGGGTAAATATAATATTTCGTCCTACGGTGCCGTAGGCACAGTGCCGCTGTTCCTGGGACATGTTGAACTGATGGCTGCCGGCAAATATCGAGTGTCACGCAGAAGGGGACCAGACTATTACGGTGCGGGAGAATACAAGTTTTCAAGTGGCAAAGTTGAGTGGTTAAGCGGTCCGTTTAAAGAAGAGAATTGGGAGGGCGCATTCAAGATTGAAGAAAATGGTACCACCCACAAAATTACGTTGCGACGAGGCACCATCGCCACAAACACGCCCGAGTAGGTAGGCGGCGAAAATAATAAGCCGCAGCGTGACGGTCCGCTATCGGTACATTGCTTGCGCTGCGGGTTTACTTTCTCGGACATGGTTCGCTACCGCTGGCATTCAAGATGACCGGGATCGGCTTTTATGACTGCTCGAAAGGTATCGGACGCAACTCCGAGCCACTGGCGTCGTCGCTGCTTTGGGTGCTGCTTAAGAAGTTCGCCCCTGAAATAGGGTGGTCACTTGATTTTGGCGATTGATGATTCGCCGACAGCCCGCTACCGCAAACAGGTTGAAGGTGCCGGTGTCCATCTCAATCCGACAGCTGGACGTGTCGGTACAAATCATTCTTCGCGACATCGCGTGTGGCAGGTGGTGAGATTCGAGTGGTAATCGTGCCATTTGATGGCGGGAATTGGGCAGCCTATTTTTGCACTGACAGTCAAGTATCGGTGCGACCGTAGGGATCGCCCCTGGGACAACCCACGTCGCCGACCATCGCATGCAGACCGACGATGAAGGATTTCGCGAAAAATGCTGCAAAAACAATTTTCGGTGGTTCTGCCTGAGGAGCATGAGATGCAGAAAATCCAACCCATGCTAAAGCACGTCATTGCTCTAGCGACATGACGGGAACACGCCCCAAGATCATGGAAGACATTTCCCTAAAGCGCAGTAGCCAATGGGCCGACCTTCAAAGAAACGCGGATTCTCGTCGCGCACTATTGATGGGAACAAATTTCATTGGTGATTCGATGGAAAACTGCACGTACGCGCGGATGCTAACACAAGTCGTCGCGGTCAACGTCTAGTTGAAGGATTCGTTCGACAAGCCAATATGATCCCTTGTTCCTTTAAACATCGTTCGTAAGTGCCAGGACGAAAGTCATGACCACTTCCGCTATGCGTCTGGGGGTAACAATTCCAATACCGCTGAAATCATTGCGGGCACAGACACGCGGAGTGTTTCTTCCGCGTCGGGGTAATAGACCGCTGAATGCAGCGAAGCGGGTGGGATGCCGAGTTTTTCAAACCGATCCAGCCGAGCTTGGCTGACCGATCCCACGCGATACATCAAGATTGGCACCCCCGCGATGCCGTACCGACTGAAGTCTTCGCCGCCCATCGAAGGCTCATCATCAATGATGTTTTCACTGCCGAATTTTTTGCGAAACAAACTGCCGATGCGAGCGGCGAGTTCGGCATCATTTTTCAACGAAGGCGTGCCTTCGCTCACTACGATCTCCGGTTCGGGTGCGTCGTATGCTTGCGCCACCGCCAATGTGCGACGGCGGATTGCGGCTAAGACTTTTTCACGCACCTCTTGGCTGTAGCTGCGAACGGTCAACTGCAACTTACAATCATTGCCGATGATATTGTGTTTCGTGCCGCCGTGAATCGAACCGACTGTAACCACGGCAGGTTCGATCGGCGACACCTCGCGGCTGACGATCATTTGCAACGACATCACCAACTCGGCGGCTTGCGTGATCGGGTCGACGGTCGTGTGCGGTGCCGAGCCATGACCGCCGCGGCCTTTCATCGTGATGTCAACGCTATCCACGTTCGCCAATGCAAAACCGGAGCGAATGCCGATTTCGCCTGTCGCCGTGTCACTGCTGACGTGCATCGCCAACGCGAAATCGGGACGGGGAAAACGTTCAAACAATCCATCGTCTAACATCGCTTTCGCGCCCGCTCCGCGTTCTTCGGCGGGTTGACCGATGAACATCAATTGTCCCGACCAAACGTCGGAGTGCTCTGCCATCCACTGTGCCACCGTGGTCAGATTCGTCATGTGAATGTCATGTCCGCAGGCGTGCATGATTCCCGTGCTACTGCCGTCCTCGCGGGTCGTTGTTTGTGTCGATGCGTAGGATACCGGCGTTTGTTCTGTGACTGGCAGACCATCGAGATCCGTTCGCAACATCACAGTCGGACCATCGCCATTTTTCAAAATCCCAACAATCCCATGCCCACCGACATTGGCAGTCACTTCGAGTCCCGCAGCTCGCCATTGTTCGGCGAGTTTGGCAGCGGTCAATTTTTCTTCGAAGGAGATTTCGGGGTTCGAGTGCAACCAAGTGTAAAGCTGGAGAACTTGCGGCATGTTTGAATCGAGCCACGGGGTCACGTCGACGAAGCTTCGAGCCGTTGCCGGAGCGACATCCGTCGGTGTGGGATCAGCACCATTGGCTGAATGCGAGGACCCAGTAATCCAGAGCGGAACTAACAAAAACAGGCCAGCGAACGGGAGTGTCACGCGATTAAGAACGGGCATCTTGGCAAATATCATGTGAAGTTTGGAGAGGAATGAGGCGGGTTCGATTGATTCGAACCGATGGCGGGTTCGGACAGTTGTGGCCGTCGCGAAACTTTTTACGAATTTCGTTTTTATAGCGAATTCTACGACTCTGAAAGGCTGGACGACTTCTGCTACCCCCCTTTTAGACGGCATTGGCTCGCTTTTCTCTGCGATATTTGCGATAACGGCGCATCTAATCAGAGGTGGCGTTCGTGCGGCAACTGACTTTGTTTCATTCGGAAATTCTTCTCTTTTACCAGTCTTTTCAAGTTGTTTTCATTTTTACGAAGTCTTTGTTTGTGGATCTCGGCCGCGCTATTGGTGGTGATCCCGATTCTTTTAGCGGTCGATTTCGGGGGCGTGTATCACTGGAGTCAATACGCCGCTGCGATTGGAATTGTCGTTGCCGTCGTGTTTGCGTTGCCTGGGTTAAGCGACAACACCTGCTCCTCAGGAATCCGCCAACATGCGATTTTACTGCCGCTGGGCTTGTTGGCGAGTTGGGCGTGGTTGCAAAGTTGCTCGCTCCCAGAGGGATTCGTTGGCTGGCTCAGCCCTGGCGTTGATGCGGCATATACTCAATGGCTGACAGGACTAGAGGCTGCTCCCGCAGAGAATTCTGCGGCGGCGAGTGGTAGCCGCGCGTTGTCGATTTCGCCAGCGGACACAGCCCACGTGGCCATGATTTTGACGCTGATGCTACCGTTGTGTTGGGGAGCGTCGATCGTATTTCATGCTCGCAGCCGATTGCAGATGTTGCTCAGCGCGATCGCGATTGCGGGAGCGAGTGTTGCCGTTTTAGGGTTTTATCGAAAACTCGACCCGACAGCGGACTTATGGATTTTTCAACCCAAAGCAAGTTCATTTGGTGGATTTGTTAATCGGAACAATGCCGCGTTGATGATGAACCTGGGTTTGGCGGCGAGCCTCGGTTTGTTGTCGTGGCGGATGATGGCGCTGCATCATATTGAACTCGACGATCCAGATTTTGAATTCAATGATTTGTTTGCGTTGGTGTCGGATCGAGATTCATTGGTTGGCCTGCTGTCGGGAACAGCGTGCATCGCAGGGGTGTTGGTCAACGGTTCACGCGGCGGCTTGGTGGCGGCATTGTTCGGGATTGTATTGGCGTTCGGATACGTTCGTCCACAACGTGGGTTGATCAGTCTACCAATCTTGATTGTGGTGCTCGCCATTTCGGTGGTCATCTTGATCACACCGATGAACCTCAACCTGGAAACGATCCAGCGGTGGGAACTCTTTTCACCCGATGCTGATACATTGCAGAGCGACGGACGACTGTTGCATTGGCAAGACGGTTGGCAAGCGGCGATCGCTTACTTGCCTGGTGGATCGGGAGTGTCCACGTATGCGTACGCGTACTTGCCCTACCAAGACGTCTCGCCAGGCTCCTGGTTTGAACATGCCGATAATTTTTGGTTGGAGATGTTAGTAGAAACCGGCATCGTCGGTGTGATCGTCGCGGTATGGTTGTCAGTGTTGTTGTTTATTGCAATGAACCATCTATCTTATTCCGTCGACCCGCTTGACCAAGGATTGCGGGTGGCGGGTTGGTATGCGATTGGCGCGATCTTTGTTTCTCAGATCTTTGACAACGGCATGATTTTACCGGCGAATTTTATCGCGGCTGCGTTGTTGTGTACGGCGATTGTCTCTCGCAATATTGCGAACGGAGGCGCAAGTGTTCGTCCGGCTGAGCACCAGCCGCACGTCATGTATGATGCAGAGAGTCCGTATGTCGATGAATATGGCGAAGATGCTGACAACGACGAGGACTTGACCGATCAATCCAGTTCAGATGCTCAGTCAGCCGGTGGCAAGATACGTTTTGCCACTCGCCAGAAGATGGCGTTTGCACGAAGTGGAAGTTGGGCCAACCGATTGGGGCCGATCGGGATAGCGATCACGGCGGTCGTTGCCGGAGTGTGCCTCTTGCCTGGACTGAAGCAAGACGCAATCTCTAATTCCATGCTAGCACGGCTAGACGATGAATACGCGAATTGGCAATTGAATCCGAAGTCTTTGGAGAAAATGGAAGCGGTTGTCAAGCGGCGTATTGAACTGGACGACTCGCCGCAACTGATGATGCAGTTGGCCACGATCCAGCGCGACCGTGCGAGGCTCGCCGAAACGCGAGAATGGAGTCCGAAGTCTGCTGAGGAAACTCTCGCGATTTTCCGCCAAACCGATTTGTTTAAACGTGATCTGCCTTATCCGCCGCGAGTCGCAACGCAACAAAGTGAAACGTTAGAAAGCTTGGCCCACTACCGTGACGCTTGGCAAACCAGCCTGAAAACGTTGGCGACCTGCCCGCTCGCTCAAGAACCACGGGGAAGTTTAATTCGGTTGTATCCAATCATCGCCAGTCCAGAAGTCATCGCAACGTCGGAGTTGAGTCAGATAGATCAGATCGCGACCACGGCGGCGGATCAGTTGTATATTTTCTACCGAGGCGATGCGACTCGATTGTTCGCGTTGGGCGAAGTATCGCTGGATCGTGGCGATATTGAGGCATCACGTAAGGCGTTTTTTGCAGCGATTGAACTGGAACCAAACATGACGTCGGCGGTGATGGAGCATGTTCGGCGTACCCCTGAATTGAAAGTTGCTCTAACGATCCCGAACGAGTCGCGAGCCATGCAGATCGCGGTCGCTGATTACTTGCGGTGGGACAGCCCTGATCCCGCATTTCTTCAACGAGCGACCGAGACGATTCGCTGTGGTGAAGGCGATTCGATGGCCCAGCGTGCAAATTGCCACGCACTCGTCGGTCGCGTTTACTTCCAATTGGAAAACGTTGAGAAAGGCAAAGATTATTTCGAACGAGCGATTCGATTGGCGCCCGACCAAGCGAATCACCGAGTGGAGCTGATCGAGTTCTTGCTCAAAAACGATCTCCTCGCCGACGCCCGCGGTCATGCGCGGCAAGGCCGCCAGAGTCTGCCTGACGATCCTCGATTTCAGCGGTACATTGACCAGATCTCGGCGTCGGAACGCGATCAATTGATACAACCGAACGCTCGCCCTGCCGTTGACCAGAAAAAATTAGAGGCCATCTTGAAGACACCAGACTAGGATTGAATTAAACTCCGCAGTATGAAAACACTTGCCTCCACTACCGCTGACTTTGTCCACCGCATCGAAACCCGCCAAGCGACGATTGGGATCGTCGGCTTAGGTTATGTCGGCTTACCGCTGGCGATCGCCTACGCAAACGGCGGTTTCAACACAGTCGGCTTTGACATTGACGTTGAAAAGACCAAGCACATCAATGCTGGTCAGAGCTACATCAAACACATCGCTGCGGATACAATCGCCCGCGGCGTGCAATCTGGAAGACTTGCCGCGACAACTGATTTCACTCAGATTTCAGAAGTCGACGCGATCATCATGTGCGTACCGACGCCTCTGGACGAGCACTTCGAGCCGGACTTGAGTTATGTCGTCAAGACCATCGAAGCGATTGTCCCACACCTGCGTGCGGGGCAAACGATCAGCCTAGAGAGCACGACTTATCCCGGCACTACTGACGAAGAAATTGTCTCGCGGATCGAAGCGGCTGGTTTACGCGTCGGCACGGACGTGCATGTGCTGTACTCGCCCGAACGTGAAGACCCCGGCAATCCCGAATTCGCGGCCACGAACATACCCAAAGTCGTTGGCGGTCACACACCTGCATGCCTCACCGCAGGTGAAGCACTTTACGGGAGCGTGTTCGATCGCGTCGTTCCAGTCAGCAGCACGGCGGTGGCCGAACTAACGAAACTGCTCGAGAATATCTACCGCAGCGTGAACATCGGTTTGGTCAACGAACTCAAGCTCGTCGCCGACTCGATGGGGATCGATATCTGGGAAGTGATTTCAGCGGCCAGTACCAAGCCGTTCGGATTCAAAGCTTTCTATCCAGGGCCTGGTTTGGGCGGTCACTGCATTCCGATTGATCCGTTCTACTTAACCTGGAAAGCTCGCGAGTTCGGCATTCATACACGATTCATCGAGTTAGCTGGTGAAATCAATCGGTCGATGCCAGCGCACGTCGTTCGCCGCTGTGGCGACGCGTTGAATACGCTCAAGAAACCGCTCAACGGTAGCCGTGTTCTCGTGGTTGGCTTGGCCTATAAACCCAATGTGGACGACGATCGCGAATCGCCATCGTATGAATTGTTGGATCGTTTTGAAGCGGCAGGTTGCGACGTGGATTATCATGACCCGTTCGTACCCGTCATTCGCCCATCGCGTGAGCACTCACATTGGGCAGGTAAAACGAGCGTGTCATGGGATCAAACGACCATCGCCAGCTACAACTTGGTACTGATTTCCACATGGCATGATTGCTTGGACATCAACGAACTAGCTGATTGGTCGCAGTTCATTGTCGACACGCGGAATGCGACGGCAGCCTTGTCACCGGACGTGCGGTTGAGCAAAACGCTCAAGGCGTGAAGATTGAGCGGCTGAGTTTTTCGTCAACGTTTGATTTTAGGGTAGCGGAACTCGTCAAGAGTTTCGGTCTTTTAGAGAAACGAAAGTCTTGACGACTTCCGCTACCTGCAATCCCGACAGTTTAAGCACTTGCTCATCATTTTTCAGTTCGCTCGAAAACCGTGGCTATCGTGCTGTTGAATCTCACTTCTCTTTTGTTTAACTGTTCGCCAAAGACGTACTCTTGCATCGAATAGTACGCCTGCGGATAACTGTTAAACGACTAAATCAATCGACAAGCGCTTATGTTTCGGCGCTGCTTACTTCGCAGTCGCTGGTGCGCGTCGCTTAATTGAAGGCACAGTGATCACTTCCACGTCGTCCCAGTCGTCACTGCGAAACACTGACGTCGGCAGCCCTTCGCTATTAACCAGATTCGCGCCCTCGGGATTCGCGGCCCACGCGTAACGCACTGCCATGGGGGCGGCGACGTTTGGGCAACTCAGCAGCACCGAATCGTTGGACACAATCTTGGCATCGGCCCAGTGCCAAACTTGGTCATCACCAGCGATCTCGAAACGCGTCAGCGGTTTCCTATCACGCGATTTCAAGCCTTTGCCAACGCTGGAAAACGTCACACGCATCGCGTTGCCGTCTCGTTGGCAGGATTTATACAGCGGCCCCGAGTAAACGACATCGCGATCATAGTCTTTCGCCAACGCCCACAACGCCAACCGTTCGCCTGGATCCTGCTTGTTCTTGGGATGAATATCCTTGGTCTCACCGACATCGTTAATGACCGCCATACCGGTTCCTGGCGTCGTTTCGAGAATCAATCGCATCCGATCTTGCAACAACGCCCACGAATCGGCTGTGCCGGGGGCCGTTGATGGCTCGCGATAGTTTGCTAACTGCACAAAGTAGAACGAGAAATCATCGTCCCAACGTGTTCGCCAATCGCGAATCATTAGCGGCAGCGTTTGATCATAAGGCACCGCGCCAGGTTTCGCGTTCGCTTCGCCTTGATACCAGATCGCGCCGCGCAGTGTGTAGCCAATGAATGGGTGAATCATCGAGTTGAACAGTACACCGGGTTTACCTTCGGTGTCGAGCGCTCGCTTCAGCCGGTCTGGTTTGCGAGGAGCATTGCCACGCTGATTGGCAGGCTTGGCTTTCCACTGCGCAACTGCGGACTGCCACTTTTCAAACCGTGATTGATAGAGATCGCGAGCTTGCGCAGCGTCAAAGGCCGCGTCTTCCGCCAGCGCTTTTTCAACGAGAATTTGCGTTCCCGGCAGCGTCATCAACGCCTCTCGGCTGGTGAACGTTTCGACGGGCTTCCCTCCCCACGCTGTCTTAATCACGCCGATCGGGATACCAAGTTCGAGATGCAGTTTGCGAGCAAAGAAAAAAGCAACGGCGGAATAGTTCGGCACCGTTTGTGGGCTGCACTTGATCCACTGTCCATCAATGTCGGACTGTGGTTCAACAGCCGTCACGGTCGCTGCGTTGAACATGCGGATGGATGGATGATCTGATTTTGTAATTAGCTCTTGATAGGCTGGGACGCGATTCATCGTGAATGCCATGTTGGATTGACCCGAAGCGATCCAAACTTCACCAACGAGCACATCGTTGATTGTCAATTGTTCGTCACCCGACTGCACGTTAATCGTCGTGCCCTCTGCGTTAGCAGAGCCAGACTCGAAATCAACTCGCCATGTGCCTTGATCACCAGCGCGTGTTGATGTTGATTTATCTTTGAATGTCACAGAGACCTTCGCGCCTGGCGAAGCCGTCCCCCAAATCGCGACCGGTCGATCACGCTGTAAGACCATCGAGTCGCTGAAGAACTGCGGCAGGGTTAGCTCCGCGTTAGCAACCATCGGTGCAGAGAGAAACAAACTAAAGAAGAAAAACAATCGCATCATGGGGAATCGCTCGTCGCGGGGAGACTGGAGAGTGTGCTGAACGCCGGACCAGTTTACCCGATGAGTCTACTCATCGTTAACAAACGATTCTTTTTTGAGGGACATTCTCCTCCCTCAAAAACTTGAACTTGAACTTGAACTTGAACTTAAACTTAAACTCACAGACCAGCTCGCCTGTGGCATGTTAGATTAGCCGTAGTGATCGAGTGAGATACCGTAGCTAACGCCAATCGATACTTGTCCCCAGGATCCGGCTGGGAACACACTGACTTGGAGGCTCTGCCTCAAGTCGTGCGAATGCAGCAGGCGGAGCCTGCAGTGCAGTGTGTTCCCAGGCAGAGTCTGGAACGAGTTTAAGTTTAAGTTGGGCGCGCGGGGAAGCCTATGAAGGGCTTGACCTATTGATTGTCTCAGTTCGTTAGCCGGCGAATCGGCTGAGACAGAGAGTGACATTTTGGCCGCCGAAACCGAAACTGTTGTTGAGCACGTGTTTCAAATCGGCTTGACGTGCATGATTCGGTACGTAATCCAAATCGCACTCGGGGTCAGGCGTTTCATAGTTGATCGTGGGCGGCAAAACGCCATCGCGCAGCGCCATCAGGCAAACGATCATCTCGGTCGCTCCGGCAGCCGCGATCAAGTGGCCCATCATGCTCTTCGTGCTGCTGACAGGAGTCTGCGCCGCACGCTCACCGAAGACTTGACGACATGCTTGTGTTTCAACTCGGTCGTTGACCTTCGTGCTCGTGCCGTGGGCGTTGACATAACCAATGTCAGCGGGTGTCAAGCCGGCGTCAGCGATGGCCATCCGCATCGCAGCGATCCCACCGTGTCCATCAGGCGGGATGTCGGTGATGCGGTACGCGTCGGCGGTCGTTCCGTAACCCGCGACTTCGCCGTAGATCGTCGCACCGCGAGCTTTCGCTGCTTCGAGTTCTTCCAGAACGACCATCGCAGCGCCTTCACCCAGTACGAAACCATTGCGACCGGCGTCGAAGGGACGGCTGGCTTTGGTGGGTTCGTCGTTGCTCTCTGAAAGCGCGGTGAGCAAGTTGAAACCGGTCACTCCGAAGGGATGGATCATGCTGTGCGTGCCACCGGCCAGCATCGCGTCGGCTTCACCGCGTCGAATGATTTCGGTCGCTTCTCCAACCGCTTGGCTGCTCGCTGCACATGCAGTCAAACAGTTGAAGTTAGGGCCTTGCGCGTTGAACCGCGTTGCCAAGTGAGCAGCGGGCATGTTTGGTTCTTGTTCGAGTTCTTTAGCTGGATCGAGCAAGTCGATGCCAGCAGCGACAAAACGCTTCACGTCGTACGTACCAGTTGATAACGCGGCGACCATCATTTTGCTAAACGTGCTGAAGTCTTGGTTGCCTTCTCCAGAACCAAGGTACACACCGATCCGTGTCGGGTCGCTGATCGAATCGAGCACCCCGCTATCACGCATCGCTTGCGTCCCCGCTGCGATCGCGAACTGCGTGTGTCGACCACGATGAACGTGATCGGCTCCGTCATCGACCGCTTGGGTGATGTCCCAGTTCTTGATCTCCGCGCTGATTCGCGTGGGGAATCCGGCGGCGTCGAACAACGTGGTGGGTGCCACGCCGCTACGGCTTTCCTTCAATCCAGACCAGACCGTCGCAACATCCCAACCCATGGGGTTGATCATTCCGATTCCAGTAACGACGACTCGGCGACGAACGCTCATGGACGCTCAAAGATTCTTGTAGTAGGGAATAGGTTGCCCGTCAGCGGTCACGGCGACATTAAAAAAATTCATCAGCCGCAGCATCGCTCGCAGGTCACCTGGATTGAACAATGGCCCATCGACAAGATGACCCTCTTCTAAAAACGCGAACATCAAATCCGCTTCGGCTTGCAATTCACCGTTGCAATGACTCGTGCCGCTGATCACCGCCCCCAAAGCTTGGGTCCGGCCTAGCGTGACATGATAGTGTAACGTATCGCCCGGTTTGGCTGGAGCGTGGTACTTGACCGTCCCCACTTTGGCGAGCACGACGCGTTTGGTGAATTGGAAATGCTCGTGGACGAGAATCCCGCCCACTTGCGCCAACCCTTCAATGATCAACGTCGGCGGCAGCACGGGGTAGCCGAGGCTGTATCCGTCAAGCACCTCTTCATCGAGCGCAACATTCTTGATGCCACGCGCGTGCGAGCCGCTGACAAACTCCGTGAACCGATCGACCCAAAACCAACGCATGATTTAGGCGTTGACCTTGCTGCTGACATAGCTACACAAGTCGCCGACGGTGAGCAAGTTGCCGAAATTTTGAACTTTCGGATCCTTTTCGAAATCCGATAGGTCCGCCCAGGGCATCCGATTTTTCAGCTCGGCCATGCCGTCGGCTGTGACCACGCCATCTTGGACGTATTGGCTGTTGGTGAGAATGTCTTCCGGCGAAAGCTCTTCGCGAGGGATCTGGATGCCGAACGATTTTTCCAGTTTGAACACGATATCGAGAAAGTCGATCGACTCGGCACCGAGGTCACCGACCAACGTTGCATCCGGTGTCGCTTCGTCTTCGTCGACACCCAACGCGTCGACCAGTGCAGCTTGCACCTTTTCGTAAATTTCTTCTTGATCAAGCGCCATTGTGCGTTCCTATTTTTGGTTTTAACTAACAGAAAGTGATGTAGATTGAGAACGAATGAATTATGGATTCATCGTCGGTGAGGTGTTCTCGCCAGGCTGGCGGAGGACGGCAACGTCCGGCGAATCGTCGAAAAGTTGAAAAAACTGCTCGCGGGCGAGCCGTTTCAAGTCGGTGTCGGTATCAAGATGGGCAGGATCACCACTAGAGCAGCTTTCCAAAATCAAACGGGCCGCGACTGTTGTGCGGTCTCCTTTGCGGGCGACCGCTTTCACGGTCGTCATCGCCCCTTCAGTTTTAGAAATCTCAGCCTCGATCGTCAGCGTTTCTCCCGGTGACAGGAAATCACCAAACTTCACGTTCCGAACCTCACGCAGCAACACCAACGCGTCATCAAAGCCAGGCGACATGCGAATCAACCACACAGAGGCTTGATGCAACGCTTCGAGCATCATCACGCCCGGCATGACGGGAAAACGCGGGAAATGGTCGCGCAGGTACTCTTCATCGGCGGCCAACGTGCGCTCGCCGACCAGCCGCTGGCCGGGTTCGAGGAGTGTGATGCGATCGAGCTGACTGTATTTCATGTGCGGATAATAGTGATCTACCCGAAACCCCTCAACCGGAGATGTCAGCCTAATTTTGCTTTCATTTGACTCAAGCCCTCATCAAGCAACTCGATGGCAGTGTCAATATGTGCAGTCGTGGTGATCACCGGTGGCGGCAAAAACCGCAGTCGCACGGGCCAAGCACCACACAAAAACCCAAGCAATCCCAGGTCATACAGCAAATTCATCAACAGTTTGGCCTGGTCCAACGAGCCATCACCAGGCGTCAATCCGATCATCATGCCTTCGCCGTAAGGGCCACGGATCAGTCCGTTGTGTTTGACGGAAAGTCGCTCCAACTCGCCAACAAAATAGTCGTGACGAGTCATGTTTGCTCCCTCGGGACCGAAACAGTTTGCTGATTCGAGCAGATCGAGCGTGGCCAAACCGGTTCGCATCGAGGCGGTCGCACCGGTGAACGTTTGGCTGAGGATCGGCGATTTTGGATGGAATTCCTTGCGATACAAGGTCGCACAAACCTGCGTGATCTTGCCCACGGTCACAATATCGACGAATTCATCGAGACCGTAGTGCTGGAACGCAAACGGGCGGCTGGTTCGCGAGAACGATTGGATCTCGTCGAAAATAATCGGCACCCCGGCGGCCCGCAACGGACGGCACAGCGCAGCGAAGAAGTCGTGGCTGCCGGGATAATAGCCGCCTTCGCCAGCAACGGGTTCCGCCCAAAAGGCGGCGTGTTTTTTGGGATGGCGAGCTAGCAGACGTTGCAGTTCGTTGACGGCCCAGCGAGTGGAACGCTCGGGCTGATGCGGGTCCAGGTACGGCAAGTAGTCGACTTGAATGGCCAATGGGATGCCGTCGCGGTAGGCGGGCCGATCGGTGATTGCGGCGAGGGCAATCGAACGGCCAGCGAAAGCGTTGTCGAACGCGATAACGCGGTTGGCTGGCTGGGCGTGATGGAAGGCGAGCTTCAACGCGTTTTCGTTAGCCATCGCGCCACTGGTCGAGAGCAGGCCGTTTTCGAGCGGTGCACCGAATTGGCAAGCCAGCGAGGTGAGTTTGCTGAGCATCCGCACGCTGGGGATGTTCTGTTGCAAGTTGCCTTGCATGGCGGTGTCTTCGATGGCGGCATCGATGGCGGCGTCCACCATCGCTGCGTGGGAGTGCCCGCATCCATAGACGCCGATGCCGCCGATGAAATCAAGTTTAACGCTGCCGTCGGCAAGCTGAACGTAAGGACCGTTGCCCAATCCAGAGCTGAAGTAGGGCCAAAACGGCGGCCCGCCGCGAGCACGGGTGTAGTCGGAGATGATGGTCTCGTACGCTTCGCGTCGATCGGGGTCGGCTGCGGCGACGGAGTCAATTTTTTGGGAGTGTTCTAACACGGCTGCGGCGATCAGACGTTTGGCTTCGGCGATCCGAGGGTCGTTTTGCAGGGTTTCGGCGTGCAGCGGAGCGGAAACTGGGGCGGACGCTGTCATGGATGTCGCGGGTGCTCGGGGAACGCGGGCGTGGTGTTGAAGTGCCTTATCATGGTGCGATGAGCGGCGTTTGGGTAGTGGATAAACCCAAAGTAGCAGACACCGTCCTCTGTGCCTGCTACTTTATTTATCCGCCAACAACCGCGCGACGGCATCAAGCAGGCGGTCCATCGGGAAGGGTTTGCGAATGTATTCGCTCACGCCGAGCAGTTCTGCATACGCTTGATGCCGACTGCCTTCGTTGCCCGTGATCATGATCACAGGTAACGGCAACTCGAGTTCGCGACGAAGCTTTTCTAGCACCAGAAAACCGCTGCGTTTGGGCATCATCATGTCCAAAATCATCAGCGCGGGGTTCTCACGCTCCGCCAACGCTAAACCTTGATTGCCATCGCGAGCGACGACGACTTCGTAGCCAGCGGATTCCAACGCGTAACTGACCGTTTCCACAATTTCTGGGTCATCATCGACCAGCAATACCTTGCGTGTCGGCTGATCGTCAGGCGACCGACTGGCCTCGGGTTCACCGCTCAGGGCTGCTGTTTCGCTCAGAGAGGGTTCAGATGGTTCGTTGAGCGATGTAGGCATGTTGTCGTTCGTGAAATTGGGGAATCAATTCGCGGAAAAGTCGACCTTTACGCGATCCGCCTCATCCAAAATAGCCTCGCCAACAATCGCTGGCTCTGGTTTCGGAGCAATGATCTTATCAAAACACCAGCGGTCAATGTCTTTCAAAGCCGCCGTATTCATGACATCGTCGCCCATGTACTGACGAATTTCAACCTGGGACCGAATCAATTGTGCGACACTTATGTCACGTTGCAGCGCAAGCAGCTCGTCGTCAACCTCGTTAATCGCTTGCAGCCACAGCATTGGCAGGCGGCGCTGCCGCAGATTCTTGAAATTTTTCATCGCGCCGCAGTTATCGGCAAATTGACCGCCCATCCGAACCACGCCCGCGATCCGATCGCACTGCATCATCGCAATTCGGCACGCTAATGTCGCGCCACTGCCGTAACCTGCTAGGATCACACGCTCGGGATGGATCGTGTATGCTGTCATCGCTTCGTCGATCGCACTGAACACATCGTCGCAGGCTTTGCTTGCTGCGTCAGGTCCCATGGGCCAGTCGAAACCGCAACCGCGAACATCCGTCGCACGCGTCGCTCGCACTCCGACGCCAACGTAATTGCGAGTGCTGATGTGCGGCAGCACCTGTTCGATCTGGCGCTCGTTATGGCCTGATGAATGCAGCCAAACAAGCAGTGGATATTGATAACCCGGTTGATAATGCAGCGGCGTGATCATCTGCACGCTGCGATGACGACTGAGCAACGGTGTGGACATCGTTTCTGCCGCAGTCACTTCTTGATATGTCGTTGAGTAGCCTTCTCGTTCGGAACGTACTAGGTCAGGCTCCTCAGAGTTAGAGTCCACCGAATCACTCGATGAGGAATACGATTCTGACATCCAACGACGTGAAAACGAACCACTCATTAGAAGCCCTTGTTGCAGAGATAACAAAGCGTTTGCAGTACCAAAGAACTCGGCAGAGCACACGGAAAAGTGAATCAGACAGCAAGCTAATTCCTTGACCATATGCTTGTCAACTCCGAAACAACACATCCACTTAAAGTTAATCAAGGAAGGTTTTTTGTACATGCTTTGCTAGCAATAACCAGCATGCTGTTCGACATCGATTCGCGTCAATCGATCTTGTGCGGCAGTGTCACATAGATGCGGCGCTCGGTGAAATGTGAGTTGAATGCGTTAACGCCGTCAACTCATTGAGCAGCATCGGTTCGCGATGAAACGAATTGATAGCCAACCGGTGCGAGCACTAACACAACGATCGTGCTCAAGGTCAAACCGAACGCGAGACTGGTGGCCATCGGCGAGACAACTTGCGCCTCTTTGGATCGCTCTAGCAAGATAGGCAACATACCAGCGACCGTCGTTACGGATGTCAACAACACCGCACGAAACCGACTGCGGCCTCCGTCAATGATCGCATCCGTAACCGACAGCCCGTCACTAACGCGACGATTGATAAAGTCCACTAGCACGATCGAATCATTCACGACCACACCAGCCAATGCGACGATGCCAAAGATGCTGAACAAAGTCAATTCAATGCCCATGATGACGTGACCAAAAATGGCACCGATGAAACCAAACGGGATGATTGACAAGATTAAAATCGCTTGCCCCGCCGAGTTAAACTGGATAGTCAACAACAAAAACATCGCGCCCACGACGACGAAAAAACCCATCGTGAGACTGTTGACCGTGTCGGTCGTCTGCTCTTGCTGCCCCGCCCATTCCAGCCGCACGCCAGGAAACTCAGCTTCAAATTCCGGCACAAAATTTGCCCGTAAATCCGCCACCACATCGAACGCATTGCCGCGATCCTCGTCCACGTCCGCCACCACCATGATCGCTCGCATTTGATCCATTCGGCGAATTTCTGAATATCCACGAGCCACGTCGATATCCGCGACTTCATCAATCGGACGCTCAAACGAATCCGACCCGCGCACGCGAATGTCTTGGAAACTCACCAGCGTATTGCGATCTTCACGCGGGTATCGCACGCGAAGCTGGACTTCGTGTCGACCCCGTTGCAATCGCATTACTTCTTCGCCGTAATACGACGCTCGCACCGTACCGGCGACGTCGGCCAAGGAATTGCCCATCGCTTTGGCATCATCGCGAACTTTCATGCGGTACTCCCATTTGCCTTGGCGGGTGTCCGTGGCAATGTCCGACACATAAGAGTATTCACTCAATTTTGCTTGCACCCGATCAATCGCCGCTTGCATACGATCCATGTTCTCAGGCATCGCCATCAACCGAATCTCGATCGGCAACGACGCTGGCCCGCGCGGTGACGCACCGAACCCAACGGCTTCGGCACCAGGGAAATTCCCAGCCTCTTGGCGCCACATTCGCACAATGTCCTCGCTCGTCACTGTTCGCTCACCGATATCATTGAGCTGTACGAACACGCCACCTACATGACTCGTCGGTGCCACACCGACCTCGTCACCTGATGAACCAACCGTTCGTTGCACCGCGCTGACGAAGCCTTCGGGATCATTCGTCATGCCTTCGCTCACCGCGCGATCGTTGATCTTCCAGATCGCTGCTTCGAGTCGCTTGGTCGCCGCATCGGTCATGTCGATCGGCGTCCCGTCGGGAAACGTGACTTGGCAAGTTATGAATCCAAAGTCAATCTTCGGCAACAACAAGAACGGCACCATGCCACTGCGAACGACACCTACCGACAAAACCAACAAGCCCACTGAGGCCGAGAAAACGATCGCAGGATTCCGCAGCGATACTCGCAAGAGTGGCGTATAGATCCGCTCGATCACGAACGTCAACATCCGCGTCACACCATGATTCGCTTTCTGAAGCAACCACCCCAGCGGACGCAGCGGGAACAGCAACCAGGTCAAGACATCGAGGAATCGACTGTGGCGGTGAGCCAAGTGAGCGGGTAAAATCGTGAGACTTTCCACCAACGAAATCATCAGCATCATGCCGACGCAAATCGGCAACACGACCGTCAAGCGTTTGATATTGCCTTCGAGATACATGATTGGC
Source organism: Rhodopirellula sp. (assembly GCA_041740155.1). Lineage (GTDB taxonomy): Bacteria > Planctomycetota > Planctomycetia > Pirellulales > Pirellulaceae > Rhodopirellula. Next base: position 34,631 of record JBGSMN010000155.1, read on the forward strand.
ACAAAAGCGATCACTGTGGTCAAAATCGCCGTGATTACCGAGGGCATCACTTCGTACGCACCATCAATCGCCGCATCACGATACGACTTGCCGCGTTCACGATGAGCGTAAATGTTTTCCCCCACCACGATCGCATCATCGACCACAATCCCCAACGCGATCAAGAACGCGAACATCGAAGTCATATTCAGCGTTTGGCCACTTTGATACATGTAAATACACGCACCGAGCAGCGAGACCGGAATGCCCATCGCGACCCACCAAGCTAACCGCATCTCTAAAAACAACGCCAACACGATAAACACCAGCGCCAATCCCATCCACCCGTTCTTGGCCAACATGTCGAGACGGTTTTTCACGCTCGTCGAACGGTCGCGCATCGACAACATCGAGTAGCCTTCGCCGATGCTGTCTTTCTCTTGTTTGACAAACTCTCGCACGTCTTCAGCGACTTGCACGAGATCGTCAGCGCTGGTTGTTTCCACCGAAATCACGACCGCTGGACGCCCATTGATTTCATTGATCGTCGCATCGACAGAAAACTCATCGCGAACGACACCGAGGTCACCAACCGTCAATACCGCTCCCCCCGGTTCGCTAACCAACACGATCGACGCGATCTCGCTGCCGACTTCGCTCTTGTCACTGCCGCGTAACAAAATCTCTTGCGAGCGACCTTTCAAGGTGCCACTGGGTAACTCGATGTTGTTCGCCCGAACAATCTCCGCAACGCGGCTCAGCGTCAAGTTGTACTCGCGCAAACTACTCTCGGGGATCTCGATATCGATTTGGTAATCGGGCACGCCGACGAGATCGCAAACAGACACGGAATCGAGGGCCAGCAATTGATTGCGGACTCGTTCGGCAACGCGACGCAGTTCCAGGGCTGCTGCCGTGACTTCTTCATCACTTTTGCCTTGGCCGGCACCGGAACCGGGTGGTCCCAACACGGCGACACGGATGGCGGTGGTGAAATGTGTCTCCAAACGAACGTCGGGTTTCTCAGCGAGTTCCGGGAAGCTCGGGATTTGGTCGATCAGCATGGTGACTTCCGTCAACACACGCTGCGCATCGGTTTGCGTCGTTTCGCTATCGAGTTCGAGCATGATGCTTCCCATCCCTTCGCGCGCCGACGAGTGCATTTCATCGACACCATCGACGGTGCGGATGGACTCTTCGATCTTTTCCAAAATGCCTTCTTCGATCTCGTCGGGGCTGGCACCGGGATAGGCGACCGCAATCTGCACGATGTACAGCTCAAAGTCCGGCCAGAAATCACGTCGCAATTGCGACAGACTCCACCCGCCGAGAATGAGCACACCGAGCATGATGACATTCATCGCCTGCCAATTTTTGACAGACCAAGCGATCAGCGATTTCATCCTGCCGCCTTGTCAGTGTTCAAATCGGAAACATCGCCTGCGACTTGGGGTGGTGGTTCATGGGCGGCTTTGTCAGCAGCAGGCTGAAGGCTGTCATCGTCGGAGATTTGCATCCCTTGACGTGGGTCACTGATCGGCGAGACGACAACGGCGAGTTTGTCCTGGGAGTTGCTTGCATTGTTGAACTCTGCTTCGACGATGACCGCATCGCCCGCCCGGCTGACGATTTGCACGGGAACGATTTGCAGTTGATCATTGGCGTTAATCCAAACACGATTGCCAGGCCGGATCGCGGATTCAGGCACACGATAAAGTGTCTGGGCTGGTTCAGCGAGAATCTTCACGGCAACAAACATGCCACGCATCAACCGACTAGGGCCTTGATTGGCTGACGCGACATCGACGGCCTCGACTACATTGGGTTGATCAATTCGAAAGAGACACGGATACGTCCGAGTTGATTGGTCAATCCCAACACCATCAATACGATGCAGAACCGCGTTCCACTGAAACAATCGTGGTCCAACGCGGTACTCGATCGTCGCGGGGATCGGCGGTACGCGATCATCCGCGACCGATCGCTTATCAGCGATCCCGAGTGAGTTCCAAACCCACAGCATTTGATCGACAGTGAGGTTCGCACGAACTTCGACAGCCGCAGTGTCTTCGATCGTGACAAAAGGTGTGCCAGCGGTCAGGTACGACTGTTCTTCGATCATCGAAGCTACAATGCGTCCGTCGATTGGTGAGACGATCTTGGTGCGCGATAGATCGAGTTGAGCTCGCTCCAGTTGAATTTCGGTGAGCTTTTGTTTCTCGATCACGAGTTGTTTTTGTGAGACGAGATCGCGACGTCGGTTGTCATTTTCGACCAACGCGGATTTCGCGGTGAGTTCGGCACGCTCAGCGACCTCCACTTCCGCTGTCGATGCGGCTTGGCGAGCGACCAACGAAGCGGCTCGCTGTCGTTCGCGTTTGGCCAAATCGACTTGGTCGGCGGCGAAGCGGAGCAGTTCGGTGGTGTTCTCGATGCTCGTTTGGATCGCGGCGAGTTCGGCGTTTTCTTGCGATTGCTGTGCTCGCAAGCGGCGGACTTCGAGTTCAAATTCGATCGGGTCGATTTCGACGAGCGTTTCATCTTGGCTGACCAGACGACCAGGCCGCATGTTTTCAGAGAGCTTGATCACCCGACCGGCAACTTCGCTGGCCAGTCGGAGTTCACGCAGCGGCACGACAACACCGTTGGCGGTGATCGAAATGGGGCCGGAGTGGATCAGCAGTGGCTCGGTAGAGACCGCCGTCGCCGTGGGTTTGGGCGGTTTGGTGCGAGCGGGCCGCTGGCGCTTACCGAGAAACGTGTAACCGTACAGCGCGGCAGCCAGAATCGCGGTGGAAACGACAAGGTTCACGATGACGGAAACACGTCCTCGCGATCGTTCGGGAGGAGACTGATCGGGAATGTCGGTTTCCATTGGTAGAATTGAGTATAAGGTGGGATAGGCTTCCAGCCTGTCGGGAGTGGTATGACAGGCCGTAAGCCTATCCCACTTGGAGGGAACGCCAGTATAGACGTCGTTCTGGGGAAATGAAGCGGTTGGTGCCGCTTTCACAACAAAACTCCATTGGAGGAACCCCGCTGTCCATAACAGGTTCCGTTGTCAAACCTCAATGAGTTAGATCGCGTCGCTACGAATAGACGATCGTGGGGTGTCAAGTTACAATTTTGTCAGCCTCTTCCCACTCATCTCATACTGCTGGCTGCATGTTTACTCGACGAGTCTCGACGTTCTTGATCATGCTCGCGATTTCCGTGCAATTGTCGGCGGAAGAGTTCGTTTTCCGCGATCTGATTGACGGACAAGTCGCTGGCGAGAAACGTGTTGTTGTAGGCGAGGTTCTGGTCGAAGCCGCAGATGGTGGTGTGTTGATGCGAGCCGACGATGGTCGAATTTGGACGCTCCAACCTGGGCAGATCACGCATCGAGAACCAGGCGACGCGCCGCCCGCGATCGATCAAGCGGAAATGGAACGACGGATGCTCGCGGAATTGCCCGCAGGGTTTGAAGTCTTTCGCACGACGCACTACGTGATTGTCCATCAAGGCAATTTGCAATACGCGCGCGACGTGGGGACGTTGTTTGAATCGTTGTATCGAGCGTTCTTCAGTTTCTGGAAGAATCAACGGGTGAAGATTGATGAGCCAGTCTACCCGCTCGTGGCTGTCGTGTTGCGAGATCGAAATGAGTTCTTGAAACACGCCAGCAAAGAGATTGGTGAGACGGCCAATAGTGTGATCGGTTACTACCATCTCGGCAGCAACCACATGACGACCTACCGAGTCGAAAACATCGAACGCAATATCGCGACCATCATCCACGAAGCGACTCATCAATTGGCATACAATTGTGGTTTACAAACTCGCTTCGCTGACAACCCGATGTGGGTCAGTGAAGGGTTGGCGATGTTCTTTGAGTCACCTGATTTGAGCAACCCACGTGGATGGCGAGGCGTAGGCCGTGTGAACACGGTGAACTTAATGCGTTGGCGCAAGTATCAACCAGGGCGCCCTGACGACTCGTTAGTAACAATGGTTGCGGATGATTCGCGTTTTCGTTCGGCGGCATCGGCGGAGGACGCCTACGGTGAGTCGTGGGCGCTGACGTATTTTGCGATTCGAACGATGAAGCAAGAGTACATTGATTATCTACAGCGACTCAGTAAATGTGAGCCACTGAAGGAACCAACCGGTCGCGAGCGGATCGAGATGCTCGAATCAGCGTTCGGGATGACGATCGCCGAACTGGATGCCAAGTTTGTGGCGTACATGCAGCGTGTGCGATAGCGTTTAGAACTTCCAGCGATATTCCATCCGTGTTCCGTACACGTTCGGCAAATCGCCTCGCCAACCGTGCATCACATCGAACCGCAATAGATGCGCGTTCGAAACCGGGAACTGATACCGGGCACCGAGTCCGAACTGATCGCCGTCAACGGAATTATTCAAATCACCGTGCTCAGTCAAATACGAAGCTTCCAACAATAACTGTCGATCGAGTTTGTTGCCAATCAAATCGACGCCGAGCGAACCGCCTGACGTGTCAAACCCCGTCGGGTCGAGCGTCGCGAGTCCGTTGAGGCCATCGGTATCGAAGTTAATGCCGGTGTTGCGCAAGATCCCACCACTGACAGCGGCTCGGGCCACCGATTGTGGACGTCCCCATCCATAAAACAAGTTCGCATAGGGGACTAAGGTCATTGGAGCCGACGTGATCCAGCTGTTTTCTAATAACAATAAACCGCCGTCAGCCGTCCGATCCGCTTTTGCACCGTCTTGACCTGCGTTGATGATGACGCGAGTCGAGTTACTGATCCGATCAAAATACCGACGCGTGTAACTTGTTGTCATATTGTGGTAACTGCGGTCAGGATCGTTGCGATCACGGACGAACGCATATCCCGATTCGATGTAACCGTCGTAGGCCTCGATAAAAATCGCGCTGCCGAACGCTTGAGCTGCGTGGTTATCACGCCCGAACGCAGCACTATTGATTTGATCAACAGCAGCAAAGAACGTGAGGTCGTAGTTATTCCAGTTCAACAGGCGACTGTGTCGCGATGGCAACGCAAACGCCGCTCCTGTGACAGCGTCTTCCATCCAAATGCCGTTTTGAAATAGCAGCGGAACTAGGCCGACTGTGAACGGAATCTCGGCTGGTGACGTTTTGTTGTGCATCGCCCCCATGAGCACGCCCAGGTCACCTTCAAAGAACCCCGTCACAAGATTCGGGTTGACCACACTTTGATACTCAAGTTGCCCGTCGATTAGATGCACACCCGCGTTCTGGGCACCGCGAGTCGTGGGTCCGACGAAGGCATGGAACCGCTCGGTATCCGTGATGCGTAGGTCCATGTCGAGGTTCAAACGACTCGACCAATTGTCGGTGCGACCGGCAGCGTTGCGTCCGGCGATAACCCCAGTGCGATAATCGCCATAAAGATAAAACTGCGGGCGGACCATGTTATACGGTCCGAACCAATCAATCCCGCGCGGCGTGATGCCGTCACCATAGAATGGTCGTCCCCACTCGATCCACGGGCTTTGTGTCGGCACATCTCGCTTGGAATCATAGATCCACTGGTGCGCGTAGGGATCGTGATCGAGCGACGTCGAAGGCAACGGCGTCGGAGAGAAATCGTTGAACGTACAATCCATTTGTGTTTGCAACGTCGACATCCCAGCGGCTACCGCGAAATCAACCGTAGACTCTTGATGAGCATCGTCGATCAACGGCAAGCGAATTGGTTTGCGAGCGATCGTCGGCATATTGTCCAATGAGTGCGCCGGAGGCTTTTCCTGAGATGCACCGCTGCTGCGTCGTTGAGACAACGAAAGATTCAACCAATTCGGGTGAACAGGAGTGCTAGTCGTTGCAATTTCGTCGAATGCGGGTAGCGAAGAAACGACCGTCCGCATCAAGGCTTCGTCGAACACGTCACTGACAGCGGATGCAAACGTATCAACAGGCGGCAAGCGGTGCGGTAGCAAGTCTTGCCCGTACAGCGTCGAACTCGTCGACGCCCCAAGTGCGATCAGCGCCAACAGCATTCGACGCTTGAAATGTTTTCCCGTTAGCGCATTGGTAGGTAGCATCAACTCTTATCTAACCTCGAACTCGTGGCTAGAGTGACAGATGTCGATCATGTTCTCATTCATCCGCCGAATCATGTCCGGCGTGGCACCGACGAGTTTCATCAAATACATCGGTTCGGTGCGACTCCGCATCCGCACGCTCAATCGATACCTTCCAGGAAGCGCGAACGCGGAAGCCGGAATCGTGTATCTGGCCATCCGATGATCGAGCGGCGGGATACTGTGAGCTTCCATCCGAATCAACGGCGGATGGTTCAGCACACTAACGGGTACCGCACCGGGACGCAAGAAAACGAGTTGGTCGAGACTGAGGTTAAACGGCAAGGGGACTTCGCGATCGGTACCGCGAATGTTGTTGATTAAGAACTTCGTTTGCAGATTGAACAAACCCTTGTCACGAGGTAACCGTCCTTCAGCAACGTCGACGCTGTGCATATCGGCAAGGTCCGCATTGGAATCAAGGTAACCAGTCTCCCAAACGCGACGGCCCGCCGGATCGATCAAGACAGCATTGAGCCAAAGTTGCGGTTGGGCACCGAGCGAGCCAGTCGGCAGGTTGTGTCCGTCACTGGTGTTGTCGACGCGATAACCGAGGCTGAGTGGCCGACCGATCTGTGGTTGCGTGTAGAAAACTGGTTCGCTGACGTGCGCACCGGCCTCCAACGTCATCGCTGCGATGCCGCGTTTTATATATAACTTATCGAGATTCTCGTCAATGATTTTGCGAGCTTCAATCCGGTCATCGGCTTCTTGCCACGGTTCTGGAAATACCATGCTCGGCGGCAGGTTGTCTTCAAACTCACGCGTACCCCAACCGGCTCGATCATCAAAGGTCAGCCATTGACGAGGCGAGTATTTCTTGGCTTTCGGATGATGCGGGAAAATGCCTGGGTGCGCGATCGAGTAACCTGGACCCCAGAACGTATGATTCGAGTGTTTCTTCGGTGTACCGTATGGTTTGCCGCCAAGTTCAGAGACGTGGCAATGTTCGTAACCGAGGTCTTTGCCAGGGACCGCGCCCATGTGGCAGTCTTGGCATGTCGTTCCGCGTGCAGCGGCTGGACCAGCCCGGTATTGACCATGAACGACTTCTAACCAAATACCAGGATGAACGGCGACTTGGTGACACGACGCACACATGTCACTCTTGGTGAGCGGTTCAAAGAAATAGGAACCGTTATGAATCTTTTGGCCTTGGCCGTCTTGCGAAGCGTCAGTTTTTAGTTTGTGCTTCTCGGCTTGCGCCAGCGCATCATACAGCGTTTGACCATCGCCACCACGACCGACCGGTGCGTGAATGTCACCGGGTTCGATTCGGCGGTCACCGTTGGATCGCCAGTAGTGTTCGTTGATGCGGTGACAGGCAACGCAAGTGATCCCTTCGCGAGCAATCGCGGGCTGATCGAGCATACTAACGGTGCGTGGGATTTCCAATTGCGTGGCGACCGGCGAATGACATCGCACGCAGAACGAACCAACGGTGCCTTGGCTGAGGTCCATCACGGTTTGTTCAAACCGTTGGAACATGGGCGAGACAGATGCGTACGCATGGCTGCTGACACTCCACTCATCGTAGTGCTTCGAGTGACAGGCACGGCAAGATTCCGCAGACGGATAACAGCCTTCGGTCCATAGACCGATGTGCGGATCGTTCTCGTTAATGTTCTTTGCAGGCGAGTTCTCGTCGGCGGGTTTGATCGGTTCCTTCGCACCCAGACCGGCGAGTGGATCGACCTCACGACGTCGTTGTTCGCTGGCCACTGGCTTGCCGTCGCCGCTAAGCATGTCGTCGCCACCAAGCAGATCATCACCACCGAGTAGATCGTCACTGGCGCTGCTAAGCAAGTCTTCGTTAGCCTCGTCAGCGTTTTTGTTAGAGGCGTCTTTCGCGGAGGCGATGCGAGCGACCGGTTGCCCAGCACCGAGTCGTGTCGGACGTGGTCCTTCGGCGGTTGCTGACAACGGCAATGATAGCGAACACAACGCCACGATGAACGCCAACCTCATGTCGCGACGTGCGTCGAGTTTCACGCGAGTCATTCTTGGGTTGGTGCTAGACACAGTTGCTTTTACTGATCTTTTCGGGTTGATCGATCGAATCCGATTCAGAGTAGATATCTGTGGAGTTGATCGGACGCCGAGAAGCATTGTCCGCAGAACGATCCGAATACAAGACAATGAGAACGCAGGCGGCAAAGTCTTGCTGGACAACCAGGACTGCCTATCCCGACTCGCCTGCCTCCTTTTGACCGAGTGTTTAGCGTTCAGCCGTAGCGAAAGTCGTCAAGACTCTCGGACCGCGCCGCAGTACCGAACGAAACTCTTGACGAGTTCCGCTACCCTAAAATTGAATACTGACAAACCTTTAGGCGGCCCGATAACGCACGCCGGTTTTATCGCGAGTGGTTGGTTCGATCGCTCCAGAGTGCCGCATCACATAGGCGATCCGTTGAGCGATCCAACGTTGGCAACCGATCGCATCAGCGAGCTCGAGTGTATTGAAATCGGGACCGGCAAAAAGTGTTGCCGGTGATAAGTCTGGGATCAATCGCCACAAATCGGTTGGCTCATGAAGCTCGATCGACGTGTGGACGGCTGATAGTTCGGTATCTTCGACCACGAATCCCGGATCACGACGACGGCGAGTTTTGCCTTTTCGCATCCAGCGATATTCATTCACGTCGACGATCGGAATCTCGACAGTTAAACGTGGGTGCGGGAACACATCGCGTAGATAGATGAGTTCTTCAAACAGTTCGTGCGGTTGGCCGCGTCGCGGGCTGAGACGTTGCGAGACTGCTTCGCCACCGCGTTTGTCTCGCCGACAGATCAGCGTCCGATGAATCGACGGTTTGACAATCCGCACATCATGCCGCTGCAACAGGTCGCTGACTTTGCTGCGAATCGCGGACAACGATGCACACTGAATCTCGATCAACTCGTCCCCTCGGACCACGTCAATGCGATATGCTCCGATTGTCACCTCGATCTGATCAGGCGACACGGCGTAGTGTGATTTGAGTTGTTGATGAAGAGAGGTTTCCATGGTGTACAGGATACTGACTGACTGCTGGCAGATAAAAAACTTAAACTTAAACTCGATCCTTGATCAGAACTGTTCAACGAACGTTATCTGAGTGAGCCGAAAACGCTAGCTTCGGGCCTTCTCGGTCTACAAAAAGTCGGTTGTCCACTTCGAGTGAATTTAAGTCTAAGTTTAAGTTTAAGTGGGGACTAGATCATTTCGTCATGATCGACAGGCTAGAAGCCTATCCCACTACGAAAAAACCCCAGCGTTCTTTGCAAAACGCTGGGGCTTTTTGATCTCGCTCGGCAATCCCGGACAGGTGACGAGCGAGTGGAGCGAAGGCGGAACCTAAATCAACTCAATGCACTAAAAGTTGAAGTCGGCTCCGAGGTACGCACCGTGCAGGAGCAGGCTGGTGTCGGCGTGCAGAGCACTGGCCGATGCCGACGAGCTGTAGTCACGAGAGTAGTTGGCGGCCGAAGCGAGGCCGGTCACACCCATCACGCGGTAACCACCACGAACGGTAAATCCATCGGCGACACGGAAGCCGAGTCCCAGGTCGAATTCGCCGAGCGTCGAGAGCACGGTTTCTTCGGTGTGGTAGTCGATTTCCAAACCAGGCATGGCACCGAGTTGAGCAACGTTCTCTTGAGTTCCCAAGCGATGGTTGAATTCAGCTTGGTTGCCGTAGAGACCGAACTTGCCGCCGACGTTCAGGTTCACGCGGCTGGCCAAGCAGTAGTTCAAACGGCTGCCGAACTGATATCCAAACAGATCGTTGGAGGTCGAAGTGTTGTCGTACAAGTCATGCAAACCGAAGCCCGCACGTCCGTCGATATCGTACGCAAAGTCGATGCTGTCTTTGAACTGGAACCAACGCAGGCCGTGGCTCGTGACGATTTGAACTTTGCCGGTGCATGGACGCACCAGTGGTCCGCCTGCTCCGCCGAAGCCGTAGCTAGGACGGCAAGGCTGACAGGCTTGAGCACATGGATCGCCGCAAGGTTGGCACTGGTTGTAGCCACCGCAGTTTCCGCCGCCGTATCCACCGTAACCGCCCGCTCCACCGCTGAACAATCCGCGGAATCCGCCGAATCCGCCGCCACAGTTTGAGTAGGCAGCTCGTTGAGCACCCATCAAACCAAAGCTGAATAGATTGATCTCGACGCCTTGGATATCGACATCACGACGTGCTTGAACCATCACAGCTTCGGCGTATGAATCTGTTGCAACAGTAGTCGTTCCATCGAAGTCAGCATCGAGGTCACCGCCGTTAGCAGCGGATTGTCCAGCCCGACCGTCAATGATGTCATAAACGGTGTATGGCGACGCGGCACCTGTGATTTCATTATATCCGGCACCACTGTCGCCTGGTTGGTTTCCGTTGTCGAACCAATAGGCCATGGTCGCACCGTGATACTGTGGCATGCCCGAAGCACGCACGTTGCCGCCACCGTTAGCAGTGTTCAACGGCGTGTAGACGGGCGAATTGACGACTTCTTCGTCTGGATTCCAGTTGAAGTAGCCCACGCCGAGACCGTACTGACCACAACCGAAGTAGCGACCGAAGTTCAATTGATAACCAAGCTGTGAACTGGGGTCGAGTTGTCCCAAGCCGATGTAGGGCAAGTATGGACGAGTTGGGTCAGCGGCGTCGTAACGCGAGATCAGATTACGATCTTTGCCGTTGGTGTCCATGTTGAAGAATAACAAGTCGAACGAACCGAACCATGGGAACAGTTGCGGACGAGCGGGGGCGTATGCAGGCATGCCACACGATTGAGCGGCGTACGCGCTGCCTTCCCATGGTTCCGACGCAGCTTGAACGAATTGACTTTGCATCGGTGTGCTGTACTGCTGCACGGGTGCTTGATTGCACGATTGGCAGTACGCATCATCAACCGGTGCACCAACGTGAACGACTTGTCCGTCAGTGTATTGCTGAGCTACTGGTGCCGCGTACTGACGTGGAGCCGATTGCTGCTGCGGCGCAGGTTGCGGTGCAATGTGTTGTTGAGCGTGGCCACCACTGTAGTTTGGCTGTGGTGTGGGGATCGCCTCAGGAGCGGGCAAATTGTCGCTGTAGCCGGTCGAGGCAGGCTGGAACAATTGCGGGCCATTGTTTGGCGCACCGAAATTACTCCACTTCGCAGGCGCTTGATAGCTCGGGTTAGCGAACGTTTGCACCGACTGAGTACGAGGCACGCCAAGTTGTGTCGACGGTGCGTATTGTTGTTGCTGTCCGTACTGACCTTGAGGAGCGTACGAATACGGTCCCTGAGGTGCCGGACCATATTGAGCTGATGCGATTGTACAGAGACCCACAGAGAGGGTCGCTGCAACACTTCGCAGGATATTGTACTTCATTTTTCGACTCCTTCGCTTCGTTGCTTCAGTGCATTAAACCTACCCACAGAAAGGATGGAGTCGCGATCGGGAGCTGTGATTTGAACTCGGAATGAGGAACTCAAGCTAATAACGGGCCGGCAACTAGTCGCCGTACCGTACGGCTGGGAGGCTCTCGTAAGATTGAACTCGTGTCACATTCCAGTTTCGACAATCAAGTCGTGAGATTTGCAAGCAAATTCCACGGCAGGTTCGTTCACAGGTCTTCTCACGCTTCAATTAAGCTGCGGCAAGGCCATGGAAAGGGAAATGCATTCAATCCGAGCGTGTAGAACAAGCATCGAATTTCCTGCTGTGAGTGTCTTCGGCGAGTAGCACATAGAAAACGCACGCGAAACGTGGGCAAGTACACAAATCCCCACGTCTGTCGTGGCAGAATAGGTAAGTTCCCAAATGCTTCTCTGACCGACTGAAATTCACTTGAACGCCTGAGTTTCCCAATCGACAAGGTTTGCCATCCCGGAATGCGTTTCAAGTCGCGAGTTCGTTAAGATTTTGCTTTACCCAATGAATCTATAGACATCGATAGTCTTGACGACTTCCGGTACGCGACGAATCCGCCCAAAAGCTCCCTTCCACTAGAACGTCAGAATTGCGTATTTTCGCCAGCGCTGCCTCTATTCTATAAAACACTGCCCAGGACGCATTTGCCATGCACGAACGAACCACGCGGGCGATCGCTCGATGGCTGTTCGTTGGCTGCTGCGCCGCTCCGACGACGCTCACCATGCTGGCGATCTTGCTGACTTGGACGCCCTGGTATCACCACCGAGCGCGGCGGGCGATCGAGTCACACGTTGCTCTGTTAACTGGATTGCACGTCGAAATCGGTGATTTTGAACGATCCGATCCCTCGACCTGGCGGCTCGTCGACGTCCGGCTCGCCGACCCCGAAACCCAGCGAACCGTCACCACAGTCCGGCATGTGACGTGGATCTCGAACCGCGAAAACACCATCATCCGGCTCAGCCAACCGGAAGTTCATGTTCAATCGCTCGAACAAGTCGCCGCGCTCGTCCACAATCGATTCCTCTGTCGGCCAGACCAGACCCGCGTTCCCGTTCAGATTGTCGCCGACGATATCACGCTCCGCAGCGGCGCGACGGCGCAAACACTGCAAAGCCTGCACGCCGCTTTAGAGACCCGCGACGATGTCGTGTTGGGCAGCATTCGCTGTATTCCCGCCGGTCAACTCGCCGCCAGCGAAGAGATTCACGTCAACGTCACCCGCGACCGCTCCGCCTCGCCGCCCACGACGACCTGGTCAATGCAAACGGGCCACTGGCGTTTGCCGCTGGCCGTGCTGGCGGACTATTGTCCGTCTCTCACCCGGCTCGGCCCCGATGCCACCTTCGATGGCACGCTCACAGCCACGCGTCCCGACGGAGTTACTCGTCAGGCGGGTTGGGGTTTTGAGTTGGTTGGCCACGTCCGTGAACTGGATCTGGCCAGTTTAACTCAAGACCTACCGCACCGGGTGACCGGTCGCGGCACGGCTTCGATTGATCGCTGCCAATTGACTCGCGACGGCAGCGTCAACGTGGCGGGACAATTGATCGCGGCGGAGGGGCGGATGTCCGCATCGTTGTTGCCACGTCTCGCCGAGGATCTCGGTTGCACGCTCACAGTCGCGATCGGTGACGATTTCAGCTTCGACACGTTGGGTGTGCATTTCGACTTGTACGCCGCCCAACTCCGCGTCGCCGGGATCTGTCGCAGTGTACCGGGGCGTGAATGGTTGCCTGCCGACGTGGTCGTTTCAGCAGGCGGGCGTCCGTTGGTGTTATCAAAGGGGACATGGTTGCCGTCTATGAACCTCGCCCGCTTGATCGCACCGATGCACAGCGTCTCAGTCCCGTTGTCAGGCCAAACGAGCGACTTGCTATGGATCCTGCGTCCGCCTCGCCATCCGCTACCTGGCGATGAATTACCAACCGGTACACCGGAGGACACCGAACCGGCAGCCCGATTGGGTCGTCTGCAACCGTGGCATGAACCACGCGACGCGATTTCGCAACCGAGATAATCGCCAACCGAGCACTACTCAATCATTTCAATCCAGATCGGAGGTGACGTGATGCCACCGTCGACGTTGGCTTGTAAATAAAACATTCGTTTGCCAAGTTTTGAGACCGGATCTGCGGTGATGAAGAACTCCCGCTCAGTCTCGCCAGCCAGTAACAACAGTCCGTTCAAACCAATGTTATCAACGTACACACCGAACGTTGTGCCGCGACCAGCGAACTCTTTACCAAAGCTAATTTCGTTGGTGAAACTATCTTGCCGATTCATGACCACGCGTGCCGACACCGTTTCACCGCGACGAATCGCAAGTGTCCATGGAATATCGCCTGTGGTTAGCTCGGTATCCTTGTTCGTCGACATGATTTTAACAGTGGCTTGCGGCGGTGCGGCCCATTTCAATTTGCCCACACTACCCGCAGATCGTTCGACGCGGCGTCCCGAGATCATCGCCGTCGCGGTCACGCTCGGCTCAGGTTCACCGTCCCACTGCGGGCAATCTGCGTCCGCCCAAAGCATTGCTTCGGTTTCACTTTGACCCGCTTCTACTGTGACCGGGAACGTGCTGTGCAATCCCGGCGGTAACGCGTCAAGATCCAAGATCACGTCACCACTGAAACCATCGATTCGATTGATCGTGATCGTGCATTCTCGACCGCTGCCTTGATGGATCGGCTTGCCAATCGCATTCATCTTCGCTGTAAAACTCGGCTGAGCCGGTCGAATTTTCAGTCGATACGCATAGCTAAGCTTGTCGACGCCGTTGCTACCTTGGTCGCGTGTATCGGACACGCAAACGGTGTAACCACCATCCTCGGGGACCGTCAACAATAAACGACTGTTCTTGCCTGCAACGCCACTCGGATCGTCGTCATTTTCGTAATACACATCAAACACTGGCAACCCGTTCGCAGCAGGCTGGGCATCGGACGCCAGCGGTCGAACCACGTAGGCAGGCTCACCCAGCGCGTGAGTGACGTGATTGGTATCGAAATACGTCCAGCGATTCCCGCGACCTGGATAAACATTGAATCCTGAATCAGGACCGCGTGGATACATCCATAAACGCGTGACTTCACCGCTGGCATAAACATAATCGTCAAGGTGCATCTCTTGCCACGCAAACATGCGAAAGTCGTCGCTCTGTTTGCTGTCTTTGCCACGGAACGTGAAGTATGAATCACGCACCGCTTGCAATCTTGTTCGCAGCACGCGTTGTCCAGAAACGTCAACAATTCTCAATTGCGGATCCAATTGGCTGCCGGGAGTCGCGTCTGCGTCGATCGCCCAGACCTCACCACGACGTGCCGTGAATTGGTATCGATCGACTTCGCCCGCTTGGTCGATCGCTCCAGTAATCTCTACGTTTCGCGACACCGTCAAGAGGCTTGATTTCTCGCCGGACTCTCGCAACTCAGCTTCGTCGAGTAAGCTTGGTGGCCCGAGATCAAGGTAGACCGGTTGCACATCGCTCGTCTCGCCATGTTCATCCTCCGGCATGATCGGTGGTAACTCGCGAGTGACGATTTTTCCATCCATCGACGCAATCAAAAACTCTACACCGCCTGCTATATTTGTTCGCACGCACACATCACTGGGCGTGTCGGCGATCGACTCCAGTGCAGCGATTGGTTTCCAGTTGTCGGTGCGCAATACCTTGATGTTTCCCGCTTCGCTGACCGCGATGATCGCTCGTTGGTCGGGCGAGAACGCGAGTCCCACGATCGCAGATTCATCGACGAAGCGGGTCGCCACGATCGAATTGGTTTGCGGTTTGTCTTTCGATAGCAACTTGTAGACACGCAGGCGGTTGTCAGCACCTGCGGCCACGATCGCGAGTCCATCGGCGGTGACCTCCACGCTCAAAACCTCTGCTTCGCTCTGGGACATCGTGTCGAGTCGATTGCCCGTGGCCACGTTCCAGACCTTCACGGTCTCGTCACTTGAACCACTGACGAGTACTTTGCCGTCGGGTGAAAACGCGAGATCGTTGATCGCGCCGTTGTGTCCCTTGAGCGTTTGCATCACCTGCTCGCTTCCGACGTCCCACAGAATTATGTCGCGATCGTAGCCACCGGTGGCGATGAGTTTTTCATCAGGCGAAAACTTGGCAACATAAACTGAGTCGCGATGGCCGGTAAACTCGCTGAGTTTTTCAGCGGTCTCGATGGAGTAGATCGCTGCCGTCCCAACCGCACCGGTCTCACCGCTGCCGACGAGCAATCGCGAGCCATCGTTTGAGAATTGCAACGAATTGATTTTGCCAGTATTCGTGTCGATCGTTCGCAGCGGCGGAGCGTCGGCCAAACCTGCGATGACGATTGCGATCGTGCCATAAGTCGCCTTGGCGATCAATTTGCCGTTGCTGTTAGTGGCGATCGCCGTGATTGGGTGTACGACGTTAGCATCCGTGGGGATTTGAGGTGTGCGAATGCGTTGTCGAGACGGCATCTCGCCAGTCGGTCCGATCGCACCTTGTTCGATCCAGTTGGTGATCAACGCCATCTCCTGTTCGCTCGGACCCTCGGCATTGTCCGGCGGCATCTTTGGCTCAAGCGTTCCATTAACCAT
>JBGSMN010000178.1:0-19706 GCA_041740155.1 Rhodopirellula sp.
TGCAGCGTCGGAATCCACTTCCCGTTCGGACCTGGTGGAATGTCCTTCGACGAACGGGATTTCATATAAATTCCTAAACAATGCAGTTGATTCGGATTGAAGCTAAAGCCCCAAACTACATCCCAACTTATACTAAGCGAAGTCGCTCGTGTTAGTCAGGCGATCAGAATTCGAGCAGCATTTCGCCAGCGTTTCCGGCGAAGGAATTTACCGGAGCGACAATTGGTGCGGGTTTGTGTCTGGACTTCGTCGCGACAGAGCGTCCTTTCTTGCTTGCTTTCGTTGGGATCGTCTGACGCGACTGTACCGATTCGGAGTCGTTGCCTAGTCGAAACCCGCCGACCAGATGGCTCAACTGGGTCGCATGGGCCAACAACGCACTGGCGGTGCCAGACATCTCTTCGGTTTGTGCCGCATTGCCTTGCGTCACACGGTCCATCTGAGAGACCGCCAGATTAATTTGTTCAACACCCGCCAATTGCTCTCTCGACGCAGCGGCAATTTCTGAAACGATGTCGGTGACTCGTTTGACCGAGGTGACGATCTCGTTCAGTGTCTGGCCTGAACGATTGACCAAGTCGGTACCGACTTCGACCTTGTGGACAGAGTCTTGGATCAAGGTCTTGATTTCTTTAGCGGCACTGGCGGACCGTTGTGCAAGATTTCGCACTTCGGCAGCGACGACGGCGAAACCACGTCCTTGTTCCCCAGCCCGAGCAGCTTCAACGGCCGCGTTGAGGGCTAGTAGATTGGTTTGGAAAGCGATCTCATCGATCGTCGTAATGATGTCCGCGATCTTCTTGGACGACTGATTGATTTCGCTCATCGCTTTGACCGCATCGGTAACGACTGAACCACCACGTTCGGCGATATCTTTGGACCCATTGGCAAGCTGACGTGCTTGTTGCGAGTTGTCTGTGTTCTGTTTGATCGTGGAAGTGATCTCTTCAAGACTGGAAGCAGTCTCTTCAAGGCTCGACGCTTGCGATTGAGCACCGCTGGAGATTTCACCAGAGGCTTCGGTCAACTGCTGCGCGGCCGATGCGACCGTTCCTGCAACATCGGTCACTTCAGCGAGAGCGTTTTTCATCGACAGAACCGCTGATCCAAGTGCGGAAGCGACTTGACCAACCGCGTCATCGCCCAAATCAGGGACTTGTACCGTGAAATCACCCGAAGCGACCGCGTTGACCACATCTAGGATCATAGTAACCTTCTCCCTAAGCGATTGAGCATCCAATTCATCTTGTTTTTGACGTTCCACAACCGCCAATTCCATTTCCTTGGCGACGGTGACATCAGCACCATAGTTAACGATTTTGTAGACGTTGCCATTATGGTCGCAGATGGGATTGTACGAAGCACGAATCCAAATTTCCCGACCGCCTTTGCCAAATCTTCGGTAGTCAGCAGCGTGATTTTGCCCCACTCGAAGCTCCTCCCAAAACTGCCGGTATTGTTCGCTTGCCGCGTATACGGAGTCTACAAACAGACGGTGATGTTTGCCGGTGATGATCGTTACACTCGTCATAGATTTCCCAACACAAAGCCAGGCGGGAAGGATGGGGGGTTTTGCCTACCAAAGTTGAGAATTCCGATCGCAGTGACAAAACCGTGACGCATCGTTTTGCAAATCGATTCGCTACTTCACGGATCGAGGGGCAATTACGGGGCTATCTATTATGTCGGCGAACGAACACCAAACGGTGGGCGATGCCAGCCATACACAACTCGACTTGATGGGCAATCAAGACGTACGTGTTGCTGGTCAGCTTCATCGGAATCTTATTGAGCTGCTGGCTCACAACGAGCCAGTGTCTATCCATTGCACGGGTGTCGACTCGGTCGATGCTTCCGCGTTGCAATTGTTACTCGCTGCAAAACGCGAAGCTGGGGATAGTCTTGAGATTGTTGCTGCAGATGACAGCGAAGCGGGAACTTGGTTCCGTTTGGCTGGCGTGCGTGACAAACTGCAGCTTAAGACTTCGGCAGGTCGGTAGGCCGCGTTCGTTCGGGCGCGCGTTGGGCAAAATTTTCGGTGCAAAGGCCATTTTGCTTTGTACCGTAAGGATCTTCGTTTCAACGCTGTTGACATAGTGCCGCATTTCGGTGCGATCGTCCCGTATTGCTTGAAAGCAAATCCTTGTCCACTCAAACTTCTTTTTCAATAGGTCATGTCATGAGTAAGACGGCATTAGTTGTGGATGACTCCACGTCCATGCGTCAAATGGTTACGTTCACTCTTCAATCTGCTGGGTTCACGACGATCGAGGGAGCCAATGGCGTGGAAGCCTTGAAAGTCAGCGAAAACAAATCGGTCGACTTGGTGGTCACGGATTTGAACATGCCAGAGATGGATGGAATCACGCTAATCAAGAACTTGCGTAGCAAACCATCCTTCAAGTTCACACCGATTCTGTTACTAACAACGGAGTCACAAGACTCCAAAAAGCAAGAAGGCAAAGCAGCCGGTGCAACAGGTTGGATGGTCAAGCCATTCAATCCTGATCAACTTTTAACAATCGTGAAAAAGGTTGTACGCTAGTCGCGTTCAAGACATTTTCACTAACTGGGGCAATCTGATGGAAATCGACGTTAGCCGTTTTCGTGCGGCGTTTTACGTAGAAGCTGGCGAGCATCTACAAGCAATGGAAGCAGCATTGTTGCAATTGGAGGCCGCACCGCGAGACACTGAGTTACTCAATACGATTTTCCGCGCCGCACATAGCATCAAAGGTGCTAGTACAACGTTTGGTATTGATGAAGTCGGACGGTTCACTCACGTTCTGGAAAACCTTCTGGAACGACTTCGGGACGGACTGCTGGAGACAGACAATCAACTCGTTGAGCTGTTATTGACTAGCGTCGATGTCATTTCAGACCTTGTCGCCAATGCGAAAGATGGCGTTGCATTACCAGCAAACCTTGATGAGGTTCTCAATGAGCTGAAGCGAGCTAACGGCCAGTCGAATGATTTGGCCGCACCGCACAGCAAGATCGAAACGTCGAGCGAGACTGTCACCGAGAATATCGTCGCACAACCATATCGCATCACCATCACACCGAGCCGTGACTTTTTCCGGTTTGGACAAGATCCGTTGCTCTTGTTGCGGGAACTGTCTGAACTCGGCTCGCTAAAGAAGGTCATTGTGGACGACCAACGACTGCCGTCGTTAGCTGCCATCGAACCAGAAGATTGTTACCTATCCTGGACGGTCGAACTCGATACCACAGTGTCAGAGTCATCGCTGCACGACGTGTTTATGTTTCTGGACGACCAAAGCAAGTATCAGATTGAGGCGATTCCTGGGACCGAACAGTCGTCGAATCTTACGACAGAAATCGCTCAGCCAGTCAGCGTCGAAGGTCTTGACGTTCAAAAGCCTTCGTGCGACACGCCAACAGCGACAATCGCACCAGTCGATCGTCGCACGAATCCCGACCGCCGTAACGCGAGCACGGTGCAAGCCAACGCGGTGGCAGAAACCGTTCGTGTCGATCGACAACTTCTGGATGAACTAATTAATCAGATTGGTGAAATCGTCATTGGTGCCTCGATGGTCTCCCAAGACATGCACTCACTTTCTGGGGGCCGTACCTTTGAGTCTGTCACCGCGCTGGAGAAGACCGTTCGCGACCTGCAAGAGATGAGTTTAGGTCTAAGGATGGTCCCAATCGGAGCAACGTTCCAGAAGATGAATCGCGTGGTGCGAGACGTTGCGAAGAAACTCGGCAAACAGATTCAGTTCATAACCGAAGGTGATGACACGGAGTTGGACAAGTCAGTCGTTGACCAAATCAGTGATCCGTTGGTTCATATGGTTCGTAACGCGGCCGATCACGGGATCGAAACACCTGACGAACGGATTGCCAACGGAAAGTCGACCGAAGGCACTGTCAAGCTAAGAGCGTACCAACAGGGCGGGAACGTTTACATTGAACTACAAGATGACGGTCGTGGCTTGAATCGCAAGCGGATACTTGAAAAAGCCGTGGAGCGCGGATTGGTCGCTGCCGATGCGACTCCGACTGATTCCGAAGTCTGCAACCTCATCTTCCAACCGGGTTTCTCTACGGCTGCCGAAGTGACTGATGTCTCGGGACGTGGTGTGGGAATGGATGTCGTGCGACGGAACGTTGAGTCGCTTCAAGGCAGCGTCAGTATTCAATCTGTCGAGGGGAAAGGCTCCAAGTTAACAGTCCGTCTTCCGCTCACGCTCGCCATTCTCGACGGATTGCTTGTTCGTCTTGCCGACGAAGTCTTTGTCATTCCGTTATTGTCGGTTGTGGAGTCGATTTGTGTTCAGCCGAAAGAATTCAAGCAGATCGTCGGCGTTGCTGAAGTCATCCAGTTGCGGGGCGAAGTCGTTCCGGTAATTCGGTTGCATCGAGCATTGAACATAAGCGACAGCCTCAATGCAGGCGAGCCTGGATTGGTCGTGATCGTTGAAGACCAAGGCCGACGTTACGCACTGAAAGTCGACGAACTACTCGGTCAGCAGCAAGTCGTCATCAAGAACCTAGAAATCAACTTCCGAAAGGTCCCGGGTGTCGCGGGTGCCACGATTCTGGGTGACGGACGCGTCGCTTTGATCTTGGATGTCTTCGGCATCTCCAATCTTCCATGCAGCGAATTTTCCGAATTTTCCATTGTTGAGGCAGCGAAAACTGCATCGCTACTCCAGGACGAGAGATGAAATTATGAACAGCTTAGCTTTGAACGCCAATGATCTCCATGATGAGAACCTCACGGTCCACCAGATGACCGAGGGAGCCAGTGGTGACGGTGCGAACCAATTCCTTACATTTGCGCTGAACGAACAAGAGTTTGGGATTGAGATCCTGCAAGTTCAGGAAATCAAGAATTTTACCCGCGTGACTCCCATCCCGAACATGCCTGAGTGCATCAAGGGTGTGATGAACCTTCGTGGCACAGTCGTGCCGATCATCGACCTGCGAAAGAAACTCTGCATGTCGACGGCCGATTACAACCAATTTACGGTCATCATCGTCGTCAACGTTTGCAACAAGATCACCGGTCTGGTCGTCGATGCCGTTTCTGATGTGCTCAATGTCGGTGACGAAGACATCGAAGATGCACCGAGACTAGCAGGCATTGACACAACGTTCATTAAAGGTCTTGCAAAGTCGGGCGAGCGTCTCGTGACACTGTTGGACATTGAAGTACTGTTGAGCGATCAACTCGCGACAGTCATCGTTGTGTAAACACAACGAATACGGACTCATTGGAAGTGTTGGATTGGGCCCCAACATTTCAGAACTGCGAATTGGCAAGCTGCCAATTTAACAAACATTCATACTACTACTTACATTCATTAAACACAGGGGCAAAACATGGCTATCTCTAAATCCACTCCAGTACGCAGCAAAACAACCACAGTCAAACGAACTCCGGTTGCAAAATGGTCGCTGGCGGCCGAGCAATATCGAGCATTGTTGCAAAGTCAAAGTGTCCTAGAGCTTGACATGGAAGGGACACTTCTCTCAGTCGACGAGAGTCTTCTTCGTCGTTTGGGTTACAGCGATTCAGACCTGGTCGGCAAAAACCACCGTATGCTCGTGGAGCAAAAGCGAGCGGACAGCAAAGAGTATCAGGAACTTTGGAATGTACTGAATCGCGGAGAGGTTTTTAGTGGCGAAATTCAACTGGTCGCTAGAGACGGTTCACTGGTGTGGTTTGAAGGTTCGTATTGCCCGATCCTGGATGCCAAAAAGCGTCCTGTGAAAGTGTTGGCTACCCTGCGGGACATTACCGAACGCAAAGCAATGCTAGCCGAACTGGACGACTTGAGGGTTCGCGCAGAAATCATGGACATGACCAGCATCGTGTCAGAGGCAGATTTGAAGGGTGACATTGTCACGATCAACGAAAAGTTTGTTGAAATCTCA
The DNA here is from genome assembly GCA_041740155.1 of Rhodopirellula sp. Taxonomy (GTDB): domain Bacteria; phylum Planctomycetota; class Planctomycetia; order Pirellulales; family Pirellulaceae; genus Rhodopirellula. Next base: position 5,911 of record JBGSMN010000178.1, read on the forward strand.
AAGTACAGTCGCGACGAGTTGATCGGCCATCCGCACAACACCACGCGTCACCCCGACATGTCCAAAGAAGTATTCAAGGAACTCTGGCAAACGATTGGTCGCGGGAAACCGTTCCGAGGCGTTATCAAGAACCGAGCCAAAGACGGAACGCCTTACTACGTCGACGCTGTCATTGCCCCGGTGATGGGCGACAACGGGAAGCCAAAGAAATACATCGGAGTCCGTTATGACATCACTGAGGCAGAAATCGAGCGTCAGAATGCTCGCGGGATTCTGTCAGCGATTGACAGTTCATTTGCGTACATTGAGTTCACGATGGACGGAATCGTTCTTTCAGCCAATGAGAACTTTACCCAGTCAATGGGCTATCGGGCTGATGAAATTGTGGGCAAACATCACCGCATTTTCGTCGAGCGTGAGTTTGCCACTAGCGTTGCCTATACGGATTTTTGGCGTGAACTTCAAAATGGCAAGTGTCAATCGGATGTTTTCAAACGCATTACTCGCGATGGCTCCGAAGTCTGGTTGCAAGCCGTCTATGCACCCGTCAAAGACGAAATGGGACGAGTCACCAAAGTGGTCAAGATCGCGACCGACATCACCGCCGAGAAGATTCGCATTGCAGACTTCGAATCCCAGGTCGCTGCGGTCAGTCGATCGCAGGCTGTGATCGAATTTGAACTCGATGGTACGATCCAACACGCCAACGAAAACTTCTTGAAGACGGTGGGCTACTCATTGGAGGAAATCAAAGGAAAGCACCACAGCATTTTTGTTGATCCGGCAGAGTCCAGCAGCAGCGAGTATCGCAAGTTCTGGGACGATCTTCGTGCTGGTCACTTCCAGTCGGCCCAGTTCCGCCGAGTTGGCAAGGGCGGCAAAGAGGTTTGGATTCAGGCGACTTATAACCCCACGTTCGATATCAATGGACATCCGGCGAAAGTGGTCAAGTATGCGACAGACATTACCGTGGCAAAGAACTTGGAAATCGAAGCCGCCGAGATGAAACGCCGAAATGAGATGGAAGAGGTGGAACGCCGCGAGAACGAACGAGTCTTTGCAGAAGAGCAAGCAAGAAAGGTTTCAATCATTCTGGATGTAGTCAACGCAGTCGCCGACGGCAACTTTGATCTCGAAGTCCCAGACTTAGGCACTGACTCGGTTGGTCAAGTCGCTTCGGCACTTCAGCAAGCGGTCGTTTCGATGAAGGACGCACTGTGTGAAGTCCGTGACGTTGCCGCAACGGTGTCTTCCGCAGCCGAACAACTCACCGAGGTATCACGCGAGATCACCTCTGGTGCACAAACACAGGCGTCAAGCCTGGAAGAGACCGCATCGAGCCTCGAAGAGATCACCTCGACGGTCAAGCAGAACACTGACAATGCTCAACAAGCACGTCAATTGGCCAACGGATCACGCGACGTAGCAGAAAAAGGTGGCGAAGTTGTCAGCGAAGCTGTCAAAGCGATGGCTGAGATCAACGAGTCATCCAAAAAGATTGCCGACATTATCACAACCATTGATGAGATTGCATTCCAAACAAATCTGCTGGCACTCAATGCAGCCGTCGAGGCGGCTCGTGCGGGTGAGCAGGGACGAGGTTTTGCGGTCGTCGCCGCCGAAGTTCGCAATTTGGCTCAACGTAGCGCCAGCGCGGCCAAAGAGATCAAGTCGCTGATTCAAGATTCGGTACGCAAGGTTGAAAACGGCACAGACCTGGTCAACAAGTCGGGGCAAACACTGGGCGAGATCGTCAATTCCGTTAAACGCGTCACCGACATTGTCTCGGAGATTGCTGCGGCATCGAAAGAACAATTGACTGGCGTCGAGCAGGTCAATAAAGCAGTCGCGCAGATGGATCGCGTCACACAGAACAACGCATCGCAGACCGAGGAGATGTCGGGAACGGCTGGCTCGCTCCTTTCCCACGCGGTTCAATTAAACGATTTAGTGATGCGGTTCAGACTTGAAGCGGAAGAAGACAAACGCAAAGTTGGACGTCAGCATGCCGAGGCGAAGCGTCCTGGCCAAGGGCGTGCGACACACCCGTCGCCTCGTGTTAGTCCGGCGCCATTGCGAGCCCCCATGGCAACCAGCTTCAGCAATGATGCTGCGACGTTCGAGTTCTAAGCAAGCTACGAGCATAAACTTTGCTATTTAACGCACGTAGCAGCGTCTTTCCGAGACGTGAAATGCCGCGAGTTTCGGAGAGACTCGCCTACGTGTTCTGCTGATTTACTTGTACAGCTGTGCTTAACGGTTTCATGCGGGACTAGCATTCTGCACGTCATCGATCCCAAGCGAGATGCTTGCGATACGACTTCAAAAACAATCAAAATGCGGGTTAGAAATGAGTGCCATGACCATTGCAGACGAGCTATGTCTGTCAGATCGAGAGTTCAAGTCCATACAATCGATGATCCATCAATTTGCCGGAATTGCTTTAGCTGATTCCAAGCATGTGATGGTGCAAAGTCGGCTGGCAAAACATGTTCACCGACTACAACTGGATTCGTATTCGGACTATGTGCGGTTTCTTGAACGTCCAGAGAATGCAGAGGAAGTCACGACTTTCATCAATGCTCTAACGACTAATAAAACCGACTTTTTTCGTGAGAAACATCATTTCGATTTTCTTATGACACAAGTTTTTCCTGAGCTGAAGCTAAAAGCGGAATCCAGCGGCAATCGTCGGCTGCGCATCTGGTGTTCAGCCTCGTCGACCGGCGAAGAACCCTACACGATCGCCATGTGCGTGCGTGAGTTCTTTGGTGAGAACTCCAGTTGGGATATACGAATCCTGGCATCGGACATTGACACCGACGTTCTGACCAAGGCAAGCGACGGGATCTATGATGCGGAACGCTTCATTGATATGCCGACGTTATTGATTAAGAAGTATTTCGAAAAGCAAGGGCGTGGGGATGATGTGCCGTTACGTGCGAAGACGACGCTTCGTGAACTGATCACGTTCCGGCGACTGAATCTTATGGACGATCAATGGCCGATCAATACCGTCTTCGACATCATCTTCTGTCGAAACGTCATGATCTACTTTGATCGACCGTCGCAGACCAAGATTGTCGAGCATTTCGCTGACTATTTACAGTCGGACGGTCATTTGATCATTGGTCATTCAGAAGCGTTGTTTGGAATCACTAACCGGTTCAAGTCGATCGGCGACACCATCTACACGCTGGAGTGTTCTGAAGCAACCAAATCAAACTCAGCAGTGATCCGAACTCATTCGCCTCAGCAGCCGCGTTTCGTCAAAGCCGACCTGGCCGACTCGACTGCCGCACTCGACACCGAGTTGTGTCAGGACGAGCCAAAAAAGTCAATCATTATTGGCGAAGTCTTTTCTAGTAGGAAACCGATGTGGATCTCCACGCTACTTGGTTCATGCGTGGCGGTATGCCTCTATGACGACGTCGCAAAGGTTGGCGGAATGAATCACTTCATGTTGCCGACACCGTGCGATGACACAATGAAGTGTGCCAGTTATGGGATTCATTCGATGGAGTTGTTGATCAACTCGGTGATGAGATCAGGCGGAGACCGTCGACGTCTCAAGGCAAAACTGTTTGGAGGCGGCAAAGTCATCCAAACCGGTGCAAAGCAGGCACGGATCGGTGCTTCCAACGTCGAGTTTGCGGAGAGGGTCTTGAACACAGAAAACATTCCAATCATTGCACAATTGACCGATTGTGACACGGGAATGAGCGTAAGGTTCCATACGCACACACACAAAGTGATCGTCCGAATGCTCGATCCTGACTCGGCTGAGAAGATTCAACGAAAGGATGCGGTATTGGCGTTAACGCTGCAAAAAAAGCTCGCACAGTCAAACAATATTGTCCTCTTTTAGCGAATCATGATCATGAATAAAGTTCGGGTACTCGTCGTAGACGACTCCGCATTGATGAGACAGTTGATCACAGAGATCCTGGAAAGTGACCCAGGCATCGAGGTGGTTGGTACTGCAGCGGATCCGTTCGTCGCACGCGAAAAGATCCTTAAATTCAATCCAGACGTCTTGACGTTGGATGTCGAAATGCCACGCATGGACGGTTTACTGTTCCTTGAGAAGCTGATGGCTGGAAGGCCGATGCCTGTTGTGATGTTATCTTCGCTAACCGAAAAGGGATGCGAGACAACCATGCGGGCGCTTGAACTGGGAGCGATCGATTTCATCACCAAACCAAAGCTGGATGTTGTGACGGGAATGTCCGAGATTGCTCGGGCGATCGTTGAAAAAGTTAAGCAAGCAGCACGGGCGAACGTGCAGCGACGAAGCGTGCTAGCCAGTCGTGCGTCCTATGATGGCCCCAAGCCGTCTACGACCAGTGCGTTGCTGGCCAGCACGCATAAAGTGATCGCCATTGGTGGTTCCACCGGCGGGACCGAAGCGTTATTGGAAGTGCTTGCTGCATTCCCTCCCGATGCACCCGGTACTGTAGCGGTCATCCATATGCCAGAGGGATTTACAAAGTCTTATGCACAGCGTTTGGATCGTCATTGCCGAATACGCGTCAAGGAAGCAGAGGACGGCGATCGAATTCTGCCCGGCCATGCGTTATTGGCCGCTGGAAACTTTCATATGGAAGTGCAACGAAGCGGGGCGACCTATGGTGTTCGAGTCTTCTCGGCACCGCCGGTGAGTCGTCATCGACCGAGCGTGAATGTGTTATTTCATTCTTGTGCAAAAGTATTGGGCAAAAACGGTGTCGGAGCGATCCTGACCGGAATGGGAAACGACGGTGCCGATGGGCTTGCGGCGATGCACAGCACAGGTGCAATGACATTTGCACAAGATGAAGCCAGTTGTGTTGTTTTTGGGATGCCTAAAGAAGCGATCGCCAAGGGTGGCGTTCGGCATGTGTTGCCTCTGAAGCGAATCGCTTCTGAGGCATTGGCTGCGGCACGTTGCGAAATTTTAATCTAAACGAATTGGACCTACTCGAATGAATATGAACCTCCTTGAATCATCGTCAGATACCTGTATCGCTGAATTCGATTCTCCTGATCACGTCGTCTTGGACGTGGAACTGCTGGCGATCGGCAAAGTGTTGTCGGTCATTAAAGGCCAAGTCGCCGAAGCGAGTGCCGACGTTGAGAATTCGGTATTGGGCGTCTGCCAAGGATTTCAAGGAATGGCTCGCCAGGCGACTGCAGCGGTCAACGCCGCAAGCAGTGCGATGGGCGTCGAAAATGGCGATGGCAGCAAAGATTTGATCAGCGAAATGCGGGTTGTGCTCCATTCATTGGTACACAACATGCGCGAATCGTGTGAGTTTTCTGAATCCGTGTCGACTCGGTTGACCCGGTTGGAAACTCGTTTGTCAAGCATCGAAAAGACACTCAATGCGATCGAAGATCTTTCATGTCGGGCACGCTTGGTGGCGCTCAATGGTCAGATTGAAGCGGCACGCTTGGGAATGGCGGGGTTGGCTTTCGGCGTCGTTGCGCAAGAAACGAAAGATCTTTCGGTCGTCGCCGCCGAAACGAGCAAATCGATCCGTGAGTGTGTGACCGAACTGGTCATTGAGATTAAGAACACATCGAGTGAATTGCGAGAAAGAACTCAGTTTGACGTGCAACGGTTTCACTCTTCTGAAAAACAAGCCGTTGATTTATTGCAAGATATCGACGTCAATCAAAAGCAGATGACGGAATCGTTGAATCAAACCAGTCAGATCAGTTCAGCGCTTCAAGGTGAGATTTCACGTGCGGTCATGTCGATGCAGTTTCAAGATCGGGTCAGTCAACGACTCGGGCACGTCATCGATACGCTGCAATTATTGATGATGCGAGCGGATTCGCAGGCCGACCCGATTTGCGAATCCGCCGCCGGAGAAGTCAGCGATCAGTTTTTGAAGTCGATTGCCGGCAGCTACACGATGGATTCCGAACGCAACGTTCTCAACCGCAATACGGAAGGTAAGGGATCGGAAGGAAATGACGCGTCATCGTCGGGCAGCGACGATAGTTTCGATGTCGAGTTGTTTTAAGCCCGTAGCCCTTGATCAGTAAACTGCGCGGAAAAGCCGTCATAGAAATAGCCCAGCCAGAAAATGGCTGAGCTAAACATGTCATGCCCGTCAATGGAAACTCAAAGAACCGTTAGGGAGCTTGCTTTTCCATCTCCTTTTCGACGTCCAGTGTTTCACGGGCTGAGGCGTGAGCACTCGGTTTTCTTCATTCCCACATCCAATGAGTGCAGTCGCGACCAATAGTAGTAACAAACAACGAAACATCTTCCATAAACCTAAAAGTGATGAAGTTAATCTGAAGAGTCTATTCAAGTGAGTCCGTTCTCTTTACCTTTACGAGATCCTAAAGCTCCCCACAAACCGTGAGGGCTTCCACCGGTATAGAAGCCTGGCTGAAAATCAAGTCGCACTTCGGCACCTGGTGCTGCCGTCGTCCACAGCCCTCCTGTTTCTGAACCTGCTGCGATCGAATCCGTAATTAACTTCACTGCTCCGTCACCCATCAAAATATTGCAACCGCCTTGGTGTCGACTGCTCGGTGGATAGTTCCCTTCCCATCCGCCATTGTTCCCCTGTCTCAAGCAAATCTCTTTGTTTGGAGGCAGGACGGTCATGACCATCGAAAAGGTGGGGTTGGCATCCGACCAAATCTCACGCACTCGCTGCTGCAGCGGAACTCGTAACGAGTTCCGCGACGACACTGGAAACCGAAATCAGCGGCCCTCGCGGAGCCGGTAACCGAGGAAATTATCCAGATCGGTTTCGGCTTCGATCGCTTTGACCGTGCGTTCAATGTCATACTCGACGCGGCGAAATTCCAACACACCTGGTTCAGCAATCACATAACAACTGCGCGGGTCACCGTCGCGAGGTTGGCCAACGCTGCCAACATTGATCATTAGTTTCGTGTTGGGATCACCAAGCGAGTATCCGGTGCCCGTTTCGGCCGGGCGGATGAAGCGATGGTCGGCCGTGAACACGCCTGGGACATGCGTGTGGCCTTGAAAGCACAATCGCGGGACCAATGAAAACAGTTTTTCCATCTTCTTGACGTTTTGAGTGTCTTCGGGAAAAACGTATTCGTTCGTGGGACCGCGAGGTGAACCGTGGACGAACAACCAATCATCCTCACGAACAGTGCGAGGGAGTTGGCACAGATACTCGATTCGTCGACGGCTTGCTTCGGGGTCGTCGCCAAGTTTTTCGAGCTGAGTCCGCGTCCAAAAGATAGCTTGCTCGGCAGCCACGTTGAACCCTTCCGGGTCAAACAACGAGCTGCTGTCGTGGTTGCCAAGCACACAGAACGCGAATTGCATGACTTGATCCAAGCACGCGCACGGTTCGGGGCCGTAACCAACGACGTCGCCCAAACAGACGATTCGGTCGACTTTTTGAGCCTCGACATCTTCGAGCACGGAGTTCAGGGCAGACAGGTTGCCGTGAATGTCACTTAAAATTGCAGTACGTGTCACCCGATCAGTGTCCTCGTTTGAGTCGATCACCGAGCGCATTGTCGAGATCGGGTTCGTCGTAGATTTTGTTTGCCGTGGTATCGACGTCGTAGGCGACCCGGCGAAACGTGATTGTTTTGGCGTCTGTATTGAGTAACACGTAACACGAACGTGAATTCTCGTCCCGCGGTTGTCCAACGCTGCCGACGTTGATCATCAATTTGCCCGATGACAAATGGTAGGTGTGATCACAGTCTTCGGGCGAGATGAATTCGCACGAGGTTGTGAAGACACCTGGCAAATGCGTGTGGCCCATGAAGCAGTATTGGTCGATTTTGCCGAACAAAATCTCCATCTTGCGGGTGTCATAAACATATTCCGGGAACACGTATTCGTTGGTTGGGTCACGTGGCGATCCGTGGACAAACCGGTACGGTTCTTCGTTAATGAATCGGGGCAGTTCGCCGAGAAAGTCCCAGCGGGCGTTGATCTGCGCTTGACTGCCATGGCCCGCATCGAGTTGATCTCGAGTCCAGTAGATCGCTCGGAGCGCCATCGGGTTGAATCCATCAGGGTCGAACAACGCCGCTTGGTCGTGGTTGCCAAGAATCGTGCGTTTGCAGCGACGCATAACGACGTCGAGGCACTCGCAAGGATTCGGTCCATAGCCGATGATATCGCCGAGACAGTAAATCTCATCGACACCGATGTCATCAATATCGGCCATCACCGCCTGTAAGGCTTCGAGGTTACCGTGGATATCGCTAATCAACGCTCGCTTCACGAAATCTCTCGAACACCGGGTAAAAACTGAAAAAAAACACAATCGCCCCACCAACAGACTCAGTATCGTCGGGAGTGCCCGGCGATTGTAGCGTTTATGAATTTTGTGCGACAACCTATGCAGCAGGAAATATTTGGGTCATCCACCCGACCGGACACCGCCCACGCTCTGGCGATCGAGGTTATCGGTCGTTCAGGCTCGGTCGCGTTGTTTCAGGGGCATCGCGTGATCGCAGCGACGGGACTGACCGACGACCAGCGGGCGGCGGCCTGCCTAGCCCCGGAAATCGCCAAAATAGCCGCGGAACACCTGCCTGACGGGACTCTCGATTCGCTCGCGATGATCTGTGTCGCCGCCGGACCTGGCTCCTTCACCGGGCTACGGATCGCCGTGACCACCGCGAAAACACTGGCTTTTGCACTGGAAATCCCGCTGGTCGCGGTGAACTCTTTGGCCGCGATCGCCTCCTTGTCGAGCGATTTCTCAACGTCTGAGCGATCTCAAAACGAACAGTCTCCAACACTATCACCTGTGCGACAATCTGTCTTGGTCGGCTTGGCCGCCTATCGGGGTCAGGTTTATCGTGGGCGGTTTCAGGCGGACGGCGAGGCGGACGTGGATATCGTTTCGGCTGCGGATTGGCAGGCGGAGTTGCAGCGTGCCTGTGACGAAAAAAGTTTAGTTTTTTCTGGCGACCGTTCCGTTTTTGATCGCTCGGGGGTCGTCATCGACACCGCAAAATGGCACCGCGAAACAGCCCTGCGCGCGATCGGGGTGGGACACTTAGGGACACAGATGTTCGCCCGTGGCGAAACAACGCCCGCGATGGAGCTGGTGCCCGACTACCTCAGGCCCAGCGCGGCGGAAGAGTGATTCGATCGCTGGCGGACGGAGATGATCGAAGGGACTATTGATTAAACTATCCAATGCGTAAGTTAGTTGGGATGCGTTTAAGGGTCACGTCGTCCAAGCCAATTCAACGCGAACCATCTTTTTCAAATTTCAAACATGTCCACATCTGAAAACGACACTTTGCCCGACTCTGCACCTGAGGCGGACGCTTCACCTGATGGTCCCGGCTGTCTGCCCGCTGTCGTCGCGGGCACATTGCTGATGGGGATCATTGCAGCGGTGCTGTGTGGCGTGACGACTTGGATCTTGTTTCAAAAACGCGCCGAGATTGCGGTGCGAACGCTTGAAGGTTTTGTGCCGATCATCGAGCAGAGTTTACTGGAACCTGATGACAAGGCGGACATCCTCAAGCAGTGGGAGGCGATCATTAAAGAAATGAGCGCACCGGATTATCCGCCCGCCTCCGCCGCCGCCGTGATGCAACGAATCGTGCGTTTGCCAATCCCACACTGGGGTGAACTCGACGCCATCGAAGCTTACGTTGAGAAAAACTTTGAGGATTCCGAGCGGGAACGAGCACTCACAGACCTATCTCGAATCCGGCGGGCCGTGCAAACCAGTCAAGCGACCGTGTTCGACATCATCGACGTGCTTGAACCGGTCGCCGTGATCGAAGACAAGTTGCCAGGACGCTCGTTGAAAACGAAACTCACCGATGCGGATGTGCGGGAAGTGGTGTTGCGTGCGGGCGTGTTAGCGGATCGAGCCAACATCGAAGACAAGCGGTTTCCACCGATCACGATGGCTAGCATTCTCCGCCAAGAAATCAAAGCAGCGAAAACCGAGGGCGGGTATTGATCGTTGGCTCGCATCGATTTTTTTGGAGTGCGGTGACTTGTCACCGCGTTCTTTTCACAGCCTATCACCAACCCCGCTCTAATTACATTTGCATCGCTCTGCCTTAGCTTATTTGACGACAGAATCAATTGATTGAAGGTCATCAGCCTGCCACCACGACCGTGCCCAGCCCCGGATCGACTTGTGACCGATGTTTTGCTCACGCAACTCGGGATGGCGAACAAGATGCCGCAGGACATGCGAACGCGTCAGACCGTTCTCAAGCAGAGTGGATAGCTCGTTCAGTTCGTCACATTCTTCGTAAGGCGGCAAATCCGCGTCGGCCTCGTTAATGATCGCCACGATTCTCGCATACGGTTTCGCCATGGGCGCATGAACTCGCTCCAGCGCCGCGCTGGTGTCGAGATACACTTTCTGCATTTTCTCATCATGCCAATTGTCTCGCAGGTTGGTCCAGCGATCACTGATGTAAAAGTCCCAATATGCTTGGCTTGCAAGTATGTAGTCGCCCAGTGGTGTATTGCATTCGAAACCTGCATTGATATGATCTTCCGAGATTTCACCCTCGACTAATTCGGGCAATTCATGGTGATAGAGCAAACTAAACACGGCTGCTTGCCACAGTGGCGACACATCGGTCTCTAAGTACACGTTCATGGTTTCTAAGCACATTTGGTGATATATTCCCGCTTAGCTGAATTAGCCGTTTGGGCGATAGCCCCGGTTAAGTGGGAACCGTGGCTATCGCCAAATCGGCTAATAAACCGAATCACTTCACCAGACGTGCTTAGCGTCGCAACCGCTACCGGTTTGGCTACAAGCGTGAGTCAGGGGATTGCCCCAAATCAAAACTCCGGATGAAGGAAGGCGGGAATCTCGAGGTCCCAGTGATTGAGATCTTCAAAACGAATTCTGAAGCCATCCTGTTTCAACTCGATGCCGTCTTTGGTTCGGAAGTAAAGATACCAGGAAGTGGCCGGGGCTCTGGGAAGCGTTGAACTGCTGATGACAACTTGAATGTCATAGAGCTCGGAGATCTTACCCGTTAAGTTCCCTTCCGCTTTTTCAAAATAACGGAGTTCATCGTTTACTGCCGCTCGGACAAGCTCGCCATTTGCGAAAATGCGTTCCGCCAGAGATGCCTTATCTCGAGCAAATGAGAATGCCACCGGCTGCCCGCGAAATCCCGGCATGTCGTTCACGACAAGTCGAAGACCTTTCTGGTTCGTCTCTTTCAGAGCTTCAGCAAATCGATTCCCTGCTGGATTCGACTCAGGCACATTCTTCATGAATTCGAGATTCGTACCAAGTCTGCGCAGGTGGAACTGATAGTCAACGCGGTCGCCCACTTTGACCCGCGCGGGTACTTCATCAAGACTGGTCACTTTGTAACCTTGGGGCACAGGCAGAATACTAAAGAAATATCCTGGCAACGTCTTTGTTTCGATGCGAACCGTCCCATCAGCATCACTCCTGCCGACAGGCGTCGCCCAGTCTTCGCGAACAGCATTTTCTTTCACAAAGGTCACATCCCTGATCGGCGCACCGGTATCCGCATCAATCGCGTGCAGCACGACGGTTCCGGTCTCAGCTCGATCTGAACTTGGCGAGTCGTTGTCTATTTGCGTCGTGACGTCATCATCGGTCGGAGCCTTTGATTCATTTGACTTGTCTGAGTTCATTGCTTCGCCATCCGTCCGCTGACGGAACGCAACTCGAATGCGATTCAATCGCGCAAGTTCCTTTCCACTACCCGAGTCGACGGTGAAGGTCAGTCGCTGATCGGCACGCAGTGTGACAGGTTTTTCGAATCGAAGGACCAACTCGTGTGCGGTTTCATCTGCTGGCAGGGGCGGCACTTTCCAGCCGGTATCGGCTAAGTAGTCGATGCCGTTGGCCGTTGTTTCGTCAGACGGATTTTGAAGGTAGGTGCAGCTGGAAAAGTCGAGAATTGTGAATTTCGCTTCCTGATCTTTGATGCTCGGCTTCACGTCGAACAGGATCAACTCTTCGCCGCCCCGACCGAACTGTGGTCCAGCCGGTGAATCGACAGGCAAAATCTCAAGGCGGATCTCCTCGACATTCGTTGGCTTATCGAATTCAAATTGCAGGCTCACTTCCTGCCACTGCACGTCACCTTCCAACCTCACGCTGTGGTCGTCAAGGATTTTCGCACTGCCTTCGCTGGCAACAGTCACCTTCAGCGGACGAGCGGGAATCCAGTCTCTCAAGTCCGAGTTCACGGAAGGTCCAACTGAAAGCAATGCGTTTTTTTCGGAAGTACGACGTTGAATACTGCTCAGTGAAGTGTCGTCAGCAATGATTGGCATTTTAATTCCGCCCGAACTTAGGCTCACACTCAATGCATCGGTAATACCAAGTTTGAGATAGGCCCGATAAAGGTAGTCACCGCTGCCTTTTACCCAATGACGATTTGCTTCCGGTAGATTCAGTTGACGCTCACTTCCATCGAGGAGCAACTGTACTTCGAAGTCCTGATGAGCAGCAACAAATACTTCACCTGGCTGAAGAATCCGTTCCACGGTTCGATCGATATCCGAGGCGATAGCAACATCACTGCGTCTCATGATTGCTCGACTGCTAAGTTCGGTGAGTCCGGATTGCATGGCTGACAACAACTGCACGTCAGAACCGACCGCAGGATGAAACCGAAAGGTTACTGGATGATCGCTGACATTTCGAACAAGTATCTCGGACTTGATTGCGTCACCGATGTGAACTGGACGCTCAATAGGTGAACGCTGTTTGTCCGAACTATTGGTATTTCCCGCATTGGCAGGATCGCCGTCGCGAAAGCGAGCACCCGCCTGCAATCCATAGACCGATTTCCCCCATTGAACGTCAGCATACTCTGCGACTTCCTTCAACTTATCGGCGGGCACACTTTTGGGTGGCGGTTGCTCTCGCACCATTTCAAATTGAAACAACAACTCGTAGGGCATCGAATCAGAATCGACTGGAACGGCAATGCGTGTTGCCGATTCGCCGGCTTGATTTGGAAACACCACTGGAAAATGCGCATCGACATGGTAGGCACCGGGAGTTAATCCTACGGTGTCCATTTCGAACTGACCAAAAGGAAGTTCGAATGTTTTCCCAGGTTCAAGCAGCAATTCCGTCGGTTGCAATAATGGACTGCCAGCTCGCGGTGAAAGGAAAAGATTCTTATCCGTCGCGGTCCCCGCCAAGCATCTCAGAAGCGCGGTCATCGTCTTGGCGTCACACCAACGCAGACTTTGAGTGATGGTGGCTTCTGTAGAATTGCGAATGTAGATTTGAAATGGAATTTTTTCTCCTTGGCGAAACCGTACCCGATCATCGATCCGACCGATGCCGATCTGCACGCCATCCACCGGGCGTCCCCACCGAAACCGCAGCAACTCTCGCAATTCTGCTATTCGTTCCGGTGTAGCCTTAGGGGCTCCAAGCACATCAATGCCCGCAACCCCATTTTCAAAATCGAATTGCGTTAGGTGCAGTTCTCGTATCTGAACCCAATGATTCAGCCGAGGGTAATCGCTGCTGTCTTCACTGGCTTTGTCTCGTTGAAGAATGGCTGCTTCGATTCGACGAACTAACTCCTTCCGTTTCGCAGACAGGTCAGCCTTCTTCTTCAACTCGGCGGCGACTCTCAAGCGATTTACATTGTAGGACCGATCGACCTCCGTCGTTTTGCCTGCCTCAATGTTGATGACAAGTGATTTTTCTAACCAACCAGAGCGCTCGTGCCAGACAAGAAACTGATGCTCGCCGGGTGGCAAGCCTTCGATGGAGAATTTTCCTTGCCTATCCGTAATCGTGGCAAAGGGATGATCAAGTGGCAGCAGGAACGTCGTT
>JBGSMN010000236.1:0-2067 GCA_041740155.1 Rhodopirellula sp.
AACTTTTAGGCCACTTGCAGTTCGACCAGGACGAGGGGGAGAAGAACGAGATCCTCGATACCTCCTTATGTATCCCGTGCATGCTGCCTTACTGCAACAGCCAGTTTCTCAGCAGAGCCAAGGGCGATCGGCCTGAGGTGGTGCCCGCAGGTTCAAAGAACTTCGCATTACTAGGGCAGTTTGTAGAGATTCCAAACGGCATCGTGTTCACCACAGAGTACAGCGTCCTGGGCGCGATCCATGCGGTCAAAAAATTCGTTAAGCCGTCGCTGGTGGTACCGCCAATGTATTTCGGCCAGTACCACCCGCTCACATGCATTGCCGTTGCCGGCGCTTTGGTCCGCTAGTCTAGGAGGTGGTCGTGTGTTGGTAAGCACCGGATGAGTAGGTTAGCTCGTAGCTATGTGAGTAGATTTCGATCAGGTTTCCGAACGGGTCTTCGCAGTAAACCATACGATATGGCTTCTTGCCAGGATAATATTCACGCACGGGCATTCTTTGTTTTCCACCGTGTTCCACAATCTTTGCAGCCAACCCTTCGACATCTGGGTCTTGCACACAAAAGTGAAAAATGCCCACTTTCCAATACTCGAAATTGTTTTCGCGTTTCACAGCATTCTTAAACTCGAATATCTCGACACCAGTCCCGTCGCCCGTTGACATGTGAGCGATACGAAAGCTCCCCCAGCCCTCACCGAAGATGTCAGTGCACATCACGCCAATCGCCGAATTGTCTGCAACGATTTCCGACGGCTTCATGATCACATACCAGCCGAAAACTTTTGAATAAAATTCAACCGCCTGATCGAGATCGGTTACGGACAGGCCAAAATGTGAGAATGTTCTTGGATATGTCATTGCTATTGCCTTAGATGAGTGAATGAAGTTCTTTAGTTTGGGACCCTCGAGTCACGTCGCAACATCGAACGATCACTTAGTCGCAGCTGGCGGGAGCCACCAGCAGTTTTCGATAACGCAGGCCTTACGTATTCTGCGTCGGATCTTGACTGACTCGAATGATCTTCTTGCCAAAATTCTCACCTCGCAGGAGGCCTATTAACTCGCGAGGCGCGTTTTCTAGCCCATCGGTGATATCTTCCTTGTAGTTCATTCGCCCTTCACGTACCCACTGGCCCATGTCGGTAAGGAACTGCGGTGTTTGCGATGCAAAGTCTCCGACGATGAAACCCCGCATTGTCAGTCGCTTTGTAAGGATTTGCTGCATCATTAGCGGCAGGCGGTCCGGTCCCTGGTCTGGTTCTGTCGCGTTGTAATGCGAGATCAATCCGCAAACGGGGATTCGAGCAAAATCGTTGAGCAGCGGTAACACGGCCTCGAATACTTGTCCGCCGACGTTTTCGAAATACACGTCAATCCCCTTAGGGCAAGCAGCCTGTAATCGTTCGGCCAAGTTCGGCTCGCGATGGTCGAGGCATTCGTCGAAGCCAAGCTCACCTTTGACGTAATCGCACTTCACTGTCCCGCCGGCGATGCCGACGACACGACAATTTCTGATCCGTCCAATCTGTCCGACAACCGAGCCGACGGCTCCGGATGCTGCAGCTACAACAAGCGTTTCTCCTGCTTGGGGACACCCGATGTTTCCTAGGCCGGTATAGGCCGTGAGACCAGGCATGCCAAGCACACCCAGTGCATAAGAAGTAGGGCTGACCGAAGGGTCGACCTTGTGAACTCCCTTGCCGTCGGACGACGCAAAGGTTTGCCAGCCGTGGCTCGGGTTAAAGACAATGTCGCCCGCTTTGTAGCCCACGAGATCCGACGAAACGACCTCAGCGACGGTACGGCCCTCCATGACCGCACCGATCTCGACGGGTTTCGCATACGACTTACCTGCGTTCATACGGCCACGCAAATACGGGTCGAGGGAGAGGTAAATCGCTCGCAGCAGCATACGGCCAGACTGAGAGGTTGGGATATCAGTCTCACGAGTGCTAAAGTTCTCGAGCTTGGGCTCGCCCGAAGGACGAGACGCGAGAAGGATTTGAAGATTTTTCTTGGACATGGGGTCTCCCGATTCAATGGATTGTTCTACCTTCAGATTTCATA
>JBGSMN010000256.1:0-3453 GCA_041740155.1 Rhodopirellula sp.
GACTTCAAAAATGAATGTTGTAGTGCCGTCTTGTTCGATGATTCGGTCGCCGCGACGTGGAAGTGTGCCGATTGCGGATTGAACGAGGGCTTGCGTGTCGACCAAGTAGTCACGGACTTGAGCACGAGTGATGACACCCTCACCGTCGTCTTGCTCATATCGCGACACGCCAATCGTGGCAGTCAATTCAACGCTAACGTCATCGCGCTGATACAGAATCGGACGCGATGCGTATTTTGTCAGCTTTTCGGCCAGCCAGGCTTGGCCGCGATGCAGAAGATCGTTCATCGCTGTTTTACTGCCGTCGGTCGTCTTCGATTTGCCGTTGATTGCGAGCAGCGTTCTCGATCAACTCATTGAAGCGCGTCTTCACATACCGTATGCCGAGATACAATGCGAAGAGTCCGACGATGATCCACGGTAAAGCATCTTGCAGCGTTGGGAGCCGCAATTGCTCAGGTAGCAAGTCGCGAGGTTGGGGAATCAAGCGTTGATCGGGATCACGCCGAGGTGGAAGACTTGGGAATAGTCCGCCGCCACCCTGACCTTGTCCATAATCTTGCTGCTGTGGTTGTTGCTGCTGCGGTTGCTGTCGTGGACATTGGCCGTTAGGGCAGTTGCCGAACTGGGTAAGCGTGCATCCACAAGCCGAGCAACATCCGATGTTTGCAATCGCGGGTGGGCGAGCTTGCGGGCCGTCGGTGATGGTGTCGCGGTAGAGGAGCATGATGTCACTCTGTCCGCCGGTCGCTGGAATGCCACTCGGAACTGGAGATCGACTCGCGGTCTCAGGCTGCACCGCGATGGGATCGGAATACTTCAAGACGACGGCTTCGTCCTTTTCAGACTGCAAAGGCTGGGCTGGATTGTTCGTCATGGGTTCGTCGGTGAAACCAAGCGGCAATGCGTTGGGAGGCGGAACCAGCAGTACAGACGATGTCGTTTGGCGACCGGAAAGACCTGCCCAGACTTCTTGGTGCGTCATGGCGATTCCGTAACCGTGCGTCTCTCCGCGACCGTCGAGTCCATGACCGCCTTCATCGGTGCTTCGCCACGCGATAAGGCCGATGATTGTTGGTTGTCGACCTTGAACATCGAAAATCGCACTGCCACTGCGCCCGCCTGCAGGCATCGGGACGAAGTGAATCGTGTCGCCTCCATTGGCTTGCCGCCGAAGCGCGAAGCCCTCAAAGGCGGTCGGCCAACGACCACTAGGACATCCGACTGAAAAAATGTTCTGGTAGTCAAACGAGTCTTGCGAGCCGGCCAGGGGCACGACGGGCGGTGCGTAGTTGCCAAGCGACGACTTGGCGACTTTGACAACTGCGATGTCGCGATAGGCCCGAGGGATGTAGGCAACTGCGACCGTTTCCCCGCCAACGGGTTTTGACTGGTGGCCTTCTCGCCAAAACTCCAACTCAACACGATTGCCGAGCGTAGTTCCAGCGACGTGCGCATTCGTGAGAACGTAGAACGCGTCGTCACCTTCACGAAACACAGTCCCCGTTCCCATCGACGATCCGTTGCGAATACGAACAGTCGCTTCCCGGCAAGTGTCCTGCGGTTCGCTGGCGATGGCGAACGAACTGCACAGACTCAACCCGATCACGATCAAGATGGCCTTCGTCGATCGAACTGAATCACCGATGATCCAGGCGGCGATGAGAACCGTAGCCAACAGTTTCACCTCGAAGGGCAGCAGTAGAATGAGCACCACGCCGCCGGCTGCTGCCCAGAAGCGTCGCGATTGAAAGAGCGTTTGAAGTTTTTCGTCCATAGTGCAAAAGTATCCGTTGAAGGTTTGAAGCTCATGTCAATCGAGACGGAGAACGCTGATCCGCGAATGGCGGACTGGCGTTCGCAGTCTCAACTCTTCAGAACAACCCAAAGCCGTGCGTCGGGTTGCCGCTTGGCCGAGACAAAACGAATGGGTAAACCGCACATAGCATTGACGGCGATGTAGCGAGGCATTCTTGGATTGAAAAGGTTTTCCGGTTCGTAATTGGCGAGTTCGATCGTTTGACCGTCGGGCAGCAATCCCTCGATCGTCCACGGCGATGGATTGGCGTCTGTGGCGATGCAAAAGCAACTGCGATATTCGCCGACAGCTAGCCATTGACTGGTGACGCCTTCGTCAAGCACAAGCGGTATGACAGCTCGTGCTCGATCGGCGGTGATGCGGGCGATTGATCCCATGATTCACTGACTCAAACGAAGTCGAACGGCAAGGCTGCCAGGCGGTGCGTCTTCGATCGCCTTGCCAATCATCGGATGGGCGTAGGCGTTCTTGACGACGTGCCAACTGATCTGTGACCAGTACAGAATCGTGCCAGCAGGAATGTTGGTGGTTGGGTCTTTCACGACTTCGAAGACGCCTCGCACAGTGATGGTTCCGCGTGAGCCAGCAAGAATCCCGAACTTGGCAACACCGACCAGCTTGCCGACCACGACAACCGAACCAGCAGTCACGTCTGCTTCAGGGACGATGTCGATGGTCGCGCCTTCGGCTACAAAGATCGCTTTCGCGTTTGTGATTTGTGCGGTGTTGCTCACGTTGTTCCATTACTGACTCAGGCGAATGCGAACGAACGAATCGGCTTCTGCGGCGTCGGCGACAACTTTACCGAGGTACTTGTTGCCAACTTCATCGGAAACGACGTTTCCGATGTCATCGACATAGACTTTGGAACCGGCATCGAAGGCATTCGCGTCGACAGGGTCTTTCGGAATATCGAAGACACCCTCAACGGCGATCGAGCCAAGTGACCCAGCCTTGATGTCGCGTTTAGTGATTCCGACAAGGTCGCCTTGAACGACAATCGAGCCGACAGCGACATCAACGTCAGGCGTGAAATCGACAGCCTTGCCGTCGTGGACGTATTGAGCTTGCATAGGATTGGTGAGTCCTGGGACTTAAGTGGTTAAGGAACGAAGTTCAGCGATGTTTACTCGCCGGTGACCTTCACGGCGGCGCGGTGGTCTTGAGAATTGACGCCGAAGTCGATGTACGATCGGAAGCCCATGCCGAGCGTATTCGGCGGCATTTCAACACGCTCGATGATCGGAGTGCGTCGACCGTTGAGGAACACGATCTCGAACGCGGGCAGTACATTCGGGTTTGCGAACAAGTACCATGCGGAACCGCTCGCGCCGGTGTAGTAGCTGTCCGACAAGTGAGGCGTAGAGATCACGCGGTACTTGTTGCGGTGTGGGTTGTCGACTGGAATCTTGGTGGGCGATCCCGATGCGTCGATCATCAACTGGGCCGAACCCATCAACAGTTCAGCTTCTGTTTCAAGTTCGACCGGAACGACCAAGAACTCGGGCCGAATGTTGATCGGCTTTTGATCCTTGGCTCGATTGCCCGGTCCCGACTTCTGTTTGCGGAAGGTCGTCTTAGCATTCGTGAGCGACTCGGGACCGAACTTGGTATCGGGACCAGAAAGCAGGTTA
>JBGSMN010000318.1:0-8615 GCA_041740155.1 Rhodopirellula sp.
AATGTGGTCGTTCGCGTGATGGATAAGATCTACCAAACCGGCCGCAAATACGCCAAAGACTTCAAGAAGACGATGACCATCAAATTCGACCAACATCTCCCAAAATGGAACTACACCGCCATTCCCGACTCAATCTGAAATCGGGAAATTGTTTCGGGACAATTCCTAAGACCTTCGCTTACCCATGTGATTTCTCTACTGCAACGTTGTTTTACTTTGATGGATCGAATGGATAAATCATCAAAGAGACCTGACCAATTTGGCCGCTTCCACGGTGCAACAACAAGATTTTGTCCTAATCGGTATCGGACACCTTTTCTTCGACAGTGAGCTATTCAATGCGGGGGGGTGGTTGCTAACATGCCAGTCGTTCGGGCCGTTTGCACGCCGGTTGTGACATTTCAAAACACTTATTGAAGAAGCCACCATGTCGAACTCGATCAATCCCTTTGCACCGCCGTCGGAGACCGAAACTGCTTTCGTGGTGCGGTCAGCAAATTACCGAGAACTGGCGGGGACCGAAACGGGGCTGAAGATCACTTACTACGGTATCCTGTTGATGCTATTGAGCATCATCGGGATGTCTGTATTGGCCCAGTTCTTTTCGCCGGCGATTTACGTTGGTGCGGCGATTATCTTCCTCGGTTGGATTATGTTGATCGTGGGGCCCTTTTTCTGTCTCAGCGCTCCCGCCGAAACGGGCGCTCGCGGTGCCATCATGGCTTCGATCGGATGCCAGGTTCTTGCCCTCCTGACAATGGTCGCACCCTTCGTCGGACTTTCGCTGGGCGCCCTTGGAAATTCCATCGGCAGTCTCATGGGGACCATCGGAACGGTCCTCTTCATCATCTTTCTGATGAAGATTGCCATCTACGTCGATCGACCCGACCTCCACGCAAAAGGTCGAACAATATTGATTCTATCAGCCATATTGATCGGAACGTTGATTACGGTGGCTGTTGGATCTGATGTCATTGGTGAGGCCGCCGGCTTTGTCATGATGGGCGTGGCGATTGGGATGCTGATCGCGTTTGTCATGTACGCAAACCTTATCAGCTACCTTTTCAAAGCAATCGCATCGCTGCGAGCTCAAAACGCCTGATTCCGCAGAGTTCCCAGCGACTGAAGCCAAGACCAATCCGATCGTCAGATGCCTAGAAGATCGAGTAGATCACGTGCGAACCTAATTACCCGCGAATCATGCGAATGATCGCTAACAAAACCGATCTGAAGCTTTTCCAGCTGAATTCCCATTAGCGGGTATACGCCAGATTCGCGGGCAAAAACAACAATAGTGTCACAGTACTCGAACCGTTTGATTTCTCCGTGCCCGGTTCGCCAACGGTTGAGATTACCGCGTGCCACTCAACTCAGGCCTTTGGATTCCGGCGGAAATTCAAGTGCGAAAACGATTGCCCGCGAATCACGCGAATGTTCGCGAACAAAATTGGTCTCAGCCGTTTTCCAGCTGATTTCCCATTAGCATCTTCACCTCTCCGGTGCATCAACAAGATTTTGTCCTAATCGGTACCGGACACCTTTTCTTCACCCACGGACACCTTTTCTTCACCCAAAATGGTTGAGAGCCTCTTTCCATTTTGGAATTGGCATCGTCCATTTCTTTGACGCTTTCTGAATTGCCATGTAGATCAACTTCAAAGCGCTGTCACGGTTGGGGTACTGTTTGCGGTTGCGCGTGAACTTGCGAATCACACTGTTCACGGACTCAATTGTGTTCGTCGTATAGATCGCTCTACGGATCGGTTGTGGCAATTCAAACATCGTTACGATATGAGGCCAACGAAGTTTCCACTGCTTCGATATTGTCGGATATTTGTCGTCCCACTTCGTAGCAAAACTTTCCAGTTCTTGTTCCGCTTCCGCAACGGTCGCCGCTTGATAAGTCAGCAATCACTTCACGACTGTCGGCATCGGAAACGTACTTCAGTGCCGCTCGCACTAGATGCACAATAGCTGCACCTTTGCTTCTGGGTACGCCGCAGTGATCGCTTCAGGAAAGCCAGTCAAGCCATCCACGCAGACAATAAACACATCGTTCAAGCCACGATTCTTCAGGTCTGTCAAGCAACTCAACCAGGATTTTGCGCCTTCAGTCTCATGGAGCCAAAGACCCAAAAGCTCCTTTTTTCCTGAGAAATCAATATCAATTGCGACATACATCGTGTGCTCAGTAACTCGTCCCGATTCGTTGCGAATATGCACTACGATGCCATCGAGATACATGATGGGGAACACCGAGTCGAGTCGTCGCGTTTGCCATGTCTTTCCTTCGCTATCCAAGTCGGAAGTGATCTCCGAGACCAGCATTGGAGACACATCGACTCCGTACAAGTCCTTGACGACGTCTTGGATGTCTCGCGCCGTCATCCCTTTGGCATACAGCGCCAGTATCTTCTCATTGAACCCTGCCAAGCGTCGCTGATGCTTAGCGATCAACTGCGGCTCGAAGGTGCCGTTGCGATCGCGTGGAATCTCCAGCGGCAACTTTCCTAGCTCGCCTTGAATCGATTTTGAGCTAAACCCGTTGCGACGATTTCGAGGAGCTCTAACAGCGGGTTTAATAGGATCGGTGCCACCCAACTCCTCGGAATCTTCGGACATCCTTTGATCACTGTCGTCTTGCTGAAGATGGACCTCCAACTCGGTGCAAAGCATTCGCTCCAAGGCGTTCTTCATCAGGGTTCGTATCAGGTCATTGATGTCTTCAATGGTCTTGGCCTGGGTGGCTAAGTCTTTAGCAAGCTCTTCAGCTCATGGGCCCGATGTCGTATTCGGGTATTACACGCCTCTTGTACTTCTCCTCGTCCTCCTTCCATTTCTCTCTTATATCCTCTAACATCTTTTCTATTTTTTCCGTATCTATTTTAGGCTCCTTCAACTGCTTAGCCTTT
The DNA here is from genome assembly GCA_041740155.1 of Rhodopirellula sp. Classification (GTDB taxonomy): domain Bacteria; phylum Planctomycetota; class Planctomycetia; order Pirellulales; family Pirellulaceae; genus Rhodopirellula. Next base: position 2,913 of record JBGSMN010000318.1, read on the forward strand.
GATTCCATGCTCTTCTTATCTTTTTCTTCCCCCTTTTTCTTCTTCTTGTCGGCTTCGCATGCCACTTTCAATCCGCTTGGATCCGTCGCCGAAATTGGCCGATTCGCGACATAGGCGTACAGGTTGGTTTGTTCCCCGGCAAACCCGATAGGGTCCAGGTTCAGGAATCTTCCCAGCACCGCGTCATAGTACCGAGCCCGGTAGTAATGCAGTCCAGTCTCGTCATCGAACTCGCGGCCGGTGAATTGGTAGCGGGTGTCGATCGCCGGGTTGGTTTGGGCGACTACCGTGCCATAGGAGTCATAGGTCAGGTGGTTCACTACCTCGCGAGAATTGTTGACAAGATCATGAACGGTACCCAGATGATCCGATAGATGCCAAAGCACGGTCCCATCGCCGTCATCTTGGGCCATGACTTGATCGACATCGGGACCATGGAGGTAACGCTGCGTGAGCGTCGGAGCCGCTGGGCCAGCGCCATCAGGATCGAGGAAGTCCAGCAAAACATCTTGGCCGTCGTAGACAAAATAGGTGACGGCGGAGTCGATGTTATCTAGCGGTGTTGCATCGACAGACTTGCTAAGGCGACGATTGAAGACGTCGTAAGTGAATTCCACTCGCTGAGTTTCTAGGTTGGCAGCGGTCTTGTCGCTCACAGCGATCAATCGATTTCGATAGTCCCAGGTGAATGTGCGGTAGTCGCCACTGACAATTTCACGGCGCTCCGTGAGGTTACCTTCTGCGTCGTAGCTGTATCTGTAGACGCCGTCGGAGACCAATCGATTATAGAGCCCGGTGACATAATTGTTACCATGTAAACTGGACGAGACGCGGTTGCCGTTGGCATCATAACTATACACCTCGTCGGGATTGTCTACGTCACTATGAACTGCGGCCGTCAATTGATCACGGTTATCGTAGGCGTAATTGGTCACGCCGTCGATGTTTGTGATTTGCGAGATCCGGCTGTGTGCGTCGTAACTGAAGTCGAAGAACGACATATCGGTGCTCGCGGCATTGCGATGGTGCAGTCCGGTCAGGCGATTCAGCGAGTCATAGTCATAATCCGTACCGATGACAAGTTGAGTGCCGGCTAGGTCTTGGAAACGTTGTAGCGAATCGAATTGACCGAGGGGGTTATAGGTCAAGTCGACTCGCTTGTCGGAAAGGTTAGAGCCAGATTGAGTGATGCCGGTGATGCGATTCAATCCGTCATAGCGATAGGAGTTCAGTCCGCCCGCAGCGCCAGCGATCGTGTCCGCGGTGGAAAGCTGATTGCCCGTCGCGTCATAGGCGTAGCTTAAAAGAACGTTTGGTACTTCAGGCGTCCCAACATTGTTTACCGTACGTACCCGATCGCGAGCGTCATAAGTCAGGGCCAAGCCGCTGAACGAATCGGTGGTGGAAAGTAGATTGTTCGCTTTGTCATAGGCATAGGCGATCGAATTGCTTCCATCGATCCACAACTCGCCAATCCGCCGATTTTCATCGTCGTAAGTGTATTCCGTGCGGCGTCCATCGCGGTCGGTTTGGGAAATTATATTATCGGCAGCATCATATTCGTAAGATCGCAATTGGCGCCCCGTTCCATCCGCCTGCACGCTCTCGCTTGTGATGCGGTTACGAGCGTCGTACGCAAATTCCGTCCGATTACCATTCGGATCTGTGACGGCGGTAGTGTTGTCGTCCGGGTCGTAAGCAAACTCTATAGGACCGTTGTCCGGGTCCAGGGTTTCGATGATCCGGTTGCGGGCGTCGTAACGATACCGCGTTATTTGGCCAAGCGGGTCGGTGACCGATATTCGATTACCAGCGAGGTCGTAGGCATAACTGGTTTCACCTTCGTTAGGATCGATAGTTTTTGACGTGCGATTGCGTGTGTCGTATTCCGAGCGGCTAATGTTTCCCCGCGCGTCCGTCGCCCTAATCAGATTGCCGGCAGCGTCATAGGCAAACTCGCTCACGGGTCGGGTAAGGGGCCCGGCGTCGTCGGGGTCAGGTTCCGTGATTCGAATCAGCCGATTTAACGAATCAAAAGCGTAATCCGTACGAAAGCCGTTTTCGTCGACCGTGGCATCCAAATTACCAGCTGCATCGTATTCAAACCGACGCACACCTTCGTCTGCCGTCCCTTTGGCAAGCGTGACGGTAATGAGCCGTCCGAGTGCGTCGTAGTCGTAATCGGTCACGCGGCCGAGCGGATCGGTTTCCGTATCGGTCAACCCTTGCGACGTATAAGTAAACTGCGTGACCAAATCATCGGGACCACCTACCGCGCCGATGACCTGGGTAATTGACCGTACATTGCCGTTAGCCGGATCGATATCGTATAAGGTTTGATGCCCCAGTTCATCGGTCTGACTGGTGCGTTGGCTAAACTTGGGATCGTAGGTATAGCGAAGTTCTGATGAACTATCATTCTCGAATTCATACGAGACCGTGAGCGAGCCGCCGTTGTCGTTGTACCAGCCAGTCGGTTCGGGGTTATCCGGTGCCGAGGTAAAGCTATCCACAAAGCCCATGAACAAGCGAGTCGCCCCAGTGGGCACATCGAACTGCTGGGCCACCCCGGCAGTCGTGCGACCATTACCGATGAAGAAGACTTGCCTCAGCAGCGGAGAGAACTCCGGCGTATTATCAGCGTCGGTAAAGTTTAATGCTGGAGGCGGCGGATCGACCGGCTGCGTCTCATCCAGGAAGACGCCGACCAAAAAGACATTCCGCGCGTCGTGACGCAGGCCTGAGATCCCGCCGAACGGATCGACGTTCGCGGAAGTGCGACAGACGACGCCCCCATCCGGTCCATTGAACGGACAGCGGGACGTGTTACCGGTCACCTGTCCCGTGATTTCACCAAACTTCAGCACGCGAGGCATTTCCTGCGGCGGGATCGTGACGGCCAGCGGCAGCAATCCCGCGCCGCCTCCGCCCGGTGCCGGAGCGACTGTCTGCCCGGCTCCAAAGATGTTGCTCCGCCCGTCGATGGTGACCGTGCCGCCTTCCCTTTGCCCACTGATGCTATCCCGGACGGTCAGCAGGTTACCCCGAGCGTCGTACGTGTAGTCTGTCGCATTTCGCCGCGCATCGGTGTTGCGTGAGATCAAGTTTTGATTGTTTCGCTCCACGGTGGGAAGCGGTCCGACACTGTCACTTGAGCTCACTTCCTGCCCAGCGGCGTCAAGAACGCTTCGTATTAAGTTACCATTGCCGTCGAGGTAACTGGCGTCACCGCCAGCCGATCGAAATGCGTCAGGAGCATTGGCGGGATCAATCGTGCGGTCTGGCTGGTAAAGACCTTGGACTTGACCGGGGTTGATTTCAATGATGGAACCGTCCGCGCGTAAGGCCCGCTTGGCGCGACCAAATTCGTCATAAAAACTCTGTTCGCGATCGCCCCGCTTGTTGGTCTCAGCCGTCATATGATGATCGGCGTCGTATTCCCAGTTGCGCTGCGTTCCATCAGGATCGGTCACCCGAATGAGGTTTCCGGCTGCGTCATGATCAAACCGGGTAACGCGACCCGCCGGGTCCGTAATCGTGGCGACTTTGCCTGCCGTGTAAGTGAATTTGGTTAGCAAACCGACCGGATCCGTAATCTCCGTAAGCAGACCTGAGACGTCGTAGGTGTAACGGGTCTGGTTGCCATGACGGTCGGTCACGCGCTCGATCCGCCCATTGATATCGAAGATGGAGACCGTTTGGTCAGGGGTCGTACGGCGGAAGGTACCGTCAACCATTTTTTCGAATTCAGAAAAATCTCCGGGGGGTGCTACAAACATGCTTGTCACGCCAGCCATGGAGGGGCGAAATACAATCGCTTGCGGCTCGTCGAGCCCCTCATCACCTGCGGAGACAAACTGATCAATCAAAGCGCCAGTGGTGCCATTGAATTGTTGAACTTGGTCGTTGCCACGGCTGGCAACGTAAAGATTGCCGTCAGGACCAAATTGAAGATCAAAAGCTGTGGAGAGATTGCCCCCACTGGTAAACACCCCCACGAACGCACCCGTGGTGCCATTGTAACGCTGCACGTGGTTGAACCTAGCGTCGATGATGTACAGGTCGCCATTGGGACCAAAAGTCAGAGCCCCGGAATCATCCAATTGTGCGGGTGCGACAAAGGTGTCAAGAAATGCGCCGGTGGAGCCATTGAATCGCAATACCCGATCAGCATTGTTGAAGATAAAGCGATCTGTGGAGGTAACGTACAAATTCCCGTCGGGTCCGAACGTCAATCCATTGACCAAGTCTAATCCCGCAGCAGCTTTGGCATCTGCAAAGACATCGAGGAAAGCGCCGGTGCTACCGTCGTACCGCAGTACATTGCCACCGCCGCCCGTGTTGCCCGGTCCACCCTGTCCAACATATAAATTTCCGTCCGGCCCAAACGCGAGCACGGTTGGAAATGATAAACCGCCGGAACCTTGCTCAACAAACACATCGATGAACGCTCCGGATTGCCCATCGAAGCGGAGAACGTTTTTCCCGCCGAAATTGGTGACGTATAAATTTCCATCGGGACCAAACACGGCGTCCTTCGGATCATTCAGGCCGCCCAAGCCGGCAGCGGCAAACGTGCCCTCGAAAGCCCCGGTGGTTTCGTGATAGCGGAGAATGTTATTTGACTTACCGAGCACCAACAGATCACGACGCGCATCTGGTGCCTTACTGAATACCGAGGCACTGCCGTTGCCGTCGACCAACAGCAGTGAACCGTCTGCGTTCTGCACCAGTTCCTGAAGTCCATCCACTCCCCAACCGCTGCCGAATGGGCTATCGACGGTGTTGACATGGATTAATTGGCCGCGGCTAACGTCCTGGGAGCCGACGAACGCCGTACCGGTAAATCCTCGCGTTCCCGCGCTCAGCGTGTACGTGTACATGCCAGTGGGTTGGTCGCGGAGATCCACTTGCAAGGCGGCGTCCAGTGGGCCACCGCCGACAGGAATGGAAAAGAAATGTTCGTCGCCGCGCAGTCCAAACTGGGGAGCGTTCGCGAACCCCGGCACCACATGTTCGACTCCATTGACGTTGACCGATAGCCGCGCCACTACCTTCAAGGCACCCGGCACGGAAAAGATATCTGGATTGATTTCATCATAAGCGAAATGCACGATCGGTCTGGCGTCGGCCTGTACCGAGTCATAGTTGAGCGTTACGCCTCGGGTTTGGCCAAGCGACTGGTATGTAACCACCTCGTGCATCTCCGTCAGTGCTCCGCTATTAAAATTGACCTCCGAATTGGCTGGCGCCGTCTTTTCACATTCATCGCATTTGTCATCATCAGGCTTCGGCTTCGGTTTTGGCGGAGGAGGGGCGGGAAAATGCCAACTGCTATTACGCACGCCGCCGGTGATGGTGTTGACTGTCGCGCCATCAGCACTGACTTGCATGTCACCGACATCGTCAAACTCGCCGGTGACCGGGTTGATCGACCACAAGTCCATTAAGGTTCCCGGTGCCCAGCCCGAGCGATTCGGAAACGTCATTGGCGCTGGCGCCGTAAAAACCATTTCGCCTGGCTGTATGGTAACGACCAAGTCGGGAAACAAGTTGTTGGGAAGGGCCGCCGGTGTAAGATCGGCGGGGACTTCGGTAATGCTGAGAACACCCTGGAACGGCACACCCTGCTGATTCATCAGCGAGCCAGCGGACACGAAAACCGAAGCTCCCGGAATCGCTGCCGTGGTGACGTTCATGTCT
>JBGSMN010000334.1:0-102963 GCA_041740155.1 Rhodopirellula sp.
AACGACCTGCAGGTCGCTTGCATCATTCAGCGAACTCGCCAAACCGAGGCGTACCATGAAATGATCATCAACGATCAGAATCCGAATGACGTTATTCATCACCATTCCTTTCGGAAACAATTTTGCTCCAGGGAACGACCACGCTCACGGTGGTTCCATGATTGATACCACTGGTGACTTGGATTTCGCCGTGGATTTTTGCCGCGCGTTCCTTCATTCCGATCAGCCCAAAATGTCCATTCGCAGGCGAAACAGATTCCGTCTCAAAGCCGATCCCATCGTCGGTCACTGTTGCGGAAAGGTGTTCACCGTCGATGTTTAAACGAACTTCGATTTGACTCGCTCGCGCATGCTGAATGGAATTGTGGATCGCCTCCTTAATGATACTGGTGAGGTGATGTTGGATGATACCAGGAACGCAATCCGATCGAAGGGAGGGGAAGAAACGAATACAAACTTTTTCACTTTCCTGATAATCGAGCAGGATTTCTTGAATAGCACTATTCAAGCTCATTGAATGAGAGGACTCCGAACGCAGATCCCAAATGGCACATCGTACGTCTTCGAGGCTGCGGTGAAGCATGCGTTTTGTAAGATTCAATGATTTTGCCGCGTGATCGGAAACGCCCGACAAGCGGTTGGATGTGCTGTCGAGTTGGTGCAAAATGCCCGTCAAATTTTGCTGGATGGAATCATGAAGATCGCGAGCAATTCTTTCACGCTCGCGTTGCGTGCTCTCTCGATCAATGCTCTTGGCCATCATTGCTGTTTGTACGGACAGTCGGTGACGAAGAAGCCCAGCCCACACGAATCCGCAAACTGCCACCAACAGTACGCTAGTCGCTAGTATGAATAAACGTTGTGCAGTCCACCATGAAGGCGCGTGTAGCAGCACAATGTCATTAGAATCTCGCATCAATAACGAGAATGATGCCGGTGTCCGCATCAACCGGTTCGGCGATTCTAGATCGGCAGGTTGCCAGGTCCCATCAGCGTTAACAACGCACACTCCAGTTAGTTCCAGCCAAGAATTCTCTGCGAGAGGCTTCCGCAGCGTCACCATCGTCGAGCTAGGACAGCGCGCTGTAAAGATGACATCGTCGCCTTGCATCAACATCACGCGATTGTCCGGTAGATCGACCCAACTCAACAGCCTTGCGGTCAAGGTGACGAGGTCAGCGTTGGCTGCAAGCGACATGGCTTGCGAAGGTTCCATAAATCGAGGCGAAGGAGCAACTCCCTTGCTCTGTAACTGAATGATCGCATCGCTCAAATAGGGCTGGAGTTCGCCGGGAGTCGCGTGTCCAACTACCTTCACCAAATCCCCCGGCGCAAACTGGCTTTCCGAATCGGTCTCGACCCACAATCCGCTCTGTTCCGTGCGTAGGTAGATGCCGCCCTCGGGGATCTGCAGCAGGACCACACCTTGAATCAAGACACGTTCAGGACTCTCGTCGCGAAATCGCAATAGGCTTTTGAGCGATGACGGCTCTTGGTCAAATAGTCGCCCAGGACCGGAGCCAATCGTTCTTATCGAATCGATACTTGGTATGAACAACTCTAAACCAACCAATTGCCCTTGCTGATCAAACAACGCTCCATATACGCCAGTGACCAGAACCTCGGTGAATCGCAATGACTCGAGGCTTGAACCGTCTGGAAAGGCCATCGGAATAAAGCCACGGAACTGAATACCGCCAGAGTTCAATTGGAGAACAATTCCGGGACCGACGTGTTGAATTCCTGTGAGGATTGCCGCCACTTCACATAATTGATTGTGGTTACCAGGATTTAGCAAACGTTGAACAGGAACAATAATCGGTGACGGCTGTGCAGTTGGCTCAAGAGGTCGGATCGGATTCTGACTGCCAGCCAGAATTTCGAGGAATGGTGAAAAATTCCCTCTGGCTGTCACTCCTGTGAGTTCGATCCGATCGCCGGCTGAAAACGCTGGCCACTGAAAATCGGAACTAACACCGGGAGCACTTTTTCCAACGAAATGCGTCCCACCCGATTCGTCTTGAATGAAACCAAAGTGACGTGGCTGATCGTAGTACGTCACGACGCCACGCAATCGAACCGGGATTCCCGTCTCTGCCTCTTCAAGGCTCAATCGCCTGACTTGTCGTACGGATTCTAGAGTCTTAACGTTGTTCTTGTCGTTAGCACTATCCAGGGCGATGCAGGTATGCGTGTTCGTTATTCCCAAGCTGTGAAAGATCACAAATGCAAGCAGCAGGAGCACGCGTGCCCGCACTTTGTGGTGCCCTGCGTCGTCGCGGACGAGCGAAAGAGACGCCAGCAATTTCACGAGTGAACCTGTTTTATTTGGACGCGATAATAGTTAATAATGGCATGCAATTTGTTTCACTGTGAAAGCAAGGAATTTCTCTTCTAGATATCGTAACATTTTCATCCGTGGTCGTAATGTAACGAGACCAACAAGGTGTCATCCCGAAGGCATGTTCGTTGGTGCCCAGGTATTCTGTTCTCGATACTCCGTCGGCGAGCAGCCTTCCATGCTGATCATCAAACATCGCAAACGCTCTTGGCTGCCGAAGCCCGACATGTATGCGATCGATTTCACCTGTAGGCGTGTTTCAACGAGTAAACGTTTGGCCCGTGAGATTCGGCATAGGTTAATCTCGTCCAACAATGTATGTCCGAGTGTTTTCGAGAAGCGGCGTTCTAAAGTTCTGCGCGTTGTCGGCAATTGCGAACAGAGCTTGTTTACCGACAAACTTCGGTGACTCTGTGTCCAAATAATCTGGAGCGTTTGTAGCACCAGTTCGTCTTCCACGTGGTGCAGCCGCTCACTGGCGTGGGCTGCCGCTTGAGGCCGTTCGGGACAATGATCGACGACCAATGCGAGTAACTGCATTGCACCGATGCGAATCGCGGCGGTTTGGATTGCTGGTTCGGCATGCAAGCGGTTCAGCACACCATCAAATATTTGCACAGAAAACGTGGAATCAGGAACCGGAAAGACTGCTGATTCCGGACTGAGCGAACCGATATCGATCAAGTCATGCAGCAAAACACCGTGCAGCGAAACCCAACGCTCGGTCCAACCTGACGCTTTGGCGGGCCGGTAGCGGTGCCAGACACCGGGAAATAAAACGATTAACGTGTCGCACGTCAGTTCGACTAAGCCAGTCGGTTCGGACTCGAACTCGCCGCAACCTTCAGTAATCAAGATGAACTGAAATTCGGGCAGTTCACGTCCCAATCGCCAAGAGAAGTGGTACATCTCCGGATGTTCGGCTGGTGGATACGACTGCCCTGCTGGGATGATGCCACGCCCTCCACCTGTTAAGTACACTCCTTGACGCATGTCGCTGTCGGTAATGGGCATATAGTGATGAAAGCCGAAATCAAAGGAAACAAACCGCCTCCATCGTGATTGAATAATAGTAGGTAAAGAACAAGAACTTTTTGCGACCTGCAATCATTAGTCTACCGCCTCACGCACCACATTTATTCATCAAGGGAAAATAATTCCGAACCGAAAAACTGCTTGTTCAAGCGAGTTTTATTCGGAACCACTACATAGACTGCGGCTAGTTTGCTAGGCTGCTTAATCGTCTCTTCTCCAGCTGATGTTCACTCCGCGCTTCCAGCAAATTTGCCCACATGAAAATTTACACTCGCACCGGTGACAGTGGTACGACGGGGTTGTTCGGCGGCCCACGCGTGGCCAAAGATGACACCCGGATCGAAGCGTATGGGACCGTCGACGAACTCAACGCCGTCTTAGGCTGTGTCCGCAGTTCGCTGGCGGCGGTTAAGGCGACTGACCAGTCCGCAGAGCTTTCCCGCAGCGATGCGGAGGTGATTGAGTCGCTGGATGAATTGGACGGGCATTTCGCACAAATCCAGCACGAACTGTTTTCGATCGGCGCGGAACTGGCGTCGCCCGATCCAGATGAATTCCAATTGCGAGTGATTGGTGCGGCTCATATTCAGCGGATCGAACATTGGATCGACGCTGCCGAGAGCCGCCTGGCACCGCTGAAGCAGTTCATTTTGCCCGGCGGCTCAGATTTGGCCGCACAAATTCACTTGGCACGTGCGGTTTGTCGGCGCACTGAGCGGCGCGTGATCACGCTGGCCGACGCGGTCGAAGCTGAGGCCCCGATCGGCATCAACGTGATCATGTATTTGAACCGCCTCAGCGATTGGCTATTCGTCGTTTCTCGCGACGTTAACCGCCTGCTCGGGCATGAAGATCAACCCTGGGAAAAACCGTCAACACCACCGGTCGGAAAGAATGGTTAGAGAACACGTTGCCTTTTTGATTCGCATTTTGCCCGTCTGGTGAAAGGGTACCGGGGCGGTGTAGAATGACTGACTAGATTAGTCCGACAGAACGTCGGCCCCTCGCATGCACACTCGTTTTATATCCGCTGGAGCACTTTGCCGTGAAAAAAGTAGAAGCCATCGTTCGCCACTTCAAGCTCGAAGACGTCAAGAATGCGTTGACCGAACAGGGTATCCACGGCATGACCGTCAGCGAAGTTCGCGGTTTCGGTCGCCAGAAGGGACACACGGAGATTTATCGTGGCACCGAGTACGCGATTGATTTCGTGCCCAAGGTAAAAATTGAGGTCGTCTGCACGGCTGAGAATCTGCAAACCGTGATTGACACGATCCTGCAAACCGCTCAGACCGGTCAAATCGGCGATGGCAAGATTTTCGTCACCAACCTTGAAGACGCAGTGCGAATTCGAACTGGCGAACGGGGCGAAGAGGCGCTTTAGTCTGTCCGAAATCAAACCTTTGGGTAAACCGATCTCGTTAGCACCGACCACGTTACGCTATCGAGATCAACTCAGCGAAGGACGCGCTCGAATCGAAGCGCGGTTCCGCACCGGGTTGCCGAGTTTTCAAACCGCCACGGCGCTGAGCGATCTGTACGATCAGATCGTCACGGCGGTATTCCAGCAATCACTTCTGCAAGCTCAGGCGGGCGGCGTCAAACCTCAACACGCCTCGCGATTAGCGCTCGTCGCTCATGGTGGCTACGGCCGGCGAGATCTGTCGCCGTACAGCGACGCCGACCTGATGCTGCTCACGCCACGCATCGCTGCCTCCTCCGCTGCCCCTGTCGCGGGGAGTTTGGTTCGCGATTTGACCGACGCCAATATGGATGTCGGGTTCTCCGTGCGAACGCCCGCAGAAGCTTGTTCATTAGCGTGGACGGATCCCAAAATTTACACCTCGTTGACCGAGTCGCGATTGCTGTGTGGTGACGAGTCAACGTTCGAGCGTTTCTTTGATACCTTTCGTGCCGGTGCTAAACGGCGTTGGAAGTCTCTCAGCCACAAAGCGATCCACACGCGACGCGAAGAGCGTCGTAAATGGGGCGAGACGATTTACCTATTGCGACCGAACATCAAACGCTCGCGCGGCGGGTTGCGTGATATTCAACTGGTGCGCTGGCTCGGCTTTGCCACCCACGGGCAAACGGATTTGGCACAACTACACAGTCTTGGGGCATTGTCGAGCGAAGATCTCGAAACACTACGACGGGCACATGGTTTCTTATTGCGATTGCGACACGAACTGCATTTCCGTGCTGGCCGCAGCCAAGACATCTTGGATCGCCCCACGCAAATGGAGATTGCTCGCGATTGGGGGTACCAAGGCAAAGTCGGCGTGCTACCGGTCGAAGACTTCATGCAGGATTATTTCGAACACTCACGAGGCGTGCGTTACGTTTCTGGATTCTTCGATGACGACCGCCGCGCTCGATCGAGAACCGGGATGGCTGTCGAACGCTTGTTCTCTCGCAAGATCAACGAGAGCATTCGGATGGGGCCGACTCACATTTGGGTGGTGCCACAGAAGCTCGAAACCTTTGCGACGAGTTTGCCGGACGTGTTGCGGTTGATGCAGTTTGCCAATGAGAATCGGCGGCGGATTGCCCATCCGACGTGGCAAGCGATTCGGCTTGCGATGCAAGATCGACGGCTCAGTCCTCCCGATCCAAGCAGTGTCAGTGCGTTTCTTGGCCTGCTCAGTCAACCAGGGCGGTTGGCGTCGTTGCTGCGGCGGCTGCATGAACTTCGCATTATCGAGCAACTAATTCCCGCGATGCGGCGATGCCGCGGTTTGCTGCAGTTCAACGCGTATCACAAATTCACGGTCGATGCGCATTGCCTCGGTGCCGTCGAAGCGGCCGCAGAATTCGATGGTCAAGAGTCACCGATGGGGCGGCGATACGGACGAATCAAAGACAAAACCTTGTTACACTTGGCCCTCCTCATTCATGATCTCGGCAAAGGATACGATGAAGACCACAGTGAAGTGGGGCGGCGGATTGCAGGCGAAGTCGCCGATGCGTTTGAACTCGAATCCAGCCAAAAGGATACGCTACAGTGGTTGATTCATAAGCATCTTTTGATGAACACCGTCGCCTTCCGTCATGACCTGAACGATCCCGATGTCGTGCATGGTTTCGCCGCAGAAGTTGGTTCGGTGGGACGGTTGGAACTGCTCTTTGTACACAGCGTGGCGGACTTGATCGCGGTCGGTCCCGATGTGTTGAGTGATTGGAAGATGAACCTGATCGAGGATCTGTATCTGCGTACTCGTCGATTCTTTGAAACCGGTAACCTGCCTGGCGAGAACGATCCCGAATTGGACAAACACCGCGAGACGATCGTTGCCCTGGTCGAGAAAATGGGCGGCAATGAATCAGTCGTGGAACTTGTCAATGAACTGCCGTTGTCGCTTCTGCGTCACCGCAGCAGTGATGAGATTGCCGGTGAGTTGGTGCAAGTCGGCCGCTGGCTGAACGAAGAACCTGGTTGTTACTGTGCCGGGGTGGTCGAGCCTGGGGGCGGGGCGGTCCGCTACAATGTGGTCGTGCGGCAGGGCGAACGACGCGTCGGCACATTCGCGCGAATTACAAGTGCGCTTTATGCGTGTGGTTTGACAATTTTTCGCGCGAACATCGAAACCGTTGGTGACGACTTATTGTGGGATGCGTTTTGGGTCAGCGACCCAGACTTCGCTGACCAACCACCACCGGAGCGGATTGAAAAAGTTTGTCGCGTGATTCGCAAAGCGATTGATGAACCTGACGCCCCCTTGCCTGCGGTGCGGCGGATGTGGAAAACGCAAGGTGCCAGCGAACCGATTAGTGTTCACTTGCTGCCGACGAAGATTATTTTCGACAATGACACCTTCGATCATCAAACGATCTTGTCATTGTTTACCTACGATCGGCCGGGATTACTGTCGAACATTGCCAAGGCTTTGTCCGCCAATGATGTTTCCATTCAGTTTGCAAAGATTGATACTCATCTCGATCAAACCGCCGATGTGTTTTACATCACCGACTCCTCATCTCAGCCGATCATGGATAGCGAGCATCAAGAACGGATTCGAGAGGCGATGCTGGATGTGATCAACCGACCTGTTGGGTAGTAGCGGAACCGGACGCTTATTGGCTGAGCAGTTGGCGATACATGTTGATCGCAGCAGGGCCGACGAGCACCACGAAGATCCCGGGGAAAATGAACATGACCAGTGGTAGAATCATTTTCACGGCTGTTTTGGCCGCTTTTTCTTCAGCCATCTGGCGGCGTTTGGTTCGCATTGAATCACTTTGCACGCGGAGTGCGTTGGCGACGCTCGATCCGAACTTGTCCGCTTGGATCAAGATCGACGCGAGTTGTTTCAGATCGTCCACGCCGCTGCGGTAGCCAAGCGCCTGCAACACTTCGCTACGTGCCCGACCGAACTGCAATTGCGAGTTGGCGATATTGAATTCTTCACCAATCTGCTTGTGACTCTTGCCCATCTCCTCAGCCACCTTCCGTAGAGCTTGGTCCAATCCCAATCCAGCTTCCACGCACACGACCATTAAGTCGAGGGCATCGGGCAGACCTAAGAAGATCGCTTCTTTACGTTTGCTAGCCAGAAAACCCAGAGTAACGGTGGGGACACCGAAGCCGAGGATCATGCCGCCGAGTAGTTTGATAATCAAACCTTGTGTCAAACCGTCCAGAACCACACCGAGCACGCCGCCGAAAAACAATCCGACTCCGGTGGCGATGAGTTGGATCATCTTGAAAACAATTGGAGCACTCTCGCGACGGAAGCCGGCATTGACGAGCTTCTCCCGTAGTTTTCCCATCTCCGCTTCGTTACCCGAAACCGAGCTCGCCAGTGGATTGGCAGCTTTTTCCAACGCGGCCGTCAAAGCGTCGTTCTTGCTGCGGGCTTTGACGTCCGCTTCGATATCTCGTACGCCACGTTTGGCCGTTTTCATTCGATCCAGTCGAGACTCAGCGGGTTCTTTGTCCGAACCGCTGAGTTTGTTGATCACCAACCAACTTACCGACGCCACGCCGAGGAACATGGCAATCGTCGTCAGAAGCATCGGGCTGATCAGTCCAGTCGCAGGAGCGATTTCGGCGAGATAAGTGAACATGGTGTTATGAAAGCGAAAGGAGAGAATGAGTTGTTCAGTGATGAATTGGCAAGGATAAAACTAAACTTTGATCGTGATGATCTTTTTGATGACCAGAGCACCAATGATTTGAGAGATGATCGCACCACCGAGGGCATAGCGTCCGTACTCATCGGTGAACAACATCATTACGTATTCGTAGTTGATCTTGAGCATGACGAGGAACAACACGGGGGGCAAAGACAGCAGCACGACACCGCTCATCCGACCTTCACCTGTGAGTGCTTGAATGGTTCCGAGGATCTGCAATCGTTCACGAACGAGGTGTCCAATCTTGTCCAAAATTTCGCTGAGGTCTCCACCGGTTTGGCGTTGCAGTAACACAGCGGTGGCGAAGAAGCGAATGTCCATATTCGGAATCCGGTCGGCCATGTCTTCGATCGACTCCTCCAACGGGATACCGAATTTTTGCTCTTCAAAACAACGTTTGAATTCCAACGCCAAGGGTGCTTCCATTTCCTCGCCGACTAAACCAAAACCGGCCTGCAGCGAGTGACCTGCACGCAGGGATCGACCTAGCAATTCAAGAGCTTCGGGAATTTGTTGCCCGAAGCGAGCCAGACGTTTCTTGCGTTTGTGCAGCACATAACCCAGCGGCAGCATCGATAGCATCAGACCAACAATCGGGCCTAACAACACAGGAAGTGGCGACACCACGCAGGCCACGACACCGACCAAGAAAAAGATGCCGCACATGCCCATGAACTGCACCATCGAGATCTTCATATCTGCTTGTTCGAGATACTTATGAACCGCCGGTACATGTTCCATCAACTTTTCGATTAGCGAACCTGTCTTGTCGAAATCGTCGAGTAGCAGCGAAGACTTCTTCTCACCGCCTCCGCCACGTTTGCTCGACGCCAATACCGCCAAACGATCTTCCGTCGCCGTCGTTTCCTCAGACGGCATCAGCACGGACGAAGCGAATGCAACCATGGCGGCAACAAACACACCGACGGCAGCAATGATAAGGAGCGAAGACATGGCGAAAAGTTTATTGTAAAAGTTTGAAGTTTGGTTTCTGAGAGCAGCCACTAACCACTAGCCACTAGCCAGTTATGCTTCCATCATGATGCGTTCGCGAAAAGCGCTGCTGGGCAAACGCACGCCAGCGGATTCGAGCTTGCTCATGAATCCTGGACGGACACCGGGGCATTCAAACACACCGTGTGCCTTGCCCTGTTCGTTAATCCCGATTTGGCGATAACGATAGATGTCTTGTAGCACGATTGTGTCTTGTTCCATCCCGACAACTTCGGTGATCGCCGTCACGCGACGAGGTCCACCCTGCAATCGGTTGGCCTGGATCAAAACATCGACCGCACCTGAAACTTGTTGACGGATCGCTTTAACGGGCAAATCGAAACCGGCCATCATGACAAGCGTTTCCAAACGAGCGATCGCGTCGCGAGGAGTGTTTGCGTGAATCGTCGTGAGCGATCCATCGTGACCGGTGTTCATGGCTTGCAGCATGTCCAGCGTTTCTCCACCACGGCATTCGCCGATGATGATTCGTTCGGGTCGCATCCGCAGAGCGTTCTTGACGAGGTCCGTCGCCGTCACGGCACCCGTACCTTCGATGTTCGGTGGGCGAGTTTCCAAACGCACGACGTGGTCTTGTTGCAGTTGCAATTCAGCCGCGTCTTCGATCGTCACGATCCGGTCTTCGTGACCAATGAATGACGACAGTGTATTGAGCAGCGTGGTTTTGCCCGAACCGGTACCACCAGCGATGATCATGTTCAAACGGGCTTTGATACAACCTTCAAGCAACATCACCATTTCAGGTGTGAAGGCACGGTAGTTCAGCAAGTCTTCGAGTTTGAGCGGGTTGCTGCCGAAACGCCGGATCGAAACAGCGGCACCATCGAGAGCCAAAGGAGGAATGATCGCGTTGACCCGTGAGCCGTCTTCTAAACGAGCGTCGACCATGGGACAAGTTTCATCGACGCGTCGGCCAACCTTGCTAACGATCCGATCGATGATCTGCAGCAGGTGTTTACCGTCGCGGAATTCCACGTCGGTCTTCTGCATCCGACCCTCTTTTTCAACATAAATGTTTTTGGGGCCGTTGATCAGAATATCGCTGACTTTGGGGTCTTTTAAGATCAGTTCGAGCGGACCGAGACCGAACGTTTCGTCGAGCACTTCGTCGACGATGCGTTCGCGTTCTTGGCGATTGAGCATAGTGTCTTCGGCATCGCAAAGATGCTCGACGACCATCCGAATTTCACGTTTGAGCGTATCGCCTTGCAAATCGCCCACTCGTGAAAGATCGAGTTTATCGACCAACTTTCCGTGAATACGGCGTTTGATTTCTTCAAATTGTTCTTGGCGAGCGTTATCGGGTCGGGCGGTGGCGGTGTTGGTGCGCATTGCGTGCTATCCTGTGCGAGATGTCTAAGTCGACTCAGCTCAAACGTAGGATGCGATTGATGACACTTCGCTCAGTAGCAACTCATGAACCTGCAATGCGACGGTGAAACCGTGGCGATCAAGTAGACGGTAGCGGTTGTGAGGATTGGAACAATCGACCGCTTATTCACACAGCGAATCACGTTGTGGTGTGGCATACCGGCGTCCCAGAATCCACATCGCGGCCATCCATCCGTTGCCTAAGAACAAGGGACTCAGTTGTGGCCAGGCGGCGCTCAGCGCGGCGACGATCATAAACAGGAACCCTGTAATCGCGTTGCCGCCCCACAAGTGTCCTGCCATCGCAAAGAACCCAAACCCGCTTAAAACTGCCGCCAAGACCATCACTTCGGCATGATCGAAGAACTTCATCGCCCACAATGCATTGATCATCGTGAGCGCGGCGAGGTAACCAAGCCAAATGGACCAGACGGGCCGCTCCGCCACTCCACGCGGCATCCACATGCCGTCCCGAGCACGATGAATTCGCCATCCGATACCGAGCAACATCAGCAAGCGTGGCAAAAAATAGCCGAGCAACGACGCCGTGCTCAGGGCCGAGCGTGACATTTCCTGACGCACGTCTGGTTCCATGGACTCCGCGATCCCAAACATCAATAAATGCGCCACCAGCACAATCAGACCTATGTGGATCAGCGCCCGCCCCCAATTCGCGAACGTGGCTTGATGTTGATCGCGACGCAGTTCACGAGTGAACTTGCTGACAATCCCATCGGGACCGGCCAGCGGTGACTCTCCCGCCAGCACACGATCCAAGTCGTCCGCAAAATCATCCGCCGAGCGATAACGTCGCGTCCGATCGGGTGCCATCGCTCGTGCCAACACAAATTCTAAATCGGCGAGTTCAGCCAGTCGCGGCATGCCGCCTGGCCATGACATTCGCAGCGAAGGCGCTTCGCCGCTGAGCACGTTGCCGAGCACTTCGGCAGTGGATTCACCGCGATGAGGCGGTTGTCCGGTCAGCAATGCGAACAGAATACCGCCCGTTGAATAGATGTCCGTTGCCGCAGTGACATCAGCTTCGCCACGTGCTTGCTCAGGACTCATGTAATGCGGCGTTCCAAGAATCTGCCCATCGAGTGTCACACCGGGTTCATCACGATGCCACTTGGCCAAGCCAAAGTCGACGACTTTCGGCGTGCCGTCATCATCGACGAGCACGTTGTCGGGTTTGAGATCACGGTGAATGATCCCACGACGATGCGCGTACGCGACGGCACGGGCAATATCGCGTGCGTTCTCAATTGCTTTGCAGATGGTCGTTCGATGTTGCGTGTCACAGGTCGACGATCGTGTTGGTGATGTTGATTGATTCAATTGGCGGCAACGTTCATTGACGTCCGCTTGCAGTGATCGACCACTGACCAGCGGCATCACAAAGTAATCCATCCCATGCCATGAACCGATCGCATGGATTGGCAGAATGTTGGGATGAGAAAGCGCAGCGGCGGCCTCGGCTTCGATCCGAAACCGCAGTTTTAATTCGTCATTAGCGAGTAAACCGTCACTGATGAGTTTGACTGCGACTTCCCGCCGTAAGCTCTGCTGAACCGCTGCGTAGACCGTGCCCATCCCGCCGCGGGCGATCTCGCGCGTCAGTAAGAAATCATCGAGACGTTCGCCGACCAGCGTTCCTTTGGTGGATGCCGTACTCGGATCGAGCCATTGTTGATTGGCAAAGAAGCTCCGTAATGGCTGAGCATGCTGAGGAAACCGTGCAACAATTTCATCTAGCCGGACGTCCGCGCCCGACTCGCGTTGTTCGATGAAATATGCCAATACCGACTCCAGCGTCGCACCCGAGGGCGGTTCCGCACGATGGAGCGAAAGTGTTGGGAGTACGGTCTTTTTGTCAGTCGATTCCTGCATACTATTTATTCTAGCGTTACTAAAAACCGAGTGGGCCGAGTTTTTCGATTTCGGCGAGTTGTTCCTCTCGTTTGTCCAAGTTGGTCTGTTGACGCTTCACCCATGACGCCGCCATCTGACGATCCGTATGCACGATCAATGGCGGCTCGTCGGCATACTCCCGCAACACCTCGATCGATTCGGCACTCTCGCGAGTTGACCGTTGCAGCCAAGCGTCAAGGCCTTCGCGACGGAGTAAGAACGGCGAGCGATGATGACCGTGCTCCATCACAAACGACAGCGCTGGACGCATGATGATGCTCATGGCGAGTTCCGGTTGCCCCAATTGGTCTTTGCTGAAATCGAAAATTCCAGCGGCCAGTAGTAAACTACCATCCGCAGCGGAGAAACTGACTTCACTACCTGCGCTCTCGCCCCAGTAACATGCTTCGCGAAAACTTGTCATAGGCACGATACAGCGATACCGCTCGAATGATTTTTTCCACGGCCATTTGTCGCGTGACTCGATGCGAGTGTTATTGAGAACATGCGCACTTGAAGCTTTCTCACTTCGCAGTTTGCCCATGCCGAATGTCATTTGCTCCAGCGTCCGCTGGCCATCACGATTGATCACCATGACGGGAGCGACTGTGTATGGGAACACTTCCGTCGGAATCTCGAAATCGAGCGTCGTTTGTATCGCGAGTTCACGAACGATTTCGTGCAGGTTGGTACGGATTTGATAGCGGTTGCACATGAGTTGAATAGTTAAAGTTGAGGCCGCATGATTTGCCATACCGACGATGCTGCCGTGACGTCGTCGCGGCGGGCCACGTCTCGACCGTAGGCGACGCGGTTGTAGGCATCGACAACTCGCAGTGCCGATTGTTTGAGTGGTGGGAATTGGGTTACTAAACGCCGCATGTACTCGTTGGGTGTTTCATCGTTGGCACGCTCGCAACCTTGTTCTCGTCCCCAAGCTTCTAAGGCTTGAAAGGTAATCACGACCACTTGGCCCGCATCAGCCTTTCCGATCGGATTGGCAAACGATGAGAACGGCCGCGACAATTGAGCTGGCGTTTTGCTAGACGCGATCGCTTGCGAATCCGCGTCGGTTTCATCACGCGCCGCCATCCACCCCCGTAACCACTCCAACCAGGCTTCGCGGTAAAGATAAACGTAAACAGCAACGATCACGATCAAAGCAGCGATCAGAAGAAACTTGAGCAAGCCCGCCATGCCTGACAACATTCCGGCCCAGTCGGTTGAAGGCGATTCGGGAGTGGGCGGTGTTTCTTGAGCAGGACTTTCAGCCGCTGGTGTTTCGGAGTCCGTTGGTGTTGTTTCTGGTTCGAGCGGTTTTGAATCGGGCGGAGGTTGTTGTTCGTTTCCCTGCTCGGGGCTTGGCTGATCTTCGCGAGATGAATCTTTGCTCGCTTCGTTCTCATCGGACGGATTTTGCTCTGGTTGTCGTTCGTCAAGCTTGCTTTGTTGTTCAGGCGAGTTGTTTTCAGGAGATGGTTTGGATTCCGATTCTCCTTGGGTTTGTCGCTCGTCTTGCTTCTCATCACCTCCCTTCTCATCATTCCCCTCCTGCTTATCACTCCCTGAAGGTGGTGCGTCATCGGATTTCTCTGCCGGTTTCTTGCCACCAGAATCTTTGCCTGTTGGTCCATCGTCACGTTGTCCCGAATCTCCGCCAGGAGGGGCGCCTTTTTGGGTTGTCTGGGATAGCTCGGAGCTGCCTTGCGGTGCTTCCGCGTCTTGACGTGGCGCTCCTGTGCCGGACTTGGATTCGCCAGGTTGATCCGCGCCTTCGCCACCCCAGCCATACGGACTGGCCGTCGTCGGTTCCGCGCTGGCTAAAAACTCGGGAACTTCAAATGACAAAATGGCTTGCCCAGGCAAGGGAGCGATGAATGCGGTCATCAAGATCAACAAGATCATCGCTATCCCGCCCAATAGCCAAGCCACCGTGACTTGAGTCGGCATCTCAGTATTGCGCTGACGCAGGTAGCGTCGCAAATTTAAAAACGACGTCACCACCAACAATGAGAGACTGGCAAACAGATACATCGTCAACAACAACCGGGCACGATCCCACGTCCCTGAGTTACTGCTCAAAAAAAACTGGCCGATGCCAAACAACGGCAGCGCCGCCAAGGCGAGGTACAGTACGGTGCGTCCAGGTTGATGGCCTGACTTACCTGATGCAGATGTGGAGGCCGGTGTTGCAGTGGTGACGGCTCGGCGACTGCTGGGCCGCATTTTCTCGATCCATTTGCGCGCGCTATCGACGAGTCCTTGACCGCTGCTATCGACACCGTCATCCACGATCGTGCAGTCATGGACAATCCGGTCGGCGAGATAACCTACCGTGAGAATCACTGCGAGCGAGAAGATCGGGTCGCCTAGAAAACGTGTTAAGACGAGGAACGTGGCCGCGCCCAGTCCTACGGCATAGACCGAAGAGTAGCTACGGCTCTCCTCAATTGTGACCCGCGCCAACGCCGTGGCACCCATCGTGTAAAAAAACAGTGTCCAAGTCACACGTTGTGAATAGTTGCCATGATAAAGCACCATCATCAAAAAATTCGCCAAACTGTTGAGCATCCAAAAGATCAACAGCGGCGCTAAAGCGATCGCAACATAGTCGGCAAGAGTTTGGTAGCGTCGTGGCACGAGGTTCGTAATCACCGGTAGTGTTATGCGGGACGGGCGTCTGACATCGCCCATTCGCCGTCCCGCTGGGCTTCTTATCTTAATTCTCTTAAATCGTACATGATTTTTTCGCTGTCGTAGCGGAAAAGTCTGGATCGTTGGGATTGCTGATTGGCTCAGTTTGCCAATCAAGGTGAAAACGATTCGATTCAGCCGAACTCTTCGCGATAGAGCTTTTTGTAATCTCGCGGCGACACGCCCATGATATCGCGAAACTTGCGGCTGAAATAATTGCTATCCTCAAAACCCACGTCCATGGCGACATTGGTGATGCTCGCACGGCTCGTTCGCAATTGCTCACACGCTTTGCGGATTCGCAGTTGAATCAAGTATTGGATAGGCGATTCACCCATCGCAGCTTCAAACGTACGCAACAAATTTCGGCGTGACATCCCGGAAATCTTCACTAACTCAGCCAATGTGATGGGATCAGCGTAATGAATTTCGAGATGCGCGATCGCATCGGCGATTTCCAGCAACCCTTTGCTGCGGGGATCTCGATCGCTTGCGTAACAGCGGGCGAGGAAGGTGACGAACTGCATCATCATCGTCAACGCCATCACGCGAAAACCTGCTGTTCGCTGGATCAGTTCCTGCTCTAAGTGATCGACCAACTTGATCGCGTGGGCCAAGTCCATTGGGTTGAGCCTCAGGCGACTCTCGAACCGGTGCCTTTGACGCAGCGCCGGTTCCAATGTGAACAACGCGTGATATCCCGGCATCGCTTGAATATCACCGAGCGTCCAGGGCAGCTTGTCAACTTCAAAAAGAATGTTGATCAAACGCAAGTCATCGAGATTTTGATAATCGTGCGGTCGCGATCCACCTATCACGAAGGCATCGCCTGCGGCCAAATCGTAAGCATCGACACCCGTGATGTGCTTGCCACGCCCTCCCGTGATGATCACGATTTCCCAGAACTCGTGTGCGTGCAAACCGAACGGCTCTTGCGGGTCGCGGCGAACGATCGTAATCGGGAAACCGTCGGGGTTGAAAAAGTCGCTCTTTTTGAGGACTCGAATCGGTTCACTCATTGAAATTTCATCGCAAAAATTCACTCGGGCACTTTTGTGCTATTCTACGGCACCATTGTCAAGGTATAGCGGAATCCTGTCGATTATGCTCTACCTACTTTTCGGAACAATAGACGCATTTTGAACGGCGGTAACGGTAGAATCTCTCCCCTCTGGCCCTCGTCTCTCCACAACCTACCATCCCCATGATCCCATGAGCAGTTCATCCAACATTAGTTCCGCATTCGAGTTGGCAGTTGAACGTTACCAAAGCATCGGTGTCGATGTCGAAGCGGCATTGAAAACGCTTCGTCAAATCGCCATCTCCGTTCACTGTTGGCAAGGCGACGACGTGACAGGCTTTGAGAATAGTGGCGAAGCTCTCGGCAGCGGTTTGGCCGTGACGGGTAATTATCCTGGACGAGCACGCTGCCCTGACGAACTACGCCGCGATCTGGAAATGGCTTATTCGCTGATTCCTGGGCGTCATCGTTTGAACTTGCACGCCCTGTACGGTGAATTCGTTGGCAAGGTCGATCGTGATGAGATGGGCGTGGAGCACTTTCAGGGTTGGATGGACTGGTCACGTGAGCAAGGCATCTCGTTGGATTTCAACCCAAGTTATTTTTCGCATCCCAAAGCCGCCGATGGTTTGACGTTAGCGCACGCCGACGCAGGTATTCGTCAGTTTTGGATTGACCACGGGATCGCGTGCCGCCGGATCGCTGCGGCGATGGGCGACGCGCAAGGCAATGCTTGCGTCAATAATGTGTGGGTGCCGGATGGTTACAAAGACACGCCCGCTGATCGCATGACGCCGCGTGTCCGCTTAGCCGACTCCCTAGATCGCATCTTCGCAGATTCCATTGACAGCTCGCGGATGCTCGATGCGGTCGAGTGCAAACTGTTCGGGATTGGTTCGGAGAGCTATGTCGTTGGCTCGCATGAGTTTTACATGGGTTATGCGATCTCGCGCGGCAAAGTGCTGTGCTTAGACGCTGGGCATTTCCATCCCACCGAAGTCATTTCGGATAAGATCTCGTCGATGTTGATGTATGTCCCTGAGCTGTTGCTACATGTCAGCCGAGGCGTCCGCTGGGACAGCGACCACGTGGTGACGATGACGGACGAACTGCAAGCGATCATGCAAGAGATTGTGCGCGGCCAGCATTTGGACCGGGTTCACCTCGGTTTGGATTTCTTTGACGCGAGCATCAACCGGATTGCCGCTTGGGCAATCGGCACCCGCAATACCATCAAAGCGTTGTTGATGGCATTGCTGGAACCGGCTGAGGAATTGAAACGTCTCGAATTGGAAGGCGATTTCACGGCGCGGCTGGCGCTGATGGAAGAACAAAAAACGATGCCTGTGGGTGCCGTCTGGGATCACTACTGCCAGTCCGCTGATGTGCCCGTGGGACGTGATTGGTTGTCAGCCGTTCGCCAGTATGAGTCCTCGGTACTTTCCAAACGCGCCGACACAATCGCCAATGTCTGACGCAAGTATTGCTCCTTAGTTGAACCTGCCGACAGTTCGTTTTTTACCCCTTCTTTCAACCATCTTTTCTGAATCGAAAATCAATTGAGCGACGAACATTCAACTAAACCAGCGACCGTTTCCGGCGGCGAGTTTGAACGCGAACCCGTGCCGGCGTCCGCCCAACTCGGGGCCAGTAAGTTTTGGGGCATGTATGCCGGTGAACATGCCGCTGGAACGGAATTCATGATCGGGCCGTTGTTCTTAGCCGCCGGGGCGAGTCTGCAAGACTTGATTGTCGGCTTGCTGCTGGGAAACATGCTGGCCGTTTTGACGTGGCGGTTCCTCGTCGTGCCGATCGCGATGGCCAAACGCATGACGTTGTACTATCAACTCGAACGCATCGCCGGTGGGAGTCTGGTCAAGTTTTATAACGTGGTCAATGGAGTCCTATTCTGCTTCCTCGCTGGGGCCATGGTCACGGTTTCGGCCAGTGCCGTTGGGATTCCATTGGGAACAATGTACGCAGTCCCCGATGCCCTGTTTGGGTTGGGAAGTTCCGAGTTCACGTTCATCGTGTTCTTCGTTGGTGGTTTTATGACGGTCGTCGCTGCGGCGGGCTATAAGATCGTGGCGCAAGTCGCCAACATCGCCGCTCCCTGGATGATCGCGATCTTTGCCGCTTGCGGGATCGTTTCTCTGGTGCAGATGGATGCCAACAGCATGGCTGCCCTTAGCGAAGGCGCGTATTGGCAAGCGGCAATTGATTTCGTGCAAGCGGAGGAGTTTGAGAAAGCCAAAGCCACCGTTTTGGCATCCGGTCAAGATATCTCCGACGAGACATTGCGTGCCAAACTCGATTCTGGCCGCTTGGGATTTTGGCAAATCGTGGTGTTTGCCTGGTTATGCAATGGAGCGATGCACTTTGGCATGGCTGACCTGTCGATCTTTCGTTTTGCCCGCAGCAAATCATCCGGTTGGGCACCCGCCATCGGTATGTTCTTGGGTCACTACATGGCCTGGATCGCCGCTGGTCTGCTGTTAGCAGCGCAAATCAAACTTTCGCAAAACTCATCTGCCAACCCTGGTGCATTGGCCTGGGGAGCGCTCGGTTGGACGGGGATCATTTGTGTGGTGATCGCTGGTTGGACGACCGCCAACCCAACGATCTATCGGGCTGGTCTCGCGTTCCAAGGTGTGTTTCCGAAGAGTCCAAGAGTGGTGATGACATTGCTGGCCGGTGCGGTTGCCACGATCGCTGGCGCTTTCCCCAACCTATCGGACAAACTACTCGGATTCGTCGGCACGTACGGTACGGTCCTCGGTCCCATGGGTGCCATCCTATTCGTGGATTTCTACTTCATGCAACGTTTTGGTTTGCGTGATGAGTATGCGCTTAAGCGTGGTAGCGCGTTCAATGTCGCGGTCTTAATCGCATGGTTGCTGCCCGTCGCGGTGGGACTGTATTTAATCATGGTCCCCACGCCGCTGTTCCCTGACAAGTTGTTCGCTGCCTACGCCGTGATCCCCTGCTGGATCGCCTCGGGCGTGATCTATCTTCTGCTCAGTAAAGTATTGCAATCGAAAGAAACGGCTGCTGCCTAGTCGCCATTTATCACCTTTATCTCATTAAAAGAATTCAAACATGACACTCGCTTTCAAACTCGTTTCGCTGGCCGCGTTGTTGCTCGTGACGATCCCCTGTCTCCTGTACTTCATGAACTCCACGTCGCACGACACCGTCAAGTCGACAGCTCTCGTCGGTACGATTGTGTGGTTCGCGACCACGCCGTTTTGGATGGGTCGTGAACTTTCCGTTGATGCCGACAAAGTCGAAATTTAGAGAAAGTGGGATAGGCTTCCAGCCTGTCATCTCATGATCGACAGGCTGGAAGCCTATCCCACTTCATGAATCACTCAGAACAGATCCTCTCTCCCTTCAACCCAACTCATCATGCCCCGCCTGCTTGCCCTGTTGTTTTCACTCACCGCCGCGACCTGTTTCGCTGGCAATCTCACGCCCACCATGCTCCGCTGCGAGTATCTCGAAAACCCCATCGGAATGGACGAACTTCAGCCTCGGTTGAGCTGGCAAGTTCAATCCGATCAGCGGGGGCAATCGCAATCGGCCTACCAAATTCTCGTTGCTTCGTCGCCTGATAACTTGGCGGCGGGTAAAGCGGATTTGTGGGATAGTGGCAAAGTCGCTTCGGATGAAACGCTGCACATTGTCTATTCCGGTGAGTCGCTGAAATCCCAACAACAGTGCTTTTGGAAAGTCCAATCCTGGGACGCCCGTGACAACCCTTCGGGATGGAGCGATGTCGCGCTTTGGTCGATGGGTTTGCTGGACGATAACGATTGGTCGGCGAAGTACATCAGTTACCAAGACGAATCAGAAATCCAAATAGATACGTCGACCTTGTTGCTTCCAGCGGCGCGTCAATATCGCAAAGAGTTCACGGCAACCAAACAAGTTCGCCGGGCGACCGTTTACGCGACCGCGTTGGGAATTTACGAGTTGCATCTCAATGGGCAACGTGTCGGTGATGCGTATTTCTCACCGGGTTGGACGGACTATCGCCAACGTGCTTACTACAACACGTACGATGTTACCGGCGTGGTCAACAACGGCGAAAACGCAATCGGTGCATGGGTCGCTGACGGTTGGTACAGCGGCTATGTCGGTTTCGGTTTGTTAACAGGCATGGGTACCGAGAAATGCGGTCGTTCCAACTATGGCAAGACACCTACAGTCATGGCTCAATTGGAAATCGAATACACCGATGGTTCACGAGAAACGATTGGTACTGACAAGACGTGGAAGGTCACCGATGACGGACCAATTCGCGAAGCCGATTTATTGATGGGTGAATCCTACGACGCGCGTCGTGAAATGAACGGTTGGACCAACACCGGATTTGACGATGCAAATTGGCAACCTGCGATCCTGGCTGAGGAGAACGGCGACACCGTGGCTGATTTCTATCAAGTCCGTAATCCGACTCAACCTGGTCGCGGTGTCCAGATGGCGAGCGAGCCTCGTTCGCTTGGTTTCCAGCGTCCGAAGCTCGAAGCTTTCCCGGGTGTACCGGTCCGAATTACTGAAAAGTTGCCGGCAAAGACGGTTGCCGTTCAGAAGCCAGGCACCGTCATTTTTGATCTCGGGCAAAACTTTGCAGGCGTGATTCGTTTGCAAGTCAAAGGCCCTGCCGGTCATCAAATGCGGATTCGCTATGGCGAAATGCTGCATCCCGATGGGACGCTGATGACGGAGAATCTCCGCAAGGCACGAGCGACTGATTTCTATGTGTGTCGCGGTGATGAAGATGGCGAAGTCTTCCAGCCACGGTTCACGTTCCATGGTTTTCAATTCGTCGAAGTCGAGAATTTCCCCGGCGAAGCCACTGTCGACGCGGTCACCGGGTTGGTCATGCACAGCGACACGCCGATGACCAGCGAATTCGAGTGCAACGATCCGATGGTCAATCGTTTATTCCAGAACGTGTTGTGGACACAACGTGCGAACTTCCTCGATCTACCCACCGATTGCCCACAACGTGATGAGCGGATGGGTTGGACGGGCGACGCACAGGCCTACGTCGGCACGGCTGCCTATAACGCTGACATTGGTGCGTTCTATACCAAGTGGTTGCGTGAGTTGATGGAGTCACAGCGTCCCAGTGGCGCATTCCCTGGTTACGCACCGTTCCCGTTTCAACACGGTTGGGACTTCGGCACTGCTTGGGCGGATGCGGGCGTGATTTGCCCCTGGACGATTTGGCAAGCTTACGGTGACACCCGCGTGATCGAAACTTGCTGGGAACCGATGACCCGATTCATGCAGTGGCGAAAAGAAACGAGCGTCGACGATCTCGGCATCACTCACGGAAATAAATGGGGCGATTGGTTAGCCCAAGGTGCTGAGACTCCGTTGGATTATGTGGACACGGTGTACTTTGCAATCTCCGCAAAAATGATGTCAGAGATGGCAGTGGCGATCGGTCGCAACGATGAGGCGACGCAGTATCGTCAACAGTTCGAGCGAACTCGCGACGCGTTCAACAAAAAATACGTCGAAGCCGATGGCCGCGTCAACGTCCGAACGCAATCCGCGCAAGCACTCGCACTGTTCGCGGATTTGATCCCCGCTCAGAAGCGCGAAGGCACGGGACGTTATCTAGCCAAGATGATTGCGGAAAACGGCAATCGCATGTCTACCGGTTTCCTGGGAACGAGGCCACTTCTGCCCGTGCTGTCGGACTCTGGTCAACACAACCTGGCCACGTTCCTGTTGCAATCGCGTGATTTTCCTTCGTGGGGTTATGAGATTTCCAACGGAGCAACGACAATCTGGGAACGTTGGGACAGCTACACCAAAGAGGACGCATTCGGACGGCATAACGCAGCGATGAATTCATTTTCACACTACGCCTTCGGAGCTGTGTGTGAATGGATGTTCGAAACCTTGGCCGGTATCGCTTCGGATGGCCCTGGATATAAAAAGATCATCATCCGTCCCCGCCCACCGCAGAGCGGCAGCAACGCGATGCGTGAACCGATCAATCAAGTTCGTGCGAAATACGATTCGATTCGCGGCACGATCGTTAGCGATTGGCAACTCGCCGGCGGTGAGTTTCGCTTGAAGGTAAGCATCCCTGCCAATACGACCGCCAGCGTTTATATCCCAACAGCCGATGCGGCGAGAATTACCGAGAGCGGCAAACCGCTGGCGGATAACGCGCTGATCACCCAAGCCAAGCCCAAGGATGGCAACGTCGTGCTGCGAGTCGGCTCAGGTTCCTACGTGTTCGCTGCCCCTAGCAATCTCGGTACGGCGGAACAGAAGCTCGAAACCTCCGAACCATTGGACGTTTCGATGAACCCGGATCAGATCGACATGAGCGGCGCGAAGCAGCTCATCGGCTGGGATTTCACCAATCCCGCTGTACTGAAACGATGGAGCGGACGCGACAACGTCGACGTGGTCAGTGAAGCGGGAACAACCATCCTCAAAGCGATGGGCGAGGATCCCAAGCTGTGGCTGACGATGGACAATGGCGTTTCCGGTTCCATGGTGATCGAAGTCAAGGCCCAGCCATTAACGGACAACGCGGTTGAGTTTTATTGGGCGGCCCCACACGGCGGTTTCAATCCAACGCAATCGACATCGTGTCCGATCAAAGCCAGCAAACAGGTCAACACGTATCTCTTTAAGTTAAATGAATCAGGCAAAATTGGACAGTTGCGTTTTGATCCATTCACCACGCTCGATCAGGGATCGAAAACCAAGGGTATGAAGATCGAGTCGATTTCGATCTATGCACTGCCAACCAATGAACCGGCACCTGCCGACCAGAGTTCGGTGCTACCCCCAGTCAACGTGAACACCGAGGGGATGCCTAATATCGTGTTCTTTCTCAGTGAAGACCAAGGCGCACAATTGGGCTTGCTTGGCACGCCCGGTTTGCAAACGCCAAACATCGACGCGTTAGCCCGTCGTGGTGTCTATTTCAACAACGGATTTGTGGCATATCCCGTTTGCTCAGCATCAAAGGCGGCGATGTACACGGGGTTGCACAATCATACCAACGGCATTCTCAACAACACACATAACTTTCACAAACCCGCCAGAGAAGTCACTTCGGCGGAGCGTAACCTGGAATTGGCAAAAACTAATCGCGTCAAAGATCAGTTCCTGACGCTAACGGAACTGCTGCGGGCGAACGGTTATTACCAAGGTGTTACGCACAAACTGCATGTGTTGCCGAATGAGAAATTTCCGTATGATGAATTTTTACATGGTAGCCCGCGAGAGATTGAGACTTTTTTAGCCAACGCAAAAAAAAAAGAGCGTCCATGGTTCTTAATGGTCAACATCCCGTACTCGCACCGCCCTTATCCTAACAGCGATAAAACACCGATCCGAGTCCAGCCGAATGATGTGGACGTGCCTGAGTTTTTGCCAGATACCGCCATCGTTCGTCAGGATTGGGCCGAATACCTTGCGGGGATCGAAAAGGTCGATCAAGTCGTCGGCCAAACGATGCAGGTGCTCAAGGCCAAAAATGAGTTGAAAAACATCATCCAGATTTATATGAGCGATCATGGGCCGACGTTTCAGCACGGCAAAATGACGCTTTATGATCTCGGCTTGCGCGTTCCCTTGATGATCGCTGGTTCTGGCATTCGTGCGGGTGTGCGTTCGGATGCTCTGGTCAGCGAGTTGGACTGGCTGCCCACGATCAACGACTTGATCACGACGCGTACCGGTCGGCCGTTGGAGTTACCAGTCAATTCAGCTGCGGCGAAACGAGGTGAGAGCGTAAACAGCGTGATGCAAACGCTGCATGGAAAATCGTTTGCCGCGTTGGTCACGGAGGACGAGAGTGACGATGGAAAATATCAAGGACACGAGCACATCTTCACTGAAATCTCCAATGCAGGTCCGCTTCCCAATGATGGTGTCCAAGAGCGATCAGTGTTTGACGGACGATGGAAATTGATCTATCGCGAGAACGTTGAGAAAGCGTGGCGACAGGTCAACGACGACACCCGCAGTTTCCCGACATGGGGGAACCGTACCTACGCTGAAACGATCCGGTTGAAAGATCAGTTTCCTCGTCAGTATGAGATTCTCGCTGAGATGGACCCGCAAAATTTGCATGGCCAAGTTCGCCAGTGGGAATTGTACGATCTACAGAACGATCCCGAAGAAATGCACAACCTCGTCAATGTCAAGCAACATGCAGCGATCAAAGCTCATTTGATTAAGGCACTGAGCGATTGGATCGAGCGAACGAACGATGTTTCGGTGGTAGGACTCTCGCGAGCGGGTTAGCTTGGAGAATCAGTTGACTGTTCCTGACGAACAATCAGGACACTGCAGTGCACGTGATGCAAAACGTAACGGCAGGTGCTGCCCAGCAACAACCGCGAGACAAAGCCGCGACCGCTATCGCCGAGCACGACCAGATCGCTGCCGCTCTCCTCAGCGTATTGAACCAAGCCATAGCCGACGTGCTCGACCTCAATGCTATTGGCGTTGGCACTTGCACCACACTCGACTAGTTTCGCTGCGGCTGCTTCGGCACAACGCAGGGCGACCGTCCGACGCCGAGCGGCCTCGTCCATCGTCGTTGCCAGAATGTCTTCTCGGAACACTTCGAGCTTGACCGACGCCGTTACCGCAGTGAGGTGATGGTCCTTCGTCCAAGGGTATTGGCAGAGATGGCTCATGACTCGTTGAGAGATGTCGCGGTCATCAACGGCGACGGTGCCATGTTTGATGATGGCCTCGGGTTCACGGGCAACCGAATCGCTGACGGTGGACTCACCATTTTCATCGATCGCTTGGCGGACCACCAATACGCTGCATGGGGCATGCGTGGCGACATAATCACTGACACTACCCAGCAAAACGCGTTCAAACGCTGAGTGGCCTTTAGCGGCAACGACGACTAGGTCGAAATTCTCGTCGGCCGCGCGTTCCACGATACAGTGTCCAATGTGCCCCATCATTTCATGCGAGCTGACGTGAGCATCGAGATTGCGAATCGCGTCCCGACTCGCGACGGCTGCTTGGCGTGCCAGTTCCTCTTGATGCTCGATGAACTGCGGATACCACAACTCACTCTGCGTGCTGAGTATGACGTCTGGTGGATTGACCACCGTCACGATCTCCACCTGCAGGGGCTTGGGCAGCGGAAAGGCGGTTAGGTATCTGCACGCGGCCAGTGAATGTTCCGAACCATCGACGGCAAGTAAAACTTTCATTTCAATTCTCAACTATTCACAAGACATGGTGCTGACAACGACTGAATGCATCATAACAGATAGCGGTATGGCGATCTATTTGCTGCGACTAAGTGGCTCGACGGTCACGGCCATCACCATCGGAGACGTGCGGTCGTCGCCTTTGACAAATTCAATCGTTTCGATGGTCTCGGTTCGCTCGGGATGGACCGCGAGATAACGAAGCTGTTGATCGCGCAATCTAAACGCGTATTCGCTTTTAGGGACGTCAACGCGACCAATATAGTCAGCGAAATGGATGCCGTTGATGAGATCATGATCTTCAACCGCACCGTCGACATAATGTAGTCGCACGATCATTGAAACGGTTTCGTTGCGATCGAACGGGAACCCCCACCCACTCACGCCACTGAGTAAATGAATTGCCGAGGCCGGTGTGTTGCACGGTACTGAAACGGCGTGTGGCATCCGAGCCGAGACAGGCGAATTTGGACCATGCAGCAAAATCATATTCGCGTTCGTCTGGCCTTCGGGGTCCGTCAACATAAACGGGACACCTTGAAATTGTTTCGGTTTCCAATCCGAGAAAATCATCTGGTCGGGACCGTTGGCGTCTTCGCTAAATAAACCCTTCGTGCTAACGGCTGTCGCGTAACGTTCAAGCGGCACGGGCACATATTGACCTTTTGCAGTTAAAAACTCCAACAGATCCGTCATCGCTGCTGGTGTAATCGAACTTTCAAAACCCTCGGGCATGATCGACTTGCTCGACATCAACAACTCGTCGATGTCCTCTCGCAGCACACTCTGTTTCTTGCCCTGGGTATCGAACATCTCGATCGCTGTTTTAGATTCTGATGCCAGCATGCCGTTGAGCACGACTCCGTCCACCGTGAGCACGGTGTAGGCCCGAAAATTGCCTTCGACGTTCCGACTCGGATCGATAATATGAGTCAACAACTCGCTCTTGGGATGCACCGACATACCTGTCAAGTTCGGCCCCACCGTGACGCCCATCTCTCCGTGAATGTGGCACTTGGCACAATGCTCATTGAAAACTTTTTTGCCGTTCTCCACGTTGCCCGATTTTTGAGTTGTGACCATGTATTGATCGAGCACCTGTTGGCGATCTGCGCTGGGTAGTTTCCCACCGCTGGCCATCAAGGCCTCAGCTTGTTTGCGCACTTCTTCACTGGGGTGTGCGACGAGTGCTTGCCGTTGATCGAGAGCCAATTCATCTAAACGCAAATCACCATTTCCAATCCCTTTGATCAACGCGATCGTGGACACCGGACGTTGCAGTAGCTGGACGATGGCGGTTTGTTTCAGGCCCGGCGTCATTGCCGATAGTTTGCTGATCATTTCCTCGCCGCTGCCTTTCCACTCGCTCGAACCGACAGCGCGAATGATCCCTTGGGCTACGTACGGTGGCGTTTGCGGACGGATTTCATTCAGCATGTTCTTGACGATCTCGGCGTCATGGGGCAAAAACTCGACGGCCTGCATCGCGGCGGTCTCGCGAGCCTCATCGGAGGCGTCGTCGCTCCGCACCGTGCTTAGTAAACGGGTGGCAATCTCGTGTTGGAATTCGCCGAATCGTTGGCTGCCCCAACTCGTCACCAGTCGCACAAACACGCCTTGATACCCGGGAGATATTTGCTCAAAGGTTTTCGTTAGGTCGGCCTCGATGTCTGTATTCAGTTCCACTTCGCGGCCGGGTTTCCAACCGCGACTAAGTCCGGCAATGACGGCATCCAAGGCAGGTTGATTCGCACCAGAGAGTCTCGCAAGCACCCGCCCAGCGTCACGGACATCATCGCCACGGGCATAATGCTCTGCGACAATCGTGACAATCTCGTAGGCTCGATCGGGAAGTGAATCCGCGCTCGCCAACGATGCCAAAAACTCGCTGCTGTTATTTGCCGCAGCGCTCGTCAACGCATCGGGCAGCCAACGATCGAGCATATCGACGGGATTGCCCGCGACAGTCAACAACGCGGCCGCTGCATTGCTGTTTGAAGGTAAGTCGGATAGGGCTAACAGGGCCGCCAAGCGAACTTGAGCGTCCGTGTCGCTCAACAAGTCATGGCTCACGATCGCTTCCACTGATGCCGTGTCATGCGGCAAAACCGTAACGGCGTTGCGTCGCACGCCTGCCGATGGATGCCCCATTGCGGTGATCGCGGCGGCGGTGGCTTTGGTGTCTGGACGGTCAAACGCACCGAGTCCATGTAGCGTCCACAGCGCGTGAATCGCACCCACGTTCAAACCGATCGGATCCGTTTCCGTGTTGCCGATCAATTCCACCAACTCGTCGACCACATCGAGCTGGCCGCGTTCGACAAGTAACCGCTGAGCATGCTTGCGAACCAACATCGTCGGATCGCTGAGCGCGTTGACCAATCCGCTCGGCGATGCCGACGACAGATCGCAGATCGGTTTCGGTTTCGATGAATCGGCGACGATGCGGTAAATTCGCCCGTGACGTTTGTCTCGCAATTTCGTTTCATACGCATGGCCTTTGCCGGTCTCAAAACCATGCGGTGTGGGGTTGTGCTGGACAATGTAGTTGTACCAATCAATGACCCACACGTTTCCGTCCGGCCCGATCTCCGCCATGATCGGGGCTGACCATTCATCATCGCTGGCGAGCAAGTTAAAGGAGTTGGTCGAACTGAAATCGCTGCCGTTGGCTTTCAGTACAAACCCACCGACGAGATGCCCCGTTGGACCGCACACGAATGCCGTTCGGTTCCAGTATTGCTGTGGATATTCCCGCGCGGTGTATAACGCGTGACCGGCTGCGGCGGTGTAGCCGCCATGATGATCGACTTGACGCACTTTGTCCGTGATCGGATGAAACGCATTGGTGTCGGCGATCGACGAAAGTGTCAGCGACGGTGTCCAACCACGAACGCGTTCATAGTAACGGTTAGCGATCGGCATATAGATGCTGGGGTTTCCGTTCGCCGTGGAGCCAAAGATGAGGCCTTCTTCGCTGATGCCTAATCCCCACGTATTGTTGTTGGTTGAGCGAATGAACTCGATATCTGAACCATCGGGTCGCATGCGAAAGAAACCGTTGCGGAAACGTTGTTTGTCCGCGTTAGGATCGAGTTGCGAGACGGGCTGCGAGTCGTTGTAACCTTGCATCGCCCAAATCCAGTTATCCAGACCGTACTGGAAATTGCTGACACCGCCGTGGGTGTCGCCGAGTTGCCAATCGGTCACCAAGACAGTGCGTTGATCGGCGACGTCATCCCCGTCGGTATCTTCCAAACGCAGCGTTCGTGTGGCGTCTTGTACGATTACACCACCATGTGAGAACGCGATACTGGTCGGAATGCTGAGCTCTTCGGCGAACACAGTGAACTTGTCCGCACTGCCATCGCCGTCGGTGTCTTCGCAGATTCGGATGCGGTCGCGACCTTCACCTGGGGACTTCAGTTCGTTGGGATAGTCGAGTGTTTCGGCGACCCACAAGCGGCCCCGTTCGTCCCATGCCATGCAGATTGGCTTGCCTTGCAAATCTGGTTCGCTGACGAACAGTTCGAGGTGATAACCTTGGGGGACAACCATGTGTTTCACAGCTTCGATTGGTTCGAGCGGTTTTTGCATCAAACTGAGCGGTTCGGCTTGCGTTCCCCATTGTCCTCCAGGCGTGTAGTTGGGGATCTCGTTGCCGACGTCCACGTATTCAAACGGTTTGAGATCGCTCGCGATGGAAGTCATCTCGGGGATCTCGAACAACGCGTCAGCCACGTATTCACCGGCGTCTTGAGGATCGCGATGGGCAACCCAGCGAATACCGCGTTCGACGAGATTGCGGAAACCGGGGTTGGTCCAAGTACGCGAGTCGTGTCCCCAGGCGGTGTAGAACACACGTCCTTGGTCATGCGTCCGCACCCACGTCCAGGGTTCACGGCCACGCTCATCGGCGCGGTATTCAAGTACCGTGCGATTGACATCGTTGTGTCGTTCGTGGACATAGGTTTCATCCCAGCTTTCAAAGCCACCGAAGCCTTGCATCAACTCGTGTTCGCGATTGGCAAGGTCGGTTCGAAATACGCCACGGTCGTGCTCTTTGAATTGAGCACCAGTCAGTGCCACAAGTTCAGGACGGTTGCGAAAACAATAGCTCGCACAGTGCAGTGGAACGAAGCCACCACCGCCAGCGGCGTATTGCATGATCGCATCGGCTTGCTCTTGGCTGATCTCATCAATGTTGGCGTAGACGGCCAGTGCGTTGTATTGTCGCAGGTTGTCGAGATTCAAGTCTGAGACATCATCGGTGTAGGTCATGTCGATCCCACGAGCTGCCATCACGGGAGCCAGTTCAGCGAATCGCGGGCGAGGTTGATGGTGGCCGTTGTCACCCAAGAACAGCACTTGGATTCGTTTGCTGTTGGGTGCTGCCGATTCTTGCGCGGCAAGGGAGAGATCAGCCAGGCAACAGAGTAGAAGTATACAGCCGATGGACATGGCAATGCGAAAAGGAATCATGATTATGGTGGGGGAGGAGAGGGTGGGCGTCGCAGAACTCGTCAAAGAGTTTTGTGAGGATGTGATCAGCGCAAGCCTTAAAGAATCTGAGTGAGACGCCGCTGGTTTAATGAGCGGCCGTTCACTTCTGATGAGGGTAATCGGAGAACCGTCAAGTGACAACCTATTGGGCAGCCGGCTGCAATTGGGCAGCGGGTTGCTCGATCGCAACATGCCACGCCGCACTCAATTCACCAGCCGTTTTACCAGTTGCTTGCTTCCAAAACGCATCGGAATATGTTCCGGTTCGCGCGGCGGTGTTGAGTTTCGCGATTAGGTCGGGTGCTTCATTGTCGACGACCCAGTCGAAGAACGCGGCGGTGTCTCGGTAGCTAGCATCGTAGCGTAAATTCGCAGGCGATCGTCCGCCGATGCCTCCACGCGCAGTGGCCGGTTCGTACAAATGCCAACGGACATAATCGGCGATTCCTTCGACCACCCATGATGGAGTTGGTGTGGAGTTGCGATTGGTTCGTCGGGCAATGCCATACTGTTGGACGACGTGGACCAGTTCATGTACGATCGCGCCTTTGGCTTCCCCTCGTAAATTGCGCCGGAACCAGTCCGCTGAGCAGAACACGTCTGTTCCACCAGTCGCCGCGACCCCGTCCGTTTTGACGCTGAACTGGAGTGTGAATTTTTGAGGAGCTTCATAACCGTCGCTGGCCAACAACTTCACTATCTGCGGATACCACTGACGAACCACTGGCACGAGTTCTTTTTGCGTCCAAGTCGTCAAATCTTGACAGTCCGAAGTATCGATTTGAAACTCATAGCCGCCCTCTTCGATCACATAGGACTCGATCCCGACCACCGGCGTGACCGTTGCCGGTGTGACGGGAGTGGCGGAATCGAGCACGTCGATTTCACTGAAGAACGTGTTTGAGAACCGACCACCGGGCTGCGTCAATTTCACTTCAAAGAGCAGATAGCGAAAGCGTCCTAGAGCTTTGTCAATTGCCGAGATATCGACTGCGTACTGCCCGCCGTCGTTTGGGTTGGCATCACGGCGCGTGTCCACTGAGGCGATCTTGGTCCAACCGCACGTGGTCGGGTCGGTGCCCGCCGCAGGTTTGAGTTGAAACTCATCGCGGTTGTTTTCATCGCTCCCGAACAACGTGTAGACTTGAGACGCTCGCTCACGAACGTGCCACGAGTAGGAGCGAATTTGTTTGACGTCGACAGGCGATTGCAAATCCAACAACAGCCGCCCACCCTCGGTAGCGGGAGCGAAGAAAAAGTTTTCGCTCGGTTGATCGGCGTTGCGCGGCACGAAGCCGTCGTTGAGTTTTTGTAACGCAGCACTGGCGGGATCGGCAGTTCCAGAAACAATCGACCATGTGCCCCGTGCTCCCACATCGCCTTGAACGGGACCAGCGATGTTGGTGAAGTCGAACGCTGAGGTGGCCTGACGAGTCGATTGGTGAGCGACCGCGACGGTTGTCTCGCCGCGAGCGGAAGGTGGGCAAAAGGCACAAATAGCGACCGACAGCAAGAAAATAAAACGAATCATGGAATACTAGTGATCGAGAGAGTTTGGCAGGACGATGACACGCGGTGGTGCCGTCCGGTAGTGCCGATGTGGTTGCCGAGGTGGCGACCCATCACTATAGCAACAACTCGCGTGATCTGGGCTAGTTGCTAGGTAACTCCCCCTGGCGATCGAGGCCCCGTATCGCTATCATCCGCCCCTCTGCATTTTGCAAATTGAACATCCTACACCCCTCCAATGACGGAATCGCCATGGGAACCAAAGTCAAAACCCATAAGGGTACAAAGAAACGCTTTCGCCTCAGTGCGAACGGCAAAGCCATGCACCGCCAAGCTGGCACAAGCCATTTGGCGAAAGGTCTGACCAAGAAACGTCGCCGCAATTTGCGTGGTACCGCTGCGATGGATGCCTGCATGGAACCGACCATTCATGCCGCCCTGAACGGCTATAGCCTGTAGTTGCTGTGCGACCCTGCGAGCAATTTTCGATCCACCTGAATACCCGGCGCCATGCCTGATATTCGCTTTTTTTAACTCCCTCCGCTTAGGACAACGCCCGGCAACTCGATTGGGCAAAACTTCAGTCAAATATCGACTGGGGCCTGAATCGAAACCCTCGGCAGTGATCAACGCCACATACTAATTAAGGAATTCAAGAGATGCGTACAAGAAAAGGTTCAGCCCGGAACCAAGCCAAAAAACGTCTGTTCAAACGTGCAAAAGGCTTCGTCGGGGGTCGTGGGTCGCTGACCCGCAGTGTCAAAGAAACCCTGCTTCGCAGTGGAGCCTACGCCTTCCGTGACCGCCGCGTGCGTAAACGTGAATTCCGCAAACTGTGGATCATCCGGATCAATGCTGCGGTGAAATCGCACGGGCTGCGATACAGCGAGTTCATTTTCGGACTTAAGAAAGCGAACATCGGACTGGATCGTAAATCCTTATCGGAAATGGCGATTCACGACGCCGCCGGTTTCAAAGACGTGTGCGACGCAGTGAAGGCTGCGTTGGCCACCGAAACGGTTGCTGCGTAAACGCTTTCTGCGATGTCGCTGCCAAATTTTCTCGAACGCTTGGATCAACTTCAGCGTGATGCTGAATCCGCATTCTCAAGTGCGTCCAATGCCGATGCGCTTGAAGAGGCGCGAGTCGTGTTCTTGGGTGCCAAGAATGGTCAGTTCAAAGACGTTCAGAAAATGCTCGGCAGGATTGAATCCGCTGATAAGCGAGCCGCTGGGATGCGGTTTAACGAAGCCCGCAAAGCGATTGACGCCGCGTTTGATTCCGCCAAAGCGACACTCGCGGGCGGCGGTACTTCGCAGTTTGATCCCACGTTCGACCCGTCCTTGCCTGGTTCGCGACCGAAGCTTGGTCACGTCCATCCGATCACGCAAACGATCGACCACCTGACCGAGATCATGGGCCGCATGGGTTTTGAAGTTGCCGAAGGGCCAGAGGTCGAAGACCCGTGGCACAACTTCGTCGCGCTGAACATTCCTGAAGATCACCCGGCCCGCGATCCGCTCGATAATTTCTATCTCGCCACGGCAGGCAGTGGTCTCGAAACTGGCGAAGGCGAACAGTTGCTCCGCAGCCAAACGAGCACAGTGCAAATTCGTGTGATGCAATCGCGCCAACCGCCGATACGCATCATTTCGCTGGGCCGGGTCTATCGTCCTGACGCGCCCGATGCGACGCACTTTCCGATGTTTCATCAAATGGAAGGGCTGCTCGTTGATGCGAACGTAACGATGGCCAACTTGAAAACCGTGCTGCGAGTTTTCGCTAACAACTACTTGGGTGATGACGTCGAGATTCGTTTTCGCCCATCGTTCTTTCCCTTTACCGAACCAAGCGTCGAAGTTGATTTTTACTGGAACGGCACTTGGATTGAGTTCGGTGGAGCGGGCATGGTCGATCCGAATGTGTTCGCAGCCGTTGGCTACGATCCCGAAAAAGTCAGCGGATTCGCATTCGGTTTAGGCGTCGAGCGATTGTGCATGAGACGCCATGGAATCACGGACATTCGCGATTTGTTTAGCGGTGATTTGCGGTTCTTGCAGCAGTTTTAGAAGCGTCGGATGGGGGTCGTTGATTCCTTAAACCCAGTTGCGATTCGTACATCGGAACACGCTTCGTCGCTTCTTTCCACCATTCCCTTCGCACCCAGCCTGCCATGCTTGTCTCTCTTTCTTGGTTGTCGCGTTACGTTGACATTAATCTCTCACACGATGAACTCGTCGATCGACTGAGTCTATCGGGGCTGAACCATGAAGAAAGCAAAACGGTCGATGGCGAAATCGTTATTGACCTGGAAGTCACCAGTAATCGCGGTGATTGTCTCGGCCATATCGGCGTCGCTCGCGAGATCGCCGTGCTGACGGGGCAGCAACTGAAACTCCCCACGATCCAGTTCCCATCGTCAGAGACCGCTACGTCCGATTTGATTAGCGTCAAAATCGAGATACCTGAGGCGTGCCCACGTTACACGGCGCGGGTCATCCAAGGTGTGAAGGTTGGCGACAGTCCCGACTGGATGCAAGCGGCCTTGCGGTCAATCGGGATCGGCGTGGTTAACAACATTGTTGACGTGACGAATTATGTCATGATGGAATGCGGCCAGCCACTGCACGCCTTCGATGCCACTTCGGTATCCGGAAACCAGATCGTCGTGCGGGCGGGGCGCAGCGGTGAAAAACTGCACGCGATTGATCATCGCGATTATGAACTCAACGCACAAACCTGCGTCATCGCCGATGCCAATTCACCGCTGGCGATCGCTGGCGTGATGGGTGGTTCCAGCAGTGAAGTCACCGAGTCAACGACGAACGTGATCATCGAGGCGGCGGACTTCATGCCGCTGTCGGTGCGGCGGACGGCACGACGATTGAAACTGCACAGCCCTTCGTCGTTTCGTTTTGAACGGCGCGTCGATCCACGAGGGATTGACTGGGCGAGTCGCCGGGCCTGTCAGTTGATCACTGAGATCGCCGACGGCAAGGTCGCCAGTGGTGTGGTCGAGTGCGGCGAACCGATCACCGATCGGCAAGGCGTTGTGTTGCGGTTATCACAACTCACACGCGTGCTTGGGATCGAGATCGACGCCGAAACAACCGCGCGAATCTTGACTGGTTTGGGTTGTCGCATTGACACGGCGCGCGACTTCTCAGACATGTTGTGTGTGCCGCCGACGTGGCGTCATGATTTGACTCGCGAAGCAGATTTGATTGAAGAGGCCGCGCGGATTCACGGTTACGACAAGATCCCTGAAGACGCTCCGATTCCGGTCACGCCAAGCAGCAAGCGCCCGTTCGATGTGGCGATGTCGCGAGCACGTGGAGTGTTAACCGCTGCTGGTTTGAGCGAAGCGATGACACCGAGCGTAGTGACAGAAAAGATTGATGTGTCGTTGTCACCGTGGACCGATCGACCTGCGATTCAAACTCGCACCGCGATGCTGGAAGGCTCGCGGCGTCTGCGTCGCTCGTTAATCCCGAGTCTGTTGCAAAGCCGAGCTGCGAACTGGGCGGCGGCTTCGCTGCACGCTGATTTGTTTGAAATCGCTCACGTGTACTTGCCCTCACCGCAGTCCGGTGACCAAGTCGATTTGCCGGTTGAAACGTACCATCTCGGTTTGATCATGGGCGACGATTTCTTTGCCGCAAAAGGGGTCATCGAAGCACTCTTGGTGCGTTTGGGTATCGCGGGTGAATTGCAAGTTGAGTCGGTTCAGCGTGACGGTTTTGCGACTGGTGGTGTGGTGACGCTAAAGGTCAGCGGGAGTGAATCGGACGAAGTGATCGGGTATCTGGGGATGCTCAATGAGACGTTAGTGCGTTCGTGGAAGTTGCCCGGCAAAGTCGTCGCGGCTGAGCTGTCAGCGGATCAGTTGCTACAGCTTTCATATCTTGTCCCACAGC
This sequence comes from Rhodopirellula sp., assembly GCA_041740155.1. GTDB lineage: Bacteria > Planctomycetota > Planctomycetia > Pirellulales > Pirellulaceae > Rhodopirellula. Next base: position 35,683 of record JBGSMN010000334.1, read on the forward strand.
AACGCGCCATCAGTCCGTTCCCTTCGATCCGGCGTGACCTGAACTTAGTGTTACCCGAGTCCGTTCGTTGGGATGGATTGTCGAGTGTGATACGTGCTGCGGCTGATCAACGTTTGACGGATTTGTCGTATCAAGAAACGTATCGAAACGCGGAGCAGGATGGTGCCGATCGGAAACGCGTGTTGTTCTCGATGGAACTGCAAAGTCTCACCGAGACGCTCAGCGGTAGCGATGCGGATGAGATTGTTGAGAAGGTGGTTGGTGCTTGCGAGCAACAGCTCAGTGCCGTGTTGATGCGATAGGTCGCCTCATCACATCTCGATCACTTGCCCCAGTACAAATCCAATCACCAGGCTCAACACCACCGCGATCAGAATCGAACTCCAGAAAACTGAGCGGGACATCGTCGCCTGCACGATGACAATCGGTGGTGGTTCGGGCGGTTTGATGGCGGAGATCAACGAGCCAGATTGATTCGGTGGCGGTGGCGGTGCGTCGCTCGTGATGCTTGATAGCGCGCCTGACGACATGAGTTGCTCGTCAGAAAGCACATCGGAATTGCCCGTTGATTTACCTGACCTTACACCGGAGTTTGTTTTCCAGGTGGAATCTTCGTCGTCCGCTGGTTTACCCAAACCCGCTGCGCGTGATGGATCGGGTTTTCGGGAACGAGACTTTTCATCGGGCAACTGAATCCCGAGTTCCGACAGCCAAGCTTCGCCTTCATCGGGATAAATCGACGCCCATGGACTCAGCCGACGGACGACTTCGGCTGCGGATTGAATGCGTTTACGGATGTCTTTTTCCATCATGTCAGCGATGATTTCGACATACGCCTCTGTTAGTTCTGGAGCGAATTTGCGAGGATCCCAGGGGGCTTGAGTCAGATGCCGTTTGCACTTGCTCTTGGAATCGCCACCGGGAAACGGCACCTTGCCCGTGATCGCGTAGTACAGAGTGCAGCCCAGCGAGTAAATATCGCATTGCGGGCCGACCTCGTCGGGCGTGCGGATTTGTTCGGGCGAGAGATAGTCCGCTGTGCCGACGACTTTCCCCGCGCGCGGATCATCGTCTTGCACGAACATCAACGCCGCCAAACCCATGTCCGCCACCTTGGCGTGCCCGTCAGGGGTGACCAAAATGTTGGCTGGTTTAATGTCGCGATGGATTAAACCGAGGTCGTGGGCGTAAGCCAATCCGGCAGCGGCCTGCGCGACGATCGACGAGGCTTGCTGCACCGACAACCGACCGCTGTCTTTGACCAAACGACGCAAGTCGCTGCCAGCGACGAATTCTGTCACCAGGAAATGCACGCTGCCCTCGCGTCCGGCATCGAACGCGCGCACCAAATAGGGACAATCCAGAGACGCTTGCAAGCGAATTTCGCGATGAAAACTCTCGCGAGCCAAGTCGTCGGATTTTTCAAGCGGCAAGACCTTGATCGCGCACCGCCGGCCCATGATCTCATGCACGCCCGCAAAGACTTGTCCCATCCCGCCTTGGCCTAAGAAATCAGTGACCCGGTAGGGGCCTAACGTCAGTTTGGTGCGCCCGGCGCGGAGCTGAGTCGCTTGATAGGCGGTCAGGATACCGTCGCGGATCAACACGGTAGCGACTTCATCACAAATTGCTTTGCGATCTTCATCGGACGTCGGTGCGTGGACGTTCGCTTCCTTGCGAGTATGCTTAACCTCCGTGACAGCGGCTCGCCATTGTTCTTCGGTGACCAATTCACTCATCATGGCCGCTTCACGGAATACTAAATCGGCTGGCAGCGGAGAGTTCATACCCGCTCGCCAAGTCGAAATAGCACGATGACGTGCCACACACCGTGACTAGGGTGCGACCACGCGATCCGGTCGCCTTCACAGGTGATCGATTCGGTGCTCGATATCTCTTGCAACCGCTCAAGCGTCAACGTGTTCGCAGCATTCTCGCTGCTGAGTGGTCGAGATAACGAGGAAACTTGATGAGCCGAATGCACATCACGACAAAAACGCAAGCTTGCCGACACCGCGCGGCTGGCCGTTTGCACAATCCGCAAATGCAACGCCATGCAATCGCCGTTGTCGGACGTAACACGGCCGACGTCGACGACTTGCACGTCGAGTGACATCGGCGACGGATGAATCAACCATCCCCGCTGCGTTGCAGTGGCAGGTGCTTGTTTGAGCGGGACAGCCAATGTTTCTTGGCTGAGCGCGGCGGATTTCGCAGTCGCGACGGCGTGACGAACATCGAAACCCAGCACGAACGATTGCCACGCTGACCAAGATGCATCAGCGGCAGGAGTCGGTATTGAGTTTGATTGCGGCGCGGCAGTCAGCAATGTGTCATAAAACCGATCGCCGCAACGACGATGGACCGTTCCCGTGGGACTGGCGATGAGCGTTGAGCGTTGCTCTTCTTCGATCACAAACCCGAGTGACGACTGAAAAGTACGGGCACTTGTGCGGACCAGTTTTTCACGCATCACCAAACGCACAATCGGGTTGGCATCGGCAACCGCGACCCGCAGCACAGGGCAGGTTTTCCAGGCATCACTGATCGACAGCGCTGGGTCGGGACATTGATCGAACCGCACGCAATACTGTAACTGGCGACTGCCGCGGTAAAGCCGGTACTGCGATTGCCAACGCCGCATCTCTCCTTCACGCTGAAACTCGCCTTCGAGTTCGAGCACGGCCACGTGCTGCGTGTCTTGCAAAACCGACCAACGTGTGCAAATGGTTTTCCAAACTGACTCCGCGGCAGAAGATTTCTGCTCAGGATCGATCTTCGTGCTCGGTGACAATAACAACCGCATTGAAAACCGGTTGCCACGTCCATGCCCGCTGTACACTCCGTCGATACCACCATGCGCGCGATCAATTGTGGCCTCCATGAACTCATTGCTGAAATGATTGTCGGCAATGATTCGATTCACTCCGCTGGTGAACCATCGCGTGATTTTTTTCAGAGGCGAGACGGCGGCGGATTCGTCGCCCGCCTGGATGCGGGCCGCTGTTCCGACCAACGCGAAACTCCATGCGGATACGTCTGCGATTAAGCGTGATTGTCCGCCGGATGACTCTGCGTGAAAGATCGGTCCGGTGTGCGCGGAGACTTTGCCAGCGACTGTCACGGACGTGCGGATGGCTGGGTGCGATGGGTTAAGTAGTAATTGATTGCCATGCGTTGCGCCGGAGTTATTCGCTGCCGAATCCGCAGTGAATCCGAGTGAGGTGGCGATCCGATTGGCTAATACCTTTGCATCATGTGCTGGAACGGTAACGCCCGCAAACTGGTCCGGGGCCAGCAGTGCCGCGAAACCGCGAAGGTTGTCGGTTTGTTGCGCGTTCAGTTCTGAGATCGTCCGCGCGTGTCGCGTGTGTAAATCAGCCAATCGTGGTGGCGCGGCCGGTGACGCAGCGGGCGTTTTGCCTTGATGAAACGGGCGTTCGCCGTCGGTGAAGTATTCGTCGATTCGCCAGAAACGGCCCAGGCACAACGACCACGCGGCGGCTCGGCGGACATCACGAAAACTATCGCACCCACCACCCGGCCAATGCACTAATAACGCAGTGGCGATTTCACCTCGGTCGACCGCTTCGCCCAGATTCGCGGCGAGTGTTAAGAACGAGCTTTCATCGTTGGCGTCGATGGGTTTGGCGGTCAAGGCTTCAATCTCAGTCTCGCCGTGGCCCAACAAGACTTTCGATTCATCATCGAAACCGCGACCACCGAGAAAATCAATCGGCACGATCCCACGAAAACCAGCCGCTGCGATCGCGGGCACCCATTCGCCTGCAACACCGCCACCCAAACGCGCATAAACGGCCAGCGTCGTACCGCCTGACTTTTGCACGACGCCGATCGCCGAGGCGATGCGTTGTTCGGCAGTCGCGATCGAGTTTTCGTCAAAACTGAAATCGCTGGCCGGTCCACCACCGCACCAACCCACCGTGTCGCTGGGCTGGTCATCAGACGATGCGGGATTGGCGTGCAGGTTGGCTTGGAATTGTTGGCGACGATGTTCGTCTCCGCTGAGGATGGATTCCGCGACAGCTTCATCGACAAGGATATTGTCCGCGATTTTTAATCCAGTGCGCACCGTCGGGCCGACTTCAAGAGATCGTTGTGCAACGGCTTGCGACCGCAGCTCAAGCCACTTGTCGACGGTGCCAGGCGTTAACAGCGTGAGGTCGATAATAGCGGGGTCGGAGGAGAAGTAGTGATCACGTTCTTCGGCAAGGGCGTCAAAACAATCGTGTAAGGTTTCGATCGCGCCCGTGAAATCTTCAGCAACGTATTTTTCAGCAGCAGTGACAACGCGTCCTTCAAAATAAATTTGATCGAGATTGCTCGTGTAACGCAGTCGCCGAGTGAGTATTTGGGTTTGCCACCAGGTGTACCCCAGTGAAAAGAAATCTTGCTCGTTGATCGTGTCTTTGCCGCCGGACAGCCTGGCAGCGTCGTTCATGTGTTGCTGGTCGTTGACCGTGGAGCCGTCGACCATGGCCAGGGCGGCGGCGATTTTTTCCAGCGCATCCTCACGGCTGGCCACACGGATCCACAGTTCGCGGGTGTTTTCAGACGTCAACGGTGTCAGAGATACGGCATCCCGATCGACGTTTTCCCGTAACTCGGAAGGCAATGTTGAAACGCAGACTTCGGGGACGATCACTAAACGGGTTGTGATCGTTTCAGACGCCCCATCGGTTTTGGCAGGCTTCACCGCAGCCGGTGCATCGTCGCTCCGCTGCCAATCTGGCGTCCGCCCGGTTGACGCCAACAAACGAGGATGCCATGCCGCCGTCAGCGCGCCCAGAAGGCTTCGCGCACCGGCAGGATCCAATCGGGAGGGGAAATCTTCGATCGTGCTGCACGGAATAATGACACAGCATTCAGCAAAAGGCGGCATAAGCGACTAAAATTTGACGTGGAGGGTAGAAAACGTGATACTAATCTGAATGCCTCCCCGCTGGCACCTCCCAGCGAACGAAAACTATTCCTATTTTGAAACGTAGAAACCTGCGTTTCATTCACTTTTCTCAACTATTCCGCGAAAGATAACCATGGCAGGCAACGCTGGCGTTTGGGGAATCGAAATCGGTCAAAGTGCTCTAAAGGCGCTACATTGCTTCAAAAAAGGCGATGAAGTCATCGCTGACCAGTTCGATTTCATCGAATATCCCAAAATTCTTAGCCAACCGGATGCCAATCCGGACGAATTAATTGCCGAGGCGATCGGTCAGCTTTTGGAGCGGAACGAGTCGATTCGTGACCGGGTGTGCATCAGCGTGCCTGGTCAGAGCGGTTTGGCAAAGTTTTTCAAACCGCCACCAGTCGACCTGAAGAAGATCGCCGACATTGTGCGTTACGAAGCCAAACAGCAAATCCCGTTTGAATTGTCAGACGTCATTTGGGATTACCAAATGATGCCTGGTGCTCAAATCCAAGAAGGATATGCGTTGGAGAGTGAGGTGGGATTGTTCGCGATGAAACGTGAACAGGCATACCGACAGCTCGCACCATTTGAAGAAGCCGACATGCAAGTCGACTTGGTTCAACTCGCTCCGATCGCGCTCTACAACGCCGTCGCATACGATCGCATGCACGAACGGCTCTCAACCGAAGAGTTTGACGTTGACAACCCGCCGACATCCACGGTGATTTTGTCAATCGGAACGGACTCCAGCGATTTGATCATCACCAACGGTTTCCGAATCTGGCAACGGAGTATGCCGATCGGTGGCAACCACTTCACGCGTCAGTTGACGAAAGATCTGAAGTTGACGTTTGCTAAAGCGGAGCATCTCAAACGTAACGCTCGCGAGGCCGTTGATCCGAAGTTGATCTTCCAAACGATGCGCCCAGTGTTCAATGACCTTGTGACCGAAGTGCAGCGCAGCATCGGGTTCTTTCGCGGGATCGACAAGAAAGCGAACATCACTGAATTGCTGGTCACCGGCAACACGGTCAAGATGCCGGGGCTGGCCGCGTACCTTGGCAAGAACCTTGGATACGATGTGCAAATGCTCGACCGTTTCAATCGGCTGGGCGGTGACGACGTGTTGTCGATCCCGACGTTCCGAGACAACGCGCCGACGTTTGCCGTGTGTTACGGTCTGTGTCTGCAAGGTCTCGATCTCGGGCATATCCACACGACGCTCGTGCCGCGTGAGATTCTGACGCAGCGGATGATTCGGGCAAAGAAACCGTGGGCGCTGCTCGGCCTAACCGCGATCCTGGCCGGCACCACGCTGCAGTATGTATTGACTCAGCGATCATGGGCCACGACGACGGACAAGGTATGGAGTGCGGCGACGAGTTCCGTCAAGGCGATGGGGGATTATAGCGCGGCCGAGAAATCCAAAGACGCCGACCTTGAGAGTCGATTGCAGTTCCTCAATCGACTGGGTGAACAGATTACCGGTGACAACGATGAGCGTTTGATTTGGTTGGAGCTGACTAAAGCGATCAATCAATTGATCCCTCGCGAAGATTATCCGGATGGTAAGATTCCATCGCCCAAGGTCATGCCGTTGAAAGATCGTAAAGACATTTACATTACCGCGATTGAAACCAAGCACTTTGAAGATTTAAGTGTCTGGTATTCTGCAACAGTTGACAAACGGTACAAGGAAGAGATGGCTAGCTGGGCACGGCAAATGAAACGTACCCTGCCCGAAGAATTTGCTACCGATACCGGACCAACCGAAGCCGGGTGGGTGATCCAGATCACGGGGTATCACTACTACAACAGTCCTGAGAAAATGGGTTTTGAAGGCAGCAACCACGTGCGCCGGACTTTGACTACGAATTTCCTTGAAAAACCCATTGAATTGGCCGTGAAGACCGAGGGCGATCAAGTTGTCATGCAAACCTTCACTCCCGAAGAATTTGGATTCAGCTATCCGCTGCAACTCGATGAGCGGCAGCCGGACCCCGTATCTGTTACCAACCCAGATTACGACCCCAATAGCTTGGCCTCAAGATTGATGCCCGCCAGCGGTTTGCGGCCTGGGCAAAAACTGATCGGCCCCGATGGCGAAGAACTTGAATATGATCCACCGTCGCTGCAAGAGTTACGGCTCGATTTCGTTTTTCAAGTTGTCTGGAAACCAGTCACGCTACAAAAACGCCTTGATGCCAAAAAGGCTGCAGAAGAAGCCGCTGCCTCAGAAGAAGAATCCGTCCCCACTGAGGCCGACGCTGAAGTCGCCATGAACTAGTCCCCCCAATATGAACATCAACCCGTAGCGGAAGTCCTCAAGACTTTCGTCTCTGCACCACCGAAATTGTCGTCTTTCATCTGAAAACTGAGATCTCTCATGGAACAGCTCAAACCCGCCATCGACTTCCTCAAGCAGTATGGCTTTTGGATCGGCATTGCTTTGATTTTTCTTGGAACTGTTGGCATTTGGTTCAAGGTCAGTAGCGACTTGGTTGCTGAGAGTGACGCACGTGCTGCCAAAATCAGATTGGACATCAACAAGGTTGGCAGTGTCCGCGCTGAGGTGCCCGATCACCCCAATCCAATTTCGCACGAACAGATGGAGGGCATGATCAAAAAACGTCAGGACGAAGTGCTGGAAGCTTGGCGGACCGTCTACAACAAACAAAAGGACATCTTGGTTTGGCCGGGGCCAGAGGTGTTGACGGAGGAACTCGTTAGTGAATATCGCGATAAAATCCCCATCGAACTTTACGTTCACTATCCTATTTTAGAAGAGGAAAAGCTTGAGCCGTTCTTGCTGCAACAGTATCGCTATTACATCGGCAACGTGCTCAAGAGTATCGCTGAGATCGCGAAAACCGACTGGACGGCCACGTTCGGAAAAACGGCGAGCACCGCAGGTATGGACTCGATGGATAGCATGGATTCCGGTCGTATGTTGCCTGGCGGGCTGCCGACGATCAGTATCACTGGTGCTCCCAAAGGCCCGTTGGTGCAGTGGTCGACAACGGCACAGCAGAACTTGATTACCGAGTTATTCCCCTGGCAGGCTCGCCGTCCCGATACCCTGGAGGTTTATTACAGCCAAGAGAACTTGTGGATTCTGCGACAGTTAATGGAGATCATCGCGAAGGTCAATGGTGAGGCCAAGCAACCATTTGAGGCAAAAATTCGCGAGATCAAACAATTGTCGATGGGCCGCAAGGTGCGTTTCACAGCGGGCATCCTGACTTCTCCTAGCAGCGGCATGGGGGCAGGGATGGGTATGGAATCCAGCAGCATGGACTCCAGCAGTATGGATTCAAGTATGGATAGCAGCAGCATGAGTATGATGGATTCTAGCATGAGCGGCGGAACGGTCGTCGAGGTCGATCCAGCAGACAATCGCTATGTTGACCCCAAACTTGCACCGATCACTGGGTCACAGTTGCGTGCGGCTCTGGAGAGTTCCACGCCGGATGACGCACCATTGAAGGTTGCCAAGCGGGTGCCGGTGATGATGTCACTGAAGATTGACCAACGGGCGATTCCTGATTTGTTGGCTGCCTGTGGTAGTGCGCCACTGATGGTCCAGGTCATTCAAACGCGTATCTTTGGAAGCGGTGATGCCCCCTCGGGGTCCGCTGGTGGAGGTGCGGGATATGACCAATCCGGAAGCATGGGGTCGTCCATGTCGATGGACAGTGGGGGTATGTCGGTCACAACAGTGAACGATCAATTTCCTCTCGACGTGACCGTGGAAGTGTATGGTTTGATTCACATTTACAATCCGCCGCAAGAAGACAAACTCGGTGTCGAGCAGATCACTGCAGCCACGGTGATCGATGGTCAGACGATGGATGGCAAGCCAGTCGCGGCTGCTGCGGCAGGCCCTGATGTGGCCGCCCCCGATGCAACTTTGCCAGCACCAGAGGTGACCACACCACCTGCGGTAGACCCAGTCCCAACGCCACCCGCCGCGACGCCTCCAACGGCTCCCCTACCAGTTGTGCCAGACGCGGTCCCGCCAGTGGAAATCGCACCAGAAAATCCTGGTGTCGCTCCGCCTGATCCAGTACAACCAGTGGTAGATGAGGTGCCTGTACCTGTGGGCGCTTCGTAAGCCCGTTTAAAAATTCACTCTGACGACTTCCGCTACTTAAACCGACCGCTTACCCCATTCACTCTCCTCAGGAGATTCCCGTGGACGCCGACAAAATCAAAAACTTTTTCATTCACCACGCCGAAAAAATGGTGGTCGGTTTGGTCATCGCTGCGTCGGCATGGATGATCTACAGCGGTTTGAGTTTGCCCGACATGCGGGAGGAGAAAGACCCCGACCAGCTCGCGAATGAAGCGAAACAGGTGCGGGCCAGTATCGACGACGATCACTCTGAAGCGGTGTTAAAAGAACGCAGACCGACATTCCAAATCGACAAGGAACTCGAAGCGACGACCAACCCCATACCGCCAGGGCCGTACTCACCAGACATCCTATTCGAACCGCGCAACCTCTCTGATTCTGTCCGTCGCCAGGACCCGACGTTGATGCCTCCACGAGCGCTCATGACCAGCGGGCATCTGGAATCCTACGCGGTGCTGTCAAATAGCAGCAATTACCTCGCCAGCACGCTCGAACCGGCCGATGAGCTAGAAAAGATTGAAGTGAAGAAGAAGGTGATCAGACCAAGACGCCCGCGGGGTCGTGGGGCGATGATGGATATGGAAGGCATGGGCATGGGCAGTGAAATGGGCATGGACGGCATGGGCATGGACGGTCGATCATCCAGTTCCAGCATGATGGGTATGGGCAGTGAAATGGGAATGGGCGTCGCCGCGGGTGCTGGCCGAGCCTTATCGTCCGAGTACAACTTTGGGTTTTCACCCACATCGGCATCCGCTCAAATAGCATCGTCAAAACACCCGGTGCCTCAGAGTGCCTGGTTCATCGCGGGCACAGCCGTGATCCCACACAAAGAGATCGCTGATTCGTACCGAGCCGCTTTGTTTGACGCTGACGGCTACACACCGCAGCGAGATCAACCGTTGTATTTCAATTACGAAATCCAACGTGCCGACGTGACCACCAAAACGGTTGCGCAGCTCGCCGATGCCGACTGGATGTTGATCGGCAATCGTGAATCAGATCTCAAACGGGCAGCCCTTCAATGGGCCGGGTTCGCACCCGAACTCGTACCATCGGATTACCGCGATCTGAATATCACCGGATACATTCCACCGATCTTGCTTAGCGATTACTCGAAATTTGCATTGCATCCGTTGATCCCGATGGTGTCGCGAACAGAAATCGAGCAAGAGCAATTGATGGCCGAGCAAAGCAAAGTGGCAGAGGTCAAAGCAGAAGATTTTAAACTCGCAGGTCCAGATGGTGCTGGCGCGGGTGCAATGAATGGTATGGATGATATTATGGCGGGATCGTCGATGGACCTGAGCATGGATTCTGACTTTGGGATGGGCATGGGAGCGGGAGTGGCCGCAGGCATGAAAACGATCGAAGAGAACCCGGTCGACTACAAGATCATGCGGTTCTACGATTTCGCGCGCGGTGGCTTGCCCGCTGGCGTCAGCCCGATGCCGGGTCGTAAATACGTGTACCGGTTGCGTTACGCAGTTCAAGACCCGAATTTCCCGGCCAACCCCAGTTTTCAACCGAAAAGTTCTACGCTGGGTGGCGACGTCTACACTCGCGTGCAAGGATTGATGACGAAAGCGGAGCAAACCAAGGAACGGGAGTTTCAGCGGTGGAGTCCGTGGAGCGAACCGAGCGAACCCGTCTCACTGCCAGGATTCAACCAGTATTTTGCTGGTAATGTAGAACTCTCCAAGCCGCGTGATTTCAAGTTGGCTGGCAAGAACGTGGAGGTTTTTAAAAGCCCACCAACGGCAAACGTGCTCTCTCTCGGACACAATGCACAATACGCGTCACCAATGCCAATTTGGATGAAGAATGTGACGGAGGGTTCTGCATTAAGCTACAAAGGGGCAGCAGAAATCATTGACCCGATCAGCTTGTCGGTGAAGAAGACTCCTGAGACCGAAGTGCTCTCGGGAACAACGATCGTTGATCTGGCTGGCGGTCGACCGTTGGGATTGGACGAAGAAGAGGAGTTAAAACAGCCAGGATTGATGTTGCTGTATGACGAGAACGGTGAACTGCGCGTTGAGAGTGAAGTGGAAGATCAAGAGAAGTATCGCATTTACTCTTTCGCTGATGAGCGCGGCCTGTAACCTCGATGCCGAAACAGCACGCTTTTGAATTCGTCGCGGGCACGACGCCCACGACGGCGGGTGATCGGCTCGCGATCATCTATGGCAACGACGCCACGCTCCGTCGCTGGGCCATGGAAACGCTGATCGGTGACGGAGATTGGACGCAGTTTGAAGGCGATACGACACGCTGGTCGGATCTGCGCGACGATCTCGCGACGGCCTCGCTGTTCGATTTCGATGTAGACGACAAACGCACTTTGGCTGTTCGTTCTGCCGATAAGTTTGTCACCACCAATCGTACCGAACTAGAAAAATATGTGGCCGCGCCCGGTGACAGCACCCGCTTCGTGCTGGAACTGGATTCCTTGGCCAGCAACACGCGTTTGTACAAAGCCGCAGATAAGGATCATTTGTTGATCGCGTGTGGCAACGCAACGGATTCCAAGCAAGGCGTCACGGCAGCGACTCGGCGGAAGTTTTTGACAGGCTATGTAGCTTCACGACATCAAGTTAAACTCGCAGCAGGTGCAGCGGATGCGTTGATCGAAATGCTCGGCGAAGAAACCGGTATGCTCGACACCGAGATTGCAAAACTGGCGTTGTATGTCGACGTCGGTGGCAAGATTGAAGAGAGCTTGGTGCGAGACGTGGTCGCCGGTTGGCAAGGCAAGACGGTGTGGCAGATCACTGATGCGATCGCCAGTGGAGATGCGGCTGAGGCGCTGCGGCAACTCGATAAACTGTTCACAGGCGGACAAAAAGCAATCGCCCTGTTGCCACAAATTTCTTGGTCACTCCGTCGCCTGGGGATGGCCACAACGATCATTGAGCACCGCGAACAGACCGGTCGGGCGTGGCAATTTGAAGACGTGTTATCGCTGGCCGGGATTCGCCGCCCCGCCGAGATTCAATCCGCCAAAAAACAACTTCAAACCATGGGCCGGGAACGAGCCAAACAGTTGTTGGCTTGGCTCCTCGATGCAGACTTACGGCTCAAAGGCACTCACAGCGCCGAAGGTCGCGACCGTTTCCTGCTCGAACAACTCGTGTTGCGATTAGCCCGTTAACTAACCGTCACGTTTTCGGCAATCCATTCTGGTCGCAACAGGAACACGAGTAACGCCTTCTGAACGTGCATGCGATTGCCGGCTTGATTGATCACATCGCTTTGCGGACCGTCGATGACTGCATCAGTGATCTCTTCACCACGCACCGCAGGCAAGCAGTGCAGCACGCGCGCCGTCGATGGAGCAGCGGACAACAATTTCGCGTTGAGTTGATAATTCGCGAACGCTTGGCGACGCACCGCCGACTCGGCCTCTTGGCCCATGCTCGTCCACACGTCCGTATAGATCGCATCGGCATCTTTGACGGCCACGCGTGGATCCTTGACTTGTCGAATTTCCGAATCGGGATAGCGAGCGGCGACCTCTGCCAACCACTCATCATCAAATTCGTAGCCATCGGGTCGTGCTAAGGTAAAACGCATGCCGAGCATTGCACAGGCTAGCGCGAGTGAGCGAGAGACATTGTTGCCATCTCCAACAAACACCACACGTCGTCCCGGAAGCGAACCGAACGCTTCTTGGATCGTCAACACATCCGCGAGTGCTTGGCAAGGATGCGATGAATCCGTCAAACTATTAATGATCGGCACGGCATTGAAACTCGCCAATTCCTCGACACAAGAATGTTGTTTCGCGCGACAGGCGACGACGTCTACAAACTGTCCCAACACTTTGGTGAAGTCCGATGGTGATTCACGTTTTCGCCACCCCACGTCTTCGCCCAAAAACAGACTGCCGCCGCCAAGTTGGTTCATGCCCGTCTCAAAACTGACGCGCGTCCGCAGACTCGGTTTCTCGAATAATAACGCCAGCGTGTAACGAGCCAAAATCGCAGGGCGATTGCCGGCTTGCAATTCCCGCTTGAGGTATCGCGCGGTCGTCAAGATGGTGTTCAGTTCGTCCGGGGTGAGGTCGAACAGGGATAGCAGGTGTCTCATGTTTGTGTTTCCGGATCAGTGTCCGATGCCGCATCATCGGGGTCAGTGTCCGCTGAATCGATCGCGGACGCTTGGTGTGTTAGTTTTTCCTCGGCCTCGTGCTCATCATCTACTTCCTCATCGTCGCTTTCATCTTGGTCGCTTTCATCCTCTTCGTACTCGTCCTCGACGAATTCGCCGCTCTCGTCTGAGACAACATCATATTCGCTATCGTCCTCGACGGGGGGGTCGGCTCGTGTTTCTTCGTCGGATACTGGCTCGGATTCAGGCTGGAGCTCAGATGCTTCGACAAAATCGAAAACGGAATCAATTCGGTTGAGTAATTCAGACTGAGCATCACTGCCGAGAACTAGTGGCGGTTGCATGGCGATCGCGTACTCGCCCGCTGTGCTGACGCGGAGTTGGTGATCAGCGGCCACTTCTTGCCAGAGTTTCGCAGGCAGATCCAATTCGATACCGATGCTTCGTCCCGTCACCACTAGGTCACGCACACTCTCACGACGGGCGAGTCGCTGGGCCAACGCGGTGGCGAAGTCATCCACATCGGCACCACGCCATGATTGTGCAATCCATTGATCCAGCGTGGCCGCGACGATTGCGGCCACCCACGAATTCGGCAGCATGTCGCCGCTCAGTCCAGCGTCATCGACTACGCCATCGCGATGAACAAACTGATTGGGCGAGTCGAGTTGTTGGGCGAGTGCTGCATTAAGCGTCAGCACGCCGCCCGCTGCTCCGCCTGTCAACCCGGCTGACATCATGACGATATCAGATTCCACTGCTACGATCGAATCGTGCAACCAAAAATGGCCGCCGCCCATCGGTGGAAGAAAACGATGATCGATCACGAGGCAGGCGTGATGTCGATCGCAAGCGGCGCGAATGCCCGCCAGTTGATCGCGCGTGATCGGTTGCATTCGATCGTTCAAATTCAGAGGCGAGATTAATACCATCGCCGTGTTTTCGTCAACTCGCTGCGCCAGCGATTCCAGAGACGCGTGTGTGAAGCCTGGCACCAACGGCCACGTTGGACCGCGTAGATCAGCGCGACCAGTCGCCATCCGACCGATGATCCCACGACCATGCTCGCTATCAACGGCAGCTAAACAGCGTGAGTTCGCGTTCGTCTCGTCCGACGATGTTGCCGCGTTGATCGCGCGCTGGTGATGGCCCCGACAGAGCAACCATGCACGCTCCAAGACGGATTCGATGCAATCGCAGGCGACGCACGTTGCGATGCGATTGGCATCATGTCCGGTGAGTTGTCGAAATCGATCAGCCAATTGTGTACCGTTGACAATCGGCTCGCCGTCAGCCGACCACTGCGACTCCGCCCACTGCATGTTTGCGATTGCGAGAAAGTCGCAATCGCGTCCAACAGGTGAGATCATTCCCGCCAAGGCATCGAGCCGATTGGCGGGATGTGGCGGTTTAATCATGGGTGAATCTCAGTGCCAACACCATCAGTCGTGAAGATTTCGAGCAACAACGAGTGTCGCAAGCGACCGTCAATGATGTGAACTTTTTGCACGCCACGATCAAGCGTTTGTAAGCACGCCTCTACTTTCGGAATCATCCCACCGCGAATCACACCGCTGGTGATTAAATCTTTCGCTTCCGCCGCTGACATCGCCGGGATAATCGACTCGGGATCTTTTTCATCGCGTCGCACACCGTTGACGTCGGATAGAAACACCAGTTTGTCAGCTCCGAGTGATTGAGCAACAGCCATCGCAGCAGTATCAGCGTTGACATTATAGAGTTGTCCGGCCTCGTCGTAGCAAAGCGACGGGATCACGGCAACTTGATCGGTGTACGCAAGACTCTCGATCACATCGCGATCAACGCTGGTGACTTCGCCGACGAAGCCCAGATCGGTACCGTCGGGATCGAGCAGTTTGTGACCGTTGAGCACGCAAGTCGTGCGCGGTGAGAGGTTGATGGCTCGACCACCGAGACGTTCCATCATTTGCGTGATCTCGATGTTCAGTTCGCCGGCGAGGACTTGCTCGACGACTTTCAAAGAGGCTGCATCGGTGACTCGCCGACCGCGAACGAATTGAGCCTCGATGCCGGCATCAGCCATCGCTTGCGTGATCGCCTTGCCGCCGCCGTGGACCACGACGGGACGTAAGCCGACGGTTTCCATAAAGATCACGTCGAGCAAGAGATGGTGTAGCGCCGTGCGATCTTCTAGGAGACTACCGCCGAGTTTGATGACTGTGGTCTTGCCACGAAAACGGCGAATCCACCCCATCGCCTCGATCAGGGTGTCCGCTTTTGCTATCGCTTGATTCATAGATTCCCCGTGCGAAAAGCGGAAAAGTTTAAGGCGAGGTTGTCTCGCGGTCAATTCGGCATGTTTTCTCGTGCAGGTTGCCCGTTTTGACTTGACGCTGCGTTTACTTTGCGATTATTTTAAAGGTCATGAAAAACGCACTCGCTCAACGACTACTCCTCGACCTCGGACTGCTACCCCGCAGCTCGAGCCGATTCGTCGTGTGACCGTAGAGCTTCGCTTTTCCGACCACCACTGAATACGAATTAGCCCGAGCCGCCATCAAGTTGCGACTCGGGCTTTTTTCGTATTTTCCGAACCCTTTTTTCTTCATACTACACATGTCTGAATCGACCCCTGAAACACCCACGCGTCACATTCGTATTTTCGACACCACGCTCCGCGACGGCGAACAATCGCCTGGCGCGAGCATGAACCTGTCTGAAAAACTCGAAGTCGCGATGGCGCTGTCGAGCATGGGCGTGGACGTGATCGAGGCCGGATTCCCGATCGCCTCACCCGGTGATTTCGAGTCCGTTCGACAGATCGCGTTGACCGTGCGTGGTTCGACGATCTGCGGTTTGGCCCGTTGCAACGAAAAGGACATTGACCGCGCTTGGGAAGCGTTGAAGGTGGCGTCGAGCAGTCGCATCCACGTGTTCTTGGCGACCAGTGCGATTCACAGGCAATTCAAGTTGAGGATGACAACGGATGAGATTGTTGAGCGTGCGATTGCGGGTGTGAAGCGTGCGGCGTCTTATTGTGACGACGTTGAGTTTTCGCCCGAGGACGCCTGTCGTACTGAGCACGATTTTTTGTGCCGTGTTGTCGAGGCCGCGATCGATGCGGGTGCCACGACGATCAACGTTCCCGACACGGTCGGCTATACCACCCCAGGCGAAATTTTTGAGCGTTTCAAAATGTTGCGTGACCGCGTGCCGAACATCGACAAAGCCGTGCTCAGCACACACTGTCACAACGATTTGGGGATGGCCGTCGCCAATTCAATGGCTGCCGTCGCGGCGGGTGCGGGACAAATTGAATGCACGATCAATGGCATTGGCGAGCGTGCGGGCAACGCGGCACTTGAGGAAATCGTGATGGCGATCAAAACTCGCCGTGACTACTTTCACTTGACTACCAACATCGACTCACGGCGACTCGTCCCCGTCAGCCGCTTGGTGAGCAAGACAACGGGCATTCACGTGCAGCGAAATAAAGCGATCGTCGGTCGCAACGCGTTCGCGCATGAATCAGGCATCCATCAAGATGGAATGTTAAAGGAACGCAGCACTTACGAAATCATGTCGCCTGAAGAAGTCGGATTTGCGAAAACGGATTTGGTGCTGGGCAAACACAGCGGACGGGCAGCGTTGGCTGATCGTGCGAAACAACTTGGCTTCACACTCAGTGGCGAGCAGTTGCAGCAGGTGTTTGATCGCTTCAAAGAACTCGCTGACAAGAAGAAAGAGATCTACGATGGTGACATCGTTGCGCTCGTGCAGCAACAAATCAGTGGACCGGAGACAGCCCAGTGGACTTTACTGGACTATGAAGTCACCAGTGCGCGAAACCAAACGCCTCGTGTTCGCGTGACGTTAGGGCATGGCGGTGAGGAATTCACCCAGCAAGTGGAGCAAGGTGACGGACCGATCGACGCCGCTTTTTGGGCAGTGGAAAAAATCACGGGCATTGAGTTGGTGTGCAAGGATTTTCGAGTCCACAGTGCGACGCTCGGTCGCGACGCGATTGCGGAGGTCAACTTGGAAGTCGAACACAATGGCCGTTCCTATCGCGGCGTTGGTGTCAGCACCGATAGTGTGGAAAGCACCATCTTCGCCATCCTCAACGCCCTCGACCGGATCGTCGCTGGCCAAGACGTCGCCCCAGACAGTGAACTGCCGCAGCCTTGATTGAAGCAGGTACAATCCCTTGTATCGTTCGTCATCTCTCGCTCAGACCGTTTGGCGGCAAAATTCACCTGTTCTAAGCACATCGGGTGTGAACTTTCCGTGAAATGAGCCCACAACTAGCGCCGTCGGCTCACAACCGTTATACCGAATGATTTCACCCGATGTGCTTATCACCCAAAAACCTTACGATTGGCAAACAGTATATGAACGCGTTCCGAGCAAGATTCCATAAAGTATCACGGGTTTTCTTGGCCTTGCTGGCGTTATTGATTTCAGACGCGTGGTCCGCACACGGGCAGTCATTGCCTGAGCCGGCGGTCCCTGGACTGCGGTACTACTACCCTCCCGAGAAGGTCGAGCGGCGGGTTGTTGATACGGACATCTGCATTTACGGAGGGACGTGTGCTGGTGTGATTGCCGCTATCCAGGCAGACCGCATGGGCCACCGCGTGGTCCTGTTGGAGTTCGGTAAACATCTGGGTGGGCTGAGCTCCGGGGGACTCAGTCATACCGATGGCGGCTCGCCGTCTGTCTGCGGAGGTATCGCGCGTGAGTTCTACAATCTCATCGGACAGGATAACTTTCGTCCTTCTGAAGCTGAAGCTGCGTTCGAGAAGCTCTTAGCACCGACGAACGTCGAAGTACACAAACTCGCACATTTGGACGCTGTCGAAAAAGAGGGTTCACGTGTCGTTTCGATCACAATGGAAAACGGCCTGACGGTTCGAGCCAAGCAGTTCATCGATACAACCTACGAAGGCGATTTGCTCGCGCGTGCAGGTGTGTCTTGGCATGCGGGACGGGAAGCGAATGCAGAATACGACGAAACGTACAACGGCATTCGCACGCCTGGTCAAGGTGGACACAACTGGCCGAAGCCGGTCGATCCCTATCGAGTCGCTGGTGATCCGTCGAGCGGCCTGCTACCGCGAGTGAACGACAACCCTGGACAGCCAGGTGACGGAGACGACCGCATTCAGGCGTTCTGCTTTCGGATGTGGTTGACGAAGCAGAACCCATTTCCATTTCCGAAGCCCAGCGTCTACGAGCCTGAGCAGTATGAATTGCTGGCCCGATTGTTCGAGTCAGGTGCTGAGCCGAAGATTGGATGGAGTCTCGACACGAACAACCACCATCTCTTCAGCGGTGCCTACTTCATCGATTTTGTTGGTGGCAATTACGACTGGCCCAACGCAAACTGGGTTGATCGAGAGCGATTGTTTCAAGCTCATGCGAACTATCAGATCGGCGTGATGTGGTTTCTCGCCAACAGTGACCGTATTCCAGAACCGTACCGCAGCGAGTTTAAAAAATGGGGTCTACCACGTGACGAATACATCGACACAAGCGGCTGGACGCACCAGCTATACATCCGCGAAGGGCGGCGAATGAAGAGCGACTACGTGATGACTCAGCACAATTGCCAGGGTCGCGAAGTGCCGGAGGATTCCGTTGGTCTTGCGTCCTACAATATGGACTCTCATCACTGCCAAATGACGGTTGTCGATGGTGCGGTGCGCAACGAAGGTAATGTCGAGATTCCTGTCGATCCCTACCCGATTTCGTACCGAGCACTCACACCTCGGCGCAGCGAATGTACTAACCTGCTGGTACCCGTCGCACTCTCATCAACACACATCGCGTTTGGATCGATCCGTATGGAACCGGTCTTCATGTTGCTGGGCCAGAGCGCCGCAACGGCTGCATCCCAAGCCATTGAAGCGGATGTGGCAGTGCAAGATGTCGAATATACAAAGCTACAAGAACAGCTCCTTCATGACGGACAGATTCTCCAGTACGAGGGACCGCTACGGCGACATGGCGCTGGTGCGCAAATGGACATTGATGCGAAGCGTTTGCCAGGGATCGTGATCGATAATGACACCGCTGAACTGTCTGGCCCCTGGTCAGTCAACAACGTGACCCATCCACGGGTCGGCCCGTCCTACATTCATGACAATAACGAAGCGAAGGGTGAGTGCGTTGCCAAGTACATCGTCGAATTCATGAAACCAGAACGTTATGAAGTCCGAGCGAGTTGGCCACCCAATCCAAACCGTGCGACCAATGTCCCGATTACCATTCATTTCGGAAATGGACAGTCCAAAACGATCACCGTCAACCAAAAAACCAGTGGCGATGATGGCTTCAATTCGCTCGGAGAATTTGACTTTGAGCAGAAGGCAGTGATTGAGATATCAAACAAAGACACGAATGGTTATGTGATCGCCGATGCAGTTCAACTATTGATTCCCGGTACACTGACACCTTCGCGTTAAAAACTTTCACCTTCGTGACCAAACGTGTCAATGGATCGGGCATAATGGTTGTGTCCTTTCCAAACCACGTTCAACTCTCATGAAAGAGTCTCTCATGTCTCAGTTCCGGCACGGCGACGTCATGGTCGAGGAGGTAGCGATGCTGCCTGATGTTCGTCGCAAAGCCCAGCATACGATTCTCGCCCATGGCGAATTGACGGGGCATTGCCACCGGATTGCGGAAGCCGGGGCGGCGGTTTTGTACGACACGCCTGATGGCATGTTTCTGCACGTCACTGCCGATGCCGCCACGTTGGTCCATGACGAGCACGATTCGATCACGCTCACGTCTGGTTTCTAT
Organism: Rhodopirellula sp.; assembly: GCA_041740155.1. Taxonomy (GTDB): domain Bacteria; phylum Planctomycetota; class Planctomycetia; order Pirellulales; family Pirellulaceae; genus Rhodopirellula. The sequence goes on from JBGSMN010000334.1 coordinate 55,650, forward strand.
CGCGTGTGGCGTCAGCGAGAGTATTCACCCGAAGAAATTCGCATCATTCGGGATTGAGATCATGACCATCACGTCCAAGCAAGCCCGTGAACATATCTTGGCTGGCGAAACCAGCGCGATCCGCGTCGACGGTAGTGTCGACTTGCGTGATACCAATTTGAAAACGATCGCCTGTTCCGTCACCTGCAACGATCTCGACCTCAGTAACACGGCGATCGAAACGCTGTCGTCAAAAATCAAAGTGCGATCGAAACTAACGCTCGATGGCTGTCAGAATTTGGCGCGTCTGCCTGCCGGTTTGACCTGTGGTTCACTCAGCGTCCGAGGTTGCACATTTTTGGATCGGTTGCCGGAACGGTTGACGACTTGGTTTCTCAACGCCAGTGACTGTCCGCGTTTGTCGATGTGGCCCAAGGCTGCGTCGATCTGCAACGGCAATGTGCGATTGCGAAATTGTGTTGAGATCCGCACCTTACCCGACTGGCTTGGCCCATTAGGACAACTCGATGTGGGCGGGTGCGTCAACCTGCATGCGATCCCCGAGGGGTTACAAGTTTCCGGATGGATTGACATTGGTGGATCGGGCGTCTCGTCGCTGCCCAAGTCATTAACCAATGCACCGCTGCGTTGGCGAAGTGTTCCGATCACGCACGTGATCGCGTTTGAGCCTGAAAAGATCACTTCCAAACAAGTGCTCGCGGAAAAGAACGCGGAGCTACGTCGGGTGATGATTGAGCGGATGGGCTATTTGCGATTTTCAGAAGAAGTTGGTGCGAAGGAATTGGATCACGACACCGACGCAGGTGGCAAACGGCAACTGTTGCGGATTGACATCGCCGACGATGATGAACCACTCGTGGGACTTGCTTGCCGCTGTCCGTCCACGCAACGACAGTACTTTCTGCGAGTCCCACCGCAAATGAAAACCTGTCATCAAGCCGCTGCTTGGATGGCCGGATTTGATGACCCAACGTTGTATCGACCCGTGATTGAGACATAGCCGTTACTGTATGGTAAATTGCTTTCGGCTATTTCCCTCTCCCTTTCGAGAACCCATCAATGAATCGACGCGAACTGGTTTTCATGGATTCAAGTTCCAATAAATTTTGGAACATCGAACTCTCCGGCACCTCTCATATAGTCACGTATGGGCGAGCCGGAACGGATGGTCAGACGAAGACCAAAACGTTCGCTGATCAAGCGGCAGCGCGAAAGGATTTCGACAAACTCATCGCTGAAAAGTTGAAGAAAGGTTATGTCGATGCGGGTAGCGCGACCGCTGCGACCGATGGAGATGATAGCACCTTGCCAGCTCTCGCGTTTCGCTCAATTGTCAAGCAAGATGATGTCCAACAAAACGCGAAAACGTTCATTGGAAAACGCGTCGCGGATTATGACCCTGAAAAGAAGCCAGCCAAGGGTGATAAAACGGTTTACCGATTCCGCAACGACTATGACGACGAAACCTGCATCCCACATTTGAAGAGTTTTCTCGAAACCGATGCCGCAACTGAAGCCGCTGGAATCGTGGTTGGCAATTGGGCGGGCGATGATCCCGGTGTTGATCCGACAGCGGTCATCAAGTTGCTGTGCGAACAAAAGGACCGGTTGCCCAGCCTACGAGCGATTTATTTGGGCGATATCGTTTCCGAAGAAAATGAGATGTCATGGATCAAACAATCCGATGTGACGCCGTTGTTGGTCGCGTTCCCCGATTTGGAACTATTGCGAACACGCGGCGGGGAAGGATTAAAAATCGCGAAACCCAAACACGCGAAACTGCGAGCGTTGATCTGTGAGTCGGGCGGCTTGCCTGTCGAAGTGGTGCGTGCGGTAGGTCGTTCGAACTTCCCCGCGCTCGAACACCTCGAGCTTTGGTTGGGCACGGACCAGTATGGCGGCGATAGCACAGTGGAAGATCTGCAACCGATTCTTAGTGGCAAGCTATTTCCCAACCTCAAATACCTCGGCTTGCGAAATTGCCAGTTCGCTGACGACATCGCGGCCGTGATCGTCAACAGTCCTCTGGTGCAGCGGATTGAAACGCTCGATCTCTCCTTGGGCGTGCTGACGGACGAAGGCGGGCGGGCGTTATTGTCGTTGCCCACCAGCGGGAACTTGAAACACGCCAGCCTGCATTACAACTACCTCAGCAAGGAAGTGTCAAAATCGCTTAGCAAACTATCGATCAAGTTCGATTTGTCAAAGCCAAGTCATATGGACGACGACGAAGAGTGGCGTTTCGTAGCGGTTGGTGAATAATTCGATGAGCCATTGGATTCTCGGTGACCCGACCAGCCGCCGAGTCGCGGATTATCGTGAGGCAGCAGCGAGTTGCGGCCAGTCGGCTCCACAGTGCGTGGATTGGTGTGACGTTATCAGTCAGGGTAGTGTGGCCCTCGATGCCATACCGACAGGCAGTCGATTGCGAATCGACTCGTTCGGTCAGCGTGATGAAACCATTGCCGCGTTAATCCGCTATGGAGGCGGGACCGAGTTTCCACAACGAGGCGAGATTCGATCGCTTCCGTTTCAGTACGCCGGAATTTGCAATGTCCTCCGAGATGTCACGGACTGGTCGAGTCATTGCGTGGGAATTGAAATGGACCAATCGCCTGCGGACGTCCAAGTCATGTTTGATAAGTGGGAGACTCATCAACGTTTGACTCCATATCGTCCTCGCACGATCTTGCTGTCGATAAACATTAACGAATTCAATGAGCAATTGATACACTTCGCCAAAACATGCAACGGTCGCGTGTTTGTCAAACCTCGGTTTGCTTCATCCGCCTCAGGCGTGTGCTGCTATCGAGTCGCCGGAGACCGCCAACAACTGATCGCACCGATCGAGATTGTTCGTGAAGCTACGCATGTGCGGTTGTTCAATTCGCTGCGAGTTCGTTCTTTCACGAGCCATGGTGACATCCAAGATATTTTCGGTGTGCTGGCGGTACAAGGCATGATTGCCGAGGTGGCCGTGAATAAAGCACGTGTTGACGGCGAGCGGTTCGATTTGCGTTATGTCGTGATCGGCGGTCAAGCCAATCATGTGGTCGTCCGCCAAAGTGCCTCACCCATCACGAATTTGCATCTGGGCAATCGGCGTGGTTCGCTCGCGGCGGTGACAGAAACTGTTAGAGCTAATCGGTTGAACGAGTGTCGGCAACTGGCGATCGAAGCGGCGAGTTGTTTTCCTAAGACGCTCACGTGTGGAGTCGATATCCTCTTGCCACGATCAGGCGAGCCAGTGGTTTGCGAAGTCAACGCGTTCGGCGATTTTCTGCCGGGGCTGATTGCTGGAGGAAAAACGGTTTTTCAAGCCATCGTAAATGCCGGCACACATGCTCGGGAGTCGTCGGTTTGATTGGCGTGAAGGCACTCGTGTTCGATCTTGATCAAACTTTGTTCGACCGCCAGGGTGCATTCGATCGGTGGAACGAATGCTTGGAAGTCGGCTCAGTTTTGCGCCGTCTCGACGGAAACGGCTACGGTGATCGCGAACACTTCTTTGCAACGTTTGAGTCATTGATTGGGCAAACGCTCAACCAGCATGTTTTCACGCAAGCAATCTTGTCGTTCCTTCAACCTGACGAGATGTTGCTCGCTGTGCTTAAAAAACTGCAAGCGTTCTACCAACTCGCCATCTTAACCAATGGTGGGGTTGCGACTCAAAACAGGAAGATCCACGCTCTCGGACTTAATCAAATCTTCTCGGCTGATCGCATTTTCATTTCATCACAGATCGATATAGCGAAACCTGATCGCAGTGCGTTCGATCTTGTCGCTAAAGAACTCGGGGCAATGCCGCACGAGTGCTTTTACTTTGGCGACCAAATGGAAACTGATGTCATCGCCGCAGAGAGCGCGGGATGGATGGCTTGTCATGTTCGCGGCCCAGACGATTTACAGAACTGTTTGCGTCGATTGCACGAAGAGGCTGTATGTTAGCTCACATCGGTCGTAGCGACCTGTTGCTGATCACGCTGGATACACTTCGCTACGATGTCGCGCAGGAACTGTTTGAACAAGACCGTTTGCCAACTCTGTCTCGCTACTTGCCCGGCCATGGCTGGGAGCGTCGGCATTCACCGGCCTCGTTCACCTACGCGGCGCACCACGCGTTCTTCGCGGGGTTCCTACCCACGCCGATGACGTCGGGGCCGCACGCACGTCTGTTCGCATCGAAATTCGCTGGCAGCGAAACGACAACAGAGAAAACGTTCACATTTCCTGAAGCGACCTTGCCCGAGGCGTTGTCCGCGATCGGATATCATACGATCTGCGTCGGCGGTACCGGATTCTTCAATCCCGACAATGCACTGGGGCGAGTCCTGCCAAGCCTGTTCGATGAATCGAATTGGTCGCCTGCGATGAGTGTGACAGCTCCGGACTCGGCTAGCCATCAGGTCGAGTGTGCGATCACAGCGGTATCAAAGCAAATTGACAAACGTGTGTTCTGTTTCATCAATTTTTCCGCGATCCATCAACCCAATTGGTTTTATGAATATGACGAACCGCCTGCCGATGGCCGCGATACTTTGGCCAGTCATGGTGCGGCGTTGATTGACATTGATCGGCAGCTTTCGCGACTGCTCGATTGTTTTCGCGAGCGAGGCAACCTGTTTGCGATTGTATGTTCGGACCATGGCACCGCGTACGGTGAAGATGGTTACTGGGGACATCGCCTCGCCCATCCCGTGGTCTGGGAGGTGCCCTATGTTGAATTTCAGTGGTGAATCGATGCCCAGGCTAACTACGGCGATCGACAGTGACCAATACGCGGGCTATGCCTACGCGTACCCGCACAAGACTTCGTATCGTACTCTCGATCCGCCGATACCGATCGCGGATGCTTGGGCCGGGGAACCGAAATCGCAATTGTATCTTTATTTGCATTTGCCTTTCTGCGAGATGCGCTGCGGTTTCTGCAACCTGTTCACGACCTCGCAGCCAACATCCGAATTAGTCGATGAGACGCTCGCAGCGATTTCGCGGCAATCCCGAGTCGTCGCTGAAGCTATCAACCCGCAGACCATCGTGCAACTCGCGATTGGTGGAGGAACACCAACTTATCTCAACACCGCTGAACTTAGCCGTGTGTTTGATATGATTGATCGTGATTGGCCCGTCCGTTCGGACCGAATTCCGTTTTCAATCGAGGTGTCACCGGCGACGATTGATGCCGAAAAAGTCGCGTTAATGATTGACCGTGGCGTCCGCAGAATCAGCATGGGCGTACAAAGTTTTGTCGAGCGAGATTTAAGCAGTCTCGGTCGCCCACAGAAGAACGAGCAAGTCGAGCGGGCGATTGAGATCATTCGCAACTGCGGTGTTGAGATCTTTAATCTGGATTTAATCTATGGCAACCATGATCAAACCGAATCGGATTGGTTGACTACTGTCCGGCAAGCACTCGCATATCAACCGGAAGAGATGTTTTTATATCCACTCTATGTACGTGAGCTATCCGGACTGGGCCGCACCGGACGCTCTCCAGCGGAAAACCGTCGGCACCTATATCAACTCGGTCGTGATCTGCTCCTGGATGTGGGCTACGAACAAATTTCGATGCGGATGTTTCGTCGTCACGGCGTTTCCTATCCGACACAGCACTGCTGCCAAGAAGACGGCATGATCGGTCTCGGCCCCGGCGCACGCAGTTATACGTCAATACTTCACTACAGCAGCGACTATGCCGTCAGTGGCCAGGGAGTCCGCAAGATCATCGCGGATTTCAATCGACGCGATGCTGATGATTTTTCAGTGGCCGATTATGGAGTGCGTCTCGATCGTGATGAACAGAGCCGTCGCTATTTGATTCGTTCACTGCTGCAAACCGATGGGCTTGATCGGGCCGCGTTTGCAACCGCGTTCGGTCGCGATGTGCGTGAACAGTTGCCTCAAGTCGACGAGTTGGTCGCTGAAGGTTTTGCGCAGTTCAGTGACACGGCGTTGCGATTGAATTCTGCGGGACTCGCTCACAGCGACGTGATTGGCCCCTGGTTGTATTCGTCGGCAGTACAATCGCGGATGGAACAGTTTGAACTGAAATGAATGTCACTCGCATCCTGTATCGAGGGTCGCTGTCGAGCTGTAACTATGGCTGCGGCTACTGTCCATTTGCCAAAACGACAAACACCCGTGAAGAACTCGATCGAGATCGAGATCAACTGAATCAATTTGTCGATTGGGTGGAGGCAAATCGCCAACCAATCGGCGTATTTTTCACGCCCTGGGGTGAAGCGATCATTCATCGCTACTATCGCGAGGCGATGGTGCGGCTATCCCGATTTGAACACATTCATCGCGTTGCCGTTCAAACCAATTTGAGTGGTCACCTCGACGATCTCGCGGCAGCCCGCACCGATCGACTCGCCGTCTGGGCAACGTTTCATCCTGGTGAAACGGACGTGCCTCGATTCTTGAAACGCTGCGATTGCCTGCGTGAACTCAAAATCCAGTTTAGCGTCGGCGTGGTCGGTTTTCATGAGCATTTCAAAATCATCGCGGAGCTGAGAGGTCTTTTGCACGACGAAGTGTATCTGTGGATCAACGCGCCCAAGAGCAGTGGCATTGACTACAGCGAAACAGACATGCAGTTTCTGACTTCCATTGATCCATATTTTCGCTGGAACACCGAGCGTTGGCCGAGTCGCGGCAAGCCCTGTCAAACCGGCTTGACTTCGTTCACTGTTGATGGCGAAGGTGATGTGCGGCGGTGTCATTTCGTCGATGGCATCATTGGCAACATCTACAGTGACGAGGTTTGGAAACACCTGTATCGTCGCGCCTGTCCCAACGCGACGTGTGGTTGCCACATTGGCTACGTCCATCGCGATGATTTTCAATTAGAGCAGTTGTACGGCGAGAATTTGCTCGAACGAATTCCTGTGGCGTGGCCGAGCGTGAGTTCTATGCAGGTCAACAAGCCTTTGCAACTGGCGATGGGCAATCGTGAAACAGACTGCTCCAGCAACGCGCGGGCAAATGGCAAATAATGCTACTCGCCCACTGATACCATACGATCTGCATCGTCGATGGAATCATTCAACGTCAATACACGAGCGTAGCGATCTCTCAATTGCGCTTTGGCGCAGCAGTTCCCCGACTAATCTATCTTCTCTTACTTTCTGTTCTTTGGCTTATTGGCGAATGACTGCTCGAACTGTCGATCCAATGCCACCGGACGGACGTCTTGAAATTGCTCCAAAACGGACTGAAGTTTCGCCTTTGCATTCACTGCAGGAGAGTCGAGCGGTTTTGCAGAAAGATCGTTTTTCTCGAACACATCGACGTTCAGGTCGTAGAAATTGCCGGTGCGGTAAAGCTTGAAATGCTTATCAAATGCGTACTCTTTAACCGTCAGGTCGTTCTTTTGACGCGGAGAATACCACGTGTAAAGCCAGTCGCGCGGCGTACCTGCTTCGCCACGCAGTTGTGGCAAAAAGCTAATCCCGTCCACATCATCCGGCACGTCCACTCCAGCGGCTTCACAGATGCTAGGCAAAAAGTCGGTGCTGCTAACCAAGTCCTGACAAACACGTCCCCGACCCTTCATCACGGCGGGCCAGTTCGCGATACAAGGAACATGCGTGCCATTGGATTTCGTTGACCCTTTGCCGCCTTGGTACTCGCGGCCTCGAAAACGGCTGGTCACACTGCCGAGCGTCCCGTTATCGCCTAAGAAAATCAGCAACGTGTTGTCGCGTATTTTCAGCTCTTCTAGCTTGGTGACAAAACGGCCAACCATCTTGTCTGTATAGGCAGTCATATCAGCAAAATGCTTCACCGCATTTTGTTTTCGTTCATCGCTGATCGTAGGATCCCAATTGGTGCTGTCGGGGGTCGGCTGAAAGGGAGAATGAGTCAAGATCATCGGGCAATAAAGAAAGAACGGTCGCTGCTTGTTCTTTGCAATGAAGTCCAAACCAAAATCGTTGATCAACTCTGGTCCATATTCGCCCATCGTGAAGTCTTTCTCTACTGCGTTGAGTTCCAGACCAGGGTTCGCATAGCGTGGCGGTCTGCGTGTGTGCTGCCACAACAGCGATTGCTGGAATCCAAAATGTTTAGGTGCATCGGGTTCGTGCCCCAATTGCCACTTGCCACAAATGCCGGTCGCATAGCCAGCATTTTTCAAAAGGTTCCCAAACGTGATTTCTGTGCGCGGCAACGTGCCGAATTTTAAATAGTTGCGAACATTGTACTTTCCTGTCATCAATTGCACCCGAGTGGGCGTACACAATGGTTGCACATGACAGTTTTCAAACCGAACGCCTCTAGATGCAAGCAAGTCAATATTGGGTGTTTGATACGACTCGCCACCATTGGCCGTAATGCACTCATAACCAAAATCATCGACCATGATCAAAATAATATTAGGTCGCTCAGACGCATCAATGGGGTTAATGAAGCCGAAAACGACCAGCAACACTACGGTGAGTTGAAGGAGTTTATTCATGAGAGCGGAAGGCTGATGGACTGAGGCGAGGCACGAGTTAAATCGAACTGCCCATTGTACATGATCGCATCACCGATCGAGGCATCTTCGCAGTAGTTGCGTTGTGTGGCATCTGATTCGGTTTTCAAGGTCAAGCGTTAGCAGTTAGCATGCCGGTTCTCTTTGCCGAGAGCTATCTGATGTGTCAATGCTCTTTTTACCAACCTATGGCTCGGGTCTTCGCCGCGGGGAAAACTCGTGTTTCTGGATTTCGACTCATGGCTAAACCCGAAATCCGCCACTGGCACCACGCGCGGCAGTTGATCCTTATGGCAGGCAAACCGAATTTCAGCCATAAACCGCCAGACCGTTGCTTCGCGTGGGGTGGACGTCGCCTGTGAGCTCGCGACGACCGCCAATACCAACCATTTACAGTTGGGCTCAAAAACGAATTCAAGCGAAGTGAGTGGGTGCTTGTCGTGCAGTAGCGCGAGGCCATTGGCAGTGCCGACCCTATTCATGGATATCGAAAGTTTTTCGCACAATCCTTGACTCGCAAAGATGACTCAAAGGTTGCTCAATTGGATGACTCGGTATACGTCAGCAAAGACTTTTCAAACGAGTGCTTTTGTTTGTTGAAGTCGACGATCACGAGACAAACAAATGTCTGGCTCATCACACTTTGCGCATCAACGTTAATGAGGCACTTGGAGCAGCGGCGGAGGAGCTTAGCATCGAGGTTGAATCAGTATCACGACTTTCGTCATGGAGCGGTAGGCGAGATCTGTCGGCATATCTTTGTTGTCGCGACACCAGCGCAGCCCTTGCTGAGTTGTTAGAGCGATTCGGGGTGAAGCATCCCGATCGTTCTTCAGAAATGGCCAAACGATCCAAAGGCTAGAAAATGAGAATGATGCGATTGCAACTCGGATGAAATCAATCCCGAAGAGACTAAGCGTAAAACCTGAAACATGAACCTCACTCTACGCGGGGTGTTCCCGACCTGCGCACGACACACGGGAGAGCGTCTGCTTCATTTGCGCTGGGGCTTTATTCTTTTAGCCCTTCGGCATAGATCGGTCGCATCGATCGGCCTTGGAACGTGGCTGGCCGATCAACACCCGCGAAGTCCAAGATCGTTGGCGCGATATCGATCACACTGACCAAAGAGTCGCTGGTCGCGGCAGGCTTCTCAGTTCGTCGACGACTTGACCAACGAAATAATCAAACCGGGTCACTTCGTTCAAATAAGACGCGAAATCTTGACGTGTTTCGGGCGTGTCGACCATCGCTGGCGGCACGGTCACCGTCGCCGGATTGTACATTCGGCCATAAAGATCGGCATCCCATTGACCGTCCGCGTCCCAGCCTCGGTGAGCATCAAAGGATGCCAGCCAAAGCATGAACGGCCGGTCGTCGGGACATTCCTGAATCGTCTGCACCCAATTGGCGTGACCGCCGCTGTTGGGCAACTCCTTATCCGGCGAACGACCGTTGTCGATCTTGTCAAAGGCAGCTTGCGGTGGGGTCGCGTCCTTAGGAGCCGGATGCCAAGACATGTGATTCTTTCCAGACAACGCGGTGTAGTATCCGGCATCACGCAGCACACCGGTCACAGATCGTAGATGCCATGAGATCTTACGATGAAGTTCGGCGGCATCGCCGTTGTTGTGCGGGTAGCGGCTCGTGATAATCGACGCGCGGCTCGGGCTGCAACTGCTCACAGTCAAAAACGCATTGGTCATCCGCAGCCCTTCATGAGCAAGCTGATCGAGTCGCGGCGTTCGAGCATCTTTGCTGCCGTAGCAACTCAGGTCGTTGTAACTGATGTCGTCAGCGATGATCAAAACAAAATTGGGACGTGCGTCATCTGCGGCGACCGCCATCGGAAACATCGCTATCGGGAGCGTCCCAGCGACGGCAATGCAAAAAAGCCATGTAAATCGACGTGCCGCAAAAGAGTGATAGCTGGGGGACATCTTCAATCAGGTTGTAAGGACGGGTCAGCGTCCGGTGACGCAACCACCGGTTCCATTCGAAAGACTATCGTAGCAGATCGCCCCGCATGCCAACGCTAGGTATGAACGCAATCTTTGACGCCCCCGAAAAGTTTCTCTGTCCTTACTAAGATCAATTTTGCGCGGGGCAGGCCCACGCTGAAGCTGCCAAAACACGTGCCGATCGATCGGTAGGGAGTTTGTGTGGCACGCCGTCGCTGTTCTCCTGGCTCAAAATATAGTTCTTCGAGCAGACGACACTCTGGCTGGTGTGCGTGATTGAGTGACCGCTGGTTCGATCAAGCGACCGATTTCTCGAACCCGAGCCATCAACAGGAGTTCAAATCGGGGCAGTCCAGTCCGTGAAATTGACAGGCCCGAGAATCCATCGACCGTTTTGTCGAGTGGAGTTTGAATCACTTCGAAGACATTTCCGACGATTTTGTCTGCGAGAACGTTTGGTTGAGCATCCGTTGCGTGCCAGTGACCCCAGCGATTAAGCTCATCAATGAGCCTGCCTTTTTATTACCATTTTGTTTAGCAGCATCGGTGTAACGTGCGACGCCCTTCTCCTAAAATATCAAGTCGAGACCACACCAATCCTCAACCCCAGCACAACTCAATTGCTCGAAAGCACTGCGCCCTACTGATACGCCCCCCTGACCAGCTACTAGACCAAAAACCGCGTCTACGCCATCAATTCATCTCCCCTAACCAAGATTCTTTTATGAATGTCGAACATTCAGTACAACGTACTCAGTGGCTGCATCCTCGCGACGAGATCATGGCGACGATGCAGCGAATTTATCGCTCACGGATGACCACGACCTCGGGTGGCAATATTTCGATCCGTGACGCCAACGGTGATATTTGGATCACGCCCGCTCGGATCGACAAAGGCGATTTAAAACGCGACGACATTGTGTGCGTGCGTCCTGACGGCACCGTCGATGGCAAACATCGGCCTTCGTCGGAGTTCCCGTTTCATAAAGCGATCTACGAAGTTCGTAGCGACATTCAAGCGGTTGTTCACGCCCACCCGGTGGCCTTAGTCGCGTTCAGTATCTGTGGTCGTACGCCTGACACGCGGATATTCCATCAAGCGCACGCGGTCTGCGGCACGACTGGCTTTGCGCCCTACGCGTTACCCGGTAGTGCGCTACTTGGCGCTCGGATTGCTGAGCAGTTTAAGGCCGGTTGTGATAGCGTGATTCTAGAGAACCATGGCGTCGTGGTCGGTGGTGGTTCGCTGTCGCATTCGTTTGAGCGATTTGAAGCGTTTGAGTTTGCGGCCAAAACGTTGATCCATGCTGGTCAGTTGGGCAAGATCAACTATCTGGACGAATCTCAATTGCAACTAGCGCGTGATCGCAGTGTCGATCTCGATTCGATTGTCGATCATCGTCCGACGTCGATCGAACTCGAACTGCGTCGTTCGTTGTGCGAGTTCGTGCGGCGTGGATGTCGTCAAGGCTTGTTGATCAGCACGGAGGGCAGTTTTTCAGCGCGCGTTGAAGGCGACGCGTTTGTGATCACCCCCACGCAGCGAGACCGCGAGACACTCGTGCCTGGTGATTTGGTGTATGTCAAAGATTCCGCCAGAGAGGCTGGCAAGAAAGCCAGTCGCGCGGTGCTGGCTCACCAAGCGATCTATCAACAACATCCCAACGTGCATGCGATCGCGTTTGCGCATCCCGTTGCTGCGACCGCATTCAGTGTTACCGACGCATTGTTCGATTCAAAAATGATCCCAGAGAGCTATGTGTTCCTGCGTGATGTTCACCGCGTATCGTATGGCGAGCAATATCTTAGCGACGGCTCCATCGCTAAGCGTATTTCGACATCATCACCGACGGCAGTGTTGGAGAACGATGGTGTCTTAATCACGGGAGACAGCGTGTTGGCCACGTTTGATCGGTTAGAAGTATTTGAATCAACCGCCGAAGCACTCGTGCAATCCCGCGCGATCGGGCCATTGTCCGCGATGCCTGCGAATGTGATCGAAGAACTGCGAGACGCATTCGGATTGAGAGAACCAACAAACGTTTGAGTTAATGCATCGTTATACCCAATGATTCGCGATTCAACGGCCATTGAAACGAGAGCACCTATAGGTGACCAAATGAAATTGATATTCCAGCTCACTTTCGCAGTGATCGTTCTCCTGCCAGCCGCTCTGGTAAGGAGCGATCAACCGAATATCGTGTTTATTCTGTGCGATGATCTTGGATATGGGGACGTCCAATGCTTGAATCCTGAGCACGGAAAGATTGCCACGCCAGCGGTGGACAAACTAGCCGCCGAAGGCGTGGTCTTTACCGATGCCCACTCCGGTTCATCGGTTTGCACGCCAACTCGTTACGGATTGATGACAGGACGATACAGTTGGCGGACGCAACACCAAAGCGGAGTTGTACAAGGGTTCGCTCCAAATCTGATCGCAGCCGATCGACCGACCGTAGCCAGCTTTTTGCAATCGCAGGGTTATCACACGGGCATCATCGGAAAGTGGCACTTGAATTTTCAGTATCTTGATGCCGGTTCGGGCAAGCCGCTCGACAAACAAATGGCTAAGAAAGGCTTGGCTCCTGTCGGCAGCATAATTCCCGATGGACCCGTCCATCGAGGTTTTAGCTATTTTCACGGATTCCACCATGCTCGCGACATGAAAGGTGTGATTGAGAATGACACGGTGATTCTGCATGAAGACGAAATCAGTATGCTGCCGCGTCTGACACGCAAAGCGGTAGAGTACATTGAAGAGCGAGCAACAGCGAGTGAACCGTCGCCTTTCTTTCTATATGTGCCACTAGGCTCGCCCCATACGCCGATCGTGCCGACGGAGCAGTGGCAGGGGCGGAGTGGACTGGGTGCGTATGCGGATTTTGTGATGCAAACCGATGGCAGTGTCGGCGAAATCTTGGATGCGATCCAAACCCATGGGCTAAGCGACAACACGCTCGTGATCTTTAGCAGTGACAACGGTTGTTCGAAAGCCGCTGGTATTCCAGCATTAGCGAAACAGGGGCATCGTGTTAGTGCCGAGTATCGAGGTTCCAAAGCGGATCTGTGGGACGGTGGCCATCGCGTGCCCTTCATCGTGCGTTGGCCAGGTAAAGTGGCCGCCGGTTCGACGAGTGATCAGACGATATGCTTGACTGATTTTTTTGCAACGCTTGCAGAGTTGACTGACCAAGAACTTCCCACTGGCAGTGCCGAGGATAGCGTGAGCTTTTTGCCCGCACTATTTGGCAAACCGATCGATTCCAAACGAGCCGGAGTGATCCATCATTCCATTAGCGGACATTTCGGCTATCGCCTGGGGAAGTGGAAACTGTTGCTGGCAAGAGGCTCGGGCGGTTGGAGTTCACCCAATGAAAAGCAGGCGGGAGTGGCTGCGTCGCCTGCTCAGCTCTATGACATGCAAAACGACCCCTCAGAGACCACGAATCTCTATCAATCGCATCCCGATATTGTGGAGCAACTGTTCAATCGCTTGCAATCCGATGTGTTCGGTGGCCGAAGCACGCCCGGAGCGGTTTCTAAGAACGATATCGACTCTATCAAGCTCTGGAAGAGCGGCGAGCCGAATCGTGGTTCGTAAGGCGAGCGGCACGATGTTTCATACCGGGAGCGTGAGGCTCCTGCCGAACGTTTGCTCGACTCAGCAGGAGCTACCGTCCGTTATACTCAAACACAAACTCAAACCCGTCGTCGGCTCTGCAGATGAGTAGACAGGTGAATAAAAGCAAAGCCAGTAGAATGACAATGCCCATGAAAACTCCCGCTTGTATTTGTGAAGGTACGATGGAATGCGAACGCGGGATGAAACACAGCCAGCGGTTGAGAACGGACGTTTGGATGTGTGGGTAAGGTACCAGGGGTCATTGGACGTTGATGTCGAATACCGTCGCTTCCGTAGAATAGATTGATGATTTCTCCTCTCTTCGCAACGATTGAAAAGCATGAATCCTTGTGCCAGGTTGCGGGCGAAACTGCGGCCTATCGGGTTGCCTGTGGCATGATGAAAGTCGAGCGAGACGCTAATCTCATCCGGCAATTCGGTGTGACGTTCTCACACCTGGGCAAATTGAATCCCATCGACGCCACGCATCTACAAGATTTGATTGCCTGTTTTTCCGCTCTGGCGATGGCCTCCGCCTGCGACGCACCGTGTATTCTCGGTTTGGCGGAGTCGGGAATCGTGCCTTCATTCGCGATGCAGCAAGCTTGTTTGTTGCAAGGCAGAACAGCAAGCTGGTATTGTACGAGTCGTGACCAGTTGAGTGGGTTACGTTTTAGCGAGCCGCACTCCCATTCGCCGGAGCATTTTTTGCCAATGAGTTTAGTCAATCACCACATCGAAGAATTGTGGATTGTGGAGGATGAGATCACGACGGGGCGAACGCTCGCCAATCTGCTGGATTTGGTGCGAGAACACTGCCGCGTTGAGCGGGTGCGAGTTTTTACCATTCTCGATACACGCGATGCCGACACTGCTGACTCACCCGCGTATTCATTGGATGAGTTTGCTCAAGTCAGTAGCGTGCTGCGTTGCGGAGCTGATTTCTGGACACGTCCGATTGAGTCTTACTCGCTTGCGTCACAACCATTCATACCGGCACGCGACCTAACGCAGGCACCAGGCAAATTAGCCGTTGGCGAAACAATTTCACAACTGTTGCCAGGGTTACTCAGTGGCGAGATCTCTCGACTGCACCATATCACACTGAGTCCTTGGAAGGTCAATCATTTGAACATCTTTTCGCGGCAGCAATGGGCACCAGGTTTTTATCGCTACAACGCCGAAAAGTATGTTGGATTCAGTCTATGAGCGAACCCTTCATGGCACCACTTTGGCGTATACCTGTCTACGCGAAGTTGACTGGTCAGGTTGATCCCGAGAGAAATCTCGATCAGTTTCGTGGCCGAAATGTGGGCTATTGCGGCAACCTTGATTTCTGGAAAACCCCCTCGCCCGAACCAATACTTCCTGCATCTTTAGTCAAGCGATTGTGTTGTCCACTCCAGTCGGGTTCACCGTTGATTACTGCC
This sequence comes from Rhodopirellula sp., assembly GCA_041740155.1. GTDB lineage: Bacteria > Planctomycetota > Planctomycetia > Pirellulales > Pirellulaceae > Rhodopirellula. Next base: position 71,142 of record JBGSMN010000334.1, read on the forward strand.
GCAATGAATTTGGCAAGTCAACTCGGTAAGCAGTATACGCCGGACGAATTGCTGTTCGTCGCGATCTTGCGAGCGGGTGTTCCGGTCGCAGATTGGTTGACACGATTGATACCTGGCAGCGTTGCCGTGGCCACGTCGCTATTCGTTGGCCTCGGTATCGATGCCATTGCGTTGCAGGCCATTCGATCCGATTATCCAAACCGAAAGATGGTGTTCGTGGATGGCTGGACGGGCAAGGGTGGCGTCGCGGGAGAGTTGCGGCGACTCGCTGCCGGACCACTCGCAGTCTTGTGTGACCCGTGGCAGATGGCGGATTTTCGTGGAACGATTGACGATGTGCTTTCGCCGTCGGCATGTTTTACCGGTCCAACCACTCTCGGTTTTTCTCGTACATTCACACGTGAAGACAACGGGATCTTTGCTGCGTTTGAGTTTCCTCCTGAACTACAAGTCGCCGAGATCGTTGAGGTTTGGCAGCGATCGTGCCCGCCGCGACTGAGTTACGAATCCGAGCCACTGACGCGAGATGGTGAGGCTGATGCTGCGAAACCGATTCCCAACGCCTCGACCCCGCTGCGATTGCACAGCAATGAGGTGTGCCGAGCGTTGATTAACTCACAGCCCGAACGGTTGATGTTTGCGTGTTTCAAGAGCGAAGCAATTTCACGTTATGATTTACTGATCGAATTAGCCGACTCGCTGAACATACCGCAGGTCTTTGAACAATCGAATTTGTCGCAATGGAATGCTCAAGTCGCATGTTCATTGAGTTTGCAATCATGACGTCCGCGATATCTCGTCTCCCCAATGTTGTCTTGGATTTAGACGGCACGATCATTTTTTCGGAGCAAGCGGAAATCTTGATTCCGGGTGCTTCTGGGGGCTGTTATGTCGCTCAAACCACGGTGTCACTGTTGGAATCGATTTCCGCTCAATGCCATCTGCACATTGCTTCTGTCCGTCGGGCATCGAGTGTTGCTGGTTTGGTGCAAGCGTTGCCAAACGTGCGGTTCGCTGGCTATGTGCTTGAGGGCGGGCTGGTCAGTCGAACGGATATAAGTGCCTCGCCTGAAGTATGTGCCGTTCGCGAGCGGATTAGTCGTCATCTCCAAGCCGAATTCCGTGACTGGCGGCATGTTGATGGCTATGAAAAGATGATCTGCTGCATCGCACCAAGTTCCGTCATTAATCCGCTCTCACGAGTCAGCGATTCTCTGCATCGGCTCGCTCCGACGCCTTTTCCCTTGATTGAGCAAGAGCGACACAAGACGTTTATCTCCCCGACCGTTCTCTGTAAGTTCGCTGGATTACAACGACTTGGTGTCACGCGCATTGACGTTGCCGCTGGCGATGACGAACGCTACGACCGTAGCTTATTAGCGTCGGCTGATTATCCATTGACCTTCGCGACTTCAGCGGCAAGTTTGGTTGAGTTTGTGAAGAATCGTGGCGGGTACGTTGCGTCAGAAGCGGGGCATCGAGGTGCCGAAGAAGTGTTGACTCGAATTCGCCAATGGTTAATGCAGTATCATCAGCTTTACGACAACCACGTCCCGCAAACTTCGTTTGTGAGAGATTAATTTCAACGTCAATCGTTGTTTACCAACGCGACATCACTGCCACGAACCCAACCTGCTCGTGATGGTTCAGCGACAACGTTCACCCAATCGCTACGGGCACCAACGACACGGAACGAACGCCCTTCGACTCCACTCAGTGTAGCGATTGCATCAAACGCATCGCCATCACCATCGCGCATCGTCAGTTCGCTAACCAACGCGATCGCTTGGCGAGGTGCCACGGTGAGAGTTTCCCGGGCGAGCAGAATGGCACCGGTCACCGCGATCAGTAACACCACGATACCAATGCCCCAAAACGTCCTCTGCGAACAGAATATTTGTAACGTCAGCAAACCCCAACCCACCATCGAAGCGATCCCCAGCACGGTCAGCCATAGCAACGGCAATCGCCACTGACTCAGCGGCACACCGGCTCGCGATTGCGCCAGGACTGTGGTGATCTGGACCGTCGGGCAGAACGGGCGATATCGTTCCGCATAACGGTAGTTGGCGATTGCATGTCCGAGTTGATCGCTCTGATAGTACGCATGCCCAAGATTCAAATACAGCTCGCCGTTCTCGATGCCGCTGTCAACGAGTCGTTGATATTTCTCAGCCGCTAGAGCGAACTTTTCCTTAGACTGCCCGGTGTGATCGCTCAGCGCTTCGGTGAAGATCGTATTTGCTTCGCTCAGTAAAATGCTGCATTGCGATTCACTGAGGAGAATTGAATCGTCGCCGAACGCCAGCGGTGAAACAAGTGATAACGCCAAAAACACGATCGCTTGCCCAGCGATCTTTCTGCCGCTGCGACTCTCGTCCACACTTCGGCGGTTGATCTCTGTAGACGTTCGCCATCGAGATTTCCGAGCGGTGTCGGTACGCTCAATCCAATCCATCGCCCAAGTGACCAGCATCTCATCACGTTTTTTAATCGTCTTGCACTGATGAGCGATCGTTTCCAATTCGGCTGCCAATTCGGACTGACGGCGAGCACGCAAGAACCCCAATCCAGCCAACCAATCGGATTGACTCGTCATGACCGCTGTGCTGCCGATAGTTTTTAGATAGGCCGTCAAAACGTCAGGAATTTGATCGCACGAGTCAACACTCCGTAGGTCTTTGAGGGCTTGGCCGCGAGGAGTGCGGAACCAGCTTGAGGGCGATCGGAATCGCGAGCGATTGGCCACCGACCATGCGACAATGAACGCCAATGGTGGCAAGAACAACAATGCGATCGCGGCAGGAACCAAGGATCGAGCCGATTGGCTTGCGAGCACCTCTGCACCGCTGCGGCTGGCGAACAACATCCTCCGAGGTGAGAAGCCACCGCTCTTAGGCGAGCGTTCTGCGTCCGCTAAAGTTGCCTGTTTTTTATCGTCAAGGGAATCAATTTGAAGTGTTTCAGATGCGCGAACTTCGATGGCAATCGGTTGACTCTGTGCGGTTTCAAACGCTTCGGTTTCCGGATTGAAGAAACTCATCTTGATCGGTGGGATCTCCGTTACCGACGTGTCACGCGGGCGCACGGTCGTCGTGAAATACTTCGCTCCATCCTGGACGAAGCCCGCCAGCGGCTGTTGGTCGACACGAAAGTCTCTGTCGAGAATTTCCAACGGTGGAGCTTGCACCAGTTCCAACGGTCCATCGCCACGAATTTCGATTTGCAGCGTGATCGGATCGCCCGCATGAGTCACGGTGGTGTCGGTGCGGGTTGCGATTTTGTAGTTACCCACGGCTCCTTGAAATTCTGCTGGACGTCCTTGTTGTGGAATCGGGATGACCTGCGTGGCATCGACACTCGCCTCAGCTTCGATCGGGCGTGTTTTCGTAATCCGCAAACTTGACCCAAAAGCCGAGCCACCAAACGGTGAATCGCCGAATAACGAGTCACGAAAAAAACCGCTCATTGGATCGCGAACTTGTCCCAACTCGACCGGATAATCGACAATGATTCGCACATCACTGGCGTCGATCTCGCCTGGACGCTTGGGGTAGATCGTCGTTTCGATTTCATACAGATAGTAGCTGCGTTTCGTGCCATCGGTGTCTTCTCGCAGCACTTCTTGACCGCCCGGTCGTTTGCGACTTTCGGCGAGTTCTTGCACTCTCGTTGCGAAGCTGCCCCAGGAACTTCGTGGTGATAGGGAACCCCACATAGTCTCTTCATCCAGCGTGATCTCGCGTTCTTGATCGCGAAACGGTCGAATCCATACTTTCAGTGTCAACTCCAGTGGCTCGCCCACGTAGACACGATCTTGCTTGCCCGCGATTTCGACAAACAACAAATCGCCCGTCTCGCTGACCCCGCTCACAAACCGCAGCGGTTGCGAAGTCAATGATTCTCCATCGGCAATGATCTCGAATGCGGGGATTTCAAACTCGCCAGCCCGACTTGCCGTGACAGCATAGCGAAACGTCACGGATTCCGATTGGCTGACGTTCCCGTTAATGATCGTTGTCTGCGATCTGCGGCTAGGCGCTCCGAGCGAGCGAATTTGCAAGCCATCGACCAGCGGTAGCTTCGGCAGCTTGAAATTACTTGTGTCTTGAATCGTGATTTCCAACACAATGGGCTCGCCCACGTACGCTTCGCGAGTCGACAACTGCACGTCCACGTCGGCTGCGCGAGCGTCGCCTGCGGCAAACCAGCCGGCTGCGAAGAGGCAGATTGCAAGTAGGTAGTATCGCATAGCGGTCAGCTACGCAGCAAAAAACAAATTGGTTTTCAAACACTTTTTGGTGCTGGGCATCTTCAGCTCTCCGGCATGTACAACATGGCATTGCAGTTGGGGCAATACGTGAGCGTTGACAACATGATTCGACTAAGAACCTGGGTCGTCAACGTCTGATGGCACCCCCCACACGATTCGTTCTCAATCGGGGCGAGAGCCTCATCACCGCGGGCTTCGAGCAGTCGTTTGTAGTCTGCTTTGACGGTGACTGGGATCGTGGACTCGGTCTCCTCTAGTTGCACTTCGATGCGGTCGAGATCAATCACGACCCGTTTCTGTCGCTCCTCGATTTCATTGATGCGTTTGGTCGCATCCGCTTCCGTTTGGGCATGTTTTTGTTTTACGACCGTGAGTTGTCCTTCGAGCATGTCGATGCGTTCGAGAATTTCAAAAATCTCGTCGTTCTGCACACTGTTGGCCTGCACATCTGCCGCGATTTGTTCGTTCAACAGCGTGAATTCTTTATTCGTCGCCGCTGCATTGAGCCGTCGTTCCAGGTCACGGACATGGGCTTCGCGGGTCAGCAACTGCAAGTGTTTTTCATCGGAAACCATGCGGGTCTTTTTAAGCAACGCAGCTGCAGCGGCGACTTCCGCAGCGGAAGCATCCACAGACGCCTGTACTGCTTTAATCTGCAGCGGTCCACGCCGGACTTGGCTCTGCAAGTCCGAACGTTGTTGATGAATGCGATGCAGTCGCCGTAGCAATTGCGAACTGATTTCAATGGGGGTGACAGCCATAAAGTTTCAAATAATTTGGAATGATTGGAGGATCGTTAAGCAGTGGTCTCAGTCTGCTTTTTCAGGCACCTTCTCCAAAATATCCAAGAGCACTTGATCGGTTTCAATCCCTTCGGCTTGGGCCTCGAAGTTCAACAACACGCGGTGTCGCATCGCGGGCAAGAACACGCGGCGCAAATCTTCAAACGAAACATTGAAACGTCCGTCGAGCAACGCTCGTACCTTGGCAGTCAACGCCAACGTCTGAGCACCCCGAGGACTGCTGCCCCAACGCACGTACTCGTTGGTAATTGGCACACTATGAGCACCTTGCGGGTGCGTCGCCATGGTTAATCGCACGAGATAATCCTGTACGTGAGGTGCCAAGATGACTTCCCGGACGAGTTTTTGCCAGCGGATGATTTCCTCGCCGTCCATGACTTTTTCCACCTTCGGCGTCTCACCGCGAGTGGTGCGATCAACAATCGTGCCGAGTTCTTCGCGTGACGAATAACCGACGACGAGTTTGAACAGGAACCGGTCCATCTGTGCCTCGGGCAGCGGATACGTGCCTTCTTGCTCGATCGGGTTTTGAGTCGCCAGTACGAAGAAAGGTTGTGACAACTCGAATCGCGTGCCCGCTGCTGTGACAGTACCTTCCTGCATCGTTTCGAGCATCGCTGATTGGGTCTTGGGCGTGGCCCGGTTGATTTCATCAGCGAGCAAAATTTGCGTGAACACGGGGCCACGTTGAAACTCAAACTTCCTCCGTCCCGTTTCCTCTTCCACGATCATGTTCGTGCCCAAGATATCAGCGGGCATCAGATCGGGAGTGAATTGGATGCGGCTGAATTGCAATTCGAGGACTTCGGCGAGCGTTCGCACGAGCATCGTTTTGCCCAGCCCAGGGACGCCTTCGAGCAAGCAGTGGCCGCGGCACAGCATCGCCGTCAACACGCCGTCGACAATCTCGCCGTGCCCCACAATCACCCGTCCAATCATGTCTCGCACGGCGGAGTATCGGGTGCGAAATTGCTCGGCATCAGCCTGCATCGTTTCAACGGTGGACATAAAAATGCCAAAGTGGGGAAAAGGTAAATTTGAAAAGAACGATCGTCGGAGCAAAGTCTAACACGTTGCAGGCGACCTGTGGGATAGGCGTCCAGGCACGCTGGTGAAGTGATTCGGTTGATTAGCCTCTTTGGCGTTGGCGGGCTGTTGATTTAGTCGTTTAACAGTTAGCCGCAGGCGTACCGCTACGTCAAAAAGTATGCCTGCGGCTAACTGTTAAACGACTAAAGCGGCCAAAACTCTTGACGAGTGTCGCTACGGTTTCTTCTCAACCGTTTCAGCGATGGCGGCACGGAGCTGTTCGCCGAAATTCGCACCACCACCGACGAACAAGTGCGTGATTTTTCCCTCGCGATCAATCACCACGGTTTGCGGGATCGCGTCGGCTTGATAGCGGGCGGCTGCCACACCGTCGATGTCCAATGCCACCTCCGGCGAGATGCCTAAACGTTTGAGCACACCGCGAATCGGTTCTACTGGCTCTTGCAAATTAACCGCGATTAAACGCACCTGCTTGTCATCGAATGTTGAAACCGCGTCCTCGATCATCGGCATTGCTTGCAAACAAGGGCCGCACCAGGTTGCCCAAAAATCCAAAACTAAGACTTGGCCGCGTGCTTCGGCGACCGAGAAATTACCACCGTCCAACAAATTCAATCTGAAATCGGGTGCCTCTTTACCGACTAATGGTGAGACTGCCGATCCGTCGCCTGCGGAACCCGCTTCAGGGATGATCGGTTCCGGTGCATCTTTGAGTTGCCAGCCGCCGTACGGCTGATCGACGCTGGCTTCGTTGATGTCGATGCCAATCAAAAGCTGATCCACGTCGCCAAGTTTGAGCTTCGCTTCACCCAGTAGCGGGTGCTCACCGATCAACGTACTGGCGTCCAACCCGCGAGCGAACAGCGACATGCGATTGCCGTTTCGCAAGATCGCACGAACAGCGAGATCGGCTGGCCGCTGATCTGCGTCGTCCGCTTGCTGCTCAACCTCATCAACATCTCGATCGTCCAAGAAAATGATTTGTGCGACAACATCACGACTGATTTCGATTTCTTCCAGCCGCGACTCCACAATCAACGATTTCTGATTCATCTTGATCAGACGGCAACGCATGATGTCATCGTTGACAGCGACGATCAGGTGTGTCGGTCGGTTCTTTTTTCGTACTCGCGGAATGGTCAGCAGACGATCGCGTCGGGTGGCCTCGATCTCGGGATCGCGACAACCCATCGTGAATGCGATCGCTCGCACTTGATTCTGAGGCAAACGCGTTTGCTCGGTCATATCAGATGCAAACACAACGCCGTTCTCGTCGATCGAGGCGACTTCGCAAGGGATGATCTCGCCACTCCGCAGGTGCATGCTGCGCGGCGAGGGCAACGCAACCGCATCTGCCCCGTTATTGCCGAATGCACGCGTGAACGCGTTCCACAAACCGCCTTGATTGCCACGACGTTGATTGGCCCGTTCCAGTGCCGCTTCACGCTGTTCTCGGACACGTCGTTGTACCGCTGTTTCCGGTGTTTCCTTCGGCGTATCGCGATAAACGATCCGTCCTGCAAAACTGGCGGCTAAGTTGACCGGTTCGCTACCACGCGGGGAAAATCGCAACGGTGTGGGATGGACTTGCCCTTCGGTATCGACCAAGCGACCTGTCAGTTTGCCACCAGGAAATTCCAGTCGTCCCAAGATAAAGCTGGATGCTGCGGCGCTCGGACGTTCTGGGGTCGCAACATTGATCCGGCTGATGTCTTCGTGAGCAAACACAGTCGCTTCGGAAATCACGTCACTCACGAGCGTCAAACGACCATCGGCGTTCGAGCGAATCTCGCCGCTCAATCGCACGCCACCGTGCGTGATCAATTGAGCCGTGGCTAAGTCCGAGCTAGCCCTGGTCTGTTTCGCCTCGTCAGTCGCCTGCTCCGGTTTGAAATCGAGCGAAACGATATGCGATGGATTGAACATGTACTGTTCGTCACCGTCGTCAATCACCCACATCGAATCCACGATACCAATGAATCGTCCGAGCTGAACGGATGCGTCTTCCATCAAAAGTGAATCTTGTTGAGCAGGCGATTGACGATCTCGCTGGCCTGCAATCCGCATCACACTGAGTGATTCGAGCGTAACGTTGCCACGTAAGTTCTGTAAGCGTACACCCGGGCGAACATCAGGATAGTTGTCCGACGGCAGCCGGATTTCGCCCAGCACTTCGGCTTGCTGTGACAACGCGACCACATGCCCATCGTTTTGGTTGATTTCCAACGTCAACCGCATCTGGCCGTCGAAATCAGTGATTTTGCCCAACGGCATGCAATCGGCAACCTGATCGAGTTCTCGCAACAACACAATCTCATCGTCCCAAACTTCAACGCGATATGCCGACGCTGCCGATGCGTCACTGTTCGCGGCATCGACACCGATCGCCAGCACAAAATTCGGAGTGCCTTGCCAAGACAGCGCAGCTTCGATTCGTAGCGAGTTTGGCAGTTTGAGATTGCGAAATGCTGTCGCATCGGATGTGCTCGTTTGCAATTGATTGCCGCCGGATTGCCAACCTTCGGGTTCGGGTAACACCGTCCAATCCGTGATTGGGCCAGGGCCGACAAAATGCACCGACGCACCATCATCCCACCGAGCGATCCGCCGCACTGCTGATCGCAAAATGTTGACTATGCCAAAACTATCCGTCGAGAGACTCAGCGTCCAATCGTCAACCTCCAGAATATCGCCAAACACGCGATCACCACGCGGCAGTTCAATCACAAACATGCCTTTGGCTGGTTCGTTTTTTTCTGGTGGAGGAAACGCAGCCGAGACGACTGTCGATAATGCGAAATCCAGCGGCCCAGCGAAATCGGGATGCGACCATAGCAACCGTTGTGACTGGGCATCGCTGCCAGAGTCTGACTCAGTGCTCGCCAACGAGCCTGGCACATAATCACCGCCAACGAGTCGCAGCAAACCTAATGCCGCATGGTCATTGGCGTCTGCGACCGGTTGCGAGTATGCGATGGCGACGTCAATGCAGAGCAAACAAACAGTGGCGAGTAGAATCCGGTTAATCATCGTTCGTAAATCGGCAAGAAGCGGAAATTAAGTGCCATCGCGAGTAACCCCATCGCAGTATCAACAGACTGACCAAACGACCCCGAGAAACTGCCGTCTTCACCCTGTTCAGCCTTGAGTTCGCGGATTAATTGCTCGTTCCATTTCTTCCAAGCTTCAGCGTCGCCTTGGAACAACGCTTGCGCCTCGTAGTACTGCCCGTAGCGAACATATCCACTCGCCGATTCGTCCAAACGACTCGTCAGCGCCGCCAACGTCGATTTGAACTCCGGCATGTCTTTGCGGCGAGCAATCGCATAAACGAGCGAGCCGATGGAAATCCGCGGGATCGAATCGTCAAACCCTCCGATCCCCGCATACGCGACTTGCCCCGATGGACTGGTCATGGATTTGAAGTACGCCACACCACGATCAATCGCTTCGTCAGGAACTTCGATACCGGCATTGCGAGCGGCCAACAAACCGACCATCACCGCACCGCTAACAGACGTGTCAGCGTCTTTTGCATCGGGACCATATCGCCAACCGCCATAGCGATTTTTCTTTTGCGAGGTGACTGCGCCACGAACGGCGAGTTCGAGCGAATGACCCAGCGACATGCCGCTGCTGCTGTTACCGCTACGGTTCTGAGCGCCCGCACCCTGCCATAAATCCGAATCATCGACGGCACCATAGGCTTCGGCGAGTGCTAACATCGCGAAGCCGTGGTTGTACATACTCGTATGCCCCAGCGCACCGCCGAAAATGCCAGTCGATTTGTCTTGACTGTTGAGCATGCTCCGCAGTCCGCGACGGATGTTGCCGCTGTAGATGCCAAAGTTGGGATCTTCGCCAGAAGCAAGAAAGGCCATCACGGCCATGCCGGTCACGCCAGGGCCAGTTTGACCGCCCGCCCAATCTCCGTTATCGGTCTGAGTCGTGGCCAGAAACTTCAGGCCCTTCTCATAAACTTCACGCACATCGCGAGGCACGACCTCACCCATTTGCGCTGTCGGGTATTGTGCCTGAGTGGTATCGCTGGCGAATAGCAAGCAGACAATCGCCAACAGCAGAACCATCGCGGATCTTGCGATAGAGCCAACGAACTTCGGATCTTTAGCAAGATTCACTACGTATGCAATCATTCAATCAACCCCATCTGCTTCAACGTCGCTTTCATCGCCACGCCTTGCTGACGATTTTTATTAATCGCGACCATTTGAGCTGTGTCAAAAATCTCTGTTAGCTTGGCGCGTGGAAGTTCACTGACTTCGAACATGACGAGGTAACTAACGTACCGATTCGCGGGATCGGAGATTTTTATGTTTTTCAACATCAACTCCAAAAACTTTTCGCGTTGTGCATGGGTCATCGGAACCTGTCGTCCCAAATTCGCGAGGAAGGCCATCATCGCAGCCCTGCTTTTCAATTCCCGCAATCGTTCATCGCGCGCACGTATCTCAGAGGCTTGCTGATCATCAACCGTTGCTTGGGCAACTTTCTTGAGCAACGACGTCTTACCGAACAATCCTTGTGAGATTCGCTGTTGCAACGGCATCGCGAGCTGGTAGATATCGTTGATGTTGTTTTGATCAATCTCGCCTTTCGCCTGCACCTTGCGAAACTCATCGCGAGCATCCTCGACATCGTCAAAGAATCGCTTGATGTCACCTTTTCCAGCAAAGCGAATTTTCAGGATCTGGTCCTCTCGCAGCGGCGTTGAAAACGTGATCCGATCGATTTCCATTTCAATTCGGTCGCCTAGCAATCGCCGCGCATTCTCGGCCGATTGCATATTGGAAAAAATCCAGCTATCGAATTGGTTGATGTCGATTTGAATATCTTGCGACTTCGCCGATCGAGAACCAAGCACGACGAGTAAACAGAACACAAAGAGCGCTCTCACTGGATCCACTCCTCATCGAGTGTCAAGTTTTGGCCGTTGTTGAAACCAATGTGAAACGAGATGTTCGTCACGTTAAGTGTACGCCATGTCGCCAGTTGTTTTTTGGTCAAGACTTTATCAATCACACCCGGAGGAAGCTGTGGCATGTACTCTGGGTTGTACACGTAATTCTGAACGGATTGCAAATCAACGTCATCCCATTTGTCCAGCAATTCCCTCACCAATTCGCTGCGTTCCGGTTCGGCCAACGGAATTTTATCGTCAATCAACCCCACCACGATTTCAATCGCCGCACCACGCTCAAAATCGTCTCGCTGCTTAGCCTCGACTAGGTATTTGGCATACTGTTCGTCGGACAACTGCTCTTTCAAATGATTTTTGGCATCGCGGCGGACACGGCGATAAGGGTTCTCATTGAGTTGCTCGTTGCCCGGCCCCATGATCCGAACCTGTCCGGCTTGAAAATTGATGTTGTTGGGGTCATCGTCCATCTCACCCGTAGTTTGATAGGCGGTTTTGACAGCGGCGATGATGTCTTTCATCTGTTGGTCAGATGGATTGCAGACACGTTTGACGAAAGAGATTTCGGCGTTATAGAGCGGTTTCATAAACTCCAGCGGTGGCTCGTTCGCTTTTGGCGGGCGCACCGCCACTTCGACTTCGACGGCTTCGTCTCGCAACCGGCCTTGAAAACCCATCACTCGGACTTCCTTGTGCTCAATGACTTTGATCGTGGGCTCGAATTCAAGTTCTAATTCGAGTAGCGGCTGAGTTTCTTCGACCGCTTCGGCGAGCATTTCTTCATAGGCAGAAATTTCTTCCTCTGCGTCGTCCGCGAAAGACGAGATCGGTGTGAGTAGTACGAGCAAACACGCCAGTTGTTTTTTGAGGCGTTGCCCGGGGCTAAGTAAACTGCTGAGTCTTTGACCAAGAAAAAAGATTCTGCTCAAACTCTTTGATTCGCCTTCCTCAACAAAGCCGGGGGACGTGAATCGTTTGAAACAACGCATCACGAGCCTCCAATCCGATTGAAATATTGATCCAAACCACGACGAAATTCTTCGGGTAACACCACGCCCGTTTCACCGGTGGTCTGCCCGACATCGCGGTTCTCTCGAACCTCTTTGGCATTGCGTCCCTTGCCAACTAACGCCAGCGCGGAATCGGTGGTGTTGCCGCTGCCGCCACCTCCTGGTGACGAACCGCCGCCTCCGCCACCGTTGGGATTGATGCGTTTAGATCGCAACAACAATTCGATCGCTTCGGTCTCCGCTGCGATCGCAGGCGAACCAGTCTCACCGCCCTTCAAAATATCCGTCGCCTCGCCCATCACCGCGTCAACGGCCGCCAACATCTGTAGCTCTTTACCGAAATGTTTGCGTGCATCGGGCAACTCTTCAATACGAGCGATCACGCTGACGACCCGCTCGTCAATCACACGCTGCGCATCGGCCAGCGATTGAACATTCTTGGCTCGTTCCTGTTCTTCCATCGCCGTTTTGGCTTGCTCGGCCACTCGCGTTTCTTCACGCAAATTGATCTCAGCTTCGAGAATCTGCAAGACTTCCAACACGATCGACGGCGGCAAACTCTCAGGCGATTTCCCGCCTGGGCAACTACCACTGCACGCCGGATCAACAAGGTTCTCGGCCCAACGATCCATGGAGTCCGACCAATACTCCGCCGCTGCGACGGAGAGACCTTGTTGTTCGACCAATTCTGAAGACAACTGACGCAATCCGCCGATCACGTCGACTTCTTTCATCTCGTCCAACGTTGCTTTGAATTGCATGAATCGGCGACGTTCAAAATAGGCAGCCAAATCGTCCATGATGTACGAAATGTTCGTCACGCTGGAGGCTTCGGTCTCCTGCAACTTCTTCAGTTCTTCTTTGACCGGCTGATCCACCCGGCGACTGGCCACACCGAACGCAGGTTGCAATTGATCTGTCAAACGTCCCGCGACGACGTTCTGTTGTCGTGAAGCGGCTTTGAGGCGTTTCGCGAGCGTGCTGCCTTCGAGATTCGCCAGCACGGCGTTGAGTTCCTCGGCGAGTTTATCAAACTCGGCCAACAAGTCCTCTTGCTCCTCGACGGCTTGATCCATCGAGTCTTGTTGATTTTTCGGTGGCTCGGGTTTCTTCTCTTGAGCCTTGCCCATCACCGTCGTGACCGGCAACCGCAACGAAGGGCTGCTGGGTTTCTTCGGTGGTCCCGCTTCAGCGACCACATCGTCGGGTGAATTCGCGGTCGATTCCATGTCGACAAGTGACGGAGCACTTCGTAGTTTCGGCGTTTCACCTTCATGCGGTTTGTTCGGTTTGCCACCACCGCCACCAGCCCGGTTTTGCCCCGCCTTGGGACCACCTGGACTGGATTCGGGCTTCTGCTGTTGGCCCGCTTCGGCGAGTTTGGTGGGTTGCTCCGAAGCAGCGTCCAATAGATCGGCGACCGAAGGCATACGGTTGCCCGACAGGTCTTTCAATACCTGCAACATCTCCGCCCATCGTTCGAGGTGCCCGACTCCGATTTCGGGGTTCCGCGAGGCGGCTTTGATCAAGTCGTCTCCGGTCATTCCCAAGCGATCGAGTCGGCGTCCGTTCGCGGTTTCCGCAGCGGCTTGACGCTCGACAGCGCGACGGTTTTCGTCGTTACCGAGTTCTTCGGGTGACATCGCTCGTAGTTCTTTGTTCTTTTCAAATAGCTGTCGCTCGCGATCACGAACATCGAGCGCCTGACGATGCCATTTGCTAAGCTGTTCTGTCATCCAAATCGCATGTTGATCGGGCGTCAGAACGTAAAGCACATGCGGCGGCGAGAAAATTCGATTGCGGCCTGGCAAGAAATCTTCCGCCCACACGAACAATTCGATCGGTTGCGGTTCAATCCCCAATGTCTTAGCACAAAACGTCCCGATTGCTTCGACCTCGGCAGCTTCAAAATCGCCCGCCGCCAACGGGCGTTCGCCTTCGGCGGGATGCTCCACCGCACCGACATCGAGTCCCCGCCACATCAGCCCAATGCGGCGGATGCCAAAATCATCATTAGCACGGGCCGTGAAATTAAGCGTTTCGCTATCGAGCACGACAGCTTGGCGAGGCAACCCATCACAAATCAGCGTGGGTGCTTCATCGTCAACCGCGTTGACGGCGAGTTCAAACGGTTCGCGACCGGCCAGCCCCAATTGATCTTGCCACTGGAATTTCAATGACGCTGCTTCGTCGACGGCGACCGGGGCACTGGCCAACGTCGCACCGACAACCTCGCGCTCTTGAGCATTGATGTGTCCCTTGGCCAGTTCGCGATTAATCGTCGCTGTGAATACCGCGTTACTGCCGCGGACCATCGTCACACTACCACCACGTGAATCGACACGCTGAACCTTTGACTGACCGAGATACGCGGGCAACTTCACATCCGCGACCACCGACGACAATTCTGGACGCAAGGTTGGCTGCACATTGACGTTCTGTTTGATATCGCCGACTCGAAGAGTCATCGCATCGGGAGTGATTTGTGGCGGCAAGTTGAATGAATAACGATCGCCAACGAGCGTCGCTTCAGCGACAGGTTGATTACCGATTTGCAAGGTCGCCGTCGGTGGTTGCCATCGTGATGATTCCGCCAACACAATCGGTAACGTGACCGCTTCGCCGTGCGGTAAGACAAGCTTGTCTGGCAACGGTTCAATCCGCGTGAACGTATATCGCCGTGTGTCGCCAAAGGGCATCAGCAATCGTGCAAAAGCATTGCCCGCAGCAGCAGGATACATCATCGCCAGCGTGCAGCTCGCTAACATCACCACACCAGCCGCCATGCTCCACAGACGGTAGTGCGACGAAGGCGCTGCCAAGGTTAAATCACGATGCGCCGCGTCCTCGGCAACCTGTCGCATTGCCGCTTGGCATAATGCGGGCGAGCGAGCCTGTTCCGAATCGCTATGCGTTAACTCCAGCACACCCAGCAATTGATCACCCACCGCTGGCAACTTGCCACTGAGTAATCGGGCCAACGGTTCCAAACCACGATGTTTCCACACCCAACGGTAAACGAAACAGGGGATGACCGCGATCAATGCCAACGCGCCTGACAACAAAGCACCGCGAAACACAGGAGGCGTTTCTGCAAGCCGATCCCAGCCGTACACGATCAAGAACGCAGCAGCGATTCCGAACATGGCAATCGCGGCGGCCTCGATCATTTTGATCCGCCACACGTAGGATCGGTAACCGAGCAGTTGACGTTCCAACGATTCGGGCACCGTTAGCGACCCATGGTGTGACGACGCCAGACCCACCGCTGATTTGGCCACGGATGACTCTTTGTCAATACTCATATCAACCCCACTCCCTTACGTGCGACCCAGAACAATGCCAACAAGACGATAAAGAAACCGACTATGGCGGGATGGCTCCACAGCGCGATCCGCCGTACCGAGGGCGGCGGGTCGGGCATGGCCGAGAGCCATTGTACCACGTCGTCGAGTCGGTCAATGGTTAATACTTGGCCCCGCGTGACCCTGGCGATCTCTTCCAAAACCTCGGGGCGGGCGGGTTTGCCGATTTGTTCCAACGACGCCCCGTGGATCAACAATTTTGTTTCCAAAGTGTCGCTGGTTTGTTTGCAGAATAACGTCAACGCGTGCATCCCCGGTTCGTTCGGTGTGAAGCGACCCGAAAACGCGCCCCATTCTTCGCCTTCCGAATCCATTCGAATCGTTTCAATCCGGCCCGCTGGCGATACAATTCGCAGCGTTACGTCGCCTTTGCTGAGCGGCTCGCCACTGGATTCCATCACGTTCGCATTGACCGTGACAGTTTGCCGAACGCGAGGCCGCTCGGGTGTTTGATACAAGTGCATGTTCTCGCCCGACGTCATGCTCCGGCGATACGCCATCCACCGCACGACTTGGCCCCAGAACCGATAGTGATACAAATCCTCGACGCCTTTGCGCCATCGCCACGCACCATCGGTGCCCATGAACAACACTTTGCCACCACCGAACGTCCGAGTCACCAACAACGGCAATCGCCCGAACTGGTTGCTCGTTTCTTGATGTACACACAACGTCTCGGTACCCGGTTTCGCTTTCAATACCGGCGCATGCCACTGGAAGCCTGGCAAGTTGCCCCAGACTTCCAGATTCTCATCCGCCGTGTCGGCGAGCTTGGTTAACAAACTACGACGGCCCAATTCAGTTAATTCGAAATGCTGTGCCGTTCGCGATCCCCAACCACGCGGTTGGGCTTCGTCCATGACGACAGGCACGAGTTCGCCCAACGGCGTGTCCAACAAACTGAACTGGCGGCCTTGCCATCCCGGCATGAACACAATCCCGCTGGCCTGTTGTCCGACCAAACCACGCAACCACTCGCATTGCTGCAGTGTCAGTTGTCCGTCGTCGATGCCGACGTCACCAATGAACACCACATCGTATTTCGACAGTTCCGCTTTCGTCTCCGGGAACTCGCTGATGTAGTCTGCGTTACCACCACCGCGTTTGTCCAAACCGGGATGAAACAACAAGCATGAAACATCGACACCAGGATCACGCGATAACGCGTTGCGCAAATAGCGATACTCCCAACGCGGAACCGACTCGATCACGAGCACGCGGAGCTTTTCTTCACGAATGGAAATCGGTGCAGACAATTCATTATTATCGTCGCGGATTTCACCCGTTGCCGTACCAACTTTCAACGTCAACGCTGTCTCGCCGAGCGATGTCGGTTCCCAATCAATTGAATTGTTCGTGCGTCCCATCGCCGTCACACGAATTTCCTTGGTGATCTCTTCGCCTGATTCCGTTTTCATCGTCACGCTCGCCACGTGATCTCGCGGCAACGAACTTTCAATCGAAAACGGAATGCGAACGCGTTTACCAGCGATCGCAAACGTCGGCACGTCAAAGCTGAGCAGTTCTACATCGGGCAATCGCGTGTCACTGCCCACCGGAAACACGAACACTGGAATCCCCAGCGAACGTAAACGCCCGGCGGCCTGCACCGGTGCCGCCCCTTGATTCCAATCGCCGTCTGAAGCCAACACCACGCCCAACAAATTCTCATGCTTGGTCGCTGCGTCTACCAACGGACTCGATAAATCTGTGCCTGGTTCCTCAATATCCACACTCAGCTTCGCAGCGTTGGATATCGGATTGACTTTCGCGGCCTCCTCCGGATTGTGTACTGTTTCGGCAAACGATTCGATCACCACCTCTGCACGCCCTTGCAACGACGTCCACGCGTCTGGCTTGGTCAGCGATTCAATCACAGTGCTTCGTAGGTCCGCGTTTGCCGACGCATCGCGAGTTTGCATGCTGGCGGAATTATCCCACAATACGGCCACGACCGGCTTCTCATCAGGCAGATATTGCTCGACCCATTCCGGCCCTCCCAACAAGAACGCCGCGATGATCACCATCGTGATGCGGAGCGATTCCAACAGGACCGTCGAACGCCGCCAACCACTTCGCTGAGCGGCAATGAAACTCAGTACAAGCACGGCGACGATAGCCACGATCGCGATCAACGCCGTGGCGGTGGTCCAAGCGAATGAGAGTGAATTGGTTTGGATCATGCTGTCGCACCTCTCGTCACATCCGTACGTTCGGTCGGACGCACGCGAGGTAAACACAAGGCCGCCTCACCAATCATCGCGATCAACATAGCGATCAAAAATGCCCGCCAAATCTCCTCGACTAACGATGATGAACTGCCCGCCGTTTGATTCACACGCACAAACGGCAGATCACGAAACAACGTGTTGACTTGTGAATCGCTGACCGTTGTCGCTGCGTCTTCGCCTTCACTGCGATTGACCGCGATGAAGCGTCCGTCATCACGCTGGCGAAACACACCCGCTACGAATGCGTTCTCACTCGATAGCGCCGATTCACGACCAAGCAATCGCTGCCATTTTTCGGCCACCGAGGCCACCGCAACTCCTGCATCGAAACCCGCCGTGTTGCCCAGCGACGCGGAACCGGCCTGCAATGCCCGTTGGATCAACACATACAGCACGACCCCATCGGTGGCCAAGGACGAATCTTTCGCCAGCGGCGTTGTGTTCAGGAAATAAACGCCTCCCGTTGGCGTTGGTACACGTGATAGCAGCGGCGTGCCATCGGCAAGCTTGGCCAACGATGTCGCATCGCCTTCGATGCCAGTGATGCGTTTGACTTTCAGCGTGCCGACCGGCAATGCGCTGCCCGCCATCGTCGCGGCCAACAAATCGGCATCACCGCGCCACGAACTGATCGCGTTCTCAGCCTCGACCTCTTGCCACGGCGTCCACTTCATCGCGAATAACTCACCTGAGTCAGACAGTTCATTCGCGGAGTCCGGTGGAAAACAAATCACACGACCTCCACGCTGCACCAGCGCTGTCAACATCTCACTCGTCGAATCGTCCTTGCCGGGCAGCGCGGCGTGCCATAGCACCAATGCGACATCTTCCCAACTCACGCCATCGACATCGCGCGATGAGACAATTTCAGCCACGCTCACCGTGGTCTCATCAGGCGTGATTTCAGCGGCGAGTTTCAGCACCCGTCCCACCTCTTCATTATCCGTGACGACCACCGTTCGTAGTGGCGGCGATTCATCGAAGGTGAAGTAAAATGTATTGTCCGCTGGATTCAAATCAGCCGGAATCGAAACACTGCCATGCCCACGCGTTTGACCACGCGGCAACGACACCCGATGGCCCACAATTTCTCCGACACCGCCGCTCAACTCCACTTCAACGACGCTGCGTGACTCGTCCAAATCCAACGTCACTGGCACCGTTCGAGCGACCGCTTCAGCGTCTTCACCATTAGCGACGAGCTTAAGTGAAATCAACACCGCAGCCTCATCGCCAGTGACTTCTAACTTGGCATCTTCGACCCGTACCGACAGATTATCAGCACTCGCAATGGCGGATTCCACCGGTGCGCTGAACGCGAGTAACCGAATTCGCACTCGGTTGCCGAACTCCATGAATGCATCCCGCAGCGACGACCAACGCCCGTCTTCACTGCGCCAATCATGGTCTCGCAAGTCGGAACAAACCCAGATTTCACTTTGGCCGAGTTGATTGGCGTTGATATGGTCGAGCGCGGCCAACAACATCGCGGGCACATCCGCAGATGCATCCGAAGGACTGGCTTCGGGCAATTCGAGCAACTCCGCGGGCGATGCCAGCTCACGCGGTTGTAACGTGTTGCTCTCGATCAACACGAGTCGCTGAGTACCGAGCGTGCTGAGCGCCTCAGCAACTTGCGCGATTCCCGTTTCTAACTTTGCTCGCGATGTCCCATCACTGCTAGCCTGCATCGACGGAGAGCGATCTAACAACACAATCGTGTTGGCTGGCCCGCGTCCCGTGATGGAACCGCCCAACATACCACTAGCGATCGGACGACCAATCGCAATCACGAGCGCCGTGATCACCAGCGCACGCAATGCCAGAATCAACCATTGGCGAATTTTCGCGTAGCCTCGGTTCATCCGATTGGCAGACAACAAGAACATCATCGCGGCCCACTGCGTCGATTGGAACCGGCGTTGGTTGATCAAGTGAATGATGATCGGTATCAAAGCCAAGGGCAGTGCGATGAGCATCCAAGGTTGCAAGAAATTCATCGTACCGACCTCGCTGTGGCTCGGCGTGTCAAGAATTTCGTCAAAACCTCTTGATACGGTTCGTCAATGCTGACGCGGTGATAGTCCACGCCCGTTTGTGTGACGATTTCTTGCATGCTGATCAGGTACTGCTGCAGTGCTTCCAAGTAGCGACTCGCGATCTCGCTCGGTTCGGCAAAAATTGCCGTGCCGCCTTCCATGTCCAAGAACCGGGTTGGCCGACTGAACGTGAAGTTCAATTCCATCGGATCGAGCAGATGAAACAAGGACAAGTCATGTTTGCGAAAACGAATATGTTCAAAACAACCGCGCAGCAGACTAGGTTCGACGAAGAAGTCTGACATGACGATGATCATCGCACCTTGACGGGTCGTCTCGGCGAGTTCGTGCAAGACATCGACAAGTTGTGTTTGGCCCGTGCCTTTGGCTGTTTCGAGGGCGTCGAAGATGGATCGCAAGTGCGATGGGTTGCGCAGCGCAGGTAGATGTTTGACGATACCCTCGGCCACACATGACAACCCCACCGCGTCCCCTTGGCCGACTGCGAGGTAACCAATCGCCGCAGCGATGCGGCGCGCATATTGCAGCTTCGTCAAATTTTTTTTAGTAATCGCATCGGTTGTTTTTTCGGCAACGGTACCAAATTCCATCGAACCGCTCGTGTCGACGACGAGGCAACAGCGGAGGTTGGTATCGGCTTCGAACTCTTTGACGTAATACCGATCGCTCCGCCCATGAGCACGCCAATCCAATCGCCGCAAGTCATCACCGGGCACGTATTTCCGGTACTGGGCAAACTCCACACTCGATCCCCGCGTGGGGCTGGTGTGTTTGCCCGACACCGTGCCCCGCATCGGACGCCGCGCCATCAATGGCATCCCAGCCAACGATGCGAGCACCGCAGGGTCAAGAAAGTCGCGAGCCTGTTGTTGGTTCACTTGATCTCTTCGCTCAATAAACGTTTGACGATATCGCTGGCAGTTAAACCTTCGGCTTGCGCGGCAAACGTGGTGATCAAACGATGTGTCAACACCGGTAAGGCCACATACCGCACGTCTTCGCTACGCACCATGTACGAACCTTCCAGTGCCGCCCGCGCCTTCGCACCCAAAATCAAATCTTGAACCGCTCGCGGTCCCGCACCCCACGACACCAACGGCAGCAACCAGTCTGGTGCCGTTCCGCCACTGGGCCGCGTCTTGCGGACCAATTGAGCAGCTTGCACGTAGATGTGATCCGGCACTGGAATCCGTCGTACTAAATCTTGATGCGCGATGATGTCATCGCCAGTCATCAAATGCTCGAGTGACGGTAGCTTCGTTCCAGTCGTCGTCCGCGCGATCGCAATTTCTTCCGCTTCAGATGGATAGTCCAACTCAATCAACGCCATGAACCGATCGAGCTGTGCTTCAGGTAACGGATACGTCCCTTCTTGCTCGACGGGGTTCTGCGTTGCCAACACCATGAACGGGGGCGGTAGATCAAAACCTTTGCCCACGACCGTGATGCGCTGTTCTTGCATCGCCTCCAACATCGCGGCTTGCGTCTTGGGTGGGGCGCGGTTGATTTCGTCAGCCAATATCACGTTGGCAAACACGGGGCCGTGAGCAAACTCAAACTCACGTCGCCCGTTACCATTGTCTTGTAAGATATCTGTGCCGGTGATGTCCATCGGCATCAAGTCCGGTGTGAACTGGATGCGGCTGAACTTCAGCGACATCGTCTCAGCCAGTTTGCTAACCAACAATGTTTTGGCGAGTCCGGGGACACCCATCAACAACGCGTGACGGCGAGCAAACAAACACACGAGCAACAAGTCAATCGTGTCGCGCTGCCCAACGATGACTTTGGCAAGTTCTTCACGCAAGCGGTTATGAATTTTGCCCAACCGATCAACGGCTTGCACATCGTCATCGCTGAGAGCAGCTTCGGGGGCATGGTTTCTTTCGGGCAGAACGGTCTGCGACATGTTGGAGTTTCCCGGCAGTGCGAATGATGGAGGCGTTGATTCCTGACTCCGGAGGGAGGCAGGGGCCAACGGTCATCATAGCCACCAACGGGGTGCCGGTGTGAACTCGCCCAAAAAACTCAGACAACCCGTCTATGCCCGCGGGTGAAACTCGCGATGCACGCGTTGCAGTCGACTGTGCTCGACATGCGTGTAGATTTGCGTCGTCTGAATGCTGGCGTGACCCAACATTTCTTGAACCTGCCGCAGGTCAGCACCGCCCGCTAGCAAGTGAGTCGCGAAACTGTGACGCAGCGAGTGCGGGCTGATTTCGGTAAGAATCCCCGCCCGCTCCGCATATCGTTTGACCAACCGCCAAAGTTGGATGCGGTCTAGCGGACGACCGCCTCGCGACAGAAACAGCTCATCGCAGAGCGATGGTGCCCGAGCGGCAAGAACCCCACGCGCCTGGGCCAGATATAACTCAATCGCGGCAATCGCCCGACCGCCAATCGGAACCATCCGCTGCTTGTCGCCTTTGCCGTGACAGCGGATGTGTTTTTCAGCTAACGTCAAGTCTCGCACCCGCAACGTGCAGACTTCGGACGCCCGACAGCCCGTTGCGTAAAGCACTTCCAAGATCGCACGATCTCGTTCCCAGAACGAGTCGCTCTTCTTGACAGCGGCTAAGAAAGCGTCAACCTCTAACGGCGACATCACCCCCGGCATCCGCTGCCAAGATTTCTGGGTGGCGAGCAGTTCAGCAGGGTTCTCGGTCGTTAAACCTTCGAGTTGGAGATATTTGTAGAACGTTCGCACAGCCACGATATTACGAGAAATCGACGCCGGTGCGAGATCTCGATCGGACAGATAGCCAATGAAGTCCGACAAGTCCGTGACGTTCATCTCGCCTGGTTTCCGCCCGTCCAACCACGCCACAAACTGTTTCATGTCGCGGGTGTAAGCTTCGATGGTGTTTTTTGCGAGATGGCACTCACGTTTGAGATAGATCAAAAAGTCGGCGCAAATCGAATCGCCCGCCTCGACTTTCTTAGGCGCTGCCCCGCCGGCCTGCAACTGCTGCAATTTGGTCTGTCGTTTGGCCATACGCTTGGTTTCCCCTCAAATGTCCCGTGTTGGTGAATCGACTGATTCGTTAACCTAACACCTTACTTATCGACCCATGGTACGTTTGGATTGAAGTTGATGAATGTTTTGGTAGTAGGTGGTGCTGGGTATATCGGATCGCACGCAGTGCTGAAATTGATTGTCGAGGGACACAAAGTCGTTGTATTCGACAATCTTTCTCGCGGTCATGCCGAAGCCGTGCCCGCCGGGTCGCTCGTGCAAGGCGATTTGAACGACTCCGCGCTCGTGGAAAAAACGCTTCGCGACAACGCCATCGACGTTGTCATGCACTTTGCCGCGTTTGCCGAAGTCGGTGAATCCGTCAAAGACCCCGCTTCGTATTACCAAAATAACGTCGTCGCCGCACTATCATTGCTTGAAGCCATGCGGCGGGCGGACGTGAAGCGATTCGTCTTCAGCAGCACGACGGCGACGTACGGACAACCGGACAAAGTGCCAATCGCCGAAACCACACCACAAAATCCGATCAACCCGTATGGCTTTACAAAGCTGGTGATCGAGCGAGCGCTAGCAGATTACGCACACGCCTATGGATTCGCCTATGCGGCCTTGCGATATTTCAACGCCGCCGGTGCTCACCCCGATGGCAAGATCGGCGAACATCACGAACCGGAATCGCACTTGATCCCGATCGTCCTACAAGTCGCCTTGGGACAACGCAAACACATCACGATTTTCGGTGACGATTATCCGACACCCGATGGAACGTGTATCCGCGATTACATCCACGTCGAAGATTTAGCGGACGCGCATCTCCGGGCCTTGGAACGGCTCGAACCAGGGAAAGGCATTTGCGTGAACTTGGGTACTGGAAAAGGCATCAGTGTTCGTGAAATCATCGACGCCTGCCGTGACGTCACCGGTCATGAGATCCCTGTGGTGATGGGATCGCGGCGCGCAGGTGACCCAGCGGAATTGGTCGCGGACGCTCGCTTGGCCAGTGAACTGCTGGATTGGAAAGCAAAATACACGGACGTCCGCGACATCGTCGAGACCGCCTGGCGCTGGCATCAATCGCATCCACACGGTTATCATTCATAACATGTCGCGAAAATCCAAAACAAAAACGAACGACACGCCGCCGTGGTATGCCGAAGGGCTGCGGTTTGAATGCACGCAGTGCGGTGAATGTTGCAGCGGTGAGCCGGGATACGTGTTCATCGACGAAGCCGAAACGATGGCGATGGCTGCGAAGCTGAAGATGAGCGTCGATGAGTTCGAGCAAAAATTCACGCGGCGAGTCGGCAAACTATCAAGCCTGATTGAGTATCCCGATGGTGACTGCATTTTTCTTGAACCAACGACGCGGCGCTGCATGGTGTACGAAGCACGCCCAGTCCAATGTCGAACGTGGCCGTTCTGGGACAGCACGCTAGCGTCGCCTGCGGATTGGAAAGAAACCTGTGACGTCTGCCCTGGTGCAGGCACTGGCAAGCTCTACTCGCTCGATGAAATCGAGATCCGCCGTCGTGAGAAATCGGTCTAGCGGGATCGAGCAGCACGCCCGGTTGGCGCCGCAGAAGCCCATGCCAGTTACAGTGGAGCCGGCAAGTCTCGCTTGTGAAACCGCACGATGGCAATCCCGTAAAGAACAATCCCCATCGCTAGCAACAAGCCTGGATACATCATCGGTGGATACATCCCTTCCTCCACCGGCACCGTAAAACTCCACGGTGACCAAAGATCGCCGTCACGCACCAGCGTCGTCATCTTTTGTGGTTGGTAACAATTGAAAAACGCCAGCGATTGCAACCACCTTAGCGACTCGGCAGCTTTGCCCAACCCGAACATCACAAGCTGGATCACATACACGGTCATTACTGCTCCAATCGTTCGCCAGCGATAACGATCAAAACTGCTGAAGCAACTACTGAGCGCTAACAAAAAGAATCCGAACGCGAACAGATGGAACACCGAGGCCGTGAACGTTGCTACTGAAACCCGCTCACTCATCGCAAACGAAATCTTGGTCGGTGCTTCGTCGTTCAGTGGAATGTCAATGCCCAACAGGGGCACTCGAAACGATGGTGGTGGGATCGTTTCGGTCAAGGTCGTGGTTTCAATTCCAACGCTCATCCCGGCCCATAAGAGCAAACATAACGCCAGCAGCCCCAACGTGCTGACGAGGCCATGAGACAGCAAGAATCGCGTGCGGCTGATCGGTTGACTAAGTAGCATCTCCAGCGTGCCCCGGCCCAGTTCACCACTGACGACGTCGCTGCCTCGCGCCACGCACCAAATCACTGTGCATAAAATCACAATCGGTTCATCAAACGTCATCCCCACTCGACCGGTGTACGTGAACAAGGCATCGAACGATACCGGAGCAAATTTTTCGTAGTCACGAAACTGTTCCAAAATCGTTTGGAACTGGCCCATGTCGAGCAATTTCACGACCCACACCCGCACCCATCCAAACGCAAACATGGCGATGGCTAGAAAAATAAACAGCAACGACGACTGGCCAATGTTCTTGCGAATCATCATCCGATCCACGCCGAAATCACGCAGAGGAATCATCATGCGACCCCATGGGTGGGTTCCGACACAGGTTGACCCAGATGTACGGACTGGTAGACGCTGTGTAAACCAAGCGGTTCAATGCGGACCTGGTGCAGTGGCAGAGAAGCTAGCCAAGCGAGTGTCGGTGCGAGGTCTCCCGCTGTATCAATCTGTACGTGACGACCGTGTGAATCAGTCGATTGAACCTGACATCGTTCTACAGACTCCCGCAAGCTTTCAGGGACACTGTCGAGTGACTCCGGTGCGGCGGCGGTGTTCAATAATGCGGTGATCCGATGTCGTTGGAACAAATCATCCATCACAAGTTTTTTCACCAGCTCCCCTTTGCGAAGAAAGGCGACGCGGTCACAGGTTTGTTCAATCTCGGATAGCACGTGTGACGAGAACATCACGGTCCGGCCAGCTTCCCGTTCGGCCAGCACGAGTTTGAGGACTTCACCACGAACGGTTGGATCCAGGTTGGCGGTGGGTTCGTCCAGGATCAATAGCGGGGTGCGGGGGCCAAAGACGACGGCCAGGGCGAGTTTTTGCCTCATGCCGGTGGACATGAAAGCGACGCGGCGAGACAGGTCGAGTTCCAGTCGTTCAGCGACTTCGAGTGCCCGGTCAACGTCACCGCTGGGGTGCATCTGCGAGAAAAACTCCAGCACGCTGCGACCGCGCATGTGACGTGGCACGTGGGCGTCGCCCGGCAAGTAGGCGACCTTTTTTCGCACCGAAACACTGTCCTGCTCAGGATCGAAACCGACCACGCGAGCCGATCCCGATGTGATATGCAGGTATCCAAGCAGCGACCGAATGAGTGTCGTTTTACCAGCCCCATTCGGTCCCAACAAGCCGAAAATCTCGCCGCGTTGGACCGCGATATTGCAGTCCCGCAAAGCGAAAAAACCGCCGTAGCGTTTCGTTAACTGCGTCGTCACGACGATCGGGTCAGGTTCACTCACGGAAATGGGGCGGTTCCAAACAGATGACGAATAATTGGTGCAGTGTCGCGGTTGTCGCTAAAGTTCTACTCGACTTGATAGCAACCAGCACAGTCCCCTGTGGTGGTTCGCCATCGCGAAGTTCAGGCTTCCAGCGAAGAAATCAACTTTGCGTTTGGTTTCCCACCCGACCGCTTAGTCACGGCGACTGTTCGACATCGTGTCATGAATCCGGAAAAAGTCAAAATCCGCATGCCCACCCGCTTCCTTCGTGGCGTAGTTGAACAAACCGAAACGATACCCCATGAAGTGCGGGAGCGTGTAACGCATCTCAAGCTCGTCTCCGATCGGCATCCATGTCTCTCCATCGAGACTGTAGTAGAAGTAGGCTTTGTCAACGCGATTGCGAAAATCGCAGACAGCACGAAAGTGGACAATTTTCTGATCCTGCGGAAGTGTCACGATCTCCCGATTCTCCTGTGCAGACTCTGGTGCCAACGCTCGGCTCCTGTCAAATAGGTTTCTGCCAGCACGACTCCCCGGCGAGCTCTTGAGGGTGACGAGATGCTTCTCCTCTCCACTGATTCGCACCCCGACCGCACCGTACTCCTTCTGCAGTAAACAGAGTCCGGCAACATCACCATCCTTCATGCCAGAAACATCAAGCGCAATCGTGCCAGTGCATTGCGGACCGATCGTCCGCTGAGTCAGCGTGTTTCGGGACTGCAAAAGGTGCTCATCGACTCGGCCAGTTTGGATACGTAGAAAACCAGGTCGTTGATTGAGGGACCAGTGAGCATCGTCAGGATTATGGTTCCACTGCCAAACGAGCGGCAACGGTTGATCCTGTTCGTTTCGTTCAAACTCATCTGAACCAACGATTCCTGGAATGAGTCCGTGCTTTGCGGGTAAGTCCAGCTTCATCGGAACTTTTCCTTGAGTCCCCAGCACTGGCCAGCCATCGTGCCAATCCATGGGAACCAAGTACGGGATGCGGCCAACCGCACCATGGTCTTGAAACAAGTAGGCGAACCATTTCCCATCGGGCGTGTCGATCATGCCACCTTGGGCGATGCCTTGATCCTGCAGAGCAAGTCGCCCTTCCCAAGGTCCCGTGATTTGATCCGCTCGGTGCACCACCACGCTCCGCATGCCTCCTCGCGGCCACGTAATGTTGAACAGATAATACTTGCCGTCGTGTTTGAATAGCTGACTGCCTTCGGCCTGCAGCATGATCTCGGTGCCCGCCGGTTCACTGGCGTTCTCGATCACAATCTTATTGGTGCCGCCATCCTTCATCCCGCTTAGATCTTCATTGAGTTCAACCAACCGAAGACGTCCAGCACCCCACAACATGTAGGCTCTACCATCATCGAAAAACACGGATGCGTCATGCAGCGAAGGCCGGAATGATTTCTCTTGCCACGGCTCGCGTTCGATGTCATTCGTGTAAAAAATATGCGTCTTGCCCGTCGTGGCGGAAAACGTCGAGACGTAGTAAACACCGTCGTGATAACGGAGACTGCTCGCCCACGTTCCCTGTCCATACGCATTGCGTCCATCTTCTAGATTGAGTGCATCGTTCTCGGCGAGCCGATCATGAGCGTAATTGAGGATTTTCCAATTGACGAGGTCCGTCGACTTCATGATCGGTAGTCCAGGACTCATGTGCATCGTCGTGCTACTCATGTAGTACGTGTTGCCAACTCGTATCATCGAAATGTCGGGAACGTCGGCATGAATCATGGGATTCGTGTCCGTCTCTCCCCACAGCCGACAATCGCCAACGGCAAATACGGCAAGACCCACCGCGACGATTCGTGTGATCCAACCCATCAACGAGAAACTCGTTCTGTACGCGCTCGTGCTCCCTTTCGCTAAACGCATTTGTCTCTCCATCATCATTCCGACCGATCGAAAGTGCAATAAATAAGGGTGTCAAGGAAGAGGCGACGTAGGGAAGCAAATCGATTGAATGAACCTTCTGAAAACATTAGTCGCTTTGGTGGCAACCGCGAGCCTCCTTGGTTATCGGTTCGATTCTAGGTGAAAGCAAGTCGACAAACAGGCCTCGTTACCGAAATTTTTCATCTCTCACCAGAACTTTTTCGGCCATGTGGTGTTAAGTGTTGATTCCCAAATGATCGCGTCGTTGCTGAACAAGGACTAGAATGAGAAATCACCTTTTTCGAAGCATGCTGCTCTTGACCTTGCTCGGTATCGCGCCGCAGGCGAAGGCGGACTACCCGATCGCCTCACATCGATATCTCGCTGACCCGACATCGGTCGTGACAGAGAACCGCGTCTACATCTACTGCTCCAACGATGACGAGAGTCCCCTCGAAGGAGGCTACAACATCCCCAATGTCGTCTGTGTATCCAGTGACGATATGAAGAATTGGACCGATCATGGGATCGTTTTCGATGCTGAGCGAGACACATCCTGGGCAAAGAAAACCTGGGCGCCTGCGGCTATCAACCGAAACGGCCAGTTCTATCTTTACTTTGGAAATGGCGGAGCGAACATTGGCGTGGCTGTCAGCGATCAGCCGACGGGGCCGTTCAAAGATGTTCTCGGCAAACCGCTGTTGGATCACCGGACGCCAGGAGTCCAGCCAGCAAAAAATATGTGGCTGTTCGATCCTGCCGCTTACATCGACGACGATGGTCAAGCCTATCTCTATTTCGGCGGCAACGGGGATGACAACGTTCGCGTGGCCAAGTTAAAGCAGGACATGGTGACTGTCGATGGCGAAGTTATCAAAATGCATGCACCGAATTTCTTTGAAGCGGCATGGGTCTACAAGATCGGCGAAACGTATTACTTTAGCTACTCGACGACACCCAAGGCGGGCATGCGCATTGACTACATGACCAGCGATAAGCCCACCCAAGGGTTCAGCTATGCCGGTATCGTTGCCGACCAACCGCCTCTGAACAATAACAACAATCATGCCTCGC
The DNA here is from genome assembly GCA_041740155.1 of Rhodopirellula sp. Lineage (GTDB taxonomy): Bacteria > Planctomycetota > Planctomycetia > Pirellulales > Pirellulaceae > Rhodopirellula. Next base: position 100,317 of record JBGSMN010000334.1, read on the forward strand.
AGTTCTTGTTCAAAGATAAATGGTATCACGTCTATCACAACCGAATCGTGGCGACCCAAGCCGGCATCCCCACGGGTTTCCGACGCAATATCGCTCTCGAAGAATTTGACTACGACGCCAATGGCTCCATCAATAAAATTGAGTACACGACCAACGCAGTCGAACAAAACGGATACCTTCATCCCTATGACCGAGTGGAAGCAGAAACCTTCGCCGCCCAGCAGGGAATCGAAACCGAGCCGAGCGACGAAGGCGGCATGAACGTTACCGATACAAACGATGGTGACTGGATCAAAGTCGCTGGCGTTGATTTCGGTGCCGAAGGAGCCCAAAGTGCTTCCATCCGCGCGGCTAGCGAAGCCAAGTCGTGCAAGATCGAAATGCGTTTGGACGCCCTCGACGGAACGCAACTCGTTGTTTTTGAAATCGAACCCACGGGCAGCAGCCAAACTTGGGAAACTTTTCATGCCGACATTGAAGACGCACGCGGTGTTCACGATCTCTATCTAAAATTCACGGGCGAAAAAGGTGAGCTAGCCCATGTCGACTGGTGGCAATTCCATCCGGCTCAGTAACTCGCTCTGAATTTATCAAGGATAACGGGTTTCAGGTGCCGTTTTAAGACTGGAAATTCAGCAGCTTGCATCACTGGCAGCACAAGTCAAAACTACGTTCGCAGTGGATATCCACGTGGCTGATCCGTCGGACACCAAATTAGGTTCAGCTCGTCTCGACGGATTTCATTACACTGGTGCGATACCGGTTAGGCAGCAGTGTCAAATGCGGCATCCCTTTTGGCAATGAGACATGGGTGGAGCACTTTGCCTGAACCTTCAATTTGGAGTGAACCATGCGTCCCGGTCGACGGCCAAAAATGAATCCGATCAAGCAGAACCACCAAAATCAAGAAACGGCAACGGATACCATTGCCTCGTTGTCATCAATCAGGGTCAGGTTATCGAAAGAAATCTGCAAGCCTCCGGCGATGGTGATTACTCCGCTTCCAAAAGCATCATCCGCAGGCGAATAGTCCACATCCTTTCCACCAGCTTTGATGCGCATGTAGTTGTTGCCCTCCATGCCATCGAAGATAATTGACGGCACATTTTCGAGCGAAGCTGCGGGGCCGTCATTAAGGCGGATTGAGCCTGTGTTGAGATTCACGTGGAGTGTGTCATGTTTCTGGTCTCCAATGTAGTGGAACTGGAGTTGGCGAGAACCACCTTCATCCGGGCCCTTTGCGGTCGGGATTTCTTCTCCCGCACCAGCTCTAGTGTTTAGATAATTAATCAGCAGTAACGCGTCTAAAGCAGTGACCATGCCATCGCCGCTTACGTCAAAATAAGGTGGAGGAGTTAATAGGAATTGCACTGAACTTGCTTGCCCCGTATTCATGTAGTTGATGATCAGTAATGCGTCAATCGCTGAAATAAACCCGTCAGCGTTGACATCTAGAGGTTGAAATGGATTTTGATGCGATGCTTTTGGAAAAAGTAATACGGTGGTCACTCGACTGACGTCACCTAGTGCGTCGACGGCTTCGTAGGTAAAGCTATCCGGCAGTGCAAACGTTCCCGTTCGCGCATACTCGAATGTCCCGTCTGCTGCTAAGAGAAGCAATCCATTGGTTGGCCCCACTACCAATCGCGCGGATATGTTACCACTGACGATAGAATCATTTGCTAACACACCGTTGTCGTTGAGTGCCGGCGTTTGGGTACCATCCGTATCGGTCGTCACAAGCGTTCCATCAGTGGAAAGTACGCGATAGCTATCGTCCACCGTCACATTGATGAGTTCGACCGTTATGGTGACGGTTGCTGTTGCCGTTGCTCCTAACGAATCTTGTAACGTGTAAGTGAACGTCTCATTTCCTTCAAATCCTGCAGCGGGAGAATACGAAATAGATGTCCCGTGGTTGATCGCTACGCCTCCCTTGCTAGTTGTTCCGATTTGCGAAATTGTAAGCGTTTGTGTCTCGCCAATACCCGCGTTGTCATTGAGCAGAACGTTAAGTGGGTTGCCGAACGAATTTCTCGGCACGATGAAACTATCGTCAACTGCCACTGGCGGATCGTTGACGGGCAAAACATTGACAGTCACAGTTGCGGTTGCGAACAGTCCACTAAAATTAGTGACTACATAGGTGAAGGTGAGGTCACCATTTAAGTCCGCCGCTGGAGTGAAAACAACATCCGCGCCCACCACTGCTACCGTACCGTCCGAAGTATTGACGCTCACAATCGACAGAGACTGAGTAATTCCGGGTGAGTCATTTTGGAGCAAGGTCGAGATCGAAATTGTTACTGGCGTGTCCTCCGTTCCTATCGCATTGTCGTCTACGGCAGTTGGTGGGTCGATTACTTCGATCACAGTGACAACGACGATAGCCGACGCGGTCAAGGGATCGGCAACACCATTGGTCGTCCCATTGTCTTGGATCGTGTAAGTGATGGTGTCGGGACCGTTGTAGTCGGCGGCGGGAGTATAGTTTAGCGTGCCGTCAGCATTGATCGTCACCGAGCCGTGCAGAGCCGTTGCGGCGATCACCGCCAGACTCTGGGCACTTTCATTGGACGGACCCGTCGCGTCGTTGGCTAGCACGGCAATCCCATGGCCGATGCTCACCCCCGCTGCCGCCGGCCGC
>JBGSMN010000433.1:0-15059 GCA_041740155.1 Rhodopirellula sp.
AGATCGAGGTCAACATCGACAACTTTCCAGTCGTCGCTGAGCCCAAGAAGTAGTCGGTAGTGCTGGTTGAGATCGTTCATCCACGCAAAATACAAAATTTACGCGTCTCACGCGATCAGCCACTAAAATCCCCGAAGAACCCTCGGCAATCAGGGACTAACCTTCCTGCAGGATCGAGTTGAGCAACCGAGGCAACTTGCTCGGCTGCGCCTCGCTGCCCATCTGCGTTTTAAGGACGTAGAAGGCAAGAAGGATTAAGATTTTCGAGCCCTCGCAACACGAACGCCGTTGTATCGGGCCTCAATCGAGGGTCGCTCGTTGTTGCGAGCGGCGGACCGACAATCGTCGGCCTCGTTGAAGAACGAACCGCCACGCAGAACACGCGACCAATCAACGTATCGAGTTTCGCGTGATTGCGTGTGATCAGCGTCATCCCACGAAGACGTCCACTCCCAAACATTGCCGTGCATATCGTGTAAACCAGACCAGTCAAGCAACTGACCCACTGGAACGGTCGACTTTTCGTCGCCCCAATGCGACGAATAGTGGGCATGTTGTTTCAGTTTCGACACATCACTGCCAAAGCACCAATCCCACGGCTCATCAACCCTTCCAGGACGACCACGGCAAGCATATTCCCATTCGTCTTCGCTCGGCAATCGACCGTGAAAGAATAGACAAGCCGACCAAGCATCAAACCAAGAAATTCTTGCCGCAGGGTGACGCATTAAGTGCTCCCCTGGATACAAAACATCAAATAAATTGAACAGTTGGTTGGTGACCGTGTATTTGGCTAGTAAAAACGGTGCGTCAATTGGAACGTCGCCGTCATCACCCACGCAAAACAAAGGCATGCCAGCTGCCTCCGGAACATTCACGAACCAAGTCTCAAAGTCGCGCGCGATCAACTTGTTGGATTCACCTTCAGTGCCGAAATAAATACCAGGGTATTCCGACAGAAAACTCATGACGGCCCGCCTCGCGATATTGGATTCCTGTTTGATCCTTGCTTTTAGGATAGTCTTACCCTGATTATTGTCTCCCTCTGAAGTATGTCCCAACACCGATTCGACCATTTGCCAAGCATCACGTTGGGCCACGTGGGTTGGCGTCATTAAGTCCGCATCGCGAGCGCGAGGCGGCACTGTGTAGCCAGCCAATCGCAACATCCTCGGCCAACTGCGGTAGATCATCTCCGTCAAACGATTGCGTTGATTTGGTTTGCCGCGAGACTCATACAAAACCGACATCGCAGCTGAATAAGACTCGTCGCGAAAGGCTGCAGCCGGCATCTCTGCCGCCAAACGCCAGAATTGCTTGGGAGTCGAGTGGCGTGGCCATCGGAGGACATTATATCGCAACCAGTCGATGTCATCGGCGACCGCTTGATTGATCTCTTGAGCACCAGAGACTTTATCATCGACCATCTTGATGTGGTTGGTCACCCACAACCCAGCAAAGAAGTCCAACAACGTACGATCGCGAAAAATCACCTGCGTCAACGTTTCACTGTTGTCCAAGACGCCGTATTCAATGACGGTGTTCAGCTTGCCAAGCTGACGAAGGTCCTCCTTGAACTCCTTGTAGTCTGTTGGTTTCGATCCACGGAAACGGGCAATCTGTTCGTGGCGGTCATCAACGATCTTTTGCAGGAAGTCGCCCATTCGATCGTTGGAAACACCGTTCAAGAATCCCTGTTTCAAGCATTCGAACGCCAGGAGCGAAAAGAAGTACAGCGCTGGTTCACGCTTGAGCGCATCGGCCTGATCACGCACATCCCTGTCCAGCATGTTGTCAATCGCCAACCAATAGATGTCCGACGCCGTCCGCAAATCCCGAAGCTGTTGACTGTCTTCATCGATCCGGCACAACATTTCCAGCATCCTGGGCACTGCGATCACATCAGCATCGACACGCCATAGAACCGCTGCCCGTTTCGTCCCCAAAAACTGAATGCGTTCCTGCTCGTTAAACAGATCTATTTGAGCAAATTCCCATTCGTGGGACTTCGCAAACAGCTTGTTCCAGTAAGTGTCGATCGCCGGCGGCCGGCCAGCCACTACACAATGGACGTTGTCTCCGTACGAACCATGCAAAAAATCAGACAAAGCCGCAGCGCGGTCGAGTACCAGCCTTTCGGCACCTTTGATCAACGTGATTTGATCCAGAGCGTCCACCAGCAAGGTAACCTGCCCCTGCTGCAACCTACGCATCAGCAACCGACGCAGTTGATTGCGACTCCCTGGCGGCAAGTCTTTCTGCAATTGGCCCAGTAACCAGTCTTCGCCAACGTACTCGCTAAGATCTTCCGGCAGGTTGTCAAACTCGACACCGATCACCAAATGTCCCTTCAAGCAAGCACCACGCAAGTACTGCGTTTGAATCATCGCCGAGGTCTTGCCGATTCCGGCGTCGATCGTCAGACAAAGCCGCCGGTGTTGCAGGTTCATCAAAAACGCTTCCCGATCAAGAACCTGTTCCCAGCTACAGCCTTCTGGCATACCCGCGCCAATCCCCGCATCGCTGTCCGACTTCCGAGCCTGCCTCGCTACAGCAAACAATTCGGGCTCCAGACACTTTTGCTTCAGAAATTCCTGGCCCGCCGGAACGCGCAAGTGAGATAATCGCTGGCTAGCGATGAACGGGACGATCGGTTTGCTAACTGGAAACTTGAGCATGGATCCTCGACAGGCTGGTGACTTCGATAACATCAAGATCACACCAATTCATTCGACGTCGAAGTCGTGCCAGCCTACGTTCCATGCGATCGCACCTATTTTTTGAAACGCTGGACGACTGGGCCCATGGGACGTCCACCCATCAAGTGCATGTGCAGGTGGAACACTTCTTGGCCGCCATGCTTGTTGACGTTGATGATCAAACGGTAGCCATCATCGGCGATGCCAAGATCGGCGGCGACGATGCGTGCCGCAGTAAACATTCGCCCGATCATGGCTTCGTCGTCCGGAAGAACATCGTTGACCGTTGGGATGACCTTGTTGGGAACGATCAGCACGTGTACCGGTGCGAGTGGCGCGATGTCATGAAACGCTGTCACCAAGTCATCTTCATAGACCTTCTTGGCTGGCAAATCACCGCGGATGATTTTGGAAAAGATCGTCTCCATGTCGGTCTCGTATTTGGTCGTTGCTCATTGATGGATTGGTGGTTCAGGCCGCGCTGATCACCGGATGCGGAACCGCCGACGCGTTTGCAGCACGTCACCTGCCCCAATAAAGGCAGGCTAGTGACGAGGGGCGAGCATCTTTTTTGCAAATGGCGCAAAAGTTCTATTTCGCGACTAATTCATCATTCACCCTCCGAAATCGGGGCAAAGTCGATGCCTTTTATCGGTTGGTGCGAGTGATCCCCACTTCGCATGACATCTTATCCCTTGCTGGAGAACCGAGTCATGGTTGAGTCCGACATGCTGCAGAACATGATGAACGTGTGCGGAATGGCCTCGACACACCAATCCGATGCCGACGGAGATTCTTGGTGGGTGCCCCTGGATGCTGACCGAGGCCTGAAGGTGACGCTGCGTAACGAAGGCAGTCTGGTGCGATTCAGCACCGTGAACAACTGCCACGATGTTCGCTTTCAAATCCAACTCTGTTTAGACGCCGACACCGAACTGACCGAAGAACCATTCTTCGAGTTGTTTGACAAAACGGTCGAGGCTCTTGTCAGTCCTGACGAGGCATCGACGGCCAGCGATGACAATCACGACGATCAGTGTGTAGTCTCCCTGCTGGAGTGCACGGACGAATTCGCATCGGCCCCAGTCCGCTGCTAACGCCCGCAGTAAAACGGTCAAATCAACCGCGGATTGCGGAGCACCCCATGGCTTCGCACTCCGCGGCGTGCCTTTAGGAGGGAGATCTCTATCTCATCCCTACTCGAAAAGGCAACTACTCATGAGCAAAACCATCACTGGCGCCGTTGCGGAATTGGCCCATCGCTACCACTCGCTCGACTTCGATATTAACGAAGAGGGCTTCAACATCATGTACGTCTTGTTCGAGGATGGCGAGCTGTGCCGTACGTTTCGCAAACCAGACGCCGCGAAGCTAGACGTGATTTCACCCTCTTTCGGCGAATCCTTCGGACCGTTCCCGATGAAGTCGTCCCGGTTCACGAAGACATGTTGTGTCGTAACGGAGTCGCAAGCGTACGAATTGATCATGCTGATCGAAGCGACGTTGAAGGAACGCGGGGTTGACGTATCAAAGCGGCGACAAGACCGCGACCGTTTCAGTTGCGTGTTCGATAAATCCGCGCTGGACATTTTGGCCGAACTAAAGTCCTTTGTGAGATTGTTCGGTGACATCGAAGAACATGGTTCGGCGAAAATGTTCAACGAGCTCGGTTACCTTGACGAAGTTGACCTCGGCACGGTTGTCAGCGACTTTCACTTCTTTGTCGAAGCGTGCGAAAAAAACTTGGTCGCCGTCAGCGGCATCGCGGTCCCACCACCGCAGTTCTTACCGAGCCGCAAGGACAGACGGCAACGTCTGATTCGACATCGTTCCGGCGACCCTAAAGACACGAGCGTTCCAGCAGACGATCGGGTGTGACGCCCGCCTAGCAGCTGGCACCACAAATCATGAAGACGTGTCTCTTCGGAGTCACGATTTGTGAGGAAGAAGAATATTGACAGCAGAGTAAAATCGTGACCTCAGCTGCGTCATCGCGGCAACGAGACACTCTCCGGTCGAAAAAGGGGAAAGTGTTAAGATTCTTGAGCTCTCGCAACACGAACCCCGCTCCCATGAACCGAATACATCGGGAGCCTGCTGGCACCACACCGTATCCGCTGAAAATCAACGCCGCAGGTGAAGAATGAACCGCCACACAGAACACGGAGCCAACTACTAAACGTAGTTTCGCGAGATTGCTTTCGGTCCTCGTGATAAAAACTTGCCGTCCATTCCCAAACTTTGCTCTCCATATCTACTGAACCCGGCACATCACTGCACCAATTCCAGGTTTGATCAACTTTCCTCGGACTCGCACGAAACGCATACTCCCATTCATCCTCGTTGGGCAAACGTCCATGAAAGTACAGGCCGGTGGTCCATGCGTCATACCAGTCGAGCTGGATCGCTGGATCTTGAGTGCGCATCCCGCCTGTTCTGCCAGAATCGAACAGGCTAAACAGCTCGTTGGTGACTACAGATTTGGCAAGTAAGAAAGGCTTGTCGATTTGAACTTCGCCATCGACACCTACGAAAGATAGCGGCGCATCAACTTTCTCAGGAACACTGACAAACCAAGACTCAAAGTCATGTGCGATAGTCTCGCTCGCACGACCGTCTGCGCCGAAGTAGATCCCAGGGTACTCCGTTAGAAAGTTCATTGTGGCTCGCTTCGCCGGTTTCGATTCTAGCTTAAGCCTTTCTCTGAGAATCGTCTTTCTGTGGCACTCTTCGTGATTCATGTTCCCCAATGTGGACTCAACTAATTCCCAAGCATCTTGCTGTGCTTTTTGAGTCGGCGAAATTAGATCTGCATCATAAGAGTGAAGCGGCACTATGTAGCCTGCTAATCGCAACATCGTTGGCCAACTGCGGTAAATCATCTCCGTGGAGCGTGAGCGAGATCCGGAATAAAGTCGAGACTCGTACAGGACCGACATCGCAGCCGCAAAAGACTCTTCGTTGATCGCTGAAGCAGGCATTTCTGTCGCCAAACGCCAGAACTGTTCATGCTGTTTTTTGTCACCACTTCCTCGGCGGACAAACTGATGGTTTCCTAGCCAGTCAATATCATCGTCCACAGCTGCGATGATTTCGTCCGCACCCAGGATCTTGGTACCTACTGATGTAACAAAATTAGTTACCCACAAAGCCGCAAAGAAATCGAGTAGCGTGCGATCACGGAACACGGCATGAGTTAGTGATTCAGCACTGTCCAAAACGCCGTATTCGATCACGGTGTTCAAATTACCAAGCTGCCGCAAGTCTTCTTTCAGGTCGTAGGACTCGATGGTTTTCTCTCGCCATCGTGCCAACTGATGCAATCGATCATCGAGTATCTTTCGACGAAAGCTTTCCATTTGTTTTGGAGGCACGCCATTCAAGAACCCCTGTTTCAATGATTCAAAGGCTAGTAAAGCGAAGTAGAAAAGTGCTGGCTCTCGTTTCAAGACATCAGCTTGGTCACGAATGTCGGTGCCAAGCATGTCGTCGACAACGTGCCAATATATATCTGATGCCGTTTTAAGTTCTGTTAAGCATTCCGTACGGATTCTGCGCAACGTCTCCAGCATCCGCGGCACGGCGACCACGTCGGCGTCCACCCGCTCCAATACCTCAGCCCGCTCAGGACCAAGAAACCGCTCGCGTTCCTCTTGGCTGAAAAGATCAATTTGCGCAAACTCCCAGGGCGACGTTGGCTGGACCAGTTTGTTCCAGTACCGATGAACAGCTGGCGGTCGTCCAGCGACGACGCAATGGATCTTTTCGGCATGGAGTCCGGTCAAGAAGTCGGCCAGTGCTGATGCCCGCTGCAATGCACGTTCTTCAGACCCCCTGATCATCGTGATTTGGTCCAAGGCATCGACCAGCAAAGTGACTTGTCCTTGCTGGATTTTCCGCATCAGCAGCCGACGGAGTTGTTCATCCGAACCTGTCGGCAAGTCTTGCCGCAGTCGGCTCAATAGCCAACCACCCTCGACATATTCGTTGGCACTGTCAGGCAGATTATCAAATTGCTCTCCAATGACCAAATGCCCTGGCAAACAGCAGCCGCGTAGATATTGGATCTGCATCATCGCTGATGTCTTGCCGATTCCCGCGTCAATGGTGAGGCACAATCTGCGATGATTCATGTTCATCAGAAAGGCTTCGCGATCTTCGACCTGTTGCCAACTGCAATCAGCGGGCAATCCTTGGTCGCCCAAGGAACTTTCATCGTTCTCTTTTCTCGCAAGCCGAGCCTGCGAGAACGCTTCCGGCTCCATGCATTTGCGTTTCAAATGCTCCGGCGCGTGCAAATGGAACAGCCGTTGGCTGGCAATGAATGGAACGGTGGGTTGGCCGGGAGAAAAACGGAGCATCTTTGCTGAGAACAGAACCTCGGAAAAGCTGCATTCTAACGGTGCCCCGATTTGGGCGCGTGGGTCAGTATTTCAGATATCGCCGTGAATTGCAAACGGATTCGTTGATGCTGGTGCCTTTTGAAGGTCGACGGGCGGGATTCAGTCGAAACGAACGCTTTCGGTTGCAGCCGTCCTCCAAATTTTCCGGCTACCAAGCCTCAGCTCCCTCGGAGACAACGATGAAAACTACCCAAACGATCCAACTACTACTGGCCGAAAGTGGCTTAGACCATTCGCACGAAGTCGCTAACGGGCACGACAAATGGTCGGTGCCGCTGGTCAAGGGACATGTCGGCGTCGATATACTGCTGGTTGAGGACGGCGACTACCTGCTGTTTCGTACGTCGCCGATGTTCGATTTACGGAATCTGCCCAGCGATGTGCATCACCAGTTGCCGACCCGAGCGATGAAGGTGAACGACGAAATCATGCTGGGACGTTTCGTTGGCGACCAGGTGCTTTGCTTCGAGATCCCGCTGTGGCTCAATGGTGATGCGGTGCTGACCCGGCAGCAGTTCGATCGCGCATTGGCGACCGCGATGAACACATTGATTGAGGCACCACGATTGTTGGACCTGAAACGTTTCGCAGCTCTTACCGCTGCGGCCCAGAACGGTCAACAAGCGACCGCTGTCCCCGAGTCGATCTTGGAACGCTTGCGATCGGTTCCACCGTCGAAGAACTAGCACAGCTAGCGACACTTGCTCGGACAATGGGGCTGACGGCGAACACCGCCGTCAGTCCCGTTCCTATTTGGTGCCAGGGGAACGCTTGCTAGACAACTACCTCGTCTTGGGACCACCGAGGATGACCAGCTCATCTCCACGAGGCGTTTTCGAGTCCTGCATAAGCAACCATCGCTACTGCCCTTCCTGTGTAACAGGAAGCGGCCCGCTGCTGGTGCAGCGGGCCGCATTATCACGATATCGTGCAGACTTGATCAATCGAATCGAGCAAGCTCACGTTGGCGGGCGAGTTCTTCCTGCCGCTGTCGATCCGCCTCGATCTTCGCTTCCGTCTGAATCCGCTTCAGTTCAGCCGCCAATTCCGGCGACGACTGTTGCCTGCCCGGCGGTTGGGCTGGCGGCGCCGATGGTACTACCGGCCCCGATCGTTCCTCTGTTGCTGGTGCTGGGATCGTTTTCATGTCTCTCTTCTCCTGTTCAAGAAATTGAATCTCGGCTCTACGCAGCGCAGGGCCTTGCACAAGAAGAAAGGCACCAAAATCGCCGTCCTCCAAAAATCATTGGCCGACGCAGCCGTCGGAAGCCGCAGGTCCTTCTTGCTCGGTTGCCTTTTCGGCGGTTGAACGCGACGCCAAGAGCGACGAACGGCCTACCCGAGCGGTTCACCGGACTGAATTCCCAGCATTCTTTCGGAAAAGCGATTTTCTCGGACAACGACGGCGAAGTAGGTGCCTTTTTGGTTGAGTACGTATTACAAGCTCCCAGGCGAACCACCCGCGAAACCGATTCCCGCGATGATTCAAACTCAACACATCAGCGAACTCATGAACGAGCATGGGATCGGGTTTGAGTATCGCCCTGCTGATTTTCATGACCGCTGGCTGATCCCGGTCCCGAATCGCGGCATGATCGAAGTCACGCTGAACGAAACCAATGAGAACTTGCTGTTTCGCACCGGTCCGATCGTTGACCTGCGAGACAAACGAGCTGAAGTGGCTGCACGCATTCTACGAAACGCGATGGACGCAAACGATTTCTTACCGCTCGGCCGATTTGTCGGCACAAATGAGATCCACTTCGAGGTGCCAATGTGCTTCCCAGGCAGCTCGCATATTTCGAGCGATCAATTCATGCACGCCCTGACGACAACGATTGGCAATCTTGTTCACGGCCGATCGATCCTGGGGGTCGCCGATGACCAAAACGATGACGAATTACCCGAAGTCATTCGCAATCGGCTCTATCCACCCAACTGAACAATTTCAATTACCGAAGCTATGACAATCACAGCAACATCGATTCATGAACTTGTAATCGCGGGTGTCGACTTTGATCAAATCCTGAGATCGATGAACGACTCAAACGCAGTCGTATTAACTGGCAAACTAGTCCAAAACCACTTTGACCATGTCGCGCAGTGGTGTGTTGGTTCGGTAGTTCCGACCGATTCGATCCCTCGTGGCAGCCACCATGGTTTGTTGCAGGACTGGATTGTGGTGGATCGTGTCTTTCGACCTGACGTTGATTTGGTCGCATTCTATCGGGAACGCTTTGATCCACTGCCGGGTCAGCGTTTGGTCGTGCTGGTCATCGGTGACGGCGAAGAAAGCGGTAAATGGCACTGCGGGATCTTTCATCGCGGCAATTACGAAGCGGTGGACCGGGTTCGAGTCATTGGCATTAGCAACCTGATCCTAGAGCGATCGAACGACAATGAAACGGACGTAGACATCGAGGGTATACGATGGTCGCGACTGCGTCACATGTTTGGCGATATAGCGTTTCGTCGAATTCGCAACACACATGTGATGATTTTCGGTGCGTCCAGAAATGGTTCCATCGCGGCCCGGCAACTTGCGGCGATTGGGGTAGGCAAGTTGACGCTCGTGGACCCCGATGTTCTGGAGACGCACAATTTTGACGCCATGTTGGGTGGGAACATGGCCGACATCGGTCGCTCCAAAGTATCGGCCTTAGCGGACGAATTAATCCGATTTCGCGACGACTTGGCGGTGACTGGTTTGCCATGGACAGCAACGGACCGACGCGTCATCGCGCGAGCACGCAGTGCCGACGTTTACATAACGTGCGTCGATCATGGGACGCCCGTCATGCTGGCGGCCAAAATGGCTAACCGCTGGAACAAAGTCCACATTGACCTGGGGACAAATGTTCAGCACGGGACGTCGGGCGGTCTGGAGATCCATGGCGATGTCCGGCTCTTTCAACCGCACGACGCATGTGCCTTGTGCGTCGGTGGAGTCGGGAACCGACAAGAAGCGGAGATCGACATGCTGTTGCCACCCGGCACAGTAGCGATCCGACCTAAGCAAGACTTTCGTCAACACCGAGCCGGCTCACTGGTGACGATTAACGGGATTACCGTCTCCATCGCGGTGCAGATGTTGTGCGATCACCTCACCACCAATGGTAGTGGTAGCAGTCGTTGGGCGAGGGTAACATACACTACCCTTGACGGATTTAGTATCAGCTCGCTGAAAGTCTCAAACGTCATCGAATGTGAGAACTGTTCAAAAACTATTTGAATTCGTCTGTTACACCCCTTTTCAGGTGCCTTTCTGTTTGCATCGGCCAGTACTCGTTTGGGAGTAGTTTTAAGGTGAAAATTGTCAATCTTTGGGAAGAGGCGTGTAGTACTTTTCTCGAGCACACGGGGGTACAGGAACTCCATGAGATAGTTGGGCAAATTCGACATAATTCAGTGCTTTGTTCAATTGAGGCTTCGGTCTCTGCCGAGATTGGATCACTTATGTCGGGGAGTTTGCGGTCAGCCGATATAACGGGACGGATTGAAGCAATTCTTAGGGACCCCACCCTGGCATCGAGCATCGAACGAATCGAAAGTTACGTAACTTACCTTGTATGGGAAAAACTGCGAAATCCGGGAACAGACGGAAAAAAGCGTCTTGATGTCAGCGACTTGTCAGCTTACCTGTCTTCAATTGATCCGAATGGGGGAGCGTCTTTTCAATCGAACGATATTCTCGAATTCACCTCCCAACTTGAAGCCGACTCGATCGGGGGATTCAGGTGGTTTCTGACACGTCGAGGTAAGCCAGCACTTTACACCGCCGCCGCTTTCGATGAAGCGCTCTTTGATCTTGACGTCGATGGTCTTAGATATGCGCCTCCGCCGAATGTGAAGCAACATCTACAGGCAGCACTTGATGCGGCAAAAACCGAGCAAGAGAAACGAGACGTCAAAAACAATTGGGAAAAAGGGCTGCGATACAGCGGTCAGTTTACGAATGTTCCTTTAGGATTGCCCTTACGCGTTCGATCTTGGGCGAAGATCATTACCAACGACTTGCTCTTTGGTCTTTGTGATTGTCCTTCAATGTACAATTCCGATGCCGTCCAAGGCTCAAAACGAATGCGGACGGCTGAAACGCGTTGTTCTTCTTCACACTTTTTCACCAAAAACAACGTAACACTAGGGATGCGAGTAGAACTGCCAGAGCAAAAAAAGCCGGTGAGCGGTCCACTGCATTACATCGAGCGAGGAGTCGTGGAAAAAATCCGAACTCAGATTCGGAAAACGAGTGTCAATACAATGTTCGGCTATCAGTTCGATACGCCATACGGGAACAAGTTGCGCTGGCGTGAGTTTCAAGGGAAGATGGGGATTGTGTACGAGACCGGGCGGGATCCAATCGGGAATTCCGAACCCACACTCGAAGTTGCTACTTACCCTTCAGTTGCATGCGTTGATTGTGACGAGGTAATACGTGACAGTAATTGGAAGCAACATCGTGGTCACGCGCTCGGGTATGGAAAAACTGATGAAATTGATCATCTGTTCGCGAAAACCGGAGGTCCACAACTCTACCGATGCCAGCAGGAACACTTGATTCTTGGACGCAGGACCTGTCCGATTTGCAATTGCAAACCAGTGCAAAAGTTGCCTAGCGACTTCTTTTACGAACCATCCAGCGGGACGGTATTCGCGGACATTGACTGGCAACTGACCTTAAGGGGATTGCGATGAATAATACAACCGTTGAAGAATGTAAGCGTAAGGCATGCTCCGCAAGAGACAGCCTCCGATCACTAGAAACTCTGTGCTTTCAAGTGTCTGACACGAGACTCGCAAACTACGTCGACCAGCTAATGCTGACGCCAGACGGGGTTCGGTTCCGCTTGATACCTGATTCGTTGTTACCGGGACAATTTGCATTGCGTTTGTCGGCTCCATCTGAACTCATGCCACTAGTCCAGCAGCTAGTGGTTGGTTTTTTTGACGTCGATGGGCGGTTGATCGTTGTGAAGCGAACAGATCTTACCGGGACTTGCTGCGTACGATTACCTGCTGGCGACTTCAGCGTGCGGTTCGTAGATGATATTCGTGATGAACAAGATGCAGATCTACTCGCATCCGTCGGGGATGCTTTCGCTTTGGAGCAGCTTGAGTTAGCCGTTGAAATCGAGGACACACCGGAGTTACTTCGGAATTACATTTTGTTTGTGTGTGACCGGGCTGAGCAGACAACGACTTTCACGGAATTGGCCAAAAACGCATACTCTACTAATGAAGCAGATGGAAGTTACAAGCTGGCGGCGGAATCACACGGGACTAAAAATATCTCGTCTAACTCTGCAAATCTTAATGAGGTTGTCGTTGACCAGGAATCGGGGCTCATTCGGGTACTGCTTGAAAGCGATGCCATCCCGCTTGGATTTGTGTGGCTTCATCTATATGAAGTCACCGACAATCCAAGGTGTTTTGCTCGATGGATCTTCGCGTTACAGCAGGACTCAAATGGGAATTGGTCGCGCAAGATCGGATTACAAGACATTCCCGAGCTAAGTGGTTTCAAGGGTAGACTTCACGCTGAGATTGTTCCTGTAGTAAATCTGGATACAGTAAAGACGTTTTGCCAAGGGGGGCGTGCGTCAGAATTAAAGTCACAACTCAATGACCAATTAAATCGAAATGGAGACCGCACCGAATGACGTCACAAATCGATTGGTTGAGCGTCCAACCGACGCACGTCACTGAGGCATTCGATGACAGGTACCTCGGTCCGCATAGTGACTTGTTTCACGATCTAGCTTCGACGGATGTCGCTCGGATTGATGCAGTTCATGAGGCATTGGTGCGACTGCAGAATCAATTCGTCGGCTTGTTCGCGCGTGAACAGAAAATTCGTTCACTGATTCAAGGATTCATCGCGTACACATCATTCCTCGCGGGCGAGTCTACACGCGATCATAAATCTAGCCAGCCTGAAGTACTCCATCGTCAGAACTGCATAAGTTATCTTGAAGCGATCGCCACACATTTTGACGAATGTTGGATGCGTTCGGGCGAGAATTGCCCCGAAGTAAATCTTTCGGTGACCGATCTCATTAACGATTGTCAAGAACTTGAGCAGTTCTTGTCCACACGGAAAAACACCTTTGGGACATGGATTGCAGTCGACAGCTACCTTACCCATCAAGGAGTGACCCTCAATACTCGTAGTGCGGAGACGCCAATCGTATTTATACAGAAAGGTGGGTTCAACAACAAAGAAGAGGGCTTGGTTGGCAAGTTAGCCGTAACCCAATTGCCATACGGAAACGACCTTTTTTATCCTGATGCGTTGGCGGTTGGTCTTGCGACTATTGACTATGGCGACGAAGGCTTTCTTTCGGCGGCCGAGCGGGTGTGGAATGCGGCTGGATTGGTATCACGCGGGCGAGGTTTTAAATGGAAGATCCGGAGGTTCTCCAAAGATACGTCAAAACTGTGTACGACTATGTTCAAAGACCGTTCGTGCGAAGCTGCTTTTGCATGCGCGCTCTGGTCTGCAGCAGGTGTTGCGCCGGATGGCAACGGTGGGCTCATTGAGAACACAGAAGATGAACTTGACGAAAAAGCTGTCGTGACTGCGATGCTTGACGAAAAGAAACTTGACGGTCCGGGAACCCCACTTGGTGGGGTAAAGGGTTTACAAAAGAAGGTTGAGGCTGCACAAGCGGCTGGTATCGATTTGATCGTTGTCGCCGAAGAGCAGTCTGAAATAGACGACATCAAGAAGCTCCAAGCGGAGTTTGGGATTCAAATTGTGCCGGTTGCCACACTCGGGCAAGCCTTCGAAGAGCTAATTTCATCCAATCGGATCATGCGTGCATATCGTTTGGCGATTGAGGATGCTTGGTTGAATCAGTGGGAGACCGATCCGGAGACTGGGCTCAGCACCGGGGCTTGGTCGGGTGCAATTCATGAAACGTCGCCGAGCGAATCGGACGATTGACGTTGCGGCGCTTTACCGTCGGCGCGAGTTTCTTGGCGACTTGCACCGACTCTTGTCGCTTCGCTGTTGGAATTCTGATCGGCTCTCGTGACGCTGGCTTTTTTTGTCACCGTGTCTAATCTTGGTCAATACAGCTCGTATCGCAAAAAGATCGCTGCTCGCATGTCTCGACGTCCTAGCATTCCAGTGGGTTAGCGGATGGAGGGATGCGGACGTGTACAAATCCGATAACTCACATCGGCGACAAGGGAGATTAGTCGTGATAAGATGAGTATGATCGTCGCGTGGCCGCAATCGCGTCGTCGCGTTCCTGATGACGGTGACTTGGTTGTGATGAATGTCTATGCAGCACCAAAAACGCTTTGTCGAGACTCAGCGTCTGTTCTTTTTAGATACCGGCGGTGAGAAGGCCTCTGATTTCTTATCGCTTCGTCGATTGCGTGTTGCTGTCCGCGAACGTCGCGAGCGAAGTGCGAAGTCGACTGCATGGCGGGCGATCGAATGCAGAGCCGAGTTTTTGGTGAATCCAGCGCAGTATCTTCGCGGCACCTCGATCGGCACCGCTGGCAACCAATTGAATCGGGTTTGTTTGGTGGGTGATGTTTGGACGGGCAAGAGTGTCGCGATCCAGCAGGCTCACTTTCTGCAGTCACGCAATGGACAACTGCCGTTTCTTGTTGGCATCGATGACCTGCCCAATGAAGTGGATCAATATTTTGGGGATGATCACGTGTCGTCGTGGTTTTCGCACCACTTAAAAGCAAGTATCCGAACTCGGCGTCCGGCTGACACAGAGCCACCAGCATCACCTCTTCCTCGCCACGCCGAAACGGAGATTCGGCGGTTTCTTGAACGTCAGCGATTGCGAGGGCGAATCAACTTATTGATCGATATCGGGGACGGCTATTTTGATCCGGCGTCGCCGAACCCAAAAGTGCGTGCGCTGCGGCAGCTCTTGGAACAGCATCCCGACATCGATTGCCTGATTGCCTGTCGTCCCAACGTCGTCAT
>JBGSMN010000444.1:0-38093 GCA_041740155.1 Rhodopirellula sp.
GACGACACTGCCGTCAATCAACGAGGCCGCGTGCTTGACGTTGAAGGCATAGCCCGATTCAGAGCCTTCCCCTTTATGGCAGCGGTGACAGTAGGTCCCAAGAATGCGGCGAGCTTGTGTGCCAAGTTCCGCCTCGTCGTCTGCGGCTTGTGAAATGTTGGCAGCGATCACGAGTACCCAACAGACGGCAATGAGGCTTTTCACGGAGAGATTCCTGAGTTGGTTTTGTTTTCTTATCGCTATGATCATAAACGCGTGAAAGAGTCAATTCTTCCCAAAATCGGGAAAGAAATTTTCACGGATGCCAAACCGCTGAATATCACCGAGTTCCGTCAGTTCTTTGTTAGCGAAAATCTGTCTGAATTAGCGGTATTCAGTTGCTAATGTAGCGTAAACGGAGGTACCGCCAATGAACACTCATAAACGCTAAACCGGTCGCGACTTCGCTATCTACGGGCCTCCACATTAGGTCTCGCTTCATTTAACTTTACGGGACTGAACTGCAGACAAGACAAAAACCCACAGTGAGAGGCAGGAGCCTCCATTGCAGTGCATCCCCAGGCAGGAGTCAGGGAACGAGTTTTGTCAAAAACTTCATTTACTCGCATAAGGCAAACTTTCTGGTAATTCGGCGATGATCACTCGAGATTTGGTTCCGGGTGGCAATATTTGCAACGACCTCAGGAATTCTACGATCGCAGACCGCTGCATGGGTTCCAACGCCTGATATTTGCGGCGCGATGCAGCGGCTTCGCCACCATGGTGCAGGATCGCATCCTCGATACATGGCAAGTCTCCGCGATGACCATACGGAGCCGTGTTCCCAGTCGCCCACAAGCGACGCGTGATGAACGCACCCGTCGGTAAAAAGCGTTGCACCAACGTTTCATTTTGAAAGTGATCGGTTTCCGGGTCGGCGATCAGATGTCGCTTGAGATCCGTGAACGCGCGAACTCGAATGCTGCCGTCCTCGTCCCGGGTTAACATCGGCAATTCAATATCACGCGTTAAGTCCAACGAAGTGACATTGTCGTTCAGTTTGCTGCTGAGTGTTCCCTCGAAGTTATATGGCCCCGGTTCAGTAAACACGGGACTCTCTAGCGGTAGCTCCATCCGGTGACATTCATTGCAAGAAACCTCAGCGAACAAGCGTTCTCCCAACACAACTTGTTCACGTTTCGCAAGATCACTGGGTAGAACTTGTCCGGGCACACTCAGCATGGCTTGAAATAAAGTCAGTGCCGTGATGTCTCCTTCCGTAAGCTCGACTGTAACGCCGTCTTCATCAAAATCGTCGCTGCCCGTCGCCTTGCACCCGTAACGTTCCTCTGCCTGCATGCCATGATGCAAATTTGCCGCGTTGATCGTGAACTCTCGCACGGAAACAAACATACCTTTCTGACCAAATGGGCGAATGATCAGATCGCGATCAACTCCTTCTAGCTCGTCACATAATAACTCGCCGTCAGGTTCCGCCGTTAGCGCACCGAACGCAACACCCTTCGTTGACAGTTCTTGTCGCACTGACCGACCATTCTGTTTTGCACTCTCCAAAGCTTGATCGCGAAGGCGTTGAAGGTCGCGGGTCATTTCACGAGCAAGCAACTCGATGACGGCCGTACCATGCAACTCGGGCGAGCCACGTTCATTGGAAAACTCACGTTCCAGCGAAGCAATCGGCGGATCACGTTCGCCTAAGCCAACCAACACGTTGGCGGCGAAATCTCCCGCACCGCCAATCGTAGGCGAATTGTGACATGACGCGCAAGAGTTCGCGTCTAAACCAGTGGCTCGAGAAAACCCCGTGTCGATCGCCGCGCGTCGGCGGCGAGGAAAAGGATTCCCTGTCGCACCAGGCCGACCGAAACCATCGTCCCGTGTGAAGCGAGCAATGAATAGCCGACGCCCAGCTTCTTGAAGGTTTGCCAACGTCCAGCGACCGTTCGCGATGTCGCCTTGAGATACATGTCCAGGAACGGCGCGAACCGACTCGGTGATCGAGAGAAACGTGTTCCGTCCTGATTGTTTGACCACAGGCGTATCTTGGCCAAAACAGTCGCACGGTGCAAAACAATAAGCGATCAGGAGCAACAGTCTCAGCGGTGTCATAGCAATATCTGCTTCGTTGGAAACACAACTATTGAACTTCTAATGCAATGCGGAAACCAAGAATCATGTCCGACATTCCTTGCGGTCCTTTGTTCCGAGAAAACGACATCGCCAATCGCTTACCTGTATCAAACCGACCGCCACGCGCACATCGTTCCTGACCGCGCGGTGCGCCTTGGGGATCGAATTCGCCGTAATCGCTGGTGTTTTCTCCGTACCAATCGCTGCACCATTCACAGACGTTTCCGTGAAAGTCAAATAGTCCAAACGCATTGGGCGCATAGCTTCCAACGGTAGCCGTAAACACACTGCCGTCGTTGCTGTCGATTTGATCTTGAAAATTCTGGCGATACTCGGGTGTATTTCCGAAAACGCGTACGCCTGTTTGATCGAGCACGTTGCCATACTTTGTCAGTTGACGCGGATCGTCCCCCGTTGCATACAGACTTGTACTTCCCGCCCGGCAACAGTATTCCCATTCGGCTTCCGTCAGGAAGCGATACGAGCGTTTCTCTTCACCACTTAGCCACTCGATGAAATGTTGGGCATCGTCCCAAGTGACGTTCACCACCGGCGCATCATCGGATTGAGACCAGCCAGGATTCTGCCACGAGAATCCTCGCATTTGCACAAACTGACCTTGATTGTCGTTCCAGCCACGATTGCTACCGTTGTCGTAAGTTTCAAGCGTCGTTTTGTATCCAGTCGCCTTGACGAATCTGGAAAACTGGCCGACCGTCGTTTCACAACTGGCAACGTAAAACGGCTTCGAAATTCGTACTCGATGGGGACGCTCATCTTGACTGGGAGACGATTCGTTGGAACCCATCGTAAACGTGCCAGGAGGAATCAAACGAAACTTCATACCGATGCCATTCGTATGGTCGACCGGCTTGTTTAAGTACTCGGCCCACTGGTCCTGTGCCGTTTTTGCCGTCCCCTCTTTGAACGGTAACGACAGCAATGCCGGTATGCTTCGGGTTTTTCGCAACAGCAGCAAGTCGGGATTGCCATTGATGATGCTGTGTACCGTTTGAGTTTGTCGGCCCTTGGTGACATAAGAAACCGTTTCGGCGACGAGGTTCTTGAGCTTGCCGGTGATAGCTGGCACATCGTTTTCATTCGCGGCCATCTGAGGCAAAATCTCTAAGAAGCTTTTCGTGAATGCTCCATGTCCCCACTGCGTGTATTCGAAAGCTTTCTCTCCCGTCGAACAAGCAAAGAGCGCGGCAGTGTTTCCCGGCAAGTCCGACAGCTTAATGCTCATACCAAACGCACGACCGCGCGGCACGTGAGGACTGTTACGACAACAGTCGGCCAGCAGCACACGGTTGCCTGCTCCGCTGCTGGCGATCCCGCCGAGGACTTCTGTCATGCTGATCAGCGACTTGGAGTCAGGCTCGATCAATGCTTTTCCGGTGTCTTTATCGCGAGCTAAACTCCCATCCGCAAAGCGGACTTGTTTGAGAGTCGCATCAAAGGGACAGAACATTGCTTCATTAGTGCCTTCGATTTCGACACCGTGTCCCCATAGTCCAACAACGACCGCGCCAGGTTGATTGCCTTTGACTCCAAGCCCGTCCAGCTTATCGCGAATCTTTGACTGTGTCGCTTCCTCGCCGAGCAATAGGTCGACTTCGTATCCGTTCTGTCGCAAGACTTCTCCCACGGACTTGGCATCAATCTCCGGAAACTCCAGCGGTGTCGGTTCATTCATCGCCGCGTGGCTATAGCGTGTCACGCCAACGAGCAACGCGTATTTCTTAGGGGCTTCGGCTGTGGCCAAAAGTGGAAACACCAGCAGGCTAGCCAAGCAGATAAGTCGACTCAATACTTGAAACATAAATCACCTTTACCGTAGATGTCATTCTATTGGCGAACATTAGCGTTAAGCAGCGGTGTCCTTAACAAACTCCGACAATTCAAACCGTTTCCATTCTAGCTTCCCGATCGGCCCGAAGTGGATCAGGTATCCGACCAGTTTGCGAGTGATTCGTATGTAGTTCAGCAGTTGGGCCTCGTGTTCAGGAGCCAACGCCGAGATCGATTTCGATTTTACCACCATACCGCAGTGTACAACCACATCGGGAATGAAAAACAAGTAGGAAAAACAAGTAAGCAAGTAAGGGCCAGCCAAAAACAAGTGGAAATACCAGTAGGAAATACCAGTAGGGGCCAGCCAAAAAAAAATGCTTAGCTTCAGAAGCAAGGGGGAGTTGATTTCGAACCCATCGACGCGGAAGCGCTCGAAGTGGGGTTTGCCACGACAACACAGCCCCTTTCACTTCAGAAATCGGCTCGTTCGCGCAGCTTGCAATACAGAAGTTGCTCAGACGATCGGCAATGAATCGGTCTTTGCTAAACCTTTGACATGCCAAGCGGATTCTCTCTTGCGAACAGCCACTGCTGGCCGCTGCGGATCGCTTCTTGCGCGAGACTCTCGGGAGTTCCTGCCGCGCGTTTGAACATCCGCCCAAACTTCGATACCACGTCACACCAAGCTGTCGCATCAAGACCGATGCGACTCAAGATCGGAGCAAGATGCTCTGGAATCATACCCACCGTGCCAGCGTGAAGCTGGCGGCCGGTCTAACCCAGCAGCTCTAAGTAACTTCAACATCGTTCCAAGCAGCGACCACATCGGGCCGACGGCGCAAAACAAAATGAAGCTGATTGTGGAGCACCGTGCAGGTCAGGCAATCGAACCCAAAAATCCCAGCGAGAAACTCCAGTCGATCTCGAATCCAGCTCCGTCGATGTGCATCGGATTTGCCTGTGAAACGATCTTCACCGCACAAGAACGCGCGGCGTACGCATCTTTATACCGCGTGAAAAACCCGCACTTCAGCAGGGTCGGCAACTTCGTGGCGAGGCTTGCGTGGCATGATTTCTTTACTTACGGCAGATGAAGTAGACGGAATCGTAAAATCGCTGCCCTAATCAGTCAACAGAAAATGGGTGGCCCCTTATCGAGTAGAAGTGAATTAGCTGGCCCCGGTTGAGTGTGGTAACCGTGGCTAGCTTATAAATCGAAAGAATTGACTAGACCTGCTTCGCGGGAACAACAATCCTGCGACCGGAGCGAGAAGCTGCCGATTACCGCGAAATTGAAATTCTCAAATTTGGTTGGCGGGTGGCTGGGGACGTTTTGCGATGCCAGTGATGAAGGGGGCCGTGAGCAGTACGGTCGCCCGATCGAACATCACTCTCGCTACGGATTTAATTCTAAATGGCACGCAAATCAAAGTCTCGCACCCGCAGTTTGAACGTTCAGCAACTCGAAGATCGGAAGATGTTCGCCTCCATCACACCAGTAGGTGGCACGGTCACGATCAAAGGTGACAACAATTGGAACGATGAAGCGGTGATCGAAAAGGTCGGCAGCCAGGTTCGCGTGCGAATAAGCAGTTTGCCAACAAACGGATTCGCTCTGCGCCCAAGCGTGGTTGAAAAGTTCATACCAACGACGACTAAAGAAATCGTTTTTCAAGGATATAGCGGTAACGATCGTTTCATCAACAACTGGTCCAACGAGCAACTGCTGACCAGAGCGTTTGGTGGCAGCGGCGACGATTATCTCGAAGGCCATAACGGTCGCGACGAGTTCGACGGCGGCTCTGGCAACGATATTCTCAAGGGCTACAGCGGCAACGACGTACTGCGTGGTGGTACCGGCAACGATACGCTCTATGGTCATTCAGGCGATGATGATTTGTACGGCGACGACGACGCGGACACGCTCTACGGAGGATCGGGCAACGATGGACTGTACGGCGGTGCTGGAACTGACAAACTCTATGGTGAGTCCGGTTCGGATCGTTTTCTGATAACGAGTGGATCGACAGAGGCCAAGGATGCGGTTGGCGAGGACGCGGTCGTCAGTTTCCGTAATGGCAATAAAACCTGGACCGCCACGGAAATTGAGACAGTTGATATTGCCTTGGCACAGTTGCATCGTAAGACAGGCAACGACAATTTGCTCGAACTCAAGGGTGGCAAATCCATGACGTTCGTTCGGAACGCCGCCAGTAGCAGCGGAACCGCTTATGCGGACAATGACAGCAATGGCACGATCAATGCCTACAACAACATGTTCAATGACAAGAAAATCGCCGTTGCCACGGTCATTCACGAAGTCGCCCACAACTGGGATACCGAGCATAACGCTTGGAACACTTGGTTGTCACGGACAGGCTGGACAACGACAAAACCATCGGCTGCCAATATGTCGAAGTACGTTCAATCAACCGACAAGAAGTGGTACTACCTCAAATCGGACACGAACACTTCAAACACCAACTACGACCGCTTCGTGTTGAGTTACGGTAAAACTAATCCAGTAGAACAATTTGCCACGGCTTGGGAAAGTTACTTCACATACAAGTCCAAAGGCATTGAATACACGCAGAACATTCGTCGTTTGGTTTCCGGACAACAACAACATTTGGATTCCTTCTTCGCATCGCTAAGCTAGATACATTGTTCGAAGGAGAACGCTTCGCGTGGGATCAGGCCTGGGTTTCGGGTTTCAGCTTGCCCCTAAACCCGAAACCCGGGGCTGACCCCGGCGAAGCCCGCGCCGCCTGTCGCTTGTTTAAGGACTAGCGAATAAAAAGCCGGGGCATTTCCACAGGAAGAAACATCTCAAAAACTATGAACCCCATTGGACGCATCGAAGTTAATTTGTTTGTTGAGCCAATCGACCTTTTTTGCAATGCGGGCAAATCGTACCGCCTCGACCATTGCAAACGGAACAAACTTCTGAAAACGTCTTAGATCCCATAATCGGATCGCGGCTTATCGGATGTATACCGACTTGAACCGATTTCTTAACGGGAACCATGCCCTTTGAGCAATTTACATTAATGCAGTCGAGAGTGCCCGTGCCCTGACAACTTATGCACCATGGGTCGATGAGCGACATGCCAACCCCAGGGCTCGCCACGTTCGCAACTTCACTGAATAGCTGTGATTGGGTGGGCCGCTTTGCCCCCCACACAAAGACTGGCAAGACTGCATCGGAAATCGACGATGCTGTCGCAACATTCTTATCACCCTTCATTGCGGGTGAGCTTGTCTGCACATGCTGATAGAACCAATTTCGAATAGACGGCGAGTTAAAAAACAGGCTACGATTATCACCCCTTAAATCGGTCGTATCAAACGCGAGTCCAACAACTTCACTACCAGCGTTGACTAGCGGTCCGCCTCGATTCCCGCCGCGAACTCGACACGAACAGGTCTGTCGTCCAAGCGAATCAGGCTGACTTAAAACGATACCACGCTCCATTAAGACGCCACCAGCAATCATTCCAGCACCGCGACGATAGCCGTACAAAGCAATGTCGCTCGTGTTTTTAACAACGTTCTCCGTTAAGACTAACGGTCGTGACTCCAGGCCCGGCACTTCCAACGCGGCAATCTCGGCGTCTGTCGAACCGGCTATCGGATGAACATAATTGAATGTAGTCCAACCGAAAGTCCGATCTGCGGGCTCGACCGGTGCTGCCGATACACCGGAGATGGAACTCATTGCTACACGGGTCGAACGGGACATGTAAATCCGAGAAACGCTTGAAGTGTCAAAATTCGACACATCACCAGTTCCGACTGTCACCAATTTCGGCCCGCTGTAGCCTGAGGTTTCTATAACCGGCCTCGAAGTGACGATCACCCCCGGTGCAACAACAAATCCACTGCCGGTCGAATATAGCTCTACATCTTCTCTGGGTGGGGTCAATCCTTGAATCGCTTGGACTGTGCCAGGGGTCTCTGATGGAATGTTAAAATCCAATGCATAAAACCAGCCGTCCGAAAACTTCGTCTGGATACTAGAATTTTGACTCAATGCCATTGTCTTCAGAAGATCTCGACGAGTTCTCTCGGAGACACGAATGGGGACGTATTGTCTGCTCCCCAACTCAGCGACAAGTTCGGCATTGTGACGAACAACGGGTGGTATCAGACGCACCGATTCCATCGCCTTTTTCAAGCAGGCAGCCGCGCTGTCGCCTTTATGGGACTTCACATAACAAACTGAAAGATCGTTATACGCCGAAGCTAGTGTAACCGCATGGCGTTCAGGAAACTGCTCTTGCTGCTTCTCGATTCGTCGAACGACATCGTCCAGAATTATTCTAGCCTGGCGGAAATCGTTTTGCCCTGCACTCATCCCGACTGCGGCCCAGATACCGGCGTACGGGCTTTCTGGAATCGCGTTGTGAACCTCGATAAGTAGTTGACTGACCGCTTCCGGGCGATCATACAAAGACCCAAAATGATCTTTGACAATTGCAAATTGACGAGCGTCTTGCAGGTCGTACCAAACTCGATGTGCCTGCTTTCTTGACTCGTCTGAAAGTCGCTCGATTGGTACTACATGCAATTTGCCGTTTGCTTGAGTCCGCAACTCAACGCGATCCTCGGCAAGCCTAACAAACTCGGCTTGTACGTTGAACTTCCCTGTTGAATCGGACCAGTCGAGCAGTTCCTGAGAAAACCCACTGACTGAATACAAGGCGACCCAAAGCCAGCCAAATCCGAATACGGTAAGCTTTACTCTCTGTCGAATTTTCATGTGTTACCTCAGTTTGCAAGCAAGCTAACCCTAAGATTGTCGGCACTCTCAACTTTCCGCGTGTATGATCCGGCCACCACAACGAGCGGCGAGAGTCCCGCCAGCTTGGACTATGTGATAGCCTACCGGCAAGAAGATTACATCGCAACATCGAGATTCGTGACCACGCCGATCAGTTTGATCGTCAAGTGTAAGCACATGGGCGTGGATCACCGCCTAGCCACTGACATGCAGTGTACTCCTGTGCTGAGGTGAACGTAGAGAAAGGGAAAGGGGGATAGATAGCTGAAACAACCTCGCTCCCCTTTTCTTGGTGTGGAATTCTCGTCAGCGGCAGCGAGGTATTGCTTGACGAATTGCGGGTGCATGAACAGGTCGAGACTACGACCTTCATTCGGCAAGAAAATAATGTAAGGTGCGGTCAGAGCGGGAATGTTAACAGATAACTGTCGCGGTGGGGTAGTGGAGCCTGCTAAGGAGCCTACTCACTGCCTATTCTCCCGAATCGGGACTGGGGATCCGGCGACCGTGCGGGTCGGTAGCGGGCGAGTCGGTTTGGGCGTCGAGTTGATCCTGCAATTCGCGGTTCGTAAAGTGTTCCAATTGATCGGCTTTCGCATGCAATCGTCCTTCGGCCACGTCAACTTTCGTGACCAAGTATTGTTCCCACAAGCGATGCGAGCGGACGATTGTTTCCGCTTCTCGTCGACCGACGTCAGTGAGTTGTGGTAGACCGCCAACGATTGCAGGTTCCGCAATTCGCCCACGCAAGCGAAGATACCGCATCGCCGACTTCACGGCGAATGGCTGAGTCAACAATGTTTCAGCGACCCAGCTCACGGTCGGCTGCTTGATGCTGGGGGCATGTCCTGTTGGCGATTGATCCTCCAGGTAACCCGCTGCCGCTTCCTCGATCCGGTACAGCAATGTCAACACATCGTCGACCAGGATCGTCCATCGCAACCATTGTTGACGAACGATTCGTGGCAGCATGCCCTGGTGGGGTGCGAATAAAAACGCTAGCAAAAACGCACCGCCTGCCGCTACGCTCATCATGCCCGCTGTTGTTGTGCTGTTGAACCCAAACCATGATGGCACCACGATCGCGGAAATATGCCCGACGACAGCCGAACATGCACCGATCACACACGACAGAAACACCATCACGCCTAAGCGATGCGTCAATAGATACGCCGTCGCGGGCGGCACGATCAACATCGCCACCACCAGGATATTGCCAACGCTCTCAAAACTCGCAACCGCCGTGACCGCGACCAAGGTCATGAGCACGTAATGAATCAAACTCGCCGAAAAACCGCTGGCCGTCGACAATGCTGGATCGAAGGTCGAAATTTTCAGTTCTTTGAAAAACAGGACCACGAACGACAAGTTGATCAACGTCACGATTGAGAGCACCACGACCACGCGCGGGATACGATAACTCGTCCATTGATCAAACGGTGTTTGTTCAATGGCACCGTACAGCACGCATCCTGGATCGAGGTCCACACGATCCGCCGCGATCACGATCATTAACAAACCGCCCGCGAACAACGTTGTGAACACCACTCCCATCGACGCCCCCTCGTCGACTTCCCCACGATGATGGATGAAGTCCGATAGCAACGCCGTCAGCACACCAACAATCACCGCGCCAACGAACATCCAGATGCTGCTGCGTGAACCGGAGATCAAGAACGCTGCGGCGAGTCCCGGCAGCACCGCGTGACTGATCGCATCGCCGAGTAAGCTCATCCGGCGCAGCAACAGAAAACACCCCAACAGCGACGAGGCCACCGCGCACAGGATGCCTGCGACCACGATCCAACCGTCGAGCTGCCAATTCCAGTTCAAGTCCATCATCAGCCAACCGCCTCGGCGTGCGGATCGCCTGGCATGCGTCGTTTGCCACGTAGTTCGTTGTCCAGCAGCGTTTCTAACTCCGCCACAATTTCCGGTTCGAGCACGTGTTCGATTGCATCGGCATCACGATCGACTCGTTGCGGGGCGACTTCTGCATATCGAATCAGGTACAGTTCCCATAACCGGTGCCGACGTGTCAGCCGCGCCGCCTCGGTTTGTCCTCGCGCCGTCAAAGCAAATTCCATCCGCGAAACGTTTTCGGTGAGCCAACCATCACGTGACGCTTGGTTGAGCATGTTTCGCAACCGCTTCCGCGACCAACTTCGTTTCGTCAGCAACTCTTCATATGGCACCGACGTGCGGTTCGGTTCCAATTCAAACAGCTCGTACAGTTCTCGTAGCAAGTGTTGATGATCAATGCTGTTGTTGAATTGACGCCGTCGCCACAACCGCACGAGCACCCCACGTCTGCGACCAACGAGAAAGCTAACCAGGAATCCCGCTCCCGTGGTCAGCACGATCATTGCTCCCGAAGGCAGTCGCGGAAAGATCGCACTAGCAGCCGCACCAACAAACGAACCGACCATCCCCAACATCGCGGCAATCACCATCATCACGAACAACCGGTCTGTCCAGAATCTCGCCGACGCGGCAGGAATCACCAATAACGCGATCACCAACACCAACCCAACTGCTTGCAAGCCGACGATCGTGACGACCACCACCACGCTCATCAGAATGCTGTCGAGCAACACAACGGGATAGCCGCGGGCACCGGCAAAGGCTTCGTCAAAACACAGCAGTTTGAATTCCTTCAGCAGTGCGATGCAAATCAACACACAGCCCAACGATGCGATCGCGATCAACCACGCATCGCCTGATGTCATCGTGGCGGTTTTGCCGTAGATGAACGATTCCAACCCCGCCGCGTTGCCGCGATTCATCTGCGTGACGATCCCTAACATCGCCACACCGAGTCCAAAGAACACACTCAGCACGATACCCAACGCCGCGTCTTCTTTGATGCGCGTCATCCGGCGGATCAGCAGAATACAGAGGATGCCGACGAGTCCGGAGACTGTGGCCCCAGCCAGTAGCACCGGCAGCGATTTGCCATCTCGACCGAACCACGTCATCAACAAAAACGCACCGGCGATCCCTGGCAATGCGGCGTGAGCGAGCGCATCACCAACGAGCGCTCGTCGCCGCAGCAGCGTCAGGCAACCGACCAATCCAGCCGCCATCCCTAGCACAGCGGTACCGAAGATTACCACGCGCGTGTTGTGATCTTGCAGGCTCAGCACTCGCCATAAATGCTCGTTCAAATTCCCCGCTCCCGCCGACGCATCGCCTCGGTCGCTTCGTCGAGCAACGTCAAGCGACCACCGTACGTCTTTTGTAAGTTCTCGTTCGTGAACACATCTTCGGTGCGTCCACTGGCGACGACCCGCATGTTCAATAACACGACATGATCAAAATAATCCGGCACACTTTGCAAGTCATGATGAATCACCACAGCGGTCTTGCCATCGGCTTGCATCTGCTTGAGCAGTTCCACGATCGCGGCCTCGGTCGCGGCATCGACAGCCGCCAACGGTTCGTCCATTAAATATAGATCGGCATCTTGCACGAGCGCCCGAGCAAGAAACGTTCGTTGCTGTTGCCCGCCCGATAGCTGGCTGATTTGTCGATGAGCCAGATCCGCGATGCCGACTCGCGCGAGAGCTTCCCGAGCCGCTTCGCGATGTTTTTTTCGCAGTGGCAGGCACCATCCGACACGACGGTACAAACCCATCGCCACAACATCGAGGGCATCGACCGGGAAATCCCAATCGACACTTTCCCGCTGCGGCACGTACCCCACCCGGTGCAACGATTGACTGTACGGCTGCCCGAAAACTTCGACCCGGCCTGACGCCCGCGGAATCAAATCCATGATCGCTTTGAGCAACGTGCTCTTGCCCGCACCGTTGGGACCGATCACGCCGACAAGCTTGCCCTCCGGGATTTCAAACTCCACGTCCCAAATCACCGGTTTGCGGTGATAAGCGACCGTCAGATCGTCAACCGATAACGCGATGGAGGGCATAAAAAATTTGGTGAGGATGAGTGGGAGACTTGTTGACGATTGATTGTACTTCTTGTGAGCCGATGGCGCTAGCCACGGGTCTCGGAGGGCAGTTTCTACACCGTAAAGCCCGCGGCTAGTGCCGTCGGCTCACTATATCAACAGCCCGCCAGCGAAAGATGGGAGACGGGCTTATTCACTCGTGATTTCGTGATTCAGGATCTCCAGCAATGTTTGCAAAAATACCACTACCATCGGCCCCACCAGAATCCCAATGGGTCCAAACACCGAGACACCGCCGATCACGCTTAATAACGCGAACAGTGGATGCAGTTGGCTGCGGCCTTGTAATACATACACCTTGATCACATTGTCGATTGACGAAACCACCGCTGCGCCCCATAACGCCAGCAACCCTGCGTACAGCCAATTCTGTTCAACAAACGCTAGCCACAGTGCACACGGCACCCACACCGAGGCGGCACCAAGAAACGGTACGAGCGCCATCAAGCTCGTCAAAAACAACAGCAAGATAATTTGATCAAACCCGCACATCCAAAAACCTAACGTCGCCAAGATTCCTTGCACAATCGCACTGGCGACGCTGGCCAGCACCACCGCTCGACTGGTCCGATCAAACTCCATCAATAACTGATGCTCATAAACATTGTCCATCGGCGATAGTCGCATCAACGTCTCCGTCATGACCGCACCGTCGATCAGGAAAAAATAAACGGAGATCACGAGGATCACGAGTCCGAAGATGATCTGCGCCAGCGCGCTGCCCGTGGCACTGGTCAAGCGCACGAAGCGCGGTTGCAACGATTCTCGTGCTCCACGAATCAAACGTGAGAAATCCGCTTCGTCCGGGTTGGCCAACAGTTTCAACTGGCTCTCCAACGCCCCGCCGAGTTTCAGGTGCATCCAATTACGAATCGACGCCGCCGTGACGACCGCGTTCTGTTCAAATTGTTCTGAAACATTTAGCCTTAACAATGGATTGGCTTGGCCGATTGAGTCGGCATCGAGCTGCTGTTTAGCCGCCTCACGCAGTGCCGCCGCAAACGCGTTGGTATTGGCGACGGCGGCTTCAGCGGCCTCGACAGCGGGCAACGGACCAGCGACATCGGTTTGCAAGTACTCGATGATCGCGGCGGCCTTGTCGAGTTCTTTCGCTTTGGCTGTGAAATCGCCGCGTCGATCTGAATTTGTAATCGTTTCGGTTTCGAGTTCGGGTGGTCCACCGAAACCCATCGAGTCAACGATCCGGTCCAGCTCACGAAAATGCTCGGCATGCGGCAGGTTCAAACCGACTTGAGCGCGGACGCGGTCCATCGCGACAGTCAAATTGCCGTTCATCCGCGACAACAACACGGTGAACTGTGTCGTCGCGATCGAAACGAGCATCCCCAATGGCATCAATACGATCAACAAAATCAAGCTGGTCGTGAGCACCGCCGACAAGCGTTTGCGATCACTCGTTTTGACGAGCAACCAAACGTAGACGGGTCGGAAGATCACCACCAACAGGGCGGCCAAAAACAACGGCACAAAGAATCCCACCATGACTTGGTAGAACAACACACCGATGGCCAAAATCCCGATCACGAGCATCACGACCGACATGATTCGCGAGAGCGATGGCAATTGCGGAAAGAGCACGCGTTTGCCTGCGACTTCGATGGCTTCTATATCTTCAGGCCTTGCGGAAACTGGTTGCAGGTTCAAACCCGCGTCGGATTTTGGTGATTCGGTGTTCACAGGTGACGCAGGAGACTCGCTCTCTGGTGGCTTGTCTGCAGTTGGATCGCTCGACTCAGCAGGCTGCGAGCTTTGTGGTGGTTTATTGCGATTTCGGCGTCGGGGCATGGACGACTCGGATTCGAGTTTCACGGAAGAATGCGCGGCTTTCGGGGCAACGGCCAGGGAGTTTATTCACATTGACAGTCGTGCGGAAGACGAACTGTCCGCCCCCTGGCCGAGTACGTCGAACTTAAACTTAAACTTAAACTTAAGCTTCCCACAATTCGCTGAAAGCCGAGTTCAAGTTCAAGTTTAAGTTTAAGTTTAAGTTTAAGTTTAAGTTTAAGTTTAAGTTTAAGTTTATGTGGAGGGCGGCCACAGTGATGCCCTGGGCTGGGTAAGCTGCCGGGCCGTTGACCTTATTCCTGCCGATTGATGGTGTTTCCGCTCGCGTCTCCATAATCTTCCTAATTTTCTTCACAATCGTCAAAGTTCTCCCAGCCTCACTGCCGATACCTCTCTCGGACAGAGATCTCATGTCGCTCGGTGGAGCGTACGGCGTGAGATTTTTGTAGGGGGGCTTTCCAATTCAACGGTTTGTTTGGAAACGGGAAACTCGGTCGCTTTGTGGCGATCGCTGTTGTTCGTTTACCGAAGACCGCCGATCCAGGGAAGTCCAGGGCATGAACCGCTCGCTGCTATACCGCTACACTGCTTACCTGCAACTCGGGCTTACGCTCTTGTTTGCAAGCGGTTGTGCACCCACTCAACCGTTCTTTCTCAACGAATCGCCGGATTTGAAGTATTACCTTCAAACCGCGACGCAGATTGAGTATCCCGATGTGCAGGTTGAGAGCCTTCCCGACACCACGAATACATTGCGTCCGCTGACAATCGGCAACCATGACTATCAATTCTGGAATCTGCCGCTCGAAGAAGCCGTCTCGATCGCGTTAGGCAATGCCAAGTTTTTCGTCACGACCAGCGGCATCGCCGAGTCGCGTCAAAACGTCGCCGCTCAATTCATCAGCGGCACCGCCGACCAATTCGGCAGCATCTACGACATCGCTATCTCGCAATCGACCACACAATCAGTCGGTTTGACCGTCGATGGTAACGGCAACCGTACATTGCCACGAGGCGTTTTGCGAGCCAACCAAATCGGTGGCGTGGAAGACGCGTTGTCTGAATTCGATGCACAGGCCAGCGGGTTCTTCAACTACAGCAACACCGATCGTCCACGTAACTCGGGCAACAGCACCGTGTCGCGTGCTGATTTCCAATCCGACGACGTCACCGCTCAAGGTGCGATCAGCAAACGACTCGCCACCGGCGGAGTCGCGACCATTCGCAACCAACTCGTCTACGGCTCAAACAACCTACCCGTCGGTCCACTTAACTCAGCTTCGCGAATCGTTAGCAGCGACTACACGGTGACGATGGAAGCCCAAGTTCAGCAACCACTCAGCCGCAACCGGGGCACGTTGGTCAACCGCATCCCTGTGGTGCTGGCCAGTCTTAATGAAGACATCTCGATCACCGAATACGAAATCCAAGTTCGTAACCTCGTCCGTGACGTTGAAAACGCATACTGGGATTTGTATGTCGCTTACCGTGGCGTGGCGACGGCGATCATCGGTCGTAACAGTGCTATTGCAACGGCCCAGTTCGCTCGCTTGGCACTCGAAAACGGTACCGGTACCAGTCAAGAACTGGCGCAGGCTGTCGAACAATATTACCAATTCCGCGGTCTGCTCGAATCCGCCATCGCTGGCTCGAACCTGCCGGGTTCGGATCGACTCGGTGTGTATGGTGCTGAACGTCGTCTGCGTGAACTGCTCGGCATCTCGCCCACAGACGGACGTTTGATTCGTCCAATCGACGAACCAACGATTGCACGCGTGGAGTTCGACTGGAACGAGTCTGTCGCACAAGCGTTGTACCTCTCACCAGAACTTCGTCAAACCAAGACTCGGATCAAACAACAAGAACTCGAAATGATCTCGGCGAAAAACCAGATTCTGCCGGAAGTCAACTTGTCATTGCTATACCGTTGGGTTGGCGTGGGTGACACACTCGGCCCACCATCGGGATCAGACGTGGATTTCCCGTTGCCTGGCAGCAGTGCCTTGGAAAGCCTTACTGACGGTAACTATCAAGAAGGTGCCGTGCGTTTGGACATTACACCGGCTCCGTTCGGTGCCCGTCGCGAGATGGCACGGATTCGACGTGCGAAACTCGGCTTGGCTCGTGAGAAGGCTCATTTGCAGGAGAAGGAACGATTGCTCGTCAGCACTTTGTCGGACGCCGATGCCAAAACGGCAACGCACTATCAACTCGTGCAAACCAATGCACAACGTTGGCAAGCGGCAGAGACAGAAGTGGAAGGTCGTTTGGCGGAGTTCAGGAACGGACTTACCCCCGTCAACGTGGTGCTGCAAAGTCAACAACGTAAGGCTCAAGCACAGATCGATTATTACCGCGCTCTCGGTGAATACAACAAATCACTCAACTACGTCGACTATCTTAAAGGCACGATGCTTGCCAACAACAACATCGTGTTGCGAGAAGGTCCATGGAACAAGAAAGCCTATTGGGACGCCCTTGAACGTGCTCGCGAACGAAGTGCTGGACATGAAGTTGTCTACGGTGTGAGCCGTCCAGGCGTGGTCCGCACGGGACCGTTACGAGACGCGGACTCGGCAGCTCAAATCATCGGCAGTGGCACGATGACTCACGGTCAAACGATGTCGCCCGAAGCAATGATGATGAACGAACCCGGTCTGAGTAGTCCATTCAATGACAATACCTTGAATGATCCCTTGGGTATCAACCTCGACCCATACCGCAACCCTGTCGAAGTCAACGATCGTCCGTTGTCCGAAATGGGAGGTACACCGGCTGAGTTGCTTAACCCACCAGCTCAAGATGGAAGACGCATCGGTGAACCTACACCTGCACCATCGCTGACACCACCGACCTTATTGCCAACGCCACCAGGTGAACTGGAACTTCCACCGCTGAGTTCATCGAAGACGAACTCGCAATGGCCAACCGCTCGACATGTCGGTGGATCAGCCAAGCCGAACCGCACATCGCCGCCAACGATTGCACCAGCGAACTTTGAAAGCGCTGCACCAGTTGAGTACGCCCCCCAACCTGTTCGGCGAATGGCAATCACTGACTGAGTCATCCACTCGAATCCCTAACTCAAAAATACAATTGACTTTCCGTGTAGGGGCGGAGGCTTAAGAGGTTGTCGCCAGGTACGCGCCCGGAATCACGACGACCCTTCCACGACTAGCTCGATCGGCTTGCCTCGGCAAACCTTTCGGGCTTTTCGTCGTTGATCACTCCACCACGCCTTGTTGGCCCGATGCGGTCGTCGTTGGCAGTTTCGGTGTTGCCATGTTTTCAAACTGGTCGCGGTTAATCTTGGTTGCTCGGTTACCAGGTGTTGTCGAGGGAATGATGCTCGTTACTAAAACTTGGGGTTCGATGCCACCGAGTGTCATACCAGCCACGGATTCACGCACGGAAGCGACGCGGGCAGCGGTCTCTTCAGGATTGCGACCTTCTTGAACATAGATCTCGCGACGACTCTCTGGTGACTGGGTCGCGATCCAGTGCACGCGGCTATGTCCCGAGGCGAGCAAGGCACCGTCGCCAGGTCGGAACAGACCCGCACTGATCGTGTTGTGCGCGCGCCATCCATTTCGCTTCATCGCCTCAAATGGCATCACGACTTGCATCGCGTCGGCTTCATTGAATGGATCTGGCCACGCCGTGTTGCGGTAATATGCCATCTTTTTGCGATGCATCCAGGTTCCGAAGTCGGCATTTACTGTCGATGTCAAACCTGTCATCACGACAAAGATCAGGATGGTCGGTTTGCGAATGAGAGTCATGGCCATCGCGATAGTGATCCTTCGTCCGGTGGAGATTGTCAGCACGCAGCGTCATCCACGAACAGGACACGCCGTGTACCTGGGATCGTCATCGCAGCGTGGCTAGGCTTAACGGACAGTGTGTCAATCAGCCAGGGCAACGCAAACGCTACAAATTCACTTCCACAAACTGCGCAAATACATCATCGCGGCCTTCGCGATCCGAGCATGCACGATGCTGGGATGCCCGCCGAGCGATTGCTCTTGCGTCGTCCATTTGCCATCGGGATGCATCACACAAAAAGTGACTTTGGATGCGGGCATCACGCCCGTTTGCAGGACATTCAAATCGGGATAGCGATCGACCAGTAACACCCAGTCGGCGGTAAACCGCTTTCTCACGAGCAGAATCATCCCTGGAATCTCGCAGGCCGAATCGACGGCATTGGCAAACCTGCACAATTCATCCACGCTCGCGAGCGACACACCGCCCGCCAGCGCCGGTGAATTGCCCAAGGCGGCGAACCAATCGCCCAGCGGTGCGGCGTGGCCGAGTTCAATCAAACATAAACGCTGTCCCCTTTTGCGCAGCGTCTCGTCGATCAGGTGTTGTTGCTCGTACGTTTCGCCTTCACCGAAATACAAATCGCCGACCCGCTGCATGATCTCGGCACGGGTGCCCGCGATCATCTCTTCACAAGCCGCCACGTGGTCTGCCATCGCGCTGATTCGCAGCGAAATCGTCGCGTCACTGACCGTGATCCCAACGCGCGGTTGACGATCACGAGCGATCATGTTGCCGAGGCGTTGTTCCATATCACTTTCACCAACACCAAAGAACTTCAAGACACAATGCCGGATATGTTTCGGCGTGTTCGGCTGGCCGCTGCGATGGATCGACAGAATCGCGGGAGCCACCGATTCATCGAACATCGTTTTCATTTCCGCGGGCACGCCCGGCAACGCGAAAATCCGCGACTCTGTTCCGTCTTCACGAGTCGCCACGATATCGACACCTGGGGCCGTGCCATTGGGATTGATGATGGCCGTGGCTCCCAACGGAAACATCGCTTGAACGCGATTTCGATCGGGCATTTCGATTCCACGATCTTGAAACATGCTCTGGATCCGGGCGAGCGATTCGGGGTCAAGCTGCAATGGTCGGCCCAGTGATTCGGCGATGGCCTCGCGTGTCAAATCATCTTGCGTTGGACCTAGCCCACCCGTGGCGACGACCAAGTCGACCCGCCGCACGGCGATGCGGAACGCGTCGGTATTGTGAGCCAGCGTGTCTCCGATCGTCGTATGGAAATGCACGTCGATGCCGAGTTCGGATAGCCGCCTACTCAACCACGCGGTGTTCGTATCGACTCGCGCACCGCTGATCATTTCGTCGCCGATGGAGATGATTTCCGCGTTCAGATGAGGCATGATTTGTTCATCAAAAAAAAGGGGCCGGTCTAAAATGAGAGCGTGAGCCCGATGGGCCGGGAAAGTTGTCTGCCGGGGCGACAAAACGGGCCGGGCAGTTTACTCTTTACGCCATGACCCCGAATAGGTCGGAGGTTGGCTTTCCCTCTTCCTGTGACAATCGTTTCTTCATGGCATCTGCTGCACGCTCCCAATGGACGCTGGGTTATTGTTCAAATATTCATCCGGGCACCGATGTCGCTGAGATTTGCGACAACTTGAAAAATGTCTCAGCGGACGTCGCCGCTCGGCGCACGACCAAAGGTCGGCTCGGCGTCGGGTTATGGATTCCCAATGATGCCTGCGTGGCGTTGCGTCGACACGGCATGCCACCGCTCGTCAAAGCGATCGAAAAATATCGCTTGTTGGCCTACACGATCAATGGGTTTCCCTACGATGATTTCCATCAAGAACGGGTCAAGCACAGCGTCTATCAACCAACCTGGTGGAGTGACGAGCGGGTCATCTACACGCGTGATCTTGCTAAAATTCTCGTTGAGCTGTTACCGCAAAACGCCACGATAGGCACGATCAGCACGCTGCCGATCGGATGGCCACGACAAGTCGACGAGGATGCGTCTGAGAATGGCCAGACGGTCATGCGGGACGCCAATGAAGAAGAAATCTTGCACGCCGGAACCAATCTCCGGCGGTTGGCCGAAGACCTGCGAATGCTGGAAAATCGCACGGGTAAACGCATCATCGTGGCGATAGAACCGGAGCCAGGATGTTTGATTGAGCGATCCGAGCAACTCGTCGATTTTTTCAAAACGCATTTGCCCGATCCGACTCAGCGTCGGTATATCGGCGTTTGTCATGATGTTTGTCATTCGGCTGTAATGATGGAAGATCAACGCGCGGTACTGCGGCAGTACGCCAGTGCTGGTATCACGCTAGCGAAAGTGCAAATCAGTAGCGCGATCGTGGCCGATTGGCAGAACATCGACGCCAGCGATCATGCCGCAGTGCTGGATCAATTGCGGACGTTCGCCGAAGATCGCTACCTGCATCAAACCGGTCGACGGACCGCCAACGGATCGTTCGCACTAACCGAAGACCTACCCGATTTATTAAACGTGACCGCAGAAACTCCGATCACTGACAAACAATGGGTCGTGCATTTTCATGTCCCCGTTTTCTTAGAACAGTTCGGTCGTCTAAAAACCACACGCCCGCAGATCATCGAAGTTCTTGACGCGATCGAAGATCTGATCAAACCGCCCGCAAAGGGATCTGCTAACACCAAGCCTGCCTTAGATTTCACCGGGCATCTTGAAGTCGAAACGTATGCGTGGTCAGTCCTCCCCGACGAAATGCGAGCAGGCGGATTGGCCGCCGACATCGCCAGCGAATTGAATTGGGTCTCCAGCCTGCTCTAAAAACTTAAACTTAAACTTAAACCCGTACTCCAAACCGAATGAAGCCTTTCATTGACCTCGGTGTCAACGTCGATCACGTCGCCACACTTCGCCAAGCCCGTCGCACGACCGAGCCAGATCCGATCGTTGCAGCAGCGTTGGCCGAGCAAGGTGGTGCTGACGGGATCACGTTTCATTTGCGTGAAGACCGGCGTCATATCCAAGATCGTGACGTGGAGTTGTTCATGCAAACAGTTCGCGTTCGCACCAACTTTGAACTCGCCTGCGCCGATGAAGTGCTGGCGATCTGTTGCCGATTGAAACCGGACTGGGCATTGCTGGTCCCTGAAAGCCGCGCTGAAGTTACGACAGAGGGTGGGTTGGACGTGGCTGGTGATACAGGCCGCATTCGTGATGCCATTGCCCGCATTCGAGATGCGGGGATTCAAACCAGTTTATTCCTCGATCCCGACCCTCGCCAAATTCAAGCCGCTGCGGAGCTTCGTGTGGATGCGGTGGAACTGCACACTGGGCCTTATGCCGTCGCATCACGCGATCAGGTCGGCAAGGAACTGCAACGACTTCGTACGACCGGTGCCGCCGTCACCTCATCAGGCATGCGACTGCACGCTGGGCACGGGTTAACGTACGCCAATGTCCGCCTGGTCGCCGCGATCGAAGGCATGCGAGAACTGAACATTGGCCACAGCATCGTCAGCCGCGCGGTGATGGTAGGGATGAAAGAAGCCGTTGCAGAGATGCGGCGATTGCTCGATAGCGTTTCGTTGATGCCCTAAAACTGTCCCGCGAGCAGATCAAGAACGCTCTCTAACTCAACATCTCGCCGCTCATCACCGGACTGATCCCAGACAACCGCCGCATAACGTTGTACTGTTTCATCCGGAAACTCCATGATTCCGAGTGTTTTCGATTGATCCGAGCGAGTGATTGTTGAAATTGGTTGCTGAGTTTCACTGTCCGATATGTCCGCCACTGATCGCTGAACCTGTTGCAGCGACAAGTCAATTGGTGATCGATCACCGGCCGTGGTTCGGTACCACCACGAGCTACCGAGACGCGTCTGCGATACTGGAGAGCTGACGACGGAAGCTGAACTCGGTGGCGACGTCAACCCTGCTGCGGCGTACGCCACGGTCGTGGCGGCACTGATTTGGCCCGCTGCATCCGAACCCACTGCCCCGCCGACCGTTCCGCCCACGATCAGCCTGCGAAGTTCTGATGGCGTGAGATTGGGATTGGCTGACAACGCCAACGCGGCAACGCCTGCGACATGCGGACTGGCCATTGATGTGCCGCTCAGCGACGCATATCGACCGCCCACATATGTGCTGTAAATCCCCACCCCCGGTGCATCGACTTGCACTGCACCGCTGCCGCCTACTGAATTGCTAAATCCGGCGATCTGTTCATTGGAATTCGCCGCACCGACGGACAACACATGATTGTCGGTCGCGCTGAAACGAGCTGGGTAGCTAGGCACCGCCGAAGATTCATTACCCGCTGCAGCGACAATGAACGAACCGAGCGCACGAGCGTACTCAATCGCCGAGTCGATCACGTGGCTAAAGCCACCGCCGA
The DNA here is from genome assembly GCA_041740155.1 of Rhodopirellula sp. Classification (GTDB taxonomy): domain Bacteria; phylum Planctomycetota; class Planctomycetia; order Pirellulales; family Pirellulaceae; genus Rhodopirellula. Next base: position 22,675 of record JBGSMN010000444.1, read on the forward strand.
GACTCAAATTAATGATGTCTGCCCCCATGTCGGCCGCGTAACGAATGCCAGCAGCGACCGTGTGCATGAACCCCGAACCATCATCATCCAAGACGCGCACCGGTAAAATTTTTGCGTCTGGAGCAATGCCCGTCGCACCGAATCCGTTGTTACCTGCCGCGATCGTACCCGCCACATGCGTGCCATGACCGTTAGGGTCAATCGGGTCGTTGTTACCGGCAACAAAATCAAATCCGTTGACATCATCAACAAATCCATTGGCATCATCGTCGATTCCATTTCCGGGAATCTCGTCAGGGTTGACGAATATATTACTAACGAGATCAGGGTGATCCAAATCGACGCCCGTGTCGATCACCGCGATGGTGATCCCCGCACCAGTGTAACCAGCCGCCCAAGCCTCAGGTGCGGCGACCGCATTGACGTTCCAATCGCGGCTGCCACCGTAATAGGCTACATCAGCAAGCGGTGCGATCGTTCCCGACGGTGCTTGCGGTTCGGCCTCAGGAGTCCTGGTCGGCATTTCGCTGGTCGGGGGCGTTGGGGTTGCTACAGCAGAATTCAAATCCACAAACACCGTGAGCTGGTAACTCGTCCCCCAAAATGATTGAGCTTCCACACCGACAAAATATGTTCCAGCCAGCAACTCTAACTGGACACTTTCGGAATTCCGCCCGCTGAGACGAGAGGATTCGATCGCATGGCCCGACGCAGCAAAGACGATCAAATCAGCATTGCTGCGCAATCGATTCAGATCCACGTTGACCATGCCGTCCCCAGCAATCTCAAAACGAAACACGTCCAGCCGATCGTAAAAGTTGACCTGACCGTTCGCCGTTGACGTCGACGTGATATTGCCAAGATCCAGTGCCGTCGCGCGAGTCGAACCAGCGTCGTTGGAACGGGCCGCAACCATTGCAATTTCAGCCGATTCCCTCATCAACGAATCCGTCCCTTGATCACAACCTCCAAGGTCGGCAGCCATCAACTCGCGGGCGTGCAATGGTTCAATACATAAGATTCGAGGTCGGCTGTGTGATCGCCTACGAGTTTGTCGATACCGGCGAAGTTGACGTTGGGCCATGCGATTGGTTTCCATACAGTCACGACTAGAAAAGAAGACGCGTCAGCATAGGCGATGAGCCCGGATTTGGAAACCAAAATTTTTTGACGCTCCCGTATCGAAACCCATCAAGAGTCTCGATTGGCGAGAGCGTCAAAAAACGAAAGTCAGTTAGATTGAAAACCTATCAATCGCTTATCTAGTGGTGGTAACCATGCTGACCATAGTGCAAGTCATAGTGACCAGGTTGATAGTGGTAGTGGCCACGATGTGGCACGAGAGTCGGTGCATGATAATCGTAATGCGGTTGGCTATAGCCACCACGGAATCCCGACGAGTACCGAGAGGAACTTCCAGGATAGACAATCGGTCCGTACGCGCGATGCCCGTTGTTGTAGGCTCCGTAGTTGGAACTATAGCCACGGTAACCGCTGGAGTAGCCTCCATAGTTCGGCACCCCGTAACCATAACCGCCGCCTCCAACGGTGATCGAAAATCCACCCGCATCCGCTGTCCGGGTGTCGCCAGCTAAAACCATGGCGACAGCCAAAACTGGAACACTCAATAAAGTTACTATTCGAGACATGTTTTTTCTCCTATGGAAACTCGCCCCCGCCTGTGATGCCAACATGGCACCCGAAGGAAGAAAAAGCGTGAAACTCGTTTCTTATCTGCCTAATTAGCAATGCGGATACCAAACTGCAAAAAGTGGTCGGAATCGCAGCTTTTTGGTGTATTTCCGCTGTTTTCACGCGTGAAGATCGTGATTCTCCCAAAAACATCTCCCGAAACCTGCCAATAAAGCGATATCAGTTTGACGACATACTTGCTTCAGATTGAGACGAAACATTGGCGAACGTTTTAAAAATGAATTTTCGACCTTGACCGAATTGGCCAGATGGGAACAATCACGGCTCAGTCGAACGGAAGTTCGGCGAACACGGGAACGGATTTCTCGTGATGCTTTGCCACTGATGTCCCTGTGTGCCGACGAATGACTGTCGGGGCCAGAGCACGATCGATGAAAGTGGTGGAGCAGCAATCGATTCCCTACGTCAGCATGGAGGCGACGAGATGCACCACTCTTTCAATCGTTCGTACGCGTTTTCGAACAGCCAACATCTCTCAGTTTGGCAACCACCCAAAACATCGGCAGCCACGTCCCAGGCAGCAGGTTCTCAGCCAGCGAGCAATCAAGCGACCACGAAAACGCTTGAACAACCACTGAGCACGTTGCCGTGGAACACCGATACGGAAGACCAAGCGGCTGCGACCCACGCGGCAGCGAAATCAGGTGGCCAGCGATCACTCGCGGCTTTGCTGCCCAACGCGAGATTCTTTTCTGGCAATGATGTCCGTTTTCATTCGATCGCCGTATCGCCTGAGCAATGTACTCCGGGGCAACTGGTGGTTTACCGTATCGGTGTCGATTGCCCTGATGAGTTGATCAGCCAAGCGCTCGCACGCGGGGCCGCTGGCATCCTCACCGAACAAATTTTGCCCGCTCCGTTGCCGCAGTGCATCGTCAGTGATGTCGACCGCACGGTCGCCGAGTTAACGGCGAGCGAGTTGGTCGATGAAAACGGATTGCGGGCCGACGAACGATTGCTGACGATCGGCATTATTGGTGAAAGCGGCAAAGGCACAACGGCAATGTGTTTGGCCACCATCCTCCGCGACATTCCGTGCCGCGTCGCTTATCAAACCGATCTCGGACAGAGTGATGGTTGCACAACTGAAGTTTCTCGTCAGTCTTATGCGACGGGTGCTCGGTTGTTAAGCGAACTCAACGATGCGGCTGACGCGGGGGCTGCCGTCGCGATCATTGAGCTCGATGCTGTGGTGCTTCGCACGGGCGGCTACGACCAAGTCGAGTTTGATGTGTTGGTGATCACCGGTCGCAATTCTGGACGCAGTGATTTCGGACCGTCGGCGGTCGATTGCGCGATCGAACGCGTACGTGGTGACGGCGTGATTATTGTCGGCAGCGAAGATCAGCACAGCATCACCTCGATTCGCGAGACAGGCTTTGTGTATGTGACCTATGGCGTCGATAGGGACGCGGACGTTTCGCTGCGAACGATCGGGATCGAGGACGGTGTGTTGACCGCGATGATTCGCCACGAGATGAACTCGGCGATCATGGAATCGCATTTGGGATGCGGCGTGTTCGCCGAAGCATTGGTGGCCGCCGCTGCCGTCGGCGTGGCAACTGACAATCCGCTCGTGCAGATCACTGAATCGCTCAGCAAATTACGCGAGTTGCCTGGTCGCTGCCAATCGATCACGGCAGATGACTGGAATGTTGCCTCGTCGAGTCCACGCATGGTACTGGACGTGGCTGGTTCGCCACGACGAATGGAGCATGTACTCGGTGCGATCCGGCAGCAAATGCCAATTCGTGATCGACAAACCATTTCGATGCACGCCGAAACGTCTTCGCGGGCATCGCGGCAAGCCAAGTTGTGGTGCGTGCTGGCGGTATCAGCAACGGATGATGCAGCCACGTTGGCGAGGTACGGTCGGTTGCTCGAAACGATGCCCGATCACTGTGTCTTGACATGCGATCGGCAGTGCAAAGATCGTTTCTTGTCGCTCAGCCACAACGTGCTCGATGGGGTGGGAAATTGTGCGGCGATGCGACTGGTCGCTGACCAGGAGCGAGCGATCGCGTGGGCAACGCGAAGTGCTGGACCGAACGATACCGTGGTCGTGCTCGGTGGAATTGATCGCCGCTCCGCCCACGCTCAACGTGAGGACTTGGAGCACTTGAAATCACTGATGACTGAGCTGCAACGCGAGGTCGCAGGCGTGAATCCAAAATCAGGCATGGATACGAAGGCAACGAAACTGAAAGTCTTCAATCCCGAAGGCATGTGATGGACGCGTGACGGCTCGGCAGATGATTCCGCGTGTTCACATCTACATCATTTTGACATGATTGCTAATGAAAAACCGTAGTACCAGGAATCACTTTCGCGGCCATCCGTGGTCACCATGTAACGCCCGAAACCGCTAATCCGAACGCGCGGCGTCCACCAGAAATGGACGCCGGTTTCGGGATAGATTGCAGAGAGAGCACCGTCGAACGTCTCTTCCTCCTCGCCGCGTTCGTCGGTCCAACCATCGTCGTCATTATCAACGTTGTCATCATCGGCGATCTCGCTGCCTCGCGAGGCCCCCGTGAAAAAACCCAGACCAGCAAACGGAGCCAGGCGAGTCGGTGGTTGGAATCGCATTCCGACTTCCGCGCCTGTAAAGAAATCATCGTCGTTGGCGGCGGCGACCAAGCCCACGCGGCTAGTGAAGAACGACGTCCAGTAACCAGTGCAACCAACCTCCAAGCTACCCATTGGATTGGCGGCTTTGCCAAACGCCGTGACTCCGCCCGAGACATAATAACCAAAATGATCGGTTATGAACCGGGCGTCGCCCGCTTGTTTGATCTTTCCCGCGATATCCGTTTTCTCAGCACCGTCGGCATACTTGGCTGCATAGTCGGGATCGTCCATCGCCCACCGAGACTTAACCAGTCCGGTCGGCAATTGAGCGTGAGTTTCACACGCGAGGCACGCGCACACGACAACGACCAAAATTCCCACGGGGAATTGGTGGTGATTCAGACGGCAGTGGTTGATGATCATCGGCGGGCATTCCTCCATCGTTTGCTAGACAATTGAGGCCGTTCGTTGCAAGCTCGATTGCTGAATTTCGAGCTCCGCAGGTAGCGGAAGTCGTCAAGACTTTCGCCTAGCGAGGCTGGTTCTCTGCGACGACCGTCCGAAACTCTTGACGAGGTCCGCTACGAAAAACTCTGGTCGAAAATCATTCGCGACACATCGCCACGGCTTGCTGGAGGCCGAGTTCGGGGGCGTCGTTGGGCCAGTACTCTAAACCGACATAACCGTCGTAGTGGGTCGCGGCGATAGCGGCAAAAATCTCAGCGTAGTTGAGTTCACCACGTGTCAATTCATGACGACCGGGATTGCCGGCAGCGTGGAAGTGCGAGATTGCGTCGATGCGGTTCGTCAAACGATCAATCACGTGGCCTTCGCTAACCTGTTGATGATAGATGTCGAACACGACCTTAACATTATCACTGCCCACTTGGTCGATAATCTCAAATGCCTCATCGCTGCGAACGAGATAATAGCCGACATGATCGACGAGTTCGTTGAGCGGTTCAATCACGAGCGTGATGCCGGATTGTTCTAACATCGGTGCCGCTTCGCGGAGTCCGTCGATGAGTGATTGATGTTGTTGCTCACGCGGCACACCGATCCGAAAATCACCAACTTGCGAGATCAACCTGCGGCAGTTCAGTCGCTCAGCCGCAGCGATGGACTCACGCAGACCTTCGAGATACTCACTGCGTAATTGCGGATCGACGAGCGAAACGAACTTAGTGCAGCACGCGGCAATCGTCATGGAATGTCGATCGCGTGCGGCGATGATTTGGTCGAGATCTTTTTCCCACCAACACCAAAACTCGAAGGCGTCAATGCCAACATCGGCCACGCGAGCGATCGCTTCGGATTCGTCAACGCCGGAGAAGACAGCGTCAATGCAAACAGAGAGTTTGGGTCGTGAAGTCAATGGGAATCGGCGGGGACAACAGGAGAGTGACTGGAAAAGGACGTCCACCAAAATTTGGAGTGCGGTGACGTGTCACCGCATTCTTTTCCGGCCCCTTGATATTGAGAATTACTCTTTACGGTGAGGCTGTTTGAAAAGGAAGGCTCCGACGAGTCGGAGCACTCCAAAAGGGACTACGCCGACTTGCCTTTTTTCTTCGATGGAAACGGGCTGTACTGGCCTGGTACGGGAACCGGATACTTTCCATCGGCACCCTTGACCACTGGCGGCTCGGACTGCAACGTGTAGCTGTCGATACCCGGTGCCAAGTCGATACCACGTGCCATCAATTCGTCCCAGGTCACGATGTTACCGGAGTAGCACGCTTCGCGGCCAAGGATGGCGGTGAACGTCGACTTAGCTCCGTATTCGCCTTCGTTGTAAATCTCACCACGCATCAGCGCCTCGATCAAATCGTGTTGCTCTTGTTGGTGACCGTTGACCCGATTGCCGCTGAATTTCCACGCGTTCTCGCCGAAGATCTCACCGCTAGGGTTCGCACTGCCCTTGGTGCCGTGAGCGAACTCGCCGACATGGTTCCAACCGCCGCTGAGGTGACGACCTTGGCTGAACATCTTCGTGCCGTCGGCGAATTCGTATTCGCAGAACGTGTGATCGAAGATCTGTGACTTTGAGCCATCGCCATTTTCACGCTGCGCGCTGCCGCCCATGCCGTTACACTTCACGGGGTAAGCACCCTTGACCCAGCACCCGACGTCGAGGTTATGGATGTGTTGCTCGCAAATCTGATCGCCACACAACCAGTTGAAGTGGTACCAGTTATTGGTTTGGAATTCCATTTCGGTCTGGCCTTCCTGTTTGTTCTTGTACCAAATCCCACCACCGTTCCAGTAAACTTGTTGCGAGATCACGTCGCCGATCGCACCGTCATGAATACGGGCGATCGTTTCCATGTACGAGGGTTCGTGACGACGCTGCAGACCGATGCCAACCATCAAATTTTTCTGCTTGGATTCTTCTACGGCCTTGAGCACGCGATGCACGCCAGGGGCGTCCGTAGCGACCGGTTTCTCCATGAAAACGTGGCGTCCCTTGGCGACGGCGTATTCAAATTGTTGCGGTTTGTAGCCAGGCGGAGTAGCGATCACGACCAAGTCGCATTCCACGTCGATGGCTTTCTTGTAACCGTCCAATCCTGAGAACATTTGATCGTCAGGAACAGCGACCTTGTCGCCGTGACGTTTAGCGAGTCCTTGGACCATGCCACGGGACTTGCCTTCAAAGGCATCGTGAACAGCCACCAATTTCACGTTGCCTTTGGTGTTCATGATGTTATCGGCAGCACCGCTTCCGCGACCACCGCAACCGATCACGACAAACCGAATGACATCATCGCCCGCAGCGTGCGCGGCCGGGATCGACATGGCTCCCAGTCCCGTGCCCGCCCCGATAGCGGTGCCGGCGACGAGAGTCGAATTTTTGAGGAAACCGCGACGGGTCGCGGTGGAGTCTGCGGCTTGAGGGGAGGCAGGAAGCGAGGCAGCCGCGGTGGGTTGTTTTGAGTTTTCCATGTTGATTTCAAACGAGAGGGAGGGCACGACGCGTCACCGACCGTTCGGTGACATTTCAGTTCGCTCCAGATTGTAAACCAAAACGTGGGCGTGAACACCTTCTATTGGCGTAAGAATCCGCACAGTTTCGCTGCAATGATGTCGCAGGCCGCGATCAGGGTCGATAAATCTTCGACATTGCGGTAGCTGAACACGTCAGAACTGAGGTTTCTCAATGATGGCGTTCTGCCCGGAAATTATGGTACGACGCCAGTTTTCCATTTGCTCCAAAACAAAAATCGCCCCCAGATTTTGACTTCTGGGGGCGATCGAATGAAGTGTTTGATGGTCTTGCGAAGCTTACTTGCCTGCCATCGCAACGATAAACACGTCCATCTGCTTGGCGATTTGGCGGACGTATTCGCTGTCTTCGTCACTCAATCGGTCCATCGGTACGGTGCAGGTTTTCCCGTTACTCTTGAGCAGTTTGACGTGATCGTCGGCAATCTTGATCAAGCGGCCTTCAGTGCGGAAACCGCCCGTGTTGTCCACCCACTGACGTGCGGTGGTTTCGTCCAGCACGTTGGCTGACTGAACAGCAGTTTTCGTGGTGGTTGTTTCCACCGTTTTGACGGATTCTTCAATCATTTCGACTGGGGCTGCGACGGTTTGATGCTCTGCACCTGACGTTTGGCTGAACAGATCGTCCAGCGCACCACCTTCGACTGGCTCGACGGGCGATGAGCCGCCGAAAATGTCATCGAGTCCGTCGCTCTCTTCAACTGGCGCTGCGTCTGGCGTGGCCGGCTCGCTGGGAGTTTCGAACAGATCATCGAGTGCCCCGTCGTCTGCTGGCATCGTCGCATCGGGAGTCGCCGAATCAGCGGGTGTATCGAACAAATCGCCCAGTCCACCGGCATCGTCTGCGGGCATTGCGGCATCAGGAGTCGCAGCATCAACAGGTGTATCGAACAGATCACCCAATCCATCGGCATCGTCTGCGGGCATCGCCGCATCGGGAGTCGCCGAATCAGCGGGTGTATCAAACAAATCGCCCAATCCACCAGCATCGTCTGCAGGAGTTGCAGCATCGAGAGTCGCGGTATCGGGAGTTGCGGCATCAGCCGGTGCGTCGAACAGGTCGCCCAGTCCACCAGCATCGTCTGCGGGCATCGCCGCATCAGGAGTTGCCGTATCGGGAGTCTCAGTCTCGGGAGTCTCAGTCTCGGGAGTTGCGGTATCAGCAGGTGCGTCAAACAGATCGCCGATGGAGTCGGCGGCTGGCGGCTCCGGTGTTGTTTCTGGCACTGCTGGGGTTTCTGGCATTGCAGCGTTATCGTCATCACCGAACAGATCGTCGCCCGCTGGATCAGGCGTTGGGGCGGGTGGAGCGTCGACGTCTGCCTTCGGCTCAGTCGATGGTTTTGATTCGGGCGTGGTATCGACTTTCGGGGCATCGAACGGGCTGGCGTCAGTGTCTTCGTCGGTGTTCATAACCGAATCACCCAAGCTATCATCCGCAGGTGGCTTGGCGACGGAGTTTTGCGGTTTAGTCGCATCAATGCTGGGCGGGTCCATGCTCTTGAGATCTTCGATTTCTGGCATAGACGTCGAGGGTGGTGACATCATAATGCTCGAATCGACCATCGGAGCGGATTCTTGCAAAACGCTCTCGCCTACGACCATCGGTATACTGCTGCTTATCACCTCACCACAGCAAGCTTCGGGGACCACTGAGATGACTGGTGCCGCAGCACAAACGGGCTGCGCGCAGCAGGCAGAAGGTGTCGGACAACAGACCGGCTGGGGACAGCAGACCGGCTCTGGGCAGCAGACCGGTTGGGGGTTGCAGCAGCGTTTCAGCAGCCAACCTGCCGAAACGGGACCAGTGCTCAAAAAAGTGGTTAATGTGACCACAAGGGTCCATCGCATCGCATGGTGAAGGGAGCGCTTCATCGTAGTCTCGGAGGGGTTAAGCAGAATGCAAAAGGTAAGTTGGGGACGTCAAATCAGTCCACAGTTTCTTTAAATTTTCTCAGTCCTCCCTGACCAACTCTCTTGCATCCTAATTATGAACTGTTGGTCAAACAAGGATCAAATACCGCCCACACCCGTCTTGGTCAAAAGATTTTTGGCGATCTGGCAAACAATTCCGATCGTAGGAAACGTGCGGTTTGGGCAGATTCATCTCGTCATGGGAGCTGATTTCAGTCAAACTGGTGAAGTGGCGGTGCTAGCCGACCTGATGTGACAGGATGCTAGCTCGTCGGTTCCGTCAATCCACCCACGGCAAGCGCCGTCGGCTCACGCAATTCACCCCTTTTTGCCGATGCTGCGGTTCGTCCAAAGCCTGTTTTCCTCGATGAGTCTGGAACGCAAATGTTTGCTGTTCTTTGGCTCAGCCCTCGTCGTTTTGATGTGCGGTGCATTTTGTGTCGTGCTGGTGCTGGCCGATCGGTTCGTCAACATGACCACACAGCAACAGGCCCGCGACGTCGCGGCGTCGGAAATGATGCTGCTGCACACCAACGCGATTGTCCGCGCGGGACTACCCGCTGATCGGTTGGAAACGGAGCAACAAAAGATCGCCGACTTGCGAGCTCAACTCCTCAGCGAAGACATCGAGTTTGATATTCTCGGTTTGGAAGACCCGCAACCTTTCGACAATCTCGCATTACCGACACCGCCATCGAGCCCCGCCGAACGTGAATTGCTCGAAGAGCTTGAGCCTTTGTTCCGCGCCCGCATGGCCAGCCGATTGAGTGAAGATCAGTCTGGTCTCGCACAACCAGTCAACCTCGCTGATGATGCAGCGATGAGCCGCATCGGCCCCGGCAATCGGCCACTGTTCCGCTCCTTTGGCCCGATCAAAGGACACTATATCTACTACGAGCCTGTCTTCATCACGCAAGATTGCATCGCCTGCCACACTCCGTTGGGGACGGCGATCTCGCTGTCGCCAGACATTGATCCTGAAATCCGCGCCTCCCAACTTCCGTTCCGAGTGAAACGGGTCCGCATGCCGGACGAAAAGATTCTCGACGACACCACCCAAATTCGCGCGACCGTCGTGGCGATGGCAATGCTGATCGTGGCGGTGACTTTATTCGTCCTGCACGCGATCGTGCGTTATCTTGTCTTGCAACCGCTGTTGCATCTACGTGACGTCAGCGACGCGATCACACATGGCGATACGAATCAACGCGCCGTGATCGACACCGAAGACGAATTCCGTGAACTCGCTGATGCCTTCAACCGCATGCTCCGGCACCTCACCGAAGCCCAAACGCAATTGCAAAGTGTTAACCGCGAACTCGATGCCCGCGTTGATCAATTCGCACAACTCAACCTGCAACTATACGAAGCGAACCGGTTAAAGACGGACTTCCTCGCCAACATGAGCCACGAGTTGCGCACTCCGCTGAACAGCATCATCGGATTTTCGGAAGTCTTGCAAGGCATCGACTCACTCGATGAAAAACAACGTCGCTATGCGACCAACATTCAGAAGAGCGGACGGTTGTTGTTAGAAATGATTAATGACATCCTCGACTTGGCCAAAGTCGAAGCGGGCAAGATGGAAGTGCGGCGCAGCGATTTCAAATTGGCCCGCTTGATCAATGCGCAGTGCGACATGATCCAGTCACTGTCAGAAGACAAGAACATCTCGTTGTCGATCGACGTCCCAGACGACTTACCGATCGCCTATCAAGATCCGAACAAATTCGGCCAAATTATCAACAACTTGCTCAGTAACGCGATCAAATTCACACCCGAAGGCGGCATGATCACGGTGAAAGTGATGGATTTGCATGACGGTCGCTTTCGTATGTCAGTAACCGATACCGGCGTGGGTATCGCCGAGGAAGACCAACCAATCGTGTTCCAGAAATTTCGTCAGAGCAAAAAGGTACTCGACGGTGACGGGCTGACACGTGAGTTCGCAGGCACCGGTTTGGGTTTGTCGATCGTCAAAGAACTCGCGATTTTGTTAGGTGGCGAGATCGACTTCCAAAGTGAACTGGGGCGCGGCAGTACATTCTGGGTAACACTCCCCTATCGCCTCGGCGAACAAAATGCCGACGAAGTGAATAAGCCACTAGCCACTAGTCACTAGTCACTAGTCACTAGTTGCTAGTTGCTAGTTGCTAGTTGCTAGTTGCTAGTTGCTAGTTGCTAGTTGCTAGTTGCTAGGACTGCAGCCGGTCGGCTCCTTCGCGGTAGCGGGCTGCGGTCTTTGCCACGATTTCTGCGGGCAAGGGCGGTGGTGGGCTGTTGCGGTCCCAATCTGACGCGAGCAACCATTCTCGTACAAACTGTTTGTCAAATGATCGCTGCGCATGCCCCGGCTGATACTCATCAGCCGCCCAAAAACGCGAGCTATCAGGCGTCAAGACTTCGTCGATCAAAATCAACTCCCCATCACACCATCCAAATTCAAACTTCGTATCAGCGATCAACACACCTTTCTCGGCCGCAATTTTGGCTGCGTCTTCGTATACGATCAAACTCAAGTCGCGTAAGCGTTCAGCAGTCTGCACACCGAGGCTGCTGATCATCACGTCGATCGATACGTTTTCATCGTGACCCTCTTGGGCCTTCGTCGCCGGTGTGAAGATTGGTTTGGCGAGTTGTTCGCATTGCTGCAATCCTGCTGGCAACGCCACCCCGCAAATCTCGCCCGATTCCTGATACGCGCGCCAGCCGCTGCCTTCCAAATACCCCCGCACCACGCATTCAAACGGAACGACTTCGGCTTTACGCGCGACCATGACGCGGCCCGCCAGCGGTCCGGGATCGACGATGGCGGCGACCCGCTCAGGCACTTTGGTGCTGAGTAAATGATGTCGCAGCGGAGCACCGGAATCGGCCAATCGTCCACCGATCCGCCCCGCGTCCATCGCTGCAAACCAGAATCGGCTCATCGACGTCAGCAACTCGCCTTTGCCAGGAATGCCTGTCGGCAGGATATAGTCAAACGCACTGATTCGGTCCGTACTGACGATCAGCAGTGAATCGCCGAGATCGTAAACGTCACGAACTTTGCCCTGACGGCGCGGCAGCGGCAGATCTGTTTGCAGCAGCGCACCGGCGGAATCAAACTGGTAAGCTTCAGGAGTTGTTGTGTTCATTCCCCCAATTTTGCACAGTCGTTGCATTCTGAACAGATCGGGGGCAAAAGCATACTTGACAGCACACCTCGCCTCGCGGTCGCAAACCGATTACGATAAAACCCCGTCGGCGGCGCGTGCCGATTCGTCTATTCCCCATCCCGCACACGACAGCCGAGAAATTTGACAGCCATGGGTCAAATGCACTTCCATGTCCCTGATGCGGCGGCAGAGTTTTTTCATGCCAGCCGCTGGCAGGATGCGTACCTGTGCGGCATCGAAGGCGTTCCCTGGCAAACCCGCAACGTATTCCATCCTCACGAAAGCGTGGGTCTTGGTCCTGTCACCGCTGCACACGATTTACCCACCGAATTTGTAACGGGTCGGCATCCCGGCGGTCGCTTAACGTTCAACCGCAGCGTCAACACCTCTGCGAAATTGTTGATCACCTGCCCTATCGACGGCATCGGTTATCGCGTCTTAACGACCTGTTCACTCCGCTGCGTCGATACACCACATGAATTGCTCATCGAACTCGCTCGCGGCACCTGCTATCGCGTGCGAACACAATCCGACACTTGGCAACGTGGCGGTTTAATCCTCAATGAGCAGTTCACCAGACTGCTCGACGATGGCACGCACGCTTTTCTCAATGCGTTGCAACCGACCTCAGCAGCGATCGCGGATGCGGAAGTTGAAACAACGAAAGCGGCCACGCAAGCGATCGCTTTACTCGAACAGGCTAGCGTTGAATTGAGCGCATTGTTCGCGGCCCAGTCGATGACGTTTCGCCGCACCCGTGAGCCGCGACTGAGCACGATGTTAGCCGTCGGGATGTTGCCCTTTAACCAAACGCAAACGAAACAAACCCAAGCGATCGCTACCAAACAAACTGCCTCTCGGGCGGCGACGGCGAAAAACACCGCCACGCTCGACAACGTTGGTCTCGATCTCAACGAACCCTGCGTAGCGATCAGCGACACACTCACCGGTGCGTTCAATGCCGCTGCGGTGCGGATGAGTTGGGGTGACATTGAAAATGCCGCTGGGACTCCCGATTTCACTTCTGTCAACAGCCTATTGGATCGTTGTGCGACCGTCGGCTTGCGAGTCATCGGTGGCCCAGTGATCGATCATCGCATCGGATTGCTGCCGGATTGGTTGATGTTATTGAACAACGACTTCGAGCACTTAATGTCAGCGATGACGAAGTTTGTCGAAGCGACGGTGAACGAGTTTCGCGGCCGGGTGCATTTATGGAACGCAGCCGCTGGGTTGAACTTGAGTGGCCCGCTCGGGCTGGACGATGGCCAAGTCATGCGGTTTTCACTCGGCGTCGTGCAAACGATTCGTCGCTGCGACCCTCACACGCCCGTGATCATTTCCATCGACCAACCATGCGGCGAATACTTGGCCAAACATGCTGACGGCATCTCGCCCATTCATTTCGCCGACGCGTTGCTACGCAGCGGACTGGGTCTGGCAGGCATCGGTTTGAACTTTCGGTTCGGATTCGACTCTGGAGAAACACAACCCCGCACGCCGCTCGAATTCGCGCAACTGATCGACCGTTGGGGCACGCTCAACGCACCACTGCTCGTGCAACTCTCTGTCCCCGCTGCGCCGGGCACGGACACCGCTGCGATCATCAAACATGCGTCTGTCCCTTTAATGCCTTTCCTCGACAACAAAGTCCAATCTTGGGCACAGCAACAACACGACTTTGCTCGACCGCTGATCGAGACTTTATTAGCTAAACAGATTGTCCACGCCGTGGTTTGGGACGGTGCATCTGACGAAACCCCACACGTCATGCCTCATACTGGCGTGATCGACAGCAGTGGCAAACCACGCCCCATGCTCGCTTACTTAACCAGGCTGCGGGATGAGTGGTTGATGTAACACAAAGGCAATGACAAATAACAAATGACAAATCGTCACCGACATCAGCCGAGGATAGATTTGTCATTAATTGTTCGTCAGTAATCATTAGTCATTTGTTTTGATCTCTAGCATTCCGGTTCCACTGATGAGCATCACCGCGACACCGTTTGGCACCACCGCCGAAGATTTACCTGTCTCCAAATACACGCTCACCAATCGCCACGGCCATCGTGTCAGCCTCACGGACTGGGGCGCGTCAATACTCGAAGTCGAAGTCCCCGATCTCGCTGGCAAGCGAGCCAACGTCAACCTCGTGTTCGATTCACTCGAGCGTTATCTCGGCCCGCATCCCGGCTTTGGCAGCACGATTGGACGATTCTGTAATCGCATCGCGCACGGCAAATTCAGTATCGACGGCACGCCGTTTCAAATCCCCACGAAAGGTGCCAAGCATGCGTTGCATGGTGGTGTGGTCAATTTCTCACACCATTTATGGAACGCAGAAGTCAGTGACGAGCAGAATCCTCAGCAAGATCGCGTCAAGTTCGTGCTCGTTCGTCCTGACGGTGACGAAGGCTTTCCAGGCGAAGTCGCGGTGGTAGCGGCGTACAGTTGGAACGACAACAACGAACTGATCATCGAGTACTCCGCGACGACGACCAAACCGACGCACATCAATTTGACCAACCACAGCTATTGGAACCTTGGTGGTGCTGGCAGTGGTGATGTGCTCGACACGATCCTGACGATCGAAGCCGACCAAGTGTTGGACGTGGACGCAGATCTGATTCCGACAGGAAAAATCAACGATGTCGCTGGCACGGGACTCGACTTCCGCACCCCCACGCCGATCGGAAAAAATATCGAGCAGTATGCAGCCACGAAAGGGTTTGACCATTGTTTCGTCGTTCGCGGGACAGCGGGCGAATTGCGAAAGGCGGCACGGGCCGAAGATCCGACGTCGGGTCGAGTGATGGAAGTCTGGACAACGCAGCCCGCAATGCAGCTCTACACCGGCAACCACCTGCCAGCCAACGAGCGATCCGGCGGATACGGACGCCACGATGCGTTTTGCCTAGAGACGCAGCATCACCCAGACGCTCCTAACCAGCCAACGTTTCCCACGACGCTGCTCAAGCCGGGAGAAACTCTCATGCAAAAGACCGTCCATCGTTTTTCAAATCAATAAATTGATCGACAGCAAGATGCACCCTC
>JBGSMN010000029.1:0-12811 GCA_041740155.1 Rhodopirellula sp.
AACGAATTTGCAAGCGATGACAGCGTTGCTTTATCAATCGCTGGATCTGAAGCGATGGAAGTGATTCCCGATTCGCCGCGACGAATCACCGTGATTGCTGGATAGGCAATCACATCGGACTCAAAGGCTTGCGTGTTTGACATGTCGATAAACGACTCCAGATGAAACTGGTTGGCGACTTTTTCTCTGAGAGGTCCACCGTAACGATTCTTTGTCCAGCGATCCGCACAGATGAATCCGAGCCGACCATTTTCGGCCAATAGATCGAGTGATCGCTCAATGAATGGAATGTAGATATCTGCACGGTCAAACATCGTGGCGAAGCGAAGCCGATATTCCCTCATCAGTGGAGGTGGGATTCGTTCGATCCGCAAATACGGAGGGTTGCCGACAACGAAGTCGAATTGTTGGCTGAACGGTTCAAGCAAGTAATCGCCGAGCACAAGCCAGCGTTCAGCGAGGCTCTTGGCTTGAGTGGTTGACATTCCCGCTTGCTCAAGCTTGGCAAACAACGCCTGGCGAGTTAGCCGAAAGGATTCACCGTGAAGCTCAACTCCTCGCAGGCTGCCGTAAAGCTCCGATGGATCACCGCTTCCGTGTTGCTTCCAAGACTCAAGCAGTCGGTCAACGATTGGAAAAAAGAAACTGCCATGTCCGAATGATGGCTCCAGCATCGCAAGCGTATGCAGCTTTCGATTTGTCCTATAGCCGACTAAGTCCAAGATGAAGTGAACTACTTCTGGCTTCGTGAAAATGGCTCCTCTGGCCTCAGTATCGGCATCAGAAAGCTCCTCGATCGCCGCAGCTATCTCGCACATTCCAGGGAATGCTGGTTGACTAAGGGCAGCTTGGCGAGCCATATCCACTCCGTTGGTTAGGTAATCCGGCATTCTCCCGCAAGAATACCGCAGCGGCTGTGAGATGTACACAAGAATCTGGCCGCTAATCTACCGTCTCGCCATTTGAGGAGCTAGCTGCCGACAGCATCGTTGAGTACGCCTAAAGATGAAATTGAGTGAATTATCCGCTCTACGGACCAGCGGTCACTTGACGGTGTAACTCATCGTAATCCTGCTCTCGCTCGCACTCAGTTAGGTTGTCAAATCCCCATTCCGCAGCGATCTGTTCCAACGCCTTCATCATTATGGGATGCCCGTACAGTTCATCGCACATGATGGCGACTCCTTCCGCATACCAGTTGTCATTTTCAAATTGAACTACGATCGTCATATTTTCCTCCGATTCGTGGGTTGAACACGCAGAGCGACCGCTACAGCCGAACGGGAATCAAAAGCGAAAAATTGGGGGAAACCATTTTGGGGGAACCGAATTTTCGCTTGTAGAGGACAGAAAGGCTGTGGCAGCCTGCGGAGTGTTCAACCTGATGAGGAGCAAAATTGATAGGTGATCAAATCGAATGATGGCAGGTTAGCTTGCATGATAGCGTATGAATCGATGCAAATCGGCCTTTGCTGGTTGAGAAATTCTAACGAGAAGGGCTACCTCTCGACTCTTTGCACCAAATTCATGTCGCTACGCAGTTCGGACATGAACTCAGAGAACGATTGCGTGTGTCCTTCGGCAACGTCATCAAGTCCTTCCTGGATAGCTCGCATGTCCTCGTCAGCTGGTTCATCAGCCACCAACGAAAGCAGTAGCTGCTCGTCTTCTGCGACTCAACCTAAAATGAAATTAATCATTTTTGCATCAAACGTGCCAATCACCGACTCAATACGTTGCGTTGTTTGGTCTGAAATTCCATCGTTCATTGCATGTTCTCCGTGTGGTCTATTCGTTTGTTTCTAAAGACTCAACTGAGAACGCCTTCGTATTCACAGGGGATATCGAGTGTCATGGCGTCGCTCCGAGTCATTTAACTAGTTTCTCGCCGCAAACTTGTCAGGTGTGTGAATTGTGATTTCAGTGAAGCGAGCGAAGTCTTTTGCGTTAAACGTCAGCAACTCAGAGATCCCGTGTTCGTTCATGGCCGCTACTAAGCGAGTGTCGTGGGCGTTCTTGCCGACCACCTTGTACTGAGTTACCAGACGTTGCCACTCCTCGAAAACCCCATCTTCACCGAGGTTTACCTCCAGATAGCTGCTAAGTTGAGCGACTTCCAGCGTTGCTTGCTCAGCGGATAACCCAAGCCCATTTTTCTCTACCGGACGCGTCACCACGACCCAGAACTCATAGAACACCTGGGGAATCACGCAGGGAATCAACCCCTGGCGGCGAACTTTGACGAGTGCGTCAACCGCCAACTGATGATCAATGGAGCTTGTGTGGATCGTTCGCACGACGACACTTGTGTCGATTAGGATTTTCAAAGGCCACGGCCTTCATAAATGCTCTCACGGCTATCGTCGACCAAAACAGGGACACTAGGGTGATTCGCAGCCCAAGCCCGAAAACGCATTGCCCATTCATCAGCATCATCGGCGATTGTCGCCGTCGATCGAACGGATGATTTCCGTTCTTTTGCCAGTAATTCGAGTGCGTGACGCAACGCTTCTTCTTGGTTTGCAAACGCACCGCTATTCACTGCCTCGTTTAAAACGCTTTCGTAGTCGCTGGGAATGTTGAGGGTCATCGCCTGCTCCTGATCTGCTGCGATTAGCTGGATTAACGCCTGATATGGTGGCATGATTCTGTCCGAAAGTCAATGAAATACGGGGCTACGTTGACACTGGCTCGTGCTTTGGTCGTGATCCGAAAGACGGCATTTGAGCCATGTCTTCGATGGTTAGGCTTGTGATCACGGGGGCTTCTGGATCAACAAGCTTTCCGGTGGCGTGGTCAGCTTCCGCAATAAAAACAACACGTTGTGACGCCATTTTCTGGAAACCGTCGGCCAGATTCCTACCGCGAAGCATGACGACGCAGTTGAGGTAAGAGATTTCGATCCCCTTCGATGGATTGAACGAGATTCGGCGAATATCGCTGTAGGGGAGTGCCTCTCTTTACCCCGTTCGGGTAATGAAAACGATCATCGGCTCCCCTCCCCACGCTTTTCGAGAAATCCCGAATGCTCCGTAGGGAGCCTTGTCGCTGAACTGATCTGACTCTGTATTAGAAAGTTTGGACGTTAAGCCAATTCGATCAAGGATTGCAGCCGACTCGGATCGTGACACGGTCTATCTCGCATAATGTTGTTCATGGGACGCCATCCACCTTCTAAAACGCTCCAGCTGCTGAGCGGCGAAACGCTGGGCCTCAGTTCGTACACGATTGATGTGATCTGTCAGTTTGTCGTAGTTCCGCCGCTCAGGCTGCGTTTCCGTTGACGTCAGGTCACTCGCGTTCATCGCTTGACGATAACGAGTGACGGCGTGACGCAACGCGACTTTATCGTCGGTGTAGATTGTGACCTGTTCGCGTCCGCGACTGGCCGACACATAGGCTTGCTCGGGTGACGATGCTGGAAACGACAGGCTACTTTGAGCGACGAATACTCAGTCATAGGTTTTGCCCTGACTCGCAAACGATGTAACCGTCACTCCCGTGTCTATGTGCCCCCAGTCTGCTGGAACGGTTTGTCCGTTGCTCAACCTAAGATCGCCATTGTCGGTGAATCCTTTCAAGGTAAAGAGACTTCCATTGTTGAGCCGTTTAGCAGATGAGTTGCGATCAGGCCGACGGTTCTTGGTGATCCGCACGATATCGCCTTGGGCGAGTTTAATGCTCTGCTCGCGGTATACGTCAAACGACTTCGGCGAATCAATCGGTACATTGACGGTGCCGTCAGCCGTGAAGGCGATCACTCGTCCGTTATTGATTGATTCAACGGTCAGTCGATCACCGGGCTTAAAACCACCTCGGCCTTTGGTAACAAACTCAACCACGTCGCCTGGCACGTAATTGATCGAATCGGTTCGCTGAGCAGCGGTTAATCGCTTTGATTGCAGCTTGGCTACTTCATGCTCATCGCCAACGATATGACCACGTGATTTGAGTTCGTCGCGAATGGCTCCGGTGATTGCCTGCCGTTCAGCATGAGCAGGAGCAACAACGAGGCTAGATTTGTTCGCTTCGACCGCATCCACGTAGTCGCGAGCAAGTTGTTGATTGCGAGCGTCGTTGTCCTCGATTTCTTTGATAAAACCGAGTTCATCGAGTCTCTGCAGACCGTCTTCAACGTCCCCCCTACTCAGCATCTCAACGGCTTCACGGTAGTCGCCCTGCTGGCGGCGAATCGTCGAGGCTTGCTGCGGGACGATGCCGGCATCAGCGCCGATGGACGCTGGCTTGTTACAACACAAGACGGTTT
This sequence comes from Rhodopirellula sp., assembly GCA_041740155.1. Taxonomy (GTDB): domain Bacteria; phylum Planctomycetota; class Planctomycetia; order Pirellulales; family Pirellulaceae; genus Rhodopirellula. The sequence continues at coordinate 4,268 of JBGSMN010000029.1, forward strand.
GGGAACATCGACAATTCACCGTTGGAATCTAGAAACTTCGCAAGATGAACTTTCGGCGGAAGCAATCGGAAAGCAATTGCAAGCTCGAAATCTAACGATTAACGCTGATGGATCGATGATCGCAGCAGGTTCAGGTCCAGGATACGGCTCGGCGCAAGTTTGGTTCTCCGATCAGCAAGCGCCGGACGAAATCTCGCTCATGCTACGCGGACCAACCCGCCATGATTATATGAAGGTAATCGGCGTATCGACGGATAGGCTGGTAACACGGTACGGTTCGAACGACGAACCGGTGATGTGGCCGATGGATGGAGTGAAGCTGCCTCAGAGCGAAATGGTCGTCAAGCAATCCGCAAAAGGAATCACTACGTTAGCCACTCGCCTTGATGGTAAGTTACTAGCTGTTGGTGACAAGGATGGTTCGATCCGCATATACGAACTGTCAACAAACGGTTTAGCAAAACAAGTCGCCGATTTCCAAGCACACAACGGTAGGATCAAACAGTTAGTCTTTTCTCACTCAACTTTTCTGCTTGCCAGTATCTCTGACAAGGAGAATCCGAAACTATGGCAACGAGATGAAAATGGGTGGCGGTTGGGCTTTGAGCTTTCAGGTTTGGATGAACCGCTATCACTGGCCTTCAGCAGCAATGACCGGTGGTTGGCTGGAACGCCAAAGTACGGGCCCTATCGCGTGTGGGACCTGGGTGAGATTGAATCGGGAGCCCCGTATGTTCTTCAACCTGCAACTTTCGAACTTACGCTTCCATTCCAGCGAGATGCTTCTTTCGGTCAGGCTCGCTTTGCTCCTGTCGGTGAGCGACTAGTGACGACGCACCACGGCGTTGTTTGCGTTTGGGATTTTGCTGCGCCGTCAGGAGGCGATATGCCTGCCCGGATGCTGCCGCACTCAGCGAAGTCGGTGGACTTCACGACTGACGGAGGCCAACTTATATCTGGCGGCCGTAACGGCGACGTTTGTGTCTGGTCGCTCTTTGAATACGGGCGACCTGTTTCTAGTTCTCGTGTTTCCGATTCCTCGTCGCTGTTGACTGATGAGCTCGCGATCAACCGAGATGGGAACTGGTTTGCAACAGATTTTCACAGATTCCAGCTATGGGACGCTTCAGAACCTGGGGCGCCGCAGTCGCGACTCATCTATCCCGGCGACGTAAGTTCGTTCGGGTTTGATGCCGAGGGACGTCGGCTGTTCGTGGGCCGCGGAGGTGGCGTCGATTGCTGGACATTGGAAGGCGGTGTGCGTTTCAGTACGACTCTGCGTTTCGAAACCGCTGGAATCCAATGGGAAGAAGAAGAATTTGTCAGTCCGCTCGCAACCAGTTCCGATAGTCGCTGGCTGTTCGCAGCGGGCCCCGACGGCACGCTAGTCGCCTGCCGATCCGCAGGCCAAGCGTTTTCAACGGAATACTGGTCTGGCCATAACGAGCAAATTAGAAAGCTCGCGATCATTGCCGACTCACGCTGGTTGGTTTCAGGCAGCAATGATGGCGTTGTTATGGCCTGGCCTCTTTACCTGGATGCCCCCGCTAATGCGGTCGTCCCACTGAAAGGCCACCGCGGGTCGATGCGTACATTGACAATTGCGAAGAATGTTGTTCTCTCCGTCGGAGACCAGGGAACAGCACACGTTTGGGACTTGGATGCATCAGATGTGTCGCCGCAGATGGTTCCAACGGTGTCCGGGCCAATCCATGATGCCGCGATGAGTTCGGATGGTCGCTGGATAATTGCTACGCCAGCCACAGAGAATCGGGCGGCCAGCCTCTGGGACATGTTACAAGCAAACCCGTGGGCCAAGCCGATCGTGATTCAGGATCCTGGGCAATCTTTTGACGACGTCCAATTCGACAGTACTGGTCGCTGGCTCTTGACGACTAGCAGCGATCAATTCTTCCGTTTGACGGACCTGACAACTCAACCGCCCGCGTCCGCTGCCGTAGTACTGCACCGAGGGCCAGTTGAGAAGGAGTTTGGTGGAACCTACTTCTCATCGGCCGTTTTCTCGGCCGACGGTCGTCGACTCCTGTTGGCAACCAGCTCGAGCGGTGTGGAGAAGAGGATCGAGTTACGTTTACTGAACACGGACGTGGACGAACTGGTGCAACGCGCTCGGCGAATCGCATCACGCAATCTAACTGTGGAGGAACGTCAGCAATACCGGTTAGACGCAAATGCACGTGGCGCGATAATCGATATGACCCACCGATATTCGGCCCAGTAATACTCAGGCAACTGTTTGGAAATTTCTCAATGTCGCAGAGGCTTCCGCTTTGCTGCGGACGGGTGTTTACTTGGTGTTCGATGCTAGAACGGGCGAGATTTTGGGGGCCTGGCGATGTGGACTTTGTTAAGCGGATTGATTTGAGGACTAAACTTGTCGATTGCGTCCATTTCTCGGGAAAGCCGACTAAAACGGCACTGTGTCAACCGATTCTGGGGGTTGCCATCAACTTGGGATCGAAGACGTCGTTGGCCTTCGCAATGGTCGATTTGTATTAACGTTTCCCAAGTGTCGCGAGCTCGGTTCTTAGGCCGCGAACGGACAGCACCAACCCTGTCCCAAATGCAGGTAGCGACGCCAACCGCATCAGGAAGGAGACTGGCTGGGGATACGCGAAGATCCTGCAAGAACTGCGGCGGATGGCGTCCAAGTTTCTCGCCAGACGGTGAAGAACGTGATCGTTGAAGCCGGCTTCGCGCCGACGCCAGGCGACCATCCGGACACTTGGCACAAATTCTTGAAACGTCACGCCGATACGCTTTGGCAGTGCGACTTTGCCTGTAAGTAGAAGTGGACGCTGAAGGGGCAGGTCGAAGTTTACTTCATGGTCTACATTCACCTCGGCACGCGTTAGATTTGGATTTCGCCTTGCACCGAGCACCCAACCGGTGAGTGGACGACCCAGCAAGATCGCAACTTTCAAATGCACATCGACGACCACGAGTTGAAATTCGAAATCTTTTTGCGGGATCGTGATCGCAAGTGCGTCGATTCGTTCGATGAGGTGTTCAAGACGTCGGACTGCAAAATCAAGCTCACGCCGGTGCGATCGCCTAATTTGCAAGCTCACGTCGAGCGAGTGATCCAAACGATCAAACACGAGGTGTTCAACGCGTTCTGCATCGTGACCAACGAACACCTCGTCGGCATCCTTCGAGTCACGCAGAATTGGTATAACCTTCGAAGAGGCGATTCAGCCCGCGATCGCTTACCTCCAGAGCGTGATGACGAGTTGCCGTGACGATCGATATGAAACTGACTAGGATCAAGTCTCATACCGAACTGGGTGGGTTGCTTAATTCGTATCGCGTGGTCGGCGATACCGGTTTTGTCCTGGACCAAATTGATAGTCAGCTGTGGTTGACCACTGCACGGTAGCGAAGTCAATCAACTCAACCCGACTGGTCAGTTTTTCTACGCCAGCCGATTTCCTTCTATCGAATGGGCAAAATCATCACCGGCGAATCGCTCATTCATATTGAAATTCGCTTGAAAAGCTGATCGCGAATTTTTTGGACCCTGCGGCCTGCACCACGACAATTCTGTGTCCAGGTATGCTTATCCGATGGCCGTGCATCTGTTACCGAGCAATGGCACGACTGAAATGCTATCATGTCCGACGATCAATTCAGAAAATGGAAACGGGTTCACATCCCTGTGGAGTTTGGAATGAAGATTGTTATTGTGGGTGATGTCGTTGTTGATCATCATGTCTACGAGGGAGAACGGCTAGATCCGTCATCAACGGAGGCTCGTGGGGTCACGGTGGTCCGAGAATTGGGCGGAGCAAAAGCACTCTGCAGGCTGCTGGAAGCGATGTGTGTTGCGAGTAGGATGCGACGCTTCAAGGCAGACGAGCAGGCTGAGAAGGATTACCAAGAGCAACTAAAAGTGTTCGCCGAATCGGAAGCTGCTGACAAAGAGAAGCCACAACGGGCGATTGTTAAGGAAGACCCGATGGAAACGTGTGACGTTCGATTCGGATTGACCGAGCCTGAACTCCATTCCCAGCCATGCAGCCATCACGGGCTTGCGATCTTCAAACCGTATCCCACAAGCCGCGACGAGTCTCGCACCCTGGTTTGGCGTGCGAGTACGCTGCTTGGTTACGGCCACGATAATCCTGAGCCGGCAGAGCATGATTCAAATGATTCCGTGGATCATTGCGATGTCTACCAGCCGCAAGCTCGGTCCGTTGGGCATGGTGACGTACTCGTGCTCGATGACGCTGCGTTCATGTTTCGCCAGTCGAGAGACTGCTGGATGCTGGACGTTGCGGCGTCAGCAAAATGGATCGTCTTCAAAACAACCGCACCCGTTTGCCGAGGTGAATTGTGGGCCGTGTTACAACCTTTTCGAGAAAAATTGATCGTCATCATCTCGGCGAACGAACTGCGAAGTGAAGATTCCGGCATCAGCCATGGGCTATCTTGGGAACGAACCGTCGAAGACGTCGCCACCGCTCTTGCTAATGACTCCGTTCTCAAGCAACTCACGTTGTGTCGGCACCTACTTGTTACCTTCTCCGCCGACGGTGCACTTTGGATTGAAAATTCGCTAACCGAGGACGAACCCGCGAGAACACGTCTTGCCTACGATGCCAGCAGTATCGAAGGACAATGGGCCGAACAAACCGACGGAGAGGTCTTTGGGTATCTGTCTTGTCTGGTCGCGGCGGTCGCCCGGCACGTGGTGTTGTCCATCGCGAGGGATCAAGCCAATCCAGACGCTATTCAGTCAACTCCCAATTTGACCGCAGCCATTTCGTCTGGCCTAACCGCCATGCGAAACCTCCGTACGTTCGGGCATGGTGTCGTTTCTAAAAAGCGACCGCAGGGATATCCAGTGGTGCGATTGGCGAATGCGTTGCTCGATACACCTTGTCGCCTTTCACGCTGTCTTGTTCCATGGCAGGGTCTCTCAACAGGAAAACTCGTCCCACCAGCTTGGTCGATCGCTGTGCAGTCACAGCTTTCGGATGGCGCCACTGGAATCGTCCCGATGCCGATGAGCGGACTTGCCCAACAGGTCGTGCTACGTGGCCGGCGGGCATTGCAGCACTTGCCTAACGCAACGTTCGGGGGACTCTTCACCGTCGACCGCATGGAAATCGAAACGCTGCGCACGCTGCGTCAATTGATGAAGAACTACAGACGTTCGCGTGGCGGTGACAAACCCTTGTCGCTTGGTGTGTTTGGCCCTCCCGGAGCAGGCAAGTCGTTTGGCGTCAAACAAATCGCCCGAGAGATCTTCGGCAAAGACGCCTGGCTCGAATTCAATCTGTCGCAGTTCAGTCAGAGTGATCTGATTGGCGCGTTGCACCAAGTCCGAGACAAAGTGTTGGAAGTTGGAATCCCAGTCGTGTTCTGGGATGAGTTTGACTCAAAGAACTACGAGTGGCTGCAATACCTGCTCGCACCGATGCAGGATGGAAGATTTCAGGAAGGACAGCTTAGTCATCCAATTGGCAGTTGCGTGTTCATCTTCGCGGGTGCAACGAGTCACACTTTCGAGCAGTTTGGACCATCGCCCGACATGAACGATGAATGGAAAGAGTACAAACTAAAGAAGGGACCGGACTTCATGAGTCGTCTGGATGGGTACTACAACGTACTCGGTCCCAATCCACGCCAACTTTCCGATGGCAACGACGATCCCGAAGACACTTCCGCTCCGCTACGGCGAGCTTTACTGATGCGCCTCTTCTTATGCGGTAATGCGGAGAGCCGACTGAAGATCGACTCGGGGTTGCTGAGAGCTCTGCTGAGCGTTCCACGCTACAGCAACGGCGCGCGGTCGCTGCAAAAACTTTCCCAGAGTCTAAAGCCCAGCAAACCAGAGGGGCCTGTTCGTCGCTCGGATCTATGTCCGCCTGCACAGCTTTCCATGTTTGTTGACTTCCCCGACAAAGTACCTAAATCACTCGGCGGCAAACGGCCCGAACAGATTTACCGTCAATTCCTTGAGTTGTGCCGATTCGATGAACCGTTCTTCGACGACGTCCTGATCGACAAGCTAGCAGCGGCGATCCACGCCAGCTATCGCAAACTCACCAAGAAGCCGGGGATGACGATCCAGGAGATCAACGACGAGGAATTTGCCTCACTCCCGCACGACAGCAAGGAGTCTAATCGTGCGGCGGCCCGACGGATTCCGGTAGTTTTGTCGGTCGTCGGTCTGCAGCTCAAATACGCGTCCGAGTGCAGCGGACTATCGGCCAACTACGACGATCAAGTCCGCTCGCACATCGCACTTCATCTTGAAATCATGAGCGAGATCGAGCACGAGTTATGGTGCGACGAACGCCATCAAGCCGGCTGGCGATATGGCGAGCCTCGCGACAACGAACGTCGCATTCACAATCTCATGCGTCCCTACCACGAGCTGCCCGACAACGAACAAGAAAAAGACCGCGACGCCGTTCGCAATTACCCCAACCACGCCGCGTCGGTCGACTACCGAATCGTCTTTGCCGGAACGACAAAGCCGTAGAATGCATCACCCGCGGTAGTTGGATCGGCCGAGTACGCGGCTTGAATTCGCATGTCATACGAACGCTTATCATTTCTTCTTGCATCAATTGATAGCGTTGTTGAAAATGCTCTGAGAGACACGATGACCTTTGTGACGCTTGCTTGGATTTCGTCTAGTATTTAACACAACGCAATTGCCAATCGCAAACGTAATTCGCCGTCGACCGAAATGATCGATCGTTCCAAGAAAATCAGATGACATGGTCGCGAGAGAACCGCAGCCGCAATTCAGAAATCTGCTGTTCAAACACTGCCCAGCAGGCACGCGCCAGCGCCGAGGCAGTCGCCGCGGGTGCCAGAAACCGAGCCCATTGGAGTTCTCGTGGAATAGGTCCTTCCACCGCGCCGGATTCGAGCGTAAACAACTGCAGCGTCAGGTGAATCACGTCCAGAGCGGACGACGGCGCACTTCGAGACGCAAACTAGGTTCGAAACCCGATCACTCCCAGCACACCCGCCATCGCAGCCATGGAAGCAATCACCACCCACGCCCAGCGATGCAAATGTCTGCGGGTTTTTCGAAAGGCCTGTCGTAATTCCATAACGTCTTTTAGCCAATGGCGTCCAGTTTCGGAAACCAGCCATCAACGCCGCGACACTCAATTTGCTGACCGGCCAGCCATCCACTGCACATCGTATCACGGAGGAATTGATCAAGACCCTCGATGAAGTTAACAAATACCCGGTTGCAGAACTGGTCTGGGTCTGGGCCAATCTCGGCGAAGCACACTTGATTCGCGGCCAGTGTGTCAGGCTACCGAGTATTACCGCCGTGTCGTGTCTCATCACAACTGTCGTCCCGACCACGTCGAAGCGACGCTGGCTCAAGTCATAAGAATCCTACGCGCACAACCATGCCCCGATATTGATTTCGACGCCCTCTTTCAATTCCGGTCCTGAATATTTCACTTTCCCCATGGACCAAGGCGAGCGGCATGCGTCAGCTTGCCGGTACGATAACGAGCAGGTGGATCCGATCACGCCGCTCCGCTCGCCAGACTCATTTCAGTCCGCGCGAAGTTCAGAAACTCGCCTCGCCTTCAATTTGCGTCTCTGTATACGGCCACGCGACTCGACCAATCCACTAAAGCAGATAGCAGCCTGAAACCACGTCAAATACTTGGGAGTAATTCAAAGCTGACTGTTATGAAGCAATGGCTCGTGCATGAGAATGTCGAATTTGGTTGAGTCATCGTGCGGTGACTCCCGGCGAGCGTGGCCAATTTCGGAGTGTGAGAAAATGCATTTGACCGCTCTCGGTGCCGACGACGATACGATTGTTCAACGAAGCCACAATCGACATTCCGGGTGATTCCAATGGATAGATGACCTGATAACCTGCGGCGACGTCCCACACGCGCAGGGTCTTGTCGAAACTCGCGGAGACTGTCGTATGGCCGTCGCGCGTGAGCGCCACGGGCATGACACAAGCCGTGTGCCCTTCGAGTGTTCTTAAGCATTTCCCCGTGGCGACGTCCCACACGCGCAGGGTCTTGTCGTTACTGGTAGAGACGGCCGTATTGCCGTCGAGCGTGAGCGCCACGGCGCGGACCTTATCCGTGTGCCCTTTGAGTGTTCTTAAGCATTCCCCTGTGGAGACATCCCACACGCGCAGGGTCTTGTCGAGACTCGCGGAGACGGCCATATGGCCGCTGGACGTGAGCGCCACGGCGTCGACACAAGCCGTGTGCCCTTCGAGAGTCCTTAAGCATTCCCCCGTGGCGACGTCCCACACGCGCAGTGTCTTATCTTTACTGGCAGAGACGGCCGTACTGCCGTCGGGCGTGAGCGCCACGGTCATGACCCACTCCGTGTGCCCTGAGAGAGTTCTTAAGCATTTCCCCGTGGCGACGTCCCACACTCGCAGGGTCTTGTCGAAACTCGCGGAGACGGCCATATGGCCGTTGGGCGTGAACGCCACGGCCATGACACAAGCCGTGTGCCCTTCGAGTGTTCTTAGGCATTCCCCTGTGGAGATGCTCCACACGC
>JBGSMN010000042.1:0-12004 GCA_041740155.1 Rhodopirellula sp.
AGATCGAGGTCAACATCGACAACTTTCCAGTCGTCGCTGAGCCCAAGAAGTAGTCGGTAGTGCTGGTTGAGATCGTTCATCCACGCAAAATACAAAATTTACGCGTCTCACGCGATCAGCCACTAAAATCCCCGAAGAACCTCTTTATATCGGACCAGGAACCAACCGTCGCCGATGGAAGTGGCAGATTGAAGTTCGTGGGGATCGGCGAGGCCGCCAGTGAAGGACGATGGGTGGCAGCCGGGCGGATGCCATTCGGCCCAGTCACCTCCGTCGGTGCCGGTCAGTTGTAGTTTGATGGCTCCGGTTATGCAACGTTCGATGGCACTGAGGTAAACGGAGCGATCGGCGACTCGTGGTGCTTGTAGCAAAACCAGCGTGGTCGGTTGGCCGAATGGATACGCCATGAACGGACCGATGCCCGTCAGATCGCCGTCACACTTGGGCCAGTTGACGCGAAGCGGTGCGGCGATGGTTTCAAACTCCTGAACCCGCATCGCGAAGCGAACTCGCTTGCCTTGCCATGCGATCGAACCGTGATGATGGGGAAGAGATGCCCATATTGCGATGACCGTGGTGATCGCTAGCAATTGACGGACCGAACGGTGACGAGGCTCACTACCTTGTCGAGTGATCTGTTTCGCCAACAACGCAATTAAAGAGGATGTCGCGATCAAGGCAACGATGATCATACCAACGACTCGTGGCGTTCCGACGTTGACTGCCACATCGCTAACGGATCGCAGCTGAACCATTGTTTCAAACAATGGGTCCGTCACGGCCCAAGTGATGATCGCGGCAAGCGAAGAGAGATGGATCGTCCAGAGCTGTTTCATATCAACGTCTTGTTTAAACCGCGTGGGCAGCGCCACGCGTTTTTGTGCGAAGCGAGGCTCGCAGGGCACACGGTAAACTACTTGCAGTAACCCAGTGCCATCAGCGCAAAACTGGTCGCGAGGTTCTTGTCGTTCTCGAACCAACGCTGATTGTCATTGTTCCACGAACCGTCTTCGTTTTGACGCTTGGCAAGCTCGGTGATCAAGTCCGCTCTCCAATCGTGGTCGACGCCCTTGGAATCAGTCAGCGTCTTGATACCCGCCGCATTTAATCCAGAAGCGAAGGTGTGATAGTAATAGTATAAACCGGCCGATCCCATGCCCGGATTAATTTCGACGCTGTAGTGATCGATAATCCACTGCAAGGCCGCTTTGACTCGCGGATCGTCTTTATTCAAACCCGCAAAGATCATGCTTTTAAGACCCGTGTAGCCCATCGAACCGTAGCTTCGCAGTCCACCGCTGGGCGTGTAGCGTTCGTTTGAAGTGCTGGGGTCAATTTTGGTCGTTGGGATCTCGTAGTAGAAACCGCCATCGTCAACCTTGTCCGCGAACGGAGTGTCGTTGTACTTGCTGTCGAGGTTTTGGCATCGTGATACGAACGCGAGCGCCCGCTGGATGGCCGGATCTTCGGGACCCAACTCAACGGCCCGCAAGGCTTCAATTAAATAGCTGGTGTTGGACAAATCCGGCCGCCCGGCACCGCCATATCCAACGCCGCCGTACCATGGGTCCGATGGGTCACGCTGGCCTTCGCCATATTGCATTCCCGTTACAAAATCTTTGGCTCGTTTAAGAATGCCATTATACTGGCCAGACTTATTTGCTTCGGCAAAGCAGACCATCGCGACACTGGTCTCATAGTTCTGCAGTCGCCCATTGCCATAGATGCCACCATCGGGCTTGACGAAACTCTCCAACGCCTTCAACCCTTCGGCCACCATCGGTTCAGACACGGTCTTGCCGTTACGCAGCGCCGAGGTTATCGCCAACGCCGTCACGCCGGGGCCAACCTTGTCTGAGAACGTTCCAGCATCGGACTGACCTTCCTTGGCAAGGTAGGCCAATCCCTTGCCAACAATTTCACGTCGTTGCGTTTCGGTTTCGGAAATGGCGTCCTTTTCTTGCGCAAGCGTCATTCCGCACATCAGTACGCCAGCAATCACGATGACAAAAAAACGTCGTGAGCGGTGAATATTTCGTCGTCGTTGCATGGGTGGGTGCTCCGATGGTTTTGAGGGATTTGAATGGAGTTGAGCCGTTTAACCACGTGCCTAGCGGGCCGGGCTTTGCGTGAGATCGCGAGACGTAACCCACGCGATTAGATACGTAGCACAAGTAGTGCCAGTCGCTTGAAATACAGCGATTTCAACGTTTTGGGTTGGTGATTTCTGCAAACGAGTGTCGGATACTGGCGGCACAAAAAACTCGTTTCAGGCATTGTGAAGTTTTTGCGGCGGTACAGCGATGCGTTGGCAACAGGTGCTGAAGCGAGTGCCGATGGTACTCCGTTTCAGTTCATCCATTTGCGAAGGCGCGCCTCCATGGTCCGATGGTTTATGTCAGCTCAGGCGATTCTCTCGACGAGCTTTGCGACTCTCGACGAGCTTTGCGATTCTTTGTTTGAGGTGGCCTTCGCCAACGAACCCCCAACCGCAGAGTTTTGTTGGAGGAGGTCCTGGCGGCGGCGATTTCGAGGTGCTGGACCAATTTGACGCTGACGAAAACGGATGGCTCGATCGCGCAGAACGCAAAGACGCGAGAATATTCGTGCAAGAGAATCGTCCTGAACACCGCGGTCCAGGCGGCCCAGTTCCAGGCGGACCCGGTTTTATCGGACCAGTTCCAGGCGGTCCAGGTTTCGGCGGGCCTGACTTTGGACCACCACCGGGTTTTGGACCACCCTGATTTTGGAGGTCGAGATCCTGAAGGAGGCGGAGGTCCCGATCGTCGAAGAGGCGGAGGGCCGCGTGGTGGTGGCGGGCCTCCCGGTATGGGACGTGATCGTTCCGCAGCGACCGAAGGCGAACGAATCGAGAAATCTTCGGTCCAACCGGTGCAAGCTGAACTTTACAACCCTAGTCTTGCGAGCGATCTTCATCGACTTTGAAAACACCGACTGGGAACGCGAACTCGAAGATTTTCATGGTACCGACGTTGATGTCGCGGCCACGCTCACTGTGGACGCCAAGACTTATCCAAACGTTGGCATACATTTTCGGGGTTCGTCGTCGTACGGCATGGTGCCAGCCGGTTACAAACGATCGCTCAATGTGTCGATGGACATGGCCGACGGCGACCAAAACTTGCTCGGCTACAAGACGCTGAATCTGCTCAACGGTGCCAGTGACAATTCGATGATGAGCACGGTTTTGTATTCGCACATCGCTCTGCAATACATGCCTGCACCCAAAGCCAACTTCGTTAGCGTGGTGATCAACGGCGAGAACTGGGGCGTCTACACCAACGTCCAACAATTTAACAAGGATTTTCTGAAAGAGAACTACGACTCCAGCAAAGGCACACGGTGGAAGGTCGCTGGGTCGCCTCGTGGTGGCGGCGGATTGGATTTTCGCGGTGACGATCCGCCGGCTTACGATTATCCCTATGAACAAAAGTCAGATGGCAAGAAGGCCAATGCGAAGCTGATCAAGCTATGTCGTTTGCTCGATGAAACGCCGATAGAATCATTGCCAGCAGGCCTCGAACCGATCGTGGATGTCGATGAACTGCTGTGGTTCCTGGCGCTTGACGTTTCACTGATCAACTCCGACGGCTACTGGGTCCGTGCGAGCGACTACAACATTTTTATGGACGAAAAAAATCAGATTCATTTCATCCCGCACGACATGAACGAAGCGTTTCGCGGAGCTGGTGGCCCTGGCGGTCCCGATGGCCCCGGAGGTCCAAGTGGACCTGGCGGCCGTTTCAGTGGTCGCGGTTTTGGAGGTAATCCTCAGGCAGCGACTCCAAAGCGGAGGCTAGTTCCAAAAACGCTTCGTTGCGAGCGAAGTGCTGGCTTGGCGATGTGATGTCGGCGACAATGTCGGACTGCAAGAATCCGGAAGCGCTAGCCAGGTTCGCGTTTAAGTTTTGCTCTAATCGCGGAACACGTTTTTGAGTGCCCAGGTACTTGCGAACAGCAGTTCACCAAGAGCGTTCACATCGCCGCACTGCGCAGCGGCGATCAATGCCGATGTGCGGTTGGTCGCCTGATCTTCTGGTCCCGGTTCTGGTTCAAACATCTCGTTCAACCGTGTGGTCACCGCCACGTTCTTTAGCAAATCGTGGCCCGATCAGCACGCCGTTAAACGATACATCGGACTCCACCTACCAAGTTGCGGCGAGCCTGCAAACCTGCCGCGGGAAAGCATATTCTATCGAAAAAAAATCATCCGATGCCCCGCTTCGTCACGTTTATGAAGCGATGCACCGAGATCCCAGGTTCCGCCGACTTGACCGCGCCCCAGGGGTTCGTTACCCTCCAATCCATGTCTCCGCCATGATTCCTCTCCCAGACTGCCTAGCCTCTGCCGCTGTTGACGCGAGCAAAGTAGCTCTTCTCGTGCAGTCACGCGGGGCGATTGCAGACTGATCGCACCGCTTCCTGGGTGCCGATTTGAAAGCAACCTACTCGCTCGCTTGGTCAAGTGATCATTCATTTGCTTTGAATCAGAATTGTTCGAAGATTGCGAGTATGTAAAAAAATGAAGACCGGCAAAGCGAAATTCAAAAATTACAGTTCGGGGTTCCAGGAAATATCAAGACAATGACGATCACAAGGAAGCATATCGAAGACGCACGTTTGCATCGAAGGACCTTCGCGATCATTTCGCACCCCGACGCGGGGAAGACGACACTGACTGAGAAGCTGCTACTTTTCGGCGGCTCAATCGAAGTCGCTGGGGCGGTGCGAGGCCGCAAGTCACAACGAGCCGCTCGGTCGGACTGGATGGAACTGGAACAGCAGCGGGGGATCTCTGTCAGTTCGACTGTTTTGACGTTCGCGTTTGAAGACACTCACATCAATCTGCTCGATACACCAGGCCACCACGATTTCAGCGAGGACACCTATCGCACGTTGATGGCCGCTGACTGCGCCGTGATGGTCATTGATGCTGCCAAGGGAATTGAAGCCCAAACCGAAAAACTGTTCCGCGTTTGTGCTGCCAGAGGAATTCCTGTCATCACGTTTGTGAACAAGATCGATCGCCCCGGACCTTCCTCACTCGAAATACTCGGGCAAATTGAAAAAGAGTTTTCGATCGAACCTGTCCCGATCAATTGGCCCATTGGAAACGGTCCTGAGTTTTTAGGGATCGTGGATATTGCTACCGATCGGATGCACATTTTCGACGCCGAATCGAGAGATTTCCGCGCTGCATCCCGGCAACATTCGTGGGCAGATGTCCTGGAGTCAAAAGATCCCGTGCTGTTCGGTAAATCTTCCGACGATCGTCGTTTGATCGGGCAATCGCGTCAGGCGGATGTTCTAGTGCGTGCGGCCGAGGAACTCGATCTGGTCAAGCATGCCGGACAGGATTACCAAAGTGAAAAATTTTTGCGGGGCAATCAAACCCTCGTGTTCTTCGGCAGCGCCCTGGCCAATTTTGGCATGGAATTGTTCCTTCGTGGTTTCATCGATCTGTGCCCGCCACCAGCGGCCATCGAGTTTAATGAGTCAGATGATTCGGGCAGTTTGCCACAGTTTTCAGGATTCGTGTTCAAGATTCAAGCCAACCTCGATCCCATGCATCGTGACCGGGTGGCGTTCATTCGCGTCTGTACTGGGCGTTTCCAGCGAGATATGGATGTGACCATCGCGCGATCGGGAAATCGTGTTCGACTCCCGCGAGCGCTGAAAGTGTTCGGTCGCGAGCGTGTAACGATGGACGAAGCCTTTCCGGGTGACATCATCGGTGTGGTCTGTCCAGGAGAACTCCGGCTCGGCGATACTGTTTTTGAAAGATCGCCGGTGCAATACCCAGGCGTGCCGCAATTTCCGCCGGAGGTTTTTGCCAGTATCCAGTGTCCCGACACTTCGCGCCGAAAACAATTCGACCGCGGAATTGAACAACTTGTCGAAGAAGGTGCCGTCCAATTGTTTTACGGCACTGGGCGTCAAAGGGATGCGATTCTCGCCGCCGTCGGCGAACTCCAATTCGATGTCGTGCAGTTCCGCTTGGAATCGGAATACAAGGCACCCTCGCAACTTCATCGATTACCTTACACCCATGCCAGGTGGTATCGCTGCAACGATCAAAGTGTTTCGTTAAAGAGTCCTTATGGTGCGAAACTAGTGAATGATTCGTTCGGAAGTCCAGCGATCTTGCTTCAGTCGGAGTGGGATTTAAAGCAACTCGAACGCAACAATACCGACTTCACCTTTGACGCCATTCACGAAATGCGATCTTCCGTTGAGGATCTTACTCACCTCTCGCAACCTCACAACTGACAACCAGATTTCTCAGCGGGCTTACGGATTCTTTGGTCGAGAATGTCATGGCGATCGCCATCGGGGTTTGCCGAAATCCATCGACAGTTCCGAGTCGATGGAGTTACCACAACCGAAGAATATGATTGCAAGCCCCATCACCAGCACCTACATCACCCAGCCGTCGTAGAACTTGGGTGCATCGTTTGGTTTTTTAATAGGTTCCTTGCGACTGATCTCGCGTGCTAGTTGCTCTTGCTCGCAGGCATCAATGGCTGTCGTTGGCTTGGCACCAAAAAACGGTCGATGTGTCCGACGTTTCGTATTTGCGTCTGTCTACCTGCCACCACCATACCACGTGTGCGCACTTTGGTTAATGAGTCAACGTCAGCGCCGATTCCTCATCGGAAGGTTTGACAATGCGGTCGGTCGAGACATGAAACTGCGGTTCGTCGGAGAACGATACCGAGATGAGGTCAGCCGCCTTCCGCATCATTTCACGGCACTCTTCGCTCAGGTGAGTCAAATGCACCGTTTTGCCAAGCTGTTGATACTTGGCCGCGATCGAGTGGATCGCTTCCATCGCGGAATGGTCGTAAACTCGCGTGTAATAAAAGTCGATGACGATGGCCTCGGGGTCATTTTTAGAATCAAACAACTCTTTGAATTGCGTTGCCGACGCAAAAAATAGTGGCCCGTGAAGTTGATAGATTTTCGCACCGTGTTCGTTGAACTGGATATCAGCGTTGACGTTCTTTGCATGCTTGAACGCAAAAGCCACGGATGACACGAGCACCCCGATGATGACCGCCGACGCCAGATCATGCATCACAGCGGTATAGAGCGTCACGATGACCATCACCAGAAAATCCGTCAACGGAATTTTCCGATGAAGCTTGAGTGATGCCCACTCAAATGTTCCGATGACAACCATAAACATGACTCCCACCAATGCGGCCATCGGGATCATTTCAATCCAAGGAGAAAGAAACAGGACAAAGGCGAGCAGACAACACGCAGCAAACACTCCCGATGTTCTGCCGCGACCGCCGGACTCCACGTTAATCAGTGATTGACCAATCATGGCACAGCCACCCATGCCGCCGAACAAGCCGCAAATGATATTAGCCGCGCCTTGGCCAATGCACTCGCGGTTACTGTTGCCTTGTGTTTCGGTGATCTCGTCGATCAGGCTGAGTGTCATCAACGATTCGATCAACCCAACGGCGGCCAGAACCACGGCGAACGGGAAGATGATCCACAATGTGGAGAACTTGATGGGCGGCAGGCTAAAAGCTTGAAAAAACAGGGTAGGCAAACCCGCACTGATGCTCGTCAATGCAGGATTGATGTTGCTCATTGCCGTCGCGATTGCCGCTGTTTGCTCTGGCGACGCGTCCGCTACCTGCGAACTTCCGCCGTGAGTAGCGGTATCGGCCAGCGTGGAGACAACTCTCGAGGCGGGATCTCCTGCTTGGGCGAGCACAGATTGAGCCGCAGCGACCTTCGCGTTTGTCGCGAGCATGTCACCAACCGTCATGACGACTTGGCTCTGGTTCTCAGCCGCCATCTCGATGGGCAGCATGCGGTTTGAAGTGATGCCGATCCCAGTGACGACCAAGATCGCGACCAACGACGCAGGAACGGATTTCGTTAATTTGGGGAGCAACCAAATGATTGCCATCGTGAGTACCACCAAGCCGACCATGATCCAAAGAGCTGGCCCATGCATGTACTGCAAGGCACCGATGGAACTGACGGTCTTGAAACTTCCGAACTGGGCCATGCAGATCACGACCGCAAGCCCGTTGACGAAACCTAGCATCACCGAATGCGGAACCATGCGGATCAATACGCCTAAGCGGGCAAAACCGACGATGAGTTGAAGCAGACCACAAAGAATCACGGTTGGAAACAAGTACTCGATGCCATGAATCGCGACGAGACCGACGACGACGACCGCCATCGCCCCGGTCGCACCAGAGATCATTCCTGGCCGACCACCGAACGAGGCACAAATCAAACCCATAAAGAACGCTGAATAGAGACCGATGATGGGGGACACGCCCGCGACGAAAGCAAACGCGATCGCTTCGGGGACTAAGGCCAGGGCAACGGTCAACCCAGACAGAAGTTCATGCCTGAGGTTGTGTGGTTGAGAACGGAAAAGATCGAGCATTTGAAAGACAGCTTATTGAGGCGAAACGACTGCGCAAGCTGTCCAGGGGACAGCCAATGCCAATCGAGGAGGAATCCACGAATACGAAAACACTCAACGCGTTCTGACTATGGCGGAGTGATCGATGACATCAAAATCGATTCTTCGTGGATCATGGCTGTGAATTCAAAAACCGGCTCAGTAAGATTCCGCGAACACTAGCTCAAGCGTCGGCGGGAAGCAAGGGAAACTCTTTCACAGCATCTCGCAACTGAGACAGGCTGCCCTCAATCCGAATGGCGAAAGGGGTCTAGCACACCAATAAGCTCAGCATACCGAATTCCTAGGCAGCATTGGCCAGACAGACTGTCGGACGGAATTTTTCTGGTTTATTCCGAGCCTTCGACGGGAAAACGCGTCCCTCATCGCTGACAACACGAATAGCGAGGACAACTTCGGAAAGACTTCGGTTTGATGCATTGGATCCGATGTCAACAGGACTTTCACCTACCCACTGCGACGACTCGTCGCTACGGTGTACTTTTATCATCTGCCTTTGGGGAGACTGGTGGTCGAGATTCCAAAACATTGATGTTCGAAGCAACTCGCGGATCACGTTAGCGGCGTGCTGGGCGCACGCGCGTCGTAAGATCGACGAATGCCGTAGTGCGTTCCCGTTGCAAGTCGCGAAGCTCGAGTCATTAATCCGAATGCTTTATGACATCGAATCTCAAATCAAAGACTTTGATGATGAGTCGAAGCTTGCGCGTCGGCAGAGTCTTTTGCGTCATGTGCTTGACCAGATCGACGTGTACCTATCGAGCGAGGAAATATTATTTCCGAAGGTGCTTCCCAAAGGCAATCTTGGGATCGCAGCGAAGTACGTTCGTCGTCACTGGACGGCGTTGACTGAATTCATTGACGATGTAGGTATCCCGCTTGATAACAGCGAATGTGAGCAGTTGATGAAGCGTGAAGCGATGCGCCCGCCGAAGATTGCAAAAATAACCAAACCACCGAACCGACTGGTGCTGGTGTACGGTTACCCTGCACCGGTTCAGGCAGCGAGTCGTCGTATTCCTCAGCTTGCGGGTTTTCGCCTGCAAGCCGCGAACCGATGGCGACCGACTCGATCGCTGTCTTGGTGATCGTGGGTGCGGTGAGCATTGAGACTTGCCCCTCACCCCCAACCTTAGGTTTACCCACATTTTTTTGATTTTCTCATCGCTTCGACTCCCGCAACCATCGCCTGCAGATCTGTCCAACCCCGCCAAATTGTTTGCCATCCAGGTAGATGATCGTGATTGCGGTTCTGGTGTCCGCCAAGCCGTGCAAGGGCATAGTAAAAATCATGAATCGTCCAATCCTTGCGAATTTCTTTGTGACGCCATGCGCTCAATACCGCGATGTAGTCGGCGCTGATGATTTCAACAGCTCGACGTGTTTTCGCATCCGATCGTCGGCTCGCATCACGCATCTCCAGCAACGTCAGCGTGAGGATCGAAAGCAACGCGATCGCAGGCTGCAACCTTTCCTCGGATGTGAACTGCAGACTCTCAATTTGACAGCCCGTCTTTTTCCCCTTGTGAAACTCTTCGACAATCCAACGTTTTTCGTACCAGCCAACAACCTGATACGCGTTTGCGAATGCTCCGACGACTTCGTTGGTAATCAGAAACCATTCCAATCGCTCTTGTCCTTCCGGTGGATCAATCTCCCATACGCGAACTACCCAAACTTTCAATGGTGTATCTGCATACATTCCGTGCTTCTTGCCAGGCGGTTTAATCTGAACCGCTGCGAAAGAGACCGCCATGTTCGCGGTGCGGGCAACTCGTGCTTGCTTGTCAGCAGCACGCTTCTTCCCTTTTTTCGTCTTGCCTTTCTTGGCGGGGTTTTTGTCCGCTGCACGACTGGTGACTTCCAGCGTCCAGGTGCCAGCGATCGGCAGTGTGGCAGCATAAGTGCGCAAATGCGACGACTCACTTTGCTCGGGATCGCCATGACCGATGATGATGCCTCGGTTGTACGCGCAGCGAATCACAAAACGCCGCCCACTATTGACTTCATGCTCAAAAAACTCAAATGTATCAGCTCCCTGATCGCAGATATCAATGAGCTTGCGATCACTACACTGCGGCTCAGTCCCCTTGAGCCACAGCAGACTCTCACGCGACTCACGCTGTCGCTTCTGGGCCAGCGTTTCTTTGGGATCAACGTCTGCACGATGATGCAAAACTTGATTAGTAAGCCCCAACACTCGACCTGTCTGAGCTTCGATGGCCAAGGAGTTCTGCACGATATAGCCGCGTCGGTTGCCGTTACCGATCTGGCCCATTTCTTGAGCAACGCTGAAATGCTGGGAGAAATCCAACTCCGTCGCATCGTGCAACACCAGCACTGGCCCATCGCAAGCGTCGATCTGTTTCATGGTAGCCTCGCGATGAGCATCCATGATGGCTTTATGCGTTACCTCCTGGCGATTCATCAAGCGATAGAAGGCTTTGAGGTCTTTCGGGTCGTTGAGTTTTTGCGGCAACGTTCCTCCGGGACGGCGAGCCATCAAGTCGGCCAGAGTGACGAGTTTATTGATTCTACGTTTGTCGCCAAGTTGAGCATGTTCAAAGTTGGCTTGTCCAAAAGTTTTTCCAGCGGTAATCAAGGCGGTGGCATCCATGAGTCGTGTGCAGGTATCCGAGGTAACGCATCAAGATCAATGCGCCCAAGCGAACAAAAAGCAAATGCACGCAAAGTTTCCCACCATCGAATTAGGCTAGCATTGGCAGCCTAAACTTCGCGAGCTTACCAATACCCATGCAAAATTTCCCCTTGCTTACCACCGAAAGACTTTGTTCCACGAACTCACAGCCTTAACACTCGAGTAGAACAGCCTCCGAAAATGTGGGTAAACCTAAGGCCCAAGCACCCCGGCATTCTTGATGACCGGCCACCGTCCTACGAAGACGACGAAGAAGAATATGACTTGGCAACGCTAAGCGGAGGTAAAACAAAACGCTGGCGTCCCACATTGGGGCGTCAGCGTTTTTTCGTTCTGAGACTGAAGGGTTGCGTTTAGCTTGCCATCGCAGATCGCATTCTTCTGGTGATTGTGATAGGTAAGGCAGGACGGGGTCATCGTCGTCGACCTAGTCCGTGTCCTCTTAAGCTTTTGGTTTGTAACCGAGTAGACGCAGGGCGTTAAAAACGACGACGAGGGTGCTGCCTTCGTGGAGGGCGACGGCGGTGCCGATGTTCAGTCCGAGGATCGTGGCGGGGACGAGGAAGGCGACCATGCCGAGACTCATCCAGAGGTTTTGTCGAATGATGCGGCGTGTTGCGCGGCTGAGACCGATGGCGAGCGGTAGATGGTCAAGATTGTCGGCCATCAATGCGACGTCGGCAGTTTCCAACGCGACATCGCTTCCGGCAGCTCCCATCGCGATTCCGACTGACGCGGATGCCATCGCCGGTGCATCGTTGACTCCATCGCCCACCATCGCGACGCCACCTTCGCTTTGTAGCTTTTTAATCTCGTTGACTTTGTCATCGGGCATCAAGTCGCCGCGGGCTTCATCG
>JBGSMN010000082.1:0-7807 GCA_041740155.1 Rhodopirellula sp.
AAATCTTTCCGGGCTTACCACCGAAAAACTTTGTTCCACGAACTCACAGACTTAACACTCGAGCCGAACAGCCCACGAAAATGTGGGTAAACCTAAGGTCCCGAGTCCGATCCCATCACGACTGAGGTGCCATCGGGACTCCATGCGGCAGCGGTGATGGTTCCGGAATACGTTGGAAGGATTTGCTGCAGCGACAGAGTCTTCGCATCCAGCAGTCGCACTTCGCCACCATAAGTACTCATGGCGATCTGATCCCTCGAATTCCATTCAAGACGCATAGGCCTACTCGCGTTCTCGCGTGCTGCAAGTTGCCACTTCGATTCGCTGTCTCGATTCGACGGATTCGTCAGAAGACCCGAGAGTGGCGGAGCAGGAATGGCGAGTTGCTGCTGGCTAGCCACGGGTTGATTTTCGTCCGGAATCAGTTTCGCAAGTTCGGTGTAACGAATCGTTTTCTGGATCCCGTCTTCTGTCTCGATGACACACCGGAAGGTTTCGTCAAAACGCGAAACATCTCCGGAAAGTAGTTTCGTTCCATCGTGGTTGATGACAAATGAATCCGAATTCGTATTGACGAGTAAAGTTTGTGTATGTCTTAACGGATTTCCCGACCACAACTGCGCTGCACCGTCCGCTCCGAGGATTGAAAGCAACGAACCGTTCGGACTCCACGCAACGCTTCTCTGCCCGCCTCCACGAGTCGTCGGTTGAGCGCCAAGAAATTGCCCCGTCGACGACCAGAGTTTTGCGCGAGCATATTTGGCATCCCACAAATATGACGGGCAAAACGTGGCGATTCGTCCATCTTTGCGGTTGACGCTAACGCATGGAAAACCTTCGAAAATACCTCTTGGAATAAGGAATTGACCACGCCCGTCCCGAGTCCAATTTATCGCGCCATCGCCTGAAAAGCCCGTGACCAACGATTTTCCACCGTCAGCCCATGATATTGTCGATATCCCACTCCATGATTCCGTAGGCCAACTGACTTGGAGATGGCCTGTTTCATCACGAATTTCGACGGCGTTGTTGACTCCCATGGCAAAGACTGGCTCGCTTGGGTGCCAGCGAATTGCGGGCGTGCCGACCTGATCCAGAGAATGTTTTTCCATGATTTCTCCGTTGCGATCAAGAATTGACAGTTGCGCGTGATCGGAACTGTAGACGGCAAGCCTTGCGGAATTACTGCTCCATGAAAGATCACGTAAAGCACCAAGCCCACCAACACCCGCGATCTTCTGATGCTCACGATTGAATATCTCAACAATGTTGGGTGAATAGCGACCACAAGCAAATCTCTGGCCGTCAGGAGACCATTCCACCACGCACAGAGAATCTCCGGCTTCGATTGTTTCTACACTTGCGCTGACGGTATTCCAGTGGTAAACGTCACCGTCCATGCCGGATACACTGAGTAAGTCACCATCAGGACGCCACGATTGTGACGAAGTGAGTGGTTGCATGGATGGAAATATCGTTGAACGATTGTCGTTGCCAAGGTGAATCATTGAGGTATGCGCGTATCCTCCTGTTGCTACCAATGACCGGTTGCTATTACTCCAACTAACGTCCGACAAGTGGGTGGCGACACTTTCAAGACGCCTCGTGACTTCGCCTTGCTCTGAAACGATGTAGACATCGTAGCCTGCTCCGACGCCGATCGCGAGTTGTGAACCGTCCGGCGACCACCGAGCAACTCGCCATGGGCTCGTTGAAGTTTCCTTAGGCACGGAAAACTGTTTGAGTCGCTTTCCTGCGGAGTCCCAAAAGATCACACCACCAGATGTCGGAGTGGCGATCAAATCCAGCTTAGGATGCCAGGCGACCGCGAATTCTGTTTGGTTATCCTGATTTCCGTTAGCAAGTTCTTTCCCATCACGAGAAATGATATGTAGGCCACCGCGAGGATCGGTAACGGCAAGTCGTTTACTGTCAGGTGCCCACGACAGATCGATCAGTACGGCCGGGAGTGAGAGTGAACTCTGGATTGTCAGACTGCTGTCTCTGATGATCAAGCCTTGGCTGTGGGCCCAATTATTGCCGCCCCATGTGGCCAACCACTTTCCGTCTGGGCTCCAGCCAACATGGAGGCCTTCCATGGTGTCGTTTTTGGACGTGTGCTCAAGGCGAAATTCCGAGCTGCTTTGTTGATTCCATATAGTACACCAAGCGACGCCAACCGCCGCGAGGTGCTTGCTATCCGGATGCCAAGAGACGTCCTTAATGGAGTCGCCACGACCTGGGAGCAGTGCACAGATTTCCTGTTTGGCGGTATCAAAGACTCGAATCACTCCATCATCGCAGCCGGTGGCGATGTAACGTCCATCCGGACTCCAATCAATCGACGAGTTACTTCCGGTCGCATTCACCCGATTGAGCTGCCAACGTCGGATGCCTGGAAGCTTTGCGGGAGTTGCAAGTAGTCCGGGAAGCAGCTCATCTGCTTCACCAGGAAAGATACCAGTGAGGATCGAAGCGACTGGTGGACGCGACGTAACAGTTGGCAGTTCAATTGGAGGCGGAGACGGTTCCGATGGCCGTGCAGCCGCTGTGATCAGATCGACTACGGCAGAGTTGTCGTTTGATTGGACCCTTTCAGTATTGCCGTTGTCTTTTCCACCCCACAATGCCCAACCGCCGACTCCCAGTAACACGACAACGCTGCACACAGCAACAAGACTGATCACAAGCCACTGCTTGGGCATAGGACTCGTCGTGTGCGCCCGTGAATCCATGACTTCAGCACCGACTCGCTCTGTCTCTGCTTTGCTATCGACGATGGCCGACTCGGATGACGAGGCGATCGGCGGCATGTGCAATTCGGATGCATCGACGACTCCGCCGCGACATTGCTCCAGCACCGTAATCACGGACTGCATCGACGGGAATCTTGCCGCTGGATCTTTCGCCAGCATGCGTTGAAACACCGCATCCAATGCTTGCGATGCTTGAGGACAATGTTCCTGCAGATTCGGCACGGAATCCTCACGGTGAGCCAACAGCTTTTTCATCGCCGTGTCCGCCGCAAACACGGGCTTACCAGTCAGGAAGTAGTGCAGCGAGCAACCCAGACTGTAGATGTCCGACCGAGCATCGGCCGATCGTGTGTCCAGCGCCTGTTCCGGTGACATGTAATCGAAGGTTCCCATCACCATGCCGGTGCGAGTCAGACTGGCGTCACCCTGCTGTTCAAAGCGGGCCAGGCCCAGATCCAGAACCTTGACCACACCTTCATCGGACAGCAGCAAGTTGGCTGGCTTGATGTCGCGATGCATCACACCCTGCTGATGCGCATACTCCAACCCACGGGCCGCCTGAATCACGCAGTCCAGTGCCTGATCAATCGGCAGCAGGCCGTGTTGTTTCACGTAGCTCGACAGGTCCTGTCCCGGAACATACTCCATCACCAGATAATGCACGCCACCCGCTTCGCTCGCATCGTGAGCACGCACGATGTTGGCGTGCGACAGTCGAGCCACGGCTCTCGCTTCGCGTTGAAAACGAGCGATGGCTTCAGGATTGAGAGTCAGCTTGGGGGGCAGAATCTTCACTGCCACAATCCGATTCATACGACGATGGCGAGCTCGGTAGACTTGTCCCATGCCCCCGGCACCGATGCGATCCAACAACACATAGCGATCCAGCGTCAGCGTGTGACCATTCCCCGCGAGCAGGCACTCCACCTGAAATTCCGTCAGCAGCCCTCTCGATACCAACGTCTGGGCATAGCCATCCACCGTCACCGCGTCACTGTCCACGGACTGCAGGTCCAAGTCCGCCAACAACTCACGCTGCAGTAATTCACTTTTCAGTTGCTCGACCGATCGGGGCATATCAAGCTTTGCTCAGGGAATGTTGACTAATAGGTAATACGGCAGTTTGGAAGTGCTGCCCTCAGAGACACCACTCCAGCTTCGGAGACGCCCGTTTTATTCAGCGATAGTTTCTTTAAGTTTCTCAGTTGTCGAAGCTGATCCAGACCCGCATCGGTGATTGACGTCTCATCGAGGTAGAGTTCCTCAAGTTGAGGTAGTTCCAGTAGGTTCAGCAGGGCCGCATCATCCAGTGACGCATTGTTTTGTAGCCCTAGATTCACAAGCGAGTCGCCCAATTTCGGCAGTGACTGGAGGCCTTGCGAAGTGATGGCGACGTTTTGCAACCGAACATTGCGGAGCGAGGGTAGCTGTCCGACGGTACTTACAATCTCTTCCAATCGGGTGTCATCGAGCCGCGGCTGGTTTTGGATTTCAAGTCGCCATACCGCGAACCGCCCGTCAGGAATGTCCAGCCGACTATGGATGGCTACAGCCTGCCCCTTTCGCCGTTGTTCACGCCACGTCAGGCCATCGTGCTGTTGAATGTCCACCACCCCAGCCAACGCCAACACGTTTTTGATGAGATCGATCTGCTTTTGGCGGTTATTCGCGATTCGAGTGCTCAATCCAACGAAAGCCTCGCTTTTCGATAGCCAGGGAAATGTGTCTGACCATTCTGCAAGATCATGTTCAGCCAGAATTCCAAGGTCGGCCAATGATTCCAATTGTGTTGTGAAGCGGCTTTCGCGATCGGTGACAACGACTTCGTTTGGATCGGCATTGGAAACGCGAAGTTCTTCGACATATTTACCGAAAACTTTCGTCAATTGCAGTTGTTGCCGAACGCTCAGTTGCTGGTTCTCGCCAAGTAACTGCATCGCTGCGATGCCGGCTTCCTTTTGCTCACCGTCATCAGACTGTCGCTGCGTATCTCCTACGGCTAAAGTCGTGTCGAATGAGGAGCTAATCTTGCGGTACAACTGAATGAAATCCAAGTCGTCGAACAGCGGTCTCAAATCGATGGCGAGATACGCTCCGGATTCCTCGGTGAGCCAACCTTGATCGCGCAGTTGGTTCAGCAGAACAAGGGACTTCTTGCGATTGAGATCCCGTTCGGCTTGCAGCACCGATGAATCGGTTTGCATGTGCTTGAAGCACTGGGCATAGGTGCGTGCCATGTCGTAACGATAACGTGGCGAAAGTTCCTTGATGCGTGACTCAAACGGTTTGACTCGCGAGATCGCGTCGACGAATTTTCCTTGTCGAGCAAGCGACATGATCTCGTCCATTTCTTTACGATCGCTATGATTGAAAATGAGTTCCTCCGCCTCGCGCCGGATAATCTCAAAGGCGACGAGATCAGGCCCATACAACATTCGTGGCATTTTCAATCTGTTATTCTCCGACCTTTGAAGAGTACTTAACAGCGTTAACGCATCTTCTGTTTTTTCTTGTCGGTATAACACCATCGTTCGCAGAAATGCACCAATGCGAACCCAGGCGGGTTCCGCAGCTGGAATGCTATCGATCGCGTTCTCAGCCAGCTTGTATTCCTCGAGACGGTAATGAGCTAACCCGAGAAAGAAGAACGAATGCGGAAACGGCTTTGTATCTTGATTTGCCTCGAGGGCCAGTTCCAATAAATGTCGAAGATCGGCTTCCGTTTTGGAGTCGACAAGATGACATCCGGCAAAATATCCCTTTTGAAACGCGTTCCAATCGACAGAAAATTTTTCAGCTAGTTCAGCCCTCAGTTCTTCATAGCGATCTCGATCGTTACTCAAGATTGCGAGCCCTCCTTCCATGAACGTACGATGGAAATCATCCGGCTCTGTTAGAGCCTGACGCTCCACGAGCGAGGAACTTTTCAACCGCTCGTGTGCTGCATTTATATGACCTTCCCAGAGTTCATGAAATGAGTTCCGACGATCCGTTATCTGAAGCAGGCGATCGCAGAGAAAAAGATATCTTGGCTCCAGCGACAACTCAGGAAAAGAAATTGATTGAAGTTCGTTCGATGAAACGAGTCTGCGGTCTGCAATGATTTCGAGTCGCTTCAACGCTTCATTGCCATCAACTTGTTCCAGACGTCGGACTCTTGCGTGCGGAAGTCCCTTGAGCACGTTAAAAACCTCTGCCTTATCGATGTTGACATGAAATTCGGGACTCAGTTCTCGACATAGTTTCAGGAAATCTGGATGATCACTGAGTGGCCGAAAATCCAGCTTCAGGTGAGCGGGGTGATTGGTCGTCAGTAGGCCATCCTGCTGGAGTTGCTGGAGGATCGCGATCGCCTCCAGGCCGTAGTCCGGAACTTCGTTCATCCCATCCGACTCAGCGAGCGCATCTGAATTGTCGACCTCATGGCGATGGCACTGGGCATACATGCGAGCGAGGTCGAGGCGGTAACGCGGTGAGAGTTCATCGATCCGGTCAATGAACGGTTTGGCTCGTTCAAGAGATGCCGCCACATCACCCGAGCGAGCAAGCGAAAGAATCGTGTCTATTTCACGGCTATCGCTATGGCCAAAAATCAGTTCCTCCGCTTCGCGGCGGATAATGGGTAGCATAAAATTCTCAATGTAGTGGCCGGTTGCGTAAGAAAGAGAGATGAGCTGATCAAAGTCGTCGAGATTTTTGGCAAGTAATTCTTTTGCTGATCTAGCATCACCTTTCTGGAAATAAGCCATCGCAACGAGGAAGTGATTGAGGAATGGGGCCGTTGGGCCCCATTCTCGTTTCAGTGATTCTTCGGCTTCTCGGATCGCCTCGTCATATTGTCCAAGGCGAAAGTGGAGAAAGGCCTTTCTTTGATGATTCGGCGCTCTGTCATTATTTACAAGCCACTGGTTAACTTGTGGCAGGAGCTGTGAATAGTTAATCGACTCCGTTTCAAACAAAATTGACGAACGAACCCGACGTTCCACATGTTCGAATGCATGGCATAAGCTTTCGTATGAGGCGACGTCATTCTGCAGCAAAGCGAGCGCGGAGTGAATGTACAGCAAGTCCTCCGCAGTTGTATAGATTTGGTCTTTCCTCTGCCAACAGTTCAGTTGTGTCAGAGGTTCTTCAATCACATCGTCCCAATGCCCTTCCATGAGTGCCTGTCGAGCAATTGTCCAATTCTTTGTCACAGCGAGTCGTTGCCGAAGGAGTTCGAATCGCGGTACGCCTTCAAGTGCAGCATAATCTTCACTGTTCAGATCGTCGTACTTGATCAAGGCACGATCGCCCAGCCATTCGAGATGGTTGAGAGCACGCTTCGTCAGGCTTTCTGAATCAATATTGATTATCGCTCCGTCGGCATTGGAAACCTCGAAGTTGCGAATCGACAATGCATAGATCCGGCTTAACTGCCTACGAACCGCGCTTGCGACTTCGCCCGTAGACTCAATTTTCGAGGCAATCCGAATTGCCAGCTGGACTTCACCCTGTCGAGCAGATTCAACTGCCGTTGATGCGTCGTGATAAGTTCGGATGTAATCAGAGGTGAGTTGATTGATGGCGAGCGCAGCTCGCATTCCCATCCAGTTACCATCAGAGGCCTCGGCACGTTTTCCGCTTCGGCAATGTTCCCAGTAATCCGCCCAACAGCCGCCTTTTTCGACGCCCCGTGACATGTTTGAAGCAGGAAGTTGAGGATTCAAAAATAACGCGTGGCGGGTAGAATCGACGCAGCGCTCATGCAAATTGCCCACCAAGTCAAACAAACCAAATGGGTTTGGCTCAAGTCTCCCAACTTCGCGTGGGTACCCCACGGTGTTGTCCCGACACCAGCCGTGATCAAGAATATCCAGTGGGTCATTGCCAAAATAGAACCATGACTCGGTCCCTGCCCGACAGGCAAACTCCCACTCGGCTTCGGTTGGAAGGTAATACCGATCGCCTTGTCGTTCTGGGTGGTCTCCTTCCGTCCCGGGGTTGCGTCCAGATGCAGGTAAAAACTCAAGCTGCCCGAGCTGTTCACAAAACTGCACCGCGTCGTTCAT
>JBGSMN010000091.1:0-19740 GCA_041740155.1 Rhodopirellula sp.
TGGAGCAGTTCATGCGACGGTTCGGGCTGGTCAATGAACGTCTCGCGATCATGCTGTCCCACGAGATCAAACTGTCTAGAGCACTTCGATCTACGAGACCTTTGGAAGCTCCAGTTTCCAGCGACTTATTATATCAAGCCGCTCAACTGCAACCGCCGCGTAGATACTAGAGCACTCTTCCAAGGGTTTACTTTGCCGCTCGCGGAGAATGTTAGCGGTAGCGATTTTGACCCCGATTGTTCTCTCCCTCACTTGCTGCGGTACTGCCATGGTTCGTTTGGCCCGACGTGAAACGATTGATCCCCATGAAGTGGTGATTGCCCACGTCTGTACCCGGACGGTTCGCAAATGTTTTCTCATGGGAGAAGATGCCAGCTCCGGGAAGAACTTCGGCCATCGGAAGGTCTGGATTGAGGAGTACTTGCACCTATTCAGCAGGTATTTTGGTGTGGATTTGCTCGGTTTCGCTTTTCTCTCCAACCATATGCATTTGATCCTTGGAACACGCCCCGATGTGGTGGCGACTTGGAGCGATGGGAAAGAAAGTAGGACGGGGTAATTCTCGCGTAATTACCCTGTTTCATTTAATCTGTCTTTCCATTTCTAAGCGCGCTGATGGCGACTCCGCGTTCATCGCTTTTTTCTGCCATCTTCGTGGTCAAACTCAAGGATGTCAAATACTTCGTGACGGTCAATAAGCAGCGCGTAATCAGATCGCTCGATCGGCCCGTTACCAGAAATGTAAAACGAAGCGCATAGCGGTGAAGGTTCGTTCCCACAATGTTTGTGCCAGTTCCATTCGTAGTCACCATCAATCTTCTGCATGATCGCGTTGAGTGTGTCTCCGAGGCGGGCATCAGCCGGGATCGTCAGTGAGACCCGTTGATAAGCGATCTGTTGTGTAGAGACATGGAATCGCCACACCGGGAAATCACTTTTCGATTTCGCAAGGTGATAAAGTACATCAGTGACAGTTGGGTCCTGAAACTCTTTGGCTTGAACCGCTTGGCGTAACGGGAACATTTCCGCAACAGTGGAGATGCTTGGGATGGTACGCAAGACCGCGATGATTGCAAGCAGCGATGAAATGAGCCGCCGCGATCGAATAAAGGCGAAAAATGCGAGAAGAAGTGAAACCACTGCGACCGGAATGACGGTCCAGAAGCCAGTGAATCCGCGATGAAACGAAACGGTCTGCGCGATCATTGCAGTGATGGTAAAGAGTACAACGATTTCAATCGCAGTTGGGAATGACGACATTTGCGTTGTGTCTTTAGCCATGGCTTGTTGGCAGAACGTCCAAAATCACCCGGTCGCGACGAGAGATTTACCATTGTCAAAACGCCTGACTTCGCGACTCGGGTGCGTTTTTTTGTTATTCCGCAATTTCAGTGTTAACCAATCAAGGAACATGAATCTGGTCATTGGCGAACCGAAATGTCTTGTTCCATTGTGTGTTGTAGGAAATACCAACGTAACAGAGATCGACGTCATCCTCATCGAAATCAATGTCGATCCATGATAGTTCGTGGTCTTCGTTTGCTGTTTCATCATCCGATTTGATCATAGTTTCGATTACGTTCCGTTGCATATCAGCCAGCTTTCGGATCACGTTCTCGATTCGGCTGCGTTCTGTCTCCGTGTATTGGTGTTTTGGGAGGCGGGTATTGATGGTGATGTTGAGAGACTCAAAATCAATTGATGCCGTTTCCCAATTGTCGTCCGTGTACGGTTTCGCAGCATGCAATTCACGTACAAGCGAATCAATTTGTGAAGACGAAATCTGAAGTGGAAGAATTCGAATCACGTTTTTGCTAGAACCTCAAAGCGGAACGTTCGGGTTCAGCGGGCGGGCGCGATTGAGCAACCACTGCCCAAATCCTTTATCGCCCGCTCCGTCTGCAACCCATTGTTACGTGTCATTCTACCAAATCTTCCACCAAGGTTTTTTGGATGGCCACCAATTACGGTTGATCTTGATCCATCGTCCATCTGGATTTTTAATCGCACCCTCACCTTTCCGGAAAACGAACAATCCTGGGCGATCTTTTTCTAGCGATCTCGCACCGTTTTCCGTGATTTGGGAGTCCGCAATCCAAACCCATTTGAGATTGGGTAATGCAATGAGACACGGGATACAATCATCGGATGCCGTACTACCAACCAAATCAACCGTATTCAAAAATTCAAAGGCCGTGAGATGAGCAATTTCAGCGTCACAAATCGTACGATCCCACAAGCTGACAAATGATACTCGCTTTTGAGAATTCTGATGAACCTGTTCCGGGCCAATCCCCAGTTCAGACATGGCAACCCGTTCGTCCCAAGTGAAGTGTTTTTGCCAACCGCAGCGACCATAGTGCCAATGGGCAGGGCGTTCTTCGAATGGCCTCGGATCGAGCGCGGAATTATTCATCGTGAGGTGAGCTATCACGCGTAACGAGAGAATTCTCATCGGTTGTGAAGGTGATAAGTTGACTTTGAGGGTGTTATCGCCGGTTGTTGGGGACTTATCGCCGGATGGGCGGTCTGCTGAGTATACAAGGACTCAGATCCCAGGGTCAAGCAAAGTCGCGAGCTTGTTTTGATGAACGTATTGACTCGTTTTCGATCGTACGATCGCGGGAAAGAAATTGGGCTCATCCAACAGAAGGGTGCGCGGTCCTTAGTTGCAGTTCAGCACGGTGGATTTTGTTAGGCATCGCAGTGGTGTCCAAATGATATGCGGATTGTCGCGGAGTTCGTTAACTTAAACCCGCCGGGTGAAACGGAAGCAAGCTCTGCTGGGTAGCAACTTGCCGAGGGATATCGCTGTCAGGGTGCGTCAAATGATATTTCTGGCTGGTGGCGAGCCACACGGATGTTGAAAGAGAATGGTGCCTGTCAAAAAGACAGCTCAATGTCCTACGTTAAAATTGGTGAGGAAAAATACATAATTCTCCCAGCTTTTAATTCTCAAGATGATCTTCCGCACAATGGCCATCGCATGAAAGTAGTGTGTATACACGGCCACGCTAGCTTGGGCACCAATGGGAAGATTGAGTGCGGTTACGTCGTCACCATATTCAAATACGACAGGAATTTGTCCCGGAGCATTTCCTGAGGTAGCTGTCTGAAGTTGCCCGCTTACCATGAACTGACCTTCAGGGATGATGGGAATGACCCGGCTGACTTTAGCTTTGAAAACTCTTCCTGGATACGCTTTGAATGCCAATTCCGCCTCCAGTCCCGGCTCGATCATCGCGATGACATTCTGTGCGAATGTTGCAATGAACATCGGCTTTTCCTTGGGAACAAAAATGATAGGGGCGGTAAGAGGGATTGGTGTGGCCATTTGGCCGCGACGTAGTCCAACATAGGTCGCGTAGCCATCAGAAGGTGCACGCACAACCGTTTGGTCAAGTTCCCAACGTTTAAGATCCAATTGGGCTAATGTTTGTCGGACCTCGGGATTCATACCGTCACTCTCCGCTTCTAGCGCAAGGCGTGCCTGCCGTTCACCAGCCTCGGCACTTTTGACAGCTTCTCGTGCAGCTTGCAGGCGATTTCCACCAGATGCAATCTTTTCGCGCGCAGCTATTTCAGATCCAACTGCCTGATTCAGTTCGGCCGTCAGTGACGTGACTTGACTTTCGACCGCGTCCATCTCTTGCTGCGAAATAGCGCCTGAGGGTCGCAATTTACGCTGCCTCGCCAAATTGGATTTTGCATATTCCAATCGACTTTGGATCTGCGTGATCTGATCCGTTGCCTGCTCTAAAGCGATACGAGCTTGACGGTCATACTCAGACTCGGAGACCAGCAGATTCGCCTGCGCTTGCCGTGTGGCGGCTTCTGCGGCACCTAACAGTTCACTTAGCTGTGCGACTTGGGAATTCATCCCTGCAAGGGCAGCTTCGAGACGATCAACCTCCAACTCATAGGGTCGAGGTTCGATACGAAACAGCTCATCACCTTCTCGAAGCGATTGGTTTGCAACGGCAGAAACGTTGACTACCTTGCCTCGAACCTGCGGCACAATTTGGGTCACGGCTGCATAAAATCGCCCATCGTGAGTTACTGGATGGCACATGCTGAGCATAATTAGAATAGACATCAACAATGCAATGCCGCCCAAAATAGCAGTGCAAACTGTATAGGTAGTTACCGGGATCAGTCGAAACTTCTTGAATACCAACCAACACGCCACGCCATAGGTACCAAGGATTAGCTCAATCATGAAACACCCGGATTCTGGTTGGACGAGCTATTTAGCGCTTCCAACTGGCTTAATTTGCGTTCAAGTTCGTCAAGTCGGCGACTGAAATCTTCAGGATGCAGTGCATCACCATCTGGTTCCGTCTTCTTATCGGCCTGCCGGGAAACAGCCCAAATGTATATGATGGGCCAAATCGCATGAAACGTAAACAAGCTCAACCAACCCGCGACATGAATCGCTTCCTTTTGCGGATGATCGCGACGCTTGGCGATCTGGTACGGAATGTCGTGGATGTAAATAAAAGTGTAAAAGACGGCGGTCAATCCCAGCAGAAGAACAGCCAGGGCAAAATAATTGAGAAACATGGCGACTCATGACCCCACCCATTTTGAAGTGAGATGTATACTCGAACCCGCGTGACCCGCGATCAGGTCCTGTTACCGCGTCGAAAGCTTAGCCTTCGGCGTGATTGATGTAAAGAGTTTGAAACGAAAATTCGTAGGGTGGCGACATCAGTGGATGTATAGGCACGCATGCGTTGGACGATGGCGGTGGTATGCAGATGCAGAGCCTGCCAACTCAAACTCATCGAGTAGAGCACCGTAACATTGAGCGTGGATTGGCCGCGAACAAACGTCAATGATCCTTCAGTCGACGTATCGTCCGATCCAGCGCTGGCTTCAAGTTCCCATACGCCGTTCACAAAGTAAAACCAATGCTGAGGTGTATCGCTTGGTACATCCGCATCTTACGCGACAGACGGTCCCAGAGATTCGCCGCCTGTACTGGAAATCCATCGGTGTCAAAGCCCATCGGAAAAAAATTGCATGAACGGTTTCCTCAAAATGATAGTGTACTTCGTCGCGAAATCGCAGACGCGCCTTCAGGAACCAAAGGATGACTCGCCCTCGAATTCATATCGACGCACCCGTCCGATGAAAAGCGAGCCGGTGAGTTGAGCAAACCCCTGCCGCAAGCCAAAGACCTGTATGCCCAGGTTCCCGCACCAGTGGGCGTTGGCGAAATCATTTAACTCGGCCTCGTGAGCTCAACGCGATATCAACTCGGCAACGGCAAGTTTGAGGGAATCGAGACTCGCCGGTGATAGGCTTGCATAGCCTGACGTACCTGCGTCGGCTTCGTTGACTTTCTTGACCTCGCTCGTCAGCTGTACGTACTGCGATACGAAACGTCGCATTTGCTCCTCCGACCAACCGCGTCTTGTCTTGAGGATGTTGAGGTACTCGACTAATTGCTGAGCTTCACGATAAGCCTTCAAGCGAATCGAGTGACGAATCACAATCTCGCCACTGGGTCGTTCATCGTAGATAAACAAACCGAGCTGGTCCGCTTCCTTCAGTGCGTTCCCAGACTTATCAACCGTTTGCCAGGGAACAATGCCTGTTGCCCCGCAATGCCATGCGTCCAGTATCCACGCTTGGATGTTTCGATTTGATTCATGAACGTGGTTGGAGGTGCCGTAAACCCAAGCACTCAAGCCATCACGCTGGATTCGATCTGTCACCAATCGACGATAGTCTTTGAAAGCGGATGATGACACGACCCAAAGATCATCACGTTTGTTGAGCTGGCCACGACAATACTCCGGGCGAGAAATATCTACCCGATAACTTACATGAATGTCTGGTGAACTGGCCCGGCCTCGGTCTGTCAATTCGCCATAGTATTGCAAGGCACGATAATCCCAGAAACTCGAAGGTTCGTCCAATATCCATGGAGCTTTTGTCAGCTCATTGAGCGAGCCCTTGTTGTTGAAGTAAACTTGAAATCCGGTTTCGTTCCAGCCCTTCGTTTTGGCGAGCCGAGTAAAGTCACTTAGGATGTTGACATAGGTTTCGGCATAAAGCGGTTTGTCATTGAACGCCTGATACGCATCTAAGTTGCCGTTGAAATACTCACGACAATTCAGCGGCCAGCTCTCATGAAACGTCAAGTAGAACCCCGGTGCCGCAATTGCACCCCGGTGACCATCCTTGAAACATGATCCGTCGATAAAACTCCCGAATGCGTCAACAAAGTCATCCCAATAAGCATTTGTCGCTCCCGGCGCAAAGTTATCGTATCGCTTATTATCCATTCGACGTCCAGACTCCAACCGCATGTCGAGATTGCTCTTGCGAGTGCCCGGTGCGGCGGTGTTGTGAGAATAGTGCAGAATGTTCGCGTGAACGCGATGATCGTATGCAACGCGCTGGTGCTCGTAGTAGTCTGCAACGTGGTCCGGCAAACCGTAGCTGTTCATTTCGCAAAAGAATGTCGCTTGCTTTGGAATCACAAAGGGAAGGACTTCGATTTCAATCGGAATAACACGGCCATCCGATACACCGAGCGAGCCCCGGTACTGGCCCGCTTTTGCGTCAAACGGAACAAAGACGTCTGCCAAAACGTTTGTATCGCGGTCCGTCCTCAACTTGAGTTGCTTCGGCATCGGAACAAGCGGGTCTGGGATCGAGCGCCCGTTCGCATTCACGTACAACGCTTCGTACAAGTCTATCCGTGGTTCTAGCTTACTGATCGTGGCGTTTACCGAGACAGCACCGTTCCCTTTCAAAAGCACTTGAAAGCCCACAACTTCACCCGCTGCCGCAACCAAATGAATTCGCTCGCCGTTGTAAATCGCGTTTCGAGTCCGATATCCATCTGGCAAGTCACCAACTGGTTTGCCCTCCGCATCGAACTTGTCTGTACTTGGAATAACGGCAACATCGCGAATTGGCGAAGCAACCGTGTCGGGAATTGAAATCTGTGGTTTCGGTACAGCTTGCGACTTGATCAGCACCGCGCGAACGCTTGCAACACGAGAACGAAGTCCAGTCCGATTGAGGGTAACGACGTCGACTTGATGCGAGTCGTCGCTCTTGATCGAATCAGGCAAGTCCCTCAGCATGATCGACTGCTTCTCGCGTGAATCGACTGGCTGGATAACGACTGGCGGAATATTATGCCGACCAAGTGGCAAACCATCCACGAGGACGTCATAGGCAAAACCATGCGGAGGCGGTGTGAACGTGAGCATTGGCGAGGCTTGATCAACACCGCTTAACGACAAATCACTCACCATCTCTGGCGATGAGTCTTTTTCGTCGTCCAATTCAACCAACAGATAAGGCTTCTTCGAGGACTGTTCTCGAGAATAGATCGTTGGATTTCGTTTGTAGTCGGCATCATGCTCGTGGATTGCAATCCCATGAGCAATGCCGATCGACATCGCATGGACGAAATCGGGCGGTACATCGAAGTGGTATTCGCCATTGAAAAGTTCGGGCTCTGATCGATGAGTGAGTGTAAAACTGTTTCCTCCAGAAACAGCTGGAAAGCGAGCTCCTGAATAACCCCAATCAACGATTCCGGCCACTCCCGCCGTGAGACCTGTGGACTTCGTCTCGGACCAAGGTGTCGCAATCGTCGATAACGTTACGCCCGAGATCGTTTGCTCGCTCTGAGTACACACAAGCGTCGCTCTCTTGACGAGCTTCCCAGACACGGAAGACACATCAAACGCCATTGCGACGATGTGCTGGTTACCCTTAATGCGCATGCGAGATTGCTCTCCTGCGTTCTCGTTCCATTCACCATCGACCATCACAATTGAGTTGTCTTGAGTCACCGCCAGCCGGATGGGTTCGCCACCGTGAACACGTGCTGACAGCATCAACAATACCGCCGAAAACATTAGGAAAGGAGCGGTGGTGAAACGCGAAATGGACTGATACGCAAAGGTTCGAAATGAAGTTGACATTGTCAAAGCTATTTCAGTTTTCAATGTGGGTAAGACAAAACGACCAGCGTAGCATATGTTGTGGAAAAAGTGGGTTGCGGAAAAGGTGTCGGACTCAGCTGGTCGAAACGACGCTTTCCGTACTACGCACCGGCCTTTTAGGGGCTTCACACTATCCGGGTCAGACACCTCCTCCAAAAACACAAACAACTTTGTCCTGAAACGCGAAACTCAACCAGGAAAGAAAATGGGACGGGAAAGAAAATGGGACTGGGGAAATATCTCGCAATTTCCTCCGTCCCATTTGTACGCCATGCTGCGAGGTCCCCTCTTAGCAGGTGGTGCGGAACCTTGATCGT
Organism: Rhodopirellula sp.; assembly: GCA_041740155.1. GTDB lineage: Bacteria > Planctomycetota > Planctomycetia > Pirellulales > Pirellulaceae > Rhodopirellula. The sequence goes on from JBGSMN010000091.1 coordinate 8,297, forward strand.
CTGCGACTTCCCAAACACGCTATCCTGATGATTCCTCCACCGCGCACTTCAATCATGACACGAAATTTATTCTTTGCTCTGATGCTTTCCACGTTCACGCCAATGGTGAATGCAGAAAACACTCGACGGCCCAATGTTCTGTTCATCGCGATGGATGATCTGAACGACTGGATTGGATGCTTGGGCGGTCACCCGCAATCGATCACGCCGAACCTGGATCGATTGGCCGCCAGCGGCGTGTTGTTCACCAACGCGCATTGTCCAGCTCCGGCTTGCAATCCCTGCCGATCGGCTGTCTTTACCGGACGGGCACCAAACGTTTCAGGGTTGTACGATAATCGCCAGAAAATGCGTGAGGTGATGCCCGACGATGTCATCCTGCCCGCTTTCTTTCGTGAGCATGGTTATCAGGTTGCCGGTTCAGGCAAGTTGTTGCATTACTTCATCGATGCCGACTCATGGGACGAGTACTTCCCCCCAGCCGAATCCGAAAACCCGTTCCCGCAAACGTTCTACCCGGCCCAGCGTCCCGTCAATCTCAAGCGAGGCGGGCCGTGGCAGTACGTCGAAACCGATTGGGCGGCGCTCGATGTGAGCGACGAAGAGTTCGGTGGCGATTGGTCGGTGAGTCGTTGGATTGGCGAGCAGTTAAGCCAAGAACATGACAAGCCGTTCTTTCTCGGTTGCGGCATCTATCGACCGCACGAGCCGTGGTTTGTTCCCAAAAAATACTTCGAGCCGTTTCCGTTAGAAAGCATCCAACTGCCGCCCGGATATCGCGAAGATGATTTGGACGATGTGCCTGAGTCTGGTCAGCTTGCCGCCCGCAACCGCTATTTCGCTCACATCCAAGAGCAAGACCAGTGGAAACGCGGCGTTCAAGGTTATCTCGCCTCGATTCACTTCGCCGACGCGATGCTTGGCCGTGTACTCGATGCGTTGGAATCGGGGCCTAACGCGGACAACACGATCGTCGTGTTGTGGTCCGATCATGGATGGCAACTCGGTGAAAAAGAACACTGGCAAAAGTACACGCCCTGGCGGGCTGTCACGCGTGTCCCGTTAATGGTTCGCGTTCCGCCGTCGGCCAGCCTCGCATTGCCCAGCGGCACGAGTCCCAAGAGTGTTTGTGATGCGCCGGTGAATTTGTTGAGCCTGTTTCCCACGTTGTTGGAATTGTGTGACCTACCCAAAAAAGAAAACGACGACGGGCCGAGTCTTCTGCCGTTGTTAGTGGACCCAGCAACAGAGGATTGGCAACACAACTCAGTGACCTTCCTTTCGACGCCGGGCAGTTACGCGATCAGCGGCCGAACGCATCGCTACATTCATTACGCCGATGGCAGCGAGGAGCTTTACGACATCCAAGCGGACCCGTTCGAGTGGACTAACTTGGCGGCCAAGCCAGAATCATTGAGTCGCCAATCGCAAGACCAACTGGCTGCGTTTCGCAATGGTGCGCCGCAAACATTCGCGTCACCAATCGAGCCATCGGTCGAATCACTTGCCAAGTTAACATGGCACCCCGCATCGTCGGAACCGGTCCCCGCATCCAAACCAGAGGGCCATCCATTCCCGGTTCATTTCATTAACCGGCAACGCGGCGTGGTCGAATTGCATTGGTCTGACCGCGACGGTAACACTCAACCTTACGGTACGATCGAGCCTGGCCAAACCAAGACTCAATCCACCCGTCCCGGCGCGGTTTGGTTGATCGCAGATTCCGCATCAAAAGTGACGCTCGGCCATTTCGTGATCGGCGATCGAACGGCGCAAGCGGTCATCCCGGCAACGAAACCGAACGTGATCGTGATCTTGACCGACGATCAAGGTTGGGCAGATTTGGGATGCCAAGACCAAGTCGATGACATTCGCACGCCGCATATCGATGCCCTCGCCGATCGCGGGGTTCGCTGCACGGCTGCCTATGTGACGTCGCCGCAGTGCAGTCCGTCGCGCGCCGGTTTGATGACCGGTCGACATCAACAACGATTGGGTATCGATACGATTCCCGATATGCCGCTTGCCACCGAAGCGGTGACGATCGCCGAACGTTTGCGACCGCTGAATTATCGGACCGGTTTTGTCGGCAAGTGGCATCTTGAGCCGAACATCCTGTGCGTCGATTGGATGCGTCGCGAACTTCCAAAGATGGCCGATCTGCCTCGCGGTCAACGACGCATCCCGTGGGAAAAGATCCAGCCGTACTCTCCGGCCGCTCAGGGTTTCGATGAATACTTTTGGGGTGAAATGCAGAACTATCGCGTCAACTACGAGCTTCCTCGTTCCCTCAATCCGCCCCGAGAGCAACACGAACCAAGAGGCGGACCGTCGTTGCTTCCGTCGATGAAGCTGGTCCGAAACGATGACTTCCGTATCGATGTGCAAACCGAGGCGGCGGTGTCGTTCATCGATCGCAATCAAGACACACCGTTCTATTTGCAACTGAACTATTACGGTCCTCACACGCCGCTGGAAGCGACCGAAAAGTATTTGCAACGTTTCACCAGCGATATGCCGGTGCGTCGGCGATACGCCTTGGCAATGATCTCAGCGATCGATGATGGAGTCGGTCGAATAGTCGAGCGGTTGAAACATCACGGGTTGCTCGATAACACGCTGATCATCATGACCAGCGACAATGGAGCACCGCTGAAACTGACCAAGCCTGATACGCCGATTGATCTCGACATGGGCGGTTGGGACGGATCGCTCAATGAACCTTGGGTGGGCGAGAAAGGGATGCTGTCCGAAGGCGGGATTCGGGTTCCGATGATTTGGAGTCTGCCGAGCCAATTGCCCAGCGGCACGACGTACGGCTGGCCTGTCAGCACGCTGGACATCGCACCGAGCGTGCTGAACTTAGCGGGCGGCGACCTGACCACCGTCGCCGACGAACTCGACGGTTTGGATTTGATTCCACGGATGAATGACATTCAAAACCCCTCCACTCGGACGTTGTATTTTCGTTTTTGGGATCAAGCCGCGATTCGTCGCGGCAAATGGAAATACCTCTTCGTCGGCGATGGGCGACGTTTTCTGTTTGATTTGGAAAGCGATCAACACGAGCACCGAAATCGGATCGAAGATCACCGCGAACTCGCTGGCAAACTTCACCAGGACTTACAAACGTGGTGCGACGAACTGCAACCCGCCGGCTTACCCGACGGCAAGACAATGCGAGAACGCAATTGGTACGAGTTTTACTTCGATGTCGAGCCGCTGGGCGAATAATGGAGTTGGCGGCCGAGGCAACTTGGATCAACGCTTGGACCGAATCGCTCGCGAGCGGCAAGATGATACGTGACTTCGCTTGATCGCAAGTGCGCTTCGTGCTGTTGTGATTGTGCAAACGGACGCGTTCACCGTGTGCTCCGTCCCTCATTCATAGATTTCTCCAGTAGTGACTTCAATTCGGCTGCAATCTCGGGATGTTTCAGGACGAGGTTTGTCGTTTCACCGGGGTCCTGCACTAAGTTGTAAAGTTGATCTGGGGCTTGCGGAGCGGCTTCGGTAAGGGCGAAGCGTTGTAGTTCACCAGCTTCGTACTTGTTGCCCCCAGAGCCTTTGTGATTCATGTATTTCCATGGACCACGACGAATAGCGAGCGTGCGTCGGCCCGCAAAGGCTTGAGTTAGCAGGTAAGGCCGAATGGGCTTGATTTCATTATTCAACATGATCGGCAACAGGTTGAAGCTATCTTCGGCCGCGTTGTCAGGCAACTTCTCATCGACGATCGCTGCGACCGTAGCCATCACATCGCAGAGGCTGACGGTCTGTGTGCTGACGCTGCCAGGTTTGATCTTGCTCGGCCAGCGGGCGATGAACGGGACGCGATGCCCGCCTTCCCATTGGTCACGTTTCATCCCACGCCATGGACGAGCCCCGTCGTGACGATGATCGGCCCGCATGTGAACCACGGCGGTCGTCTCCGGACCATTGTCGCTGCTCAGAAGAACAAGTGTGTTTTCTGCGATGCCGAGTTCTTCCAGCGTCGACATCAGTTCGCCGACGATGTGATCAAACTGAAGTATAAAATCACCATGCGGCCCAGCCATGGAATTTCCTTGAAACTCCGGGGCTGGGAACGAAGGCAGATGCACGGCCTGGGTGGCGTGGTAGAGAAAGAACGGTTTGTCTCCTGCGGTGCGGACATGCTGCGTCATAAACTCGCGGCTTTCTTTTAAGAAAACCATGTCGACTTCTTCCATGGGAAAATCTGATGCGATGAATCCCGCTCGGCAATCATTTGCATACGGGTGCTTCGGCAGGCCGGATTTGTCGATCGGTTTGATCGGTGGTTCGGGGATACGGTCGCCGCGAATAAAGGCATACAACCAATCCGTCGTGGGACAACAGGCCGTCCCAAAAAAATGATCGAATCCATGTTCCAGCGGACCGCCTTCAACGCGGCGAGAGTAATCGATACGTTGGGCGTGCTCACGACTACCGCTGTGGATGGGCTTACCAGCCTGATCGCGAAACGTCAGTCCCACATGCCACTTGCCAATGCAGGCAGTGGAGTATCCATGTTTCTTGAGTACGGTAGGAAGTGTGAGCTTTCCGGGAAGAATTAACGATGGTCCGCCTGCTCCCTGAAAGACTGTTCCGCCGTTTGGCACACGGAAAGCCATTTGTCCGGTCAATAGGCTGTACCGAGATGGCGTGCAGACAGTTGCCGGGCTGTGTGCATCCTTAAAACGCAGCCCCTCTTTAGCGAGACGATCGATGTGCGGCGTGGCCACTTTCGCTTGATCGTTGTAGCACTGAACATCACCGTAGCCGAGATCATCAGCAAGGATGATCACGATGTTAGGCGGCTGTGATTGGGCTTCGCCTTTCGCACCCAACAAGGTGAGAGGCAGCATTGAGGCGACGAGGAGTAAGCGTGTCAACATCATTGAATGAAGTGGGGTTAGCTGCAGCTGCAGCAGCGAGCGGAATATCGTTTTCATGGGGTGATCTTTTTACCGAGAGACTACTGCGATACTTATCAGTGTTGATGAATGGCATGTTGGCTGTAATCGCCGAGGCGACCAATTCCAGCATTGTCAGTACGAAATCAGTATTGTCGTTCAGCAATGGTACTTTCAAAGTTGATCTACGAAGAACTTCACCGTGCGATCGAAAATTTTCTGTCGCGTTGGATCGATTTCCGCGTCAACTTTGCGCCAGTTGTGACCTGCGTTTTTGATGATCATAATTTCCACAGACGCTTCAATCGCATCAGATTTTTCTTGCATGTGGTAGGCATGCTTGACCGGAATCGTTGTGTCCTTGTCACCGTGAATCATAAGCAGTGGCGGGCTATCTTTGTTTAGGTAGTTGATCGGACTGACTTCGCGATAGCGAGCGAGTTTATCACTCGGCTCAGAATCTTCGCCGAGTATGCGAGGGGCAAATCGGTCTCTGAAGCCCGCTCGGTCGTCGTGGTTAAACAATTCCATCTTTTCAAAATCGCATGGTCCATACCACGAGACTCCGGCGAGCATTCGATAAGACACATTCGCAAGCAACGGATCTCCTGTTAATTGATCAGGCGATGCCAGCAACAGCATCTGCGCAATGTGTCCGCCTGCGGAATCACCCATGACACAAACTCGCATGGGATCGATCCCCACTGCTTCACTATTCTTTGCCAAGTATCGAATCGCGTCCTTGCAATCAATCACGCAGTCACGCATCGTCACGCCGCTTTCCGGCTTCGTCAGACGATAAGTCACCGGCGCAACGGCGAAACCTTCCGTGAGCAAAGATTGAAAAACCGTTGAAAACGATCCACTGGCAGCCTTGTACCGATTGCCTGCCGCCCATCCACCTCCGTGAGTGTAAACAACCACCGGACATTTTTCGGTGCGCTTTGCCGTTTGGTAATACAGATCCAGCTTCAAGTCCTGGCCCGAAACCTGTTTGTAGACCACCTCCAGTTTGTTTTCTCCACCGGTGTCTAGGTACTGAGCGTCCTTGGGCTTGTTCGCACCACTGCTCAGAAGCCCAGCTTCCTGAGCTGTTGTCGAGCCGGTTGCTGCGAGAACAACCATGATGACAGCGATCAACTGAAGTCTCATATCTATATTTCAGGCGATGGAGGAGGATTCGTTTTTAGGTTAACGTCGAAATTACAAAAGAGAATCGGAACTTAGCGAGACGGGTCAAACTGAAAAAGCGGTTTGACCTCTGCAGGCATCGGGCCTGCGCCTTCGTCTCGATATTTGGAAAAACACTTGGGATCGGGCTGTTCCGGAAGCGTTGCCTGCCAGGTCTGAAGTTTCGCCAACAATTCGCTGGCAACCTGAGGGTTTGATGACTTCAGGTTGTCCTTTTCCAGGGGATCTGCACCGACGTCGTAAAGCTCGAGTACCTCGAAGTTTCCGTTGACTAGTAGTCGCCACTTTCCATCCATGATCGAGTAGTCGGAACCATTGCGACCTGGAACACCTTTCCAGAACAATGGCTTCTCGCGAATGAGCGATTTTGTTCCCTGCAGCGTTGCTAATTGGCTCATGCCATCGGGCCGATAACCCTCAGGCAAACTGGCACCGGCGATCTCGCAGAAAGTCGGCAGCAGGTCGACGGCGGAGATCCATGAAACGTCATCGATCGCACCGGGTTTGATCTTTCCTGGCCAACGAGCGATGAAGGGGACACCGATGCCGCCTTGCAAGATCGAAGCTTTGCGTCCATTTCGGCCACCAGTCGTGCCGACGGAAGCACCGCCTGAAAATCCTTCGCCTGTCGCCGAATCGTACATCGTTGTTAGCTCGCCAGCTTTACCGCTGCCAGCAGGACCATTGTCGGAGCTGAAAATCACTAGCGTGTTGTCGGACAACTTTAGTCGATCCAGGGCATCGAGCAGTTCACCGATCCGATCATCCGCATGTGAGAGCACAGACGCGTAAACATTGTCTGAATCGTTTAGTTCAGAAAATCGGCGACGGTACTCTGGCAGGGTGTGAAACGGTGTGTGTGGCTCGTGCATCCACAAGTTGATGAAGAATGGCTTCTTCGCTGCGGCGTTAGTTTCGATGAAGGCAATTGCACGAGCAGAATCTTGGTGCACTGGCATTTGTTCACCTGCACAGTTGAAGGCTCCGTACTCGTCGTAACCGTAATCCTTGGGAAAAGGCGAATCGGGGATCATATTATTGGCAAGATGCCATTTGCCAAAGTGTGCTGTCGCATAACCGGCCGACTGTAACATCTTTGGAAGCGTCGGCGTCTTTGGATCGAGCCAGTCAGGCATGCCGCGTTTGGCGTTACTCGGCACCCAGGCGAAATGGCCATCAATGTTATACCGAGCTGGGAAATGGCCCGTCATCACTGCCGTGCGGCTTGGTGAACAGACACCGCTGGCAACTGTGAAGCGTTGGAAGTCCGTCCCTTCTCTCGCAAGCCGATCGATATTCGGCGTCTGCAAATAGAGATGCCCGTGACAGCCGAGGTTTCCCCATCCCCAGTCATCAGTAAAGATGAACAGGATGTTTGGCCTGTTAGCACCTTCTGGACCTTCGGCTCGTTCGGCAGCGTAGGTCGCAAAGGTCGTCAACAGGAATACACTTAGCACATGAGCGAGTGACGTGATTTTCACAGGAATACTTTGAGAGGGAAATGAGGTAGTAGATATCCGTCGGTGGATCGACGCCGGCCGCCTTGCAGAACGTAGGCCACAAATCATTGCTATGTGCAAAGGTATCCGAGGAGTGACCCGCTGGAGCCTCTTCTACGATCTTTCAATAGTTCAGTTTGCCGCCGCGTGCAGGTGCTTGTCGTTCGCCTTTCCACCACGCGCTGGGACCTTCGGTTTCGATTGCCTTCCAGACTTCGAAGAGTTTTGTTTTCATCTCTTCGGTCTTCTCGGGCAACGACGCTGCGAGATCATGTTCTTCCTTCCAGTCTTTCTTGATCTCGTACAGTTGAAACTGCGTCAGCGTATCGTTGCCGACCAGTTTCCAATTGCCGATGCGCAAAGCCACGCGGTCACCGGGCGGAGACACGTGCGTTCGCCAGAATAGCGGTACATTTCGTTCGACAGGCTGGCCTGCGAATGCGGGCACCATGCTCACGCCGTCGATGGTTCGATCATCGGGAAGCGGGATGCCGGTAATGTCCAGCACTGTCGCGAAAATATCGGTGCCGATCACGGGAATATCGCTGACGGTTCCAGGCTGAATGTGCCCTGGCCAACGAGCGACACCGGGTACCCGGATGCCGCCTTCGTGATCGCTACGCTTGCCGCCTCGTAAACCGCCCGTCGTGCCGCCAAAGTTTGCGACGGGGCCGTTGTCCGACGTGAAGAAAAGTAGCGTGTTCTCGCTGACGCCTTGGTCGTCGAGCGACTGCATCAACTGACCCAGTGCGTCATCGAGTTGCGTGATGTTGCCCATGTACTTGCTGTTGTCGTGGCCATCGTACAGCTCAGAGAATTTCGCATCGGTCGCAATGGGCGAGTGTGGTTCATGAAACCAAACGGACAAGGCAAATGGTTTCGTCTTGTCACGTACCTGACCCAACCAACGTATCGCTTCAGCAGCAACCAATGGTGCTGAGTAGCCTTGAAGTTCACCAACAGGTTCGCCGTTGCGAACAAAGTTGTTGGGGTTCTTGTGGCTCGGTTCGGCATTGTTGTGCGTCGCCATCGAGTAGTCGTAACCATGATCGCCCGGTTGCGGATACTCTGGCGTGTTGAACTGCGGCTTTGAATTGAGATGCCATTTACCCACGTGGCAGGTTTCATAGCCGATCGATTTCAAGAGCTTCGGATAGGTGATTTCACTCTTTCGCAAGTGAGCTTCGTGATTGCCGGATAAATGTCGATAAACGCCGTTTCGGTAAGGAGTCCGTCCCGTCAAGATCGCCGATCGCGAGGGTGAGCAGACGCCGCACGCTGAATAGCACTGGGTGAACTTCACACCCTGCGACGCCAGTTTGTCAAGGTTGGGCGTTTGAATCAGCTCGTGACCATAAGTCGCTGAATCACCCCAACCCATGTCGTCTGCCAGAACGACGACAATGTTGGGCTGTTTTGATTGGGCATTTGCCGTGTGAGCCATCATCATCACGATGGCAAGCGATGTTATTCTGAAGATCTGTTGCATGGTGCTCATGTTTGCTTCTCGTTCGTGTTGATTTTTCTAGAGGGATCGTCCAAGCTTTTCCTTCGTAACGAATTTTTGGCGAACTCCACTACAATTTGATTTCGCTCAACCGGACTCCCTCCATGCGCTCGGCGATCACGTCGAGTTGTTCATCAGAACCTTGAATGTGCAGCGTTTGCTGAACGTGTCGCATCATCTCGCCCGGTTTCAGTGCGGCTGCGGGTGAAGACGTTTCCAATTCATAAAAGGGCACTAGTGGTGATTCGCCTGGTGCCTGCGAACCGTCGTTGTAGGAGTTGATCCAATGTAGTTCGATCGCAATCGGCTGGTGTTGTTCATGGATGGTCCGTCACAATCTCGAACGACCAAGCATACTCACTGGTACCAAGATCATCGGGTGGCGTGATTCGTAAACCCGAAGGCGTCATCGACCACTGAACTTTGGAATCGGAACCCAACAAGCAAACTGCTTGTACTTGATCTGCATTCCATCCAGAGGTACCGCTGATGGTGAACGGCTTGACGGGCTTGGCTAGCTTGATCGCGTACAACTTCTCGCCCTTGGTGGTAAACGCGAGTTGCTCGTCTTTTTGCTCGCTCTCTTTCCAATAGCGGGAGCCGTAGATCGCTTCGCCGTTGACACTCAGCCAAGCTTTCATCGCCAACAGACGCTCCATTTGAGGTTCTGCAATGGTGCCGTCTGACTTTGGTCCGATATTGACCAGGAAATTGCCGTTGCGGCTGATCACGTCGACCATCTCGTGAATCACGCTCTCGATGCTCTTGTAGTTGTCACCTTCTAAGTAACCGAATGAGGTTCCGAAGGTCGTGCAGCTTTCCCATTTCGGTCCGATCACTTTGAGCTTGAGGTTATCTTTTTCCAAGCATCCGACGCCCTCGGGCCAGTTGCGATTGCTGCCTTTGTTGTTGACGTAAACATCTGCCCCGCGAGCGACTCCGTCGTTCATGAAATCGGTAATCATCAACCGGCACTGGTCATAGAAGTACTGAACCTCTGGCTTTGCGATTCCATCGAGGACCTTGTTGCCATCGCGTGTCCAGATCGGGATGTCGTCGATCCACAAGAAGTCAGGTTCGTACTTGGCTTGAATCTCTTTCCAACGCGCAACGTAGTCGTCCACATACTCCTTGGTCGTTCCGAACGGGCCGTACAATGAAGCCGCTTCAGGATCACGACGGATTTCTTCAGCAATGTCGTCTTGAGGTTCTGCTTTGACGGTGTAGAGATTCTTCGCGAAGTAGGTTTGATGACGTTCGCGGTGATAGGAAGGAGCAAATTTCAATCCTTGTTTCTTCAACGCCTTTCCGAGATCACCCACCAAGTCGCGTCGGGGGCCTTTGTCCATCGCGTTCCAAGGGGTCAAATCCGAGTCCCAGTTTGCCCAGCCGTCGTGATGCTCGGCTGTCATGACACAGTATTTGAAACCGACATCGGCAAAGAGTTTGGCCCACGCATCAGGGTCCCAATTCTCGGCTTTGAATTCATTGACAATGTCTTTGTATCCAAACTTAGGCGGCGTCGCACCCCAACGCTCTCGCAGATAGGGATAGTAATGATGGGGATCCGAATAGATCTGTTTGGGTACGTGTTCGGCATAGCCACGTCCTCCCTTGCGGTAACCGATCACGCTGTACGGCCCCCAGTGAATAAAAATGCCGATCTTGCCATCCTCGAACCAAGCCGGCACTGGCATCTTTTGCAGCGATTCCCAAGTGCCGTCATAAGGCTTCGGCTTCCGTTGGCGCGGTAGTTTCGATGACTGACGCGGGTCATCAAAGCCTACGGGAATCTCAAGTCCGTCATTGGGTTGGTCGGAGAAGCGGTACGGATCGTTGTGGCTGCGCATCTGGGCCAAGAGCAAGCCTTCCATTTCGGCAAGTTTTTCGGCATAGTTCGGATCATTGGCAAGGTTCGTCTGGTTGGGCTTTGGTGTCGTTCTTGTGAGCGCGATCACCTCCGGGGCATGGTGCTCGGGCAATAGCTCGCTCGGATTCTCAGCCAGATTGAAGAGCTGAGTCTGTTTCTCGCCGGCCTTCGTCGATTCGTATTTGATCAACTTCCAATCACCTTTCTTGACGCAGCGGATGCCCGGTTTGTCGCCACCGCAGTAGGCACCATAAAGCACGTCACGGACCGATTCCGCTCTGCCCTCAAGGACCAGTTTGAAACTGGTCCCTTCGCAGGTACCGGGAGTTTCGATTCCAGTAAGATCACAGATCGTTGCTAGGACATCGAGCAAGTAGATGTTCCCCGTCGCTCTTGAACCGGATTGGATACCTGGGCCTTTGACAATGAACGGGACCCGAAACGTGTGCTCGTAAAGATTC
>JBGSMN010000103.1:0-34050 GCA_041740155.1 Rhodopirellula sp.
TCGCCTGCGACGTCCCACAGAATTATGTCGCGATCGTAGCCACCGGTGGCGATGAGTTTTTCATTAGGCGAAAACTTGGCAACATAAACTGAGTCGCGATGGCCGGTAAACTCGCTGAGTTTTTCAGCAGTCTCGATGGAGTAGATCGCTGCCGTCCCAAACGCACCGGTCTCGCCACTGCCGACGAGTAATCGCGAGCCGTCGTTTGAGAATTGCAGCGAATTGATTTTTCCAATTTTCGTGTCGATCGTTCGCAGCGGCGGAGCGTCGGCCAAACCTGCGATGACGATTGTGATCGTGCCATAAGTCGCCTTGGCGATCAATTTGCCGTTGCTGTTAGTGGCGATCGCCGTGATTGGGTGTACGACGTTTGCTTCCGTGGGAATTTGAGGTGTGCGAATGCGTTGTTGAGTCGACATCTCGCCAGTCGGTCCGTTCGCACCCTGTTCGATCCAGTGGGTGATCAACGCCAGCTCCTGTTCGCTCGGACCGTCGGCATCGTCCGGCGGCATCTTTGGCTCGAGCGTTCCATTGACCATCATCACCAGTCGGCTGCTAGCTGGCACACCGGGCGTGATCACGACACCGCCCTCACCTCCATCGATCAATCGCGAGAACGAATCCATCGCCAAATCGCCTTGATCGTCATCCACGGCATGGCAACCGATACAGTACTTTTGAAAGATCGGCAACACATCGCGTTGATAGTCAACGGCGTCAGCGGCTTGCGTGTCGGATGCGACGGACACAAGAACGCACAGGACCAAAACCATTTGTTTTATAAATTTCAGCATAACAGTGAATCAATGATTGAAAATGAATTCGGCACTCGTCAACACACTCCAGGCGGCATCTTCGATCGCGGTGGCGTGCTCGTCGCCGTACTCCGCAATCACGGCGAGCAATTTCTCAAGCTCGTCGTTTGTGGGCTGTCGCGAAAGCGCCGCCATGAACAACTCTCGCACGATCGCTTCAGGCGTGTCATCCCGTTCCAAGCTCTGATGCAGCCGATTGGTTTTCGCTTGTAGCTTTGGATTCAGCGTCTCCCCATTAGAAAGATGCAATGCCTGCACCATATTCGGCTCGGCGCTACGTTCACAATCGCACGTGATCTCGCGTGGATTGCGACCGAATGTGTCGAGAAAATACGAACGCACCGCGGCATCATACAACTGAACCGCACGCGTGCCCTCGGGATAGAAATCGGTGTTCTGAACATCCGCGCCAGGGAAGGCTACTTGGTTGAATTGCGTCGAAGTCGCCAGCACTTGGTCGATCGCGTCGAGTAACACTTCCGCCATCAATCGCCTCGGATAGTAGCGACTGAAGTATTTTGCATCACCAATGTTCTCCGCACACGGCGTGCTGGCGCGGCCATACGTTTCGCTTTGCATGATCGTCCGCATCAGTTGTTTCAAGTCAAACTTGGCGTCGATGAGATGCTCAGCGGCGGCAGCCAGCAACGGTTCACACGATGCCGGATTGCTCTGACGTAAATCGTCGACTTGTTCAACGAGTCCCCGCCCAAAGAAATTGGCCCAGACGCGGTTGGTGATCGCACGAGCGAAGTAGGGGTTCTCCGCTGCGGTCATCCAATCAGCGAGCGCTTCGCGTCGATCGTTAGGGTCGTCAAACGCGAGTGGGTTCGCGTCGAGCGGCGCGGGCGGTTGCGGTTTGCCGCGACTGGGTTGCACGAGATCACCGGTCGTGGCCAAGTACAACGTGCGCACACCATCGCCGTTACGACTTTCGCCGCCCCAACCCTTAGCACGCACGCGAGCGAACAAGTTTGCCATGCTGTAGTATTGATCGTTGGTCCATTTTTCGAGCGGATGATTGTGGCACTTGGCACACCCAATCGACAAACCCATGAACGCTTGGCAAGCGTTCTCGGTCATCTCCTCAGGGCTTTGATGGAGCGCATAAAAATTGGTCGCACCATTCTCAGTACTGATTCCCTTGGCCGTTAAAACTTCGCGAACGATTTCGTCCCAGGGTCGGTTTTCTGCGACGGCGTCATGCACCCACGTGTAATAGGCTTTCACGGCAGCGGGTCGCAGTCGTGTGCCGTTGATCAACAAGATGTCGGAGATCTTATAGGTCCAGTAATCGACAAACTCATCGCTGGCGAGCAGTCGGTCGATCAACAGTTGTTTAGCATCGGCGCTATCATCAGCAACGTATTGTTCGCATTCGCTGGCGGTGGGCAATCGACCGATGCAATCAAGAGTGACACGGCGAATGAAAGTTTCAGTGTCACAGGGTGGTGCGGGTTTGAGATGCAGGGTTTGCAGTTGAGTGAGATTCAGCGTGTCGATGAAATTTTTACGCGGAGCGTTTGCGTACACGTCGGCAGGCACATCGTACGGAAAGGGAACGGTGAAACGTGCCAGTTTGACTTTGCTGGCGTACCACACCAACACGGCTCCTTCGCCGCTGCCGGTGATTTCAACATGCCCGTTTTCATCGACGCGCAGAATGACTTCATCGGTCGCCGTGAACTTGGCCCAATGCGTGACGTCGACGACACTGTCGTCGTCGTAATGTGCATTGACGGTGACTTCCGCGATGTCGCCAATTTGGTGCAAAGAGGTCTCAGGCGCAACGCTGATATGAGTTAGTTTTGCCTCCTCGTCACGCGGGCCTGGTGCTCCGCTGGCGATCCACTTGGCAAGAATATCGTAGTCCTTGGAGTCGGTTGACAATCTCAAACCACCTTTGTGCGGCAGCGCACCGGTGGGTTTGGCGAGCAAGAGACTGCGTCCAGGATCAGAGATTTCGATCCGACGTCCGCGGGCTTCACGGGTAATCGCAAAGAAGTCCGCATCAGCGTCGTACGCACCAAGCGTCAAGCGAAAGCCTCCTTTTCCGGCCAGAGCGCCGTGACAGGCTCCGGTGTTGCATCCATGACGCGAGAGAATCGGTTGAATTTGATGCCGAAAACTAATCGGTGCAACAACCTCGCGAGCAGGTTCGCTCGCGCGGCTGATCGAGCTAGTGAGAATCAGCAAGAAAAGGGCGATGATAGCTTTCATGGTGCAATACAACTCGACATCGATTGTTTGAAATAATGATTGATCATATAACTTCCACAAAAAACTTAAACTTAAACTTAAACTTAAACCGAACCGAACCGTTCAACGAACGCTATCTGAGTGAGCCGAAAACGCTAGCTTCGGGCCTTTCCGGTCCACCAAAAGGTCGGTTGTCCGCTTCGAGTGAATTCGAGTTTAAGTTTAAGTTTAAGTGCACGCTGACATCTGAAGTCTATCCCCTAAAACAATTCTTGAATCTCGCGGACACCGAAATCCACGAGCGGGAAGGGACGTCCAGCGGGTCCGGGTAATTCGGTGTGCAGATCCAATCCTAAACTCTTAAATAGGGTAGCAATGATTTCGCCTGGGGCCGTGGGCCGATCCGCTGGTACTGCGCCGATCGGATCGCTCGCACCGATCGCCCGTCCGCCTTGTACTCCGCCGCCTGCAAACGTACATGAAAAACATTGCGGCCAATGATCCCGTCCGCCTGCCGGATTGACTTTCGGCGTCCGTCCAAACTCCGCCAAACCACACACCATCGTGTCGTGGAGCATGCCACGATCGTGTAAGTCTGCGATCAGTGCCGAGTAGCCTTGATCGTACAATGGCGCGACGATGTTCTTCATGCCTTCAATCGTCGTGAACGGTTTGCTGCCGTGGATGTCCCACGTGATTTCATCGAACACGGTCAAGAATGTATTGATCGTGACAAACCGCACGCCCGCTTCGATCAGTCGCCGCGCTAACAAACAACATTGCCCGAACCGGTGCATGCCATAACGTTCTCGTACCGCGACCGGTTCTTTTGTCAAATCAAACGCTTCTCGGGCTTGCGGGCTGTTCATTAACCGATACGCCGATTGAAAATTCGCGTCGAGCATCATCGCCGACTCGGTCGCTTCGAGTTCGTTCATCCGACCTTCGATCGCCGCTCGCATTCGCCGACGTCGATCAATTCGCACATCGCCTAAACTTGCCGGCGGCAACAGATCAGGGACTTTGAAATTCGCTTGACTGGGGTCGGCCATCAACGCGAACGGATCATAAGCCTTGCCGAGAAAGCCGCCTGATTGACCGTTGGGCAAATTGCCACCGCCGCGGCCCATTGTTTCGGGCAAGACCACATGCGCAGGCAGATCACTACGACGACCACGCAAGTACTGCACGACCGCACCGGCGTGCGGGTAGTTCACACCGCCCGTGAACTGACGGCCTGTTTGTAACATCTGCCACCCAGCATCATGAACCGCAGCGGCCGTGTGATAGCACGAACGCACAATCGAGAATTTGTCCGCGATCTCAGCATGCAGCGGCAAAATCTCCGACAGTTGAAAATCACCCTTCGTCGCGATTGGCTTGAACGGCCCACGCACCTCCGCTGGTGCATCGGGTTTCATGTCGAAGGTATCGAGTTGGCTGGGAGCACCGAGATTAAAAATCATGATGCACGAACGCTTATCATGCTGTGGATCGACACGGCCTTGCTCTGTCGCGGCCAAGTACTCAGGCAATCCAAAACCGATGGCACCGAGCGTACCAATCTGCAAAAAATCGCGCCGTTTGACCCCGCCGCACGTGTGGGCAGAACCCCGAGAGAGTAAATTGAGCATGTGATTTGAATTTGCTGGAGGGCACGATCAACGGCAGTAAACGCCTCGTGAGTCGTCTATCATAGCCGAAACATGAATTCGACACAGTCACCGCTGTCGCCTTCCTGCACATTCCCACCCCGCCTCCCACCTTACCCGAACGTTGACGAGCCATGATGAAATCGCGTTCACCTCTGCGTCACTTGCTGCCGGTCGTTATCACGGCACTAGTCAGCGGCGTGCCCCACATCAACGTCGCTGGTGATGAAACCAACCCCACTCCGACTGCGGCTGCATCGGAAGAGTTCTTTGAGACTCGCATTCGACCGGTCTTGATCGAGCATTGCTATCAGTGTCACTCATCAGAAGCCGACGAGATTGGCGGCGGACTTTGGCTCGACACTGCCGAGGCGATGCGCGAGGGCGGCGATAGCGGACCAGCGGTGCAGGCAGGTGAGATTGACCAGAGCGTGCTGATCTCGGCGATCCGGTACGAGTCTGCCGAGATGCCGCCCAGTGGCAAACTACCTGAACCGATCATCAAAGATTTTGAAAATTGGATCGCTGCCGGCGCCATCGACCCGCGAACATCGCTCAAGAATGATCCACGACAAACCGGCGATACCAAGCTCGATATGGATGCTGCGCGCGCGTTTTGGGCATTCCAACCGCTCCAGATTCATACGCCGCCCGTCTCTGATGAAACCACGAGCCATTCCTGGATCGACGGTTTTCTCGATCAACGACTCGCACAAGCTGGCATCATGCCCAACCCGCGTGCCGACATCGACACGGTGCTACGTCGACTCGCGTTTGACCTGACCGGTTTACCACCCACTCCTGAAACGATCTCGCGATGGCGATCCGATCCGAGTGACGCGATGTGGTTTACGATTGTCGATGAACTGCTCGCCTCACCTGGGTTTGCTGAACATTGGGCACGTCACTGGATGGACGTCGCTCGATACGCCGACAGTAACGGCAGTGATTTCAACGCGACGTTCCACGATGCTTGGCGTTACCGCGATTACTTGATCCGCAACATCGCTGCCGATACGCCTGTCGATGAAATGATCCGACAACAAATCGCTGGCGATCTCTTACCCGCCGAAACGGAAACCGCGCGTCACGATCATCTCATCGCCACGACGTTCTTGATGCTCGGTACCAAGATGTTGAGCGAACGCGACAAAACCAAACTCACGATGGACGTTGTCGACGAACAGATCGACACTGTCGGCCGCGCGTTTCTTGGACTGACGCTTGGTTGTGCCCGATGTCACGATCACAAATTTGATCCCGTACCGATGCAAGACTACTACGCATTGGCAGGAATTTTTCGTAGCACGATGTGTTTGCAAGGCGAGTCGCAAAAGTACGTCAGCACTTGGAAACCCGTGCCGCTGCCGACCAGCGAAACACATCGCCACGAAGTTAGCGAACATCAGTCGAAAGTTGCTGGATTGAAAGCTGCGATCAAAAAACTCGAAACGCAAATCAAACAGGACGCCTCGCAATCCAAACGACTGGAGGGAATTGTCATCGACGATATCGAGGCCACCAAGACTGGCGATTGGACAGCGTCGACGTACATCAAAGATTTCATTGGCAGTGGTTACGTTCACGACGACAATCGTGATAAAGGCAAACTTTCGATTTCGTTTTCGACAAAGTTGAAGTCGGTCGCTAAAGAATCATCCACGGATAACCCGCCTCGCTGGGAAGCTCGATTGTGGTACACATCCGGTAGCACACGAGCAAACAAGGTGCCGGTAGAAGTTCACATTGGTGAAGCCGAGCATCATGTGCAAGTGGATCAAAGTCAATCTAATACCAAGATTGCTTACGCAAGCCTCGGCAAGTTCGATGTTCCCGATCAAGCCGAAGTGAGTGTGGTCGTGTCCAACGCGGGAACATCTGGATTCGTGACTGTCGATGCGGTGCAGTGGTTACCGGTCGATGGCAGCGTGGTCGTCGCGACCGCTCCGAAACAAGACGACACGCAACTCAAACAATGGACCGCCGAGAAAGAACAGCTCACCAAACAACTTGATGATCTCGTTAAAAATCCGCCACCTCCGCTGCCGACGTGCATGGCGGTGACGGATCGAGATACGAAGCAAATCGCTGATTGTCCACTGCATATTCGAGGCGAAATCAACAACTTGGCCGATTCCGTGCCGCGTGGTTTTCTCAGCGTGTTGGAAGGGGCAAAAAACGCAATATCGCCGCGACAATTCAGCGGCAGCGGTCGATTAGAACTCGCCGCTTGGTTGACCGATCCCGATCAACCACTGACACCCCGCGTCGCCGTCAACCGCATCTGGATGCGATTGATGGGCGAAGGGCTCGTACGCACCGTCGATAATTTTGGCCAGCGCGGTGAACGACCCACGCACCCCGAGCTGCTCGATGCGATTGCCATTGATTTCATACGTCATGGTTGGAGTCGCAAGCACTTGATTCGTCAAATCGTCGTGAGCGATGCGTATCGCCGCAGTTCGCTGCTCAACGAACAATCCACCGGCGTTGATCCTGAGAATCGGTTGTTGTGGCGAGGCAATCGTAAGCGGTTGGCCGCTGAATCAATTCGTGATGGCATGTTGTTTGTTGCTGGCACGCTCGACCGCACCGCAATCAGCAATCCCATGAACGGTTACGGTGTCTTGGTGAGCTCCAATGACGCCGGATCAAAAGCCAAGATTTCTTTCACGATCAGCGATCCTCGTCGCACGTTATACTTACCGGTGATTCGCGGTGAGACACCGGCGTTGTTGTCCGTGCTCGATGCTGCCGATGCCGATTTGCTCTTGGGCAAACGGCCTACCACCAACGTTCCGGCGCAAGCGTTAGCGCTCGTGGGCAGCGAGGAGGTTCGCCAGTGGGCAGGGCAAACGGCGGAGCGGATGCTGCGCGAAACCGATGCCCCTGCGCTGCGTGTCGATTGGGTTTATGAGCATGTTTTGCAACGATTGGCAACCTCCGAAGACCGCGATCTCGTAGCAGCTTGGTTGACATCGGAAACAGCACAGTCGCTTCCCGATGACCAGCGACGTTGGCAGGAGTGGATTGCGGCGATGTTCGCCAGTACAGAGTTTCGTTTTTTGGATTAAATGAATCAAACATGTTCTTGACACCACAACATCTATCTCGTCGTGACGTATTAACCACCACCGCATTCACGATCGGGTCACTCGCCGTGACCGCATCGAGTCCGCGACGAACTTGGGCGGAGCCGCTCGCCACTGGGCTGCATCATCCCCCGCGTGCCAAACGTGTGATTTTTTTGTTCATGCACGGTGGACCGAGTCACGTTGATACGTTTGATTACAAACCGCTATTGATTCGGGACGATGGGAAGCCGTTGCCATTTGCATTGCCCGCCCAAATTGATGCTAAGCCGACGTTAATGAAGGGGCCTTGGAAATTTTCGCAGCACGGCGAAGCGGGATTATGGGGTAGCGAGTTGTTGCCAGAGATGAACCGACATCTTGATTCCTTGTGCGTGATCCGCTCGCTGCACACTCGTGGCCAATCGCACGGTCAAGCCGTGGGGATGGTTAACACGGGCAGCGACAACTTTGTCCGACCGAGCGTCGGTGCCTGGATCAGTTACGCACTCGGTTCAGCACATCCAGATTTGCCTGCTCACATTTCGATCGGACCAGCGACCGCGCATGGGGGACCACGAAATTATGGTGCCGCTTTCTTACCTGCTAAACATCAAGCCAGCGTGCTTGGCAAAAACGGCTCGCTCGGTTCCGGCAAGATCGCGTATCTCGAAGACGCTCCCGCACATCAGTTTGATTTAGTGAATCAACTCAATCAACTACACCTCCGGCGAATCGGTGCGGAGGCGGAGATCGAAGGAGCGATTGAAGCGATGGACCTCGCCCGGCGAATGCAAGGCACTGCGCCGGAGGTGATGAATTTGTCGCAGGAGACCGAAGCGACTCAGAAAGCATATGGGATCGACGAGAAAGCAACGCAAGGCTATGGGCGAAGTTGTTTAATGGCCCGACGTTTGGTCGAAGCGGGCGTGCGGTTTGTCAGCGTTAGTAGTGGCCAAGTCTGGGATCAACACGGTAACTTGAAAGATGGTCACGAAAAGAACGCGCTCGCAACCGATCGTCCGATCGCCGCGTTGATCGCCGACTTGAAACAGCGTGGTTTATGGGACGACACGTTGATCGTGTGGGGTGGCGAGTTCGGACGAACGCCGGTGGTGCAAGGCAGCAATGGACGGGACCACAACCCGCAAGGTTTCACAATGGTCTTGGGTGGTGGCGGCGTGCGGGGCGGGATCACCTACGGTGAGACGGATGAATACGGTTACCACGCAGTGCGTGATCGTGTTCATATGCACGATTTGCACGCGACGATGCTGCATGCGATGGGCATAGATCACGAGCGTCTGACCTATCCCTACGCAGGTCGCGATTTTCGACTGACAGATGTCCATGGGCATGTGGTGAAGGATGTGTTGATATAGCGGGATTGAACATTTGGAGTGCGGTGACTTGTCACCGCTTTCTTTTTCATTCGCTGAAAACGGTGGAGCGCGACTCGACTTGCGTGTGGTTTTGAAAAAGGAAAACTCCTCGGTGGGGCGCAAGAGTTGCCCAGGCTTTCGCTGTGAGTTAACGACGAAGAGAGAAACTCTTGACGAGTTCCGCTACGACTGGCTGCTTTCTCGCCACGATTGCTGACAGGTTTTCACCCGCCATTCGTCTAAACTGGTAGAGAGGTTTTTTAACTGTGTCTACCATTCCCGAAACGAGCGAGAGTCTGCTTGCCAAGCTTCGCGATTCAGCGGATCACGATGCATGGAGCGAATTCGTGTCGATTTATCGACCGCTGATCTATCGTGTGGCCCGCACACTGGGGATGCAGGACGCCGACGCACTCAATCTGACCCAGGACGTGTTGTCCAAGGTCGCCCAGCAATCTGCTAATTGGGACGCGACAGGTCGACCCCAGCGGTTTCGCAGTTGGTTGGCGACGGTGGCTCGACATGCCGCGATCGACTCGTTCCGGCTGAGGCGGCCAGATCAACCAACGGGCTCCGACAGCGTGGCTGAGGTACTGCAATCGTTACCCGTTGGGGACGACCGATCGCAAGAAATATTCCGGGTTGAACTTGAGCGGCAAGCTTTTCGCTGGGCCGCTCGGCGGATTCGCAGTGAGTTCGCCGAAACGACTTGGATCGCGTTTTGGGAAACGACCGTTGTCGGACGACCGTGTGGCGAAGTCGCCGAGCAACTCGGACGCCGCGTCGGGGCAGTCTACACCGCGCGCAGCCGGGTGATGGAGCGGTTGCGAATCGAACTTGCCGATTTTGATTGGCAGGCGAACGAATCAGACAATCCAACGGGGAACAGATCATGACCATGAATTCAACAAACTGTTCGCATGAATTGCTCGTTGGCTTTCGCTCACAAACACTCAGTGATGATGAGCTGGAAATGTTTGAACGGCATCTGGAAGAATGCGCTGATTGCCGACACGCGATTTACAATTGTTCGGCGGACGGTGTGATGTGGGACAAAGCCGAAACGTTTCTCCGCGATAGCGACAATGATCTGGACGTGTTGAGCGATTTATCCATCTCTGATCACGAACACAAACACTCCATCGTTGCTCGCGTGCTCGACTCACTCGCGCCGACTGATGATCCCGAGATGCTGGGTCGGATCGGATGTTATGAAATCAGTGGCGTCGTCGGTGCAGGCGGAATGGGCGCGGTGCTGAAAGGTATTGATCCATCACTCAATCGTGTTGTGGCGATCAAAGTCATGTCACCGCATTTAGCCAGCAGCAGTGCGGCGCGGCGGCGGTTCGCTCGCGAAGTTCAATCGGCTGCTGCGATCACGCATCAGAATGTCGTGGACATCTACAGCGTCGATGAAGCGGGCGGGTTACCGTACCTTGTGATGCCCTACATTCGCGGGCAGAGTTTGCAAACACGCATCAACGAACATGCACCGCTGGGCAGCGCCGAAGTGCTCCGCATCGGCATTCAAATCGCCGCTGGTTTAGCCGCTGCTCACGCGCAGGGTCTGGTTCACCGAGACATCAAACCTGCCAACATTCTCGCGGGCGATGGTATCGATCGTTTCGTGATCACCGATTTCGGACTTGCCAGAACTTTTGACGACGCATCATTAACCAGGACCGGCGTGCTTGCTGGAACACCGCAGTACATGTCGCCGGAGCAAGCGCGTGGTGAATCGGTAGACCATCGTAGCGACTTGTTTAGTCTCGGCAGCGTGTTGTACACCGCAGCGACAGGGCGGCCTCCGTTTCGCAGCGATAGCGCGTATGGCATTTTGCGTCGCATCACCGACAACGAACCTCGTTCGATTCATGAGATCAATCCAGACATCCCGGAATGGTTGGCAGCGATCATCAGGCGATTGATGTCCAAGGATGCAAAAGATCGTTTCCAAACCGCTGACGAAGTGCGAATTTTACTCGAAAGCGGCCTCGCCTATCTCCAACATCCCCAGAGTTTACCGATGCCAGAAATTTTAGAACGCAGCGAAGTAAAACCGACTGTGGCGTCTGGATTGGATCAGAAGCGTGCGTTCTCGCAGCGAACATTGGTGATGATGATCGCCTTGATCCCGTTGACTGGTTTACTGGTATCGATCGCGGTGATTCTGGCCTACTTCTTTTCGTTCAGCAAACCAGGTCCAGGTACAGGGCCAGTGCTCATTTCGCCCGTCGAGGTCAATCGTGCCGCCGGTGACGCAGCGGCCAAAGTCAAGTCGCCACCACAAGTCACCAGCACGACGCCGCCGATCGGAGCGACAGGCGTTAATACCACGACTAAAGAATTGATCGTGTCGTTCGATCGGGATATGGATACGTCGGGAATGAGTTGGACGGGCGGACCACCGTACTTCCCGCCTGTCGACAAGGCTCGCCAGGCCCGCTGGATCGACGCCCGCAACTGTGCGTTGCCTGTCGTGCTGGAGGCGAGCAAGTTTTATCGCGTGGGCATTAACTCAACGAGTTATCAGAACTTTCGTGATGTCGATGGCATACCGACACCACCGATCGTGATCTGTTTTGCTACCGACGGAGCCGCCTCGCAACAGGAATCGGAAAAACTTGAGGCGATGGTGACGCCGCCGAAGGTCGTATCACTCACACCCGAGAACGGTGCCGACGATGTGCACCCATCGACGGAGATGGTGAGCGTCAAGTTTGACATGCCGATGAATGAGGGAATGTCATGGACTGGTTCCGCGCCCGCGTTTCCAGATATCCCGATTGGGAAAGTGGCATCATGGTCGGAGGATCGGCGGACATGTCGCTTGCCGGTCCAATTGGAATCTGGTCGACGCTATCGCATCGGCATCAATAGCCTTAGCCATATCAATTTCCAGAGTGAAGCGGGTGTGCCGTTGGCTCCAGTGGTGATCGAGTTCGCTTGCCCGTGAGCGGGACATTGCCTATTAATAGGTCGACGCCAAAGAGAACTGCTTCGTAGTGCGAGGCATGCTGTTTCACGGCCATTCTCGTGAAACAGCCGTTAGTAACGGATTCTCTTTCTCTGCGCAGCGGAAGCGCTAAACAAACACCGGGAAGATGTCGCACACACGACGCTCGTCCGAGTCGACTCAATCGACTCGACCCCACCTGACCTAGTTCGATGGTGCGGATTGAGCGGTATGCAGCGATTTTTTTCGGCGCGGTTTTTTGACCGGGCACCAATCGTGACCTACGTTTGCTCAGCCGCGTATTCCCGAGTGTCTTTTACGCGGCATTCCCCTCCTCCGCCCAGACACTCGGATGGAATCATCGCATGGATTTGTTGTCAAACGTATCGTGGACTCGCAAACGCCAAAGTTGTCGTCGCGACATGCTGTTGGGATCGCTGGTTGCCTTAGCCACGTTCGCTGTGTCATCGCCCCTGACCAGTTTGGCCGCCGACGAGTCACTGACATCCACGACCCAGTCGATCTCCTCGGTCGAGGCTGGAACGCTCAACGATACGTCCGCACGCAACCAAGCTCTCGAAGACGGTTTGGCGCTAGAGCGGTCGGAACAGTGGGGCGATGCGATCGATCATTACGATGGTGCCACGCGTGCATTTCCTGATGACCGGATTCTGTATCAACGATTGTTGATCAGCCGGTTGCACTTTGACGTTAAGCGACGTTATGACGACAAAACGTACCAAGAGAGTATTCGCGAACTATCCGCATCACAAGCCTTAGATTTATACAGCGAGATACTTGCGAACCTACAAACCCACTACGTCGATACGATCGAGTGGTCACGTGTACTACTGCACGGCACCGCAGCTCTGGAAGTCGCATTGACCGAACCAGCGTTTGTGGACCGTGTCGTTGGTAACGATCGTCGCGAACGAATTGAAGCGTTCCGTCAAGCAATCCATCATCGGATCGCTGAACGTTCAACTCAAAGTCGTTTCGACCTACGATCAACCGTCAGCTTAGTCGCCAACATGGCGCACGAAGAACTCGGCATTTCAGGAACGGCAACTGTGTTGGAATATGTCAGTGGCGCAGTCTCCACGCTTGATACCTACACACGTTTGCTTTCGCCGGGACAACTCGACGAGATGTTCTCAACTATCGAAGGCAATTTCGTCGGTTTGGGTGTCGAACTCAAAGCATCTGACAAGAGTCTTCAGATCCTCTCGGTTATCCCTGGAGGTCCGGCTGCCGAAGCAGGCATTCTCGCTGGCGATCGAATTGTAGCAGTCGGCGCGAGTCGTTCAGACGAGCAAGATCCAAACTACGTTGCCGATCTACTGCGTGGTCCTGAGGGGTCAACCGCATTGTTAACGATTCAGTCAGTTGACCAAGCCCAGCGTCAATTGACAGTAACTCGTCGACGTGTCGAGGTGCCCTGCGTTGAGAATGTTCATATCGTTGATCGTGAGCACGGAATTGGCTATTTTCGCTTAACCAATTTCCAGAAAACGACGCCACGTGAAGTTGAGCAAGCGTTGTGGAATTTGCATCGTGATGGCATGCGATCACTCATCATGGACCTGCGTGACAACCCAGGCGGATTGTTGTCCGCCGCTGTGGAGGTGGCTGATCGATTCATGAGCGAAGGCCGCATCGTCACAACCCGAGGTCGCAATGCTCGCGAGAATTTCGATTACGCTGCGCATCGCCCCAATACATGGGACGTGCCGATGGTGGTCTTGATCGATCGCAACAGCGCTAGTGCCAGCGAGATCTTCTCAGGTGCGATCCACGACAGTCAACGCGGTACTGTGATCGGAGAAACGAGTTATGGTAAAGGCAGCGTGCAAGGTATTTTTCGGATGCAATCGGCGAGTTTCGGGTTGTGTTTGACGACGGCTAAGTTTTACTCACCCAGCGGCAAAGAAATCAGCCGCAACGGCGTGGAACCGAACGTGGTCGTCCCGCCCACCTATATTGCCGCCCGCCCTGATGACAACGGTCGCTTAACAACGGAACTTGATGACGCTGTGCTGCAAAAGGCTATCGAGCACCTCAGTGCCGCTGCCACCGGGCACTGAGTGTTGATGGAACAAGTGGGATAGGCTTCCAGCCTGTCAGAACACTGAGCAACTCCGCAACATGAACTGTCGGGTTTAAATATAGCGGAAGTCGTGAAGACCCGTTGTCGATCCCGCTTACAAATCCACTGCTGTATCACTCGCCGAATCGTCGTGATGCTGCCGCAATAACAGCATCGCTGCAAGCACCGCGTCGCATTGCTGCTTGATCGCAGCCTTCCAATTGCCCTTCGCTCCTGAACTACTCGCTGACTTCACAATGTTGTCAATCTCATTGAAATTCAGACCCCAGTGATGTTGTTCCGAGGATTTGCGGATCTCGCCCACGACATCGACCAGCCGTCCAAAAACGGCTTTGTGTTGATCGACGCGATATTTTCGATAAGGTCCGGTGCCAGCAGCAATCTCCGACGCTTCCAAACCGGAGTCGTAACTACCTTGCAGTGGTGGCGTCGTGGACTTGCCCGACTTGCGACGCTTGTTAAGTGATTGGCGACGATCTCCTGTTGCCCAAATTCCGCTGGCCCAAACACCCAGTGCAATCGCGCCAAGAATCAACGCGGCCACAGCGGAACCGGTGAATTTCGTGTTACCCAACAAGGCTGCAATCCCGAAGCCGATCGCACCGAGCCAGCAAATCGTCGTCGCTGCAATCAACGCGCGCGACGAATGCACACTACTCCACTGAAAACCTTCGCCACTGGCTTGCTTCTTTGCCGATGACGCATTGATCAAGTTATCGCCCGTCACATCAACGACAATGACCGTGATATTGTCAGGTCCGCCGCGCAGGTTAGCCAAATCAACGAGCACCGGTGCGATCGTATCGATCGACAGCGAATCCATCAACACGCCCAAGTCTTCATCTTCGACGAGCCCCGTCAAGCCATCGCTGCACAGTAAATAACGATCGCCCAATTCCAATTCAAACGGCCCTTCGAGATCGACCAGCACATACTCGCCAGGACCAAGCGAACGGGTGATCACGTTTTTAGGGATCGCTTTACCCAGCGGACTGTCACTGGGAACTTGACCACTCGCGTGCATTTCCCACACGAGCGAATGGTCAAAAGTGAGTTGTTCCAAGATGCCTTTGCGAAGCCGATAAACTCGCGAGTCACCGACCTGAGCGACATAGCCACTGCCTTGCGTCAGCACTAACGCACTGGCCGTGGTGCCCATGTTGTGAAATTCAGGATTGCTCTGACCGCGGTCATAGATAGCCGAATTAGCAAGATGCACCGCCTCGCCCAAAGCTTGGCCAACGTCCGGTTTTTGCGAACCGATGTAACGCATTGCAATCTGCTCGCACGCGATCTTGGATGCTAACTCGCCAGCCGCATGAGCACCCATCCCATCGGCCACGACGAACAAGTGCCCCCGTCGCTGAAACCGCTCCGCCGACTCGGCCACCATCACCGCGTGCGCATCTTGGTTATTCGCTCGACGCATCCCAACATGGGTCAGCTCGGCGACTTTCACTCCGGGATGCCAAGTTTCAGACAATTGACAACGGCCAATACGAAGGGAGGAAGGAGATTGGGAGGGGGACGTTCGACAACGAGCTTGGGGCAATTTCAATGGGGACGCGGCCAACATTATAGGCCCCCAGCGACGTTGAACCTAGTACCCGCTCAGGAATTCGACACCAGTACAGAGGCGGCCAATCGACAGGCAGCCAGATAATGATCGACCAGCAAGTACTCGTCAGCAGTATGGATTGCGGCTTGTCCACATCCTAGAGTGACGGCTGCGATCCCATGCAAAAACAGCCAATTCGCATCCAATCCACCATTGGCCACCTCACAAACGGGTTCGAACCCTAACTTTTGAACCCATGCCATCGCTGACTTCACCGAGGGATGATCGAGACTTAGCGCGAACGCTTCGTAATCCACAGTGCTACTGAATTCCACCCGCCCACATCGACCATCCACGTCTCTCACCTCGAGCGCAGCCCGTTCCAGCGCCTCGCGAATTTGGCTGACGATCCAGGTGCGAAACTCCGCATCATGACTGCGAGCCTCGATTCGCAAGTTGACTTGTGGAGTTACTACATTGGTGGCCTCGCCACCTTCGATCACGCCCACATTCGCCGTTCCCCGGCGACCATCGATCTGAATCAAGCCAAGCAAACCCGCGTCATGTAACGAGGCAATCGCTTTGGATGCAATCACGATGGCACTGACGCCTTTCTCGGGGGAGACACCCGCATGCGAAGCAAAACCGAACACCGTAGCTTGCATCCGCTCACCACCAGTCGCGCCATGACGGATCGAAGACATCTTGCCTCCATCGAAATTGAACGCTTGATCGACATGCCCAATCTTGCTCGCGTCGAGATGACGGGCACCTTCCAGACCAACTTCTTCTTGAATCAAGAACGAGACAACCGCTGGTGGCATCGACACCCCTGGATGCTCAGCGGCATACCGAAGTCGCTCCAGAATCGCCGTCAAAACGACAGCACATCCCGCTCGATCGTCACCGCCCAATCCGGTCTCGCCTTCGGCAACGATGATCTTCCCCAATTCAGGATCGTCTTTTAGCACAGGTTTGGCGTTCAAACATATCGGAACTGTGTCCATGTGCGCAGATAGTAACGTCCGCATCATTCCAGCATCGCCCGGCAACGTCACAATCAAGTTCCCACAATTGCCATGAATCCGCGTTCGCGTGTGTGCATCATCATGCACGATGCAGGCAGGATCCAAGCCAGCGTCCACCAAGATAGCGGTGATTGCAGACGCGACGGCGGCCTCCTCGCGACTGCGTCCAGGGATCGCGGATAATTGCATGAATCGCTGGACAGCGGCATCAAAATCGATCTCAAGTAATGACATACTTTAGCCCTGGAGTTGTTGGGAAAACGAAACGGGACGCTTGTGCCAGTCCAGAAATATAGATTCGGGATCGTCCTGCATGAATCCTATCGAGTATCCTGGTAGTTCATCAATCCATGACTTAAACAGTAGCGGAAGTCGTCAAGACTTTCGTTCCACACTCAAAAATCGACGAATGACGAAACTCTTGACGAGTTCCACTACGACTTCAAACAAACGACAATCAACAACCTCATGCCGAGTTTGAAAACGCTTCACCGAAAGATTCACGGCCTGGATTGTGCCGAAGAGGTGGCGTTGCTCAAGCGAGAACTTGTACCTCTGGTGGCTGATCCGGAGCGACTTTCGTTCGATCTGCTTCGCGCCAAACTCACCATCGACTTGCACGGGACCAAGTTGACCGCCGAGCAAATCGACGCGGCAATCGCCCGCACTGGTTTGCGTTATGAACCCTGGCGCGACGAGACTTTAGACAGCATGCACGCGTCAAAGCCATGGTGGCGCACGCGACGCGGTGTGCTCACGGTCGTTAGCGCGACGTGCGCAGCAACCGGATGGTGGTTGCAAACAATGGGTGATTCACTACGACCTTCAGCGATCACGATGACGGTGTACTTGATCGGCATTTTGGCGGGTCTAATCCTTGTGCTACCGAAGGCTTGGCGGTCGCTCGTATCGTTACGCCCTGATATGAATCTGTTGATGAGCATTGCGGTCATCGGTGCGATCGCGATCAATGAATGGTTTGAGGCCGCGACGGTCGCGTTCTTGTTTTCATTGTCATTGCTACTTGAATCATGGAGCGTTGGCCAAGCTCGCCGAGCCATTCACACGCTACTGAATCTCTCGCCTCCGATCGCACGCGTGATCAATGAGCACGGTGAGGTCACTGAGACACCGCCGCGCGACGTCGCAGTGGGCAAGATTTTGCAAGTCCGCGCTGGCGACAAAATCCCGCTCGATGGTGTCGTGAGCTCGGGTGCCAGCGTTGTCGACCAATCAGCGATTACTGGTGAAAGTGTACCCGTTGAAAAGAACGTGGGCGACGCGTTGTTCGCAGGAACGATCAACGGCGATGGTGTGTTAACCATGCAATCAACGCGTCTATCCGATGACTCAGCCGTCGCAAAGATCGTGCGGTTGGTCAGCGAAGCGGGAAGCAAACGAGCGACCAGCGAGCAGTGGGTCGAGAAGTTTGCTGGGATCTACACACCGATTGTCTTTGCACTCGCATTGTTGATTATGTTCGTACCACCACTCTTTTTCGCTGCCTCCTGGTCAGACTGGATTTATCGCGCGCTCGTATTACTCGTGATCGCTTGTCCGTGTGCACTCGTGATCTCAACGCCCGTTAGTGTCGTCGCGGCACTGACGTCGGCAGCTCGACGAGGTGTGTTGATCAAAGGCGGCGTGTTCATCGAGTTGCCCGCAAGCCTCGATGCGATCGCCTTTGACAAAACTGGCACACTCACACGTGGCACACCCACCGTCGCCCACTGCGTCGTGATGCCCAGCGAGCATCCAGATGCATCGCTCGCCCCAGACGAGTTACTTGCTATCGCCGCCGCATTGGCAGCCGCCAGCACGCATCCGTTGTCGCGTGCGATTAACGACTACGCCGCAGCGCATCACGTCCGCCCCATCACCGCGCAAGGTGTTACATCCGTGCCCGGCAAGGGCACCATCGCCGAAATCAAGGGCAAGTCGATGTGGCTCGGCTCCACGCGTTTTCTTAACGACAAACAGATTGCATCCTCGGATGTCGACTTGCATCTGGCAACCGAAATGTATCGTGACCAAAGTGTGGTGTTGATTGGTGACAGCCAACGAGTTATCGGGTTCTTCACACTCAGCGATCCCGTCCGCGAACATGCCGCAGAAGCAGTTACGGCGCTGCGAGAGTTTGGCATCGAAACGCTTTCGATGTTGACGGGTGACCGCGAATCAACGGCTCAAACAATTGCAAATCAAGTTGGAATCGACGATGTTCACTCGCAATTGCTACCCGAAGACAAAGTCGAAGTGATCGGATTGATGGTCCAGGAGTATGGACGCGTGGCGATGGTCGGCGACGGAATCAATGACGCACCGGCGCTGGCAATCGCGAGTCTCGGCATTGCCATGGGCGGCTCCGGCACCGACGTGGCGATGGAAACTGCCGACATCACCTTCATGTCCGACGACCTCCGTCTGATGCCGTGGCTTTGCTCTCATTCCAAACGGACGCTCAGGATCATCCGTCAAAACATCGCGTTTGCGTTAAGCATTAAATTCTTGTTTGTATTGTTGACGATCTTCGGAATGGCGTCGCTCTGGGCGGCGATCGCTGCGGATACGGGGGCGTCGTTGCTAGTGATTTTTAATGCCCTGAGATTACTACACACCGATGATCCACATTAAGGAGACGGAAACGGGTTGCACTTTCGAAATTCGAGTCACGCCTAAAGCAAGAAAACCTGGCGTCGGTGGCGAACACGCTGGAGCACTGAAGGTCTCCGTGAACGCCCCTCCCGAAGACGGCAAAGCCAACGCCGCCGTGATTGCGGCAATCGCCAAGTGGTTGGGCACGAGTAAATCGAACGTCGATATCATCGCTGGCCATACATCTCGTATCAAAACGATCCATGTTCGCGGCGTCGAGCCAGCGATTCTGCGTGACATGGTCAATGCGAGCGAGGAGTGAGTTACTGACGCGTTCTACTTCAAACCAAACTTTCGGCGAAGCAGCGTTTCGCGATTGAAGTGCTCGACGCTATCGGGGTTCTCAACCATTGGCAAGCGAGTGGGCTGATCGGAGTTTGCTGGTTGTCGCTCGGTGTTCCGAGGCAAGATATTCGCCCGCGGTGGACTAACCAAAGATGAGGCAACATCGGTCGGCTCGATTGGATTGAGTGGCTCACTGGGATCATTCCATTGGATTTCTAATGGATCTGCATCAAGCGAACTGTCTGGCGTTGGTCCGAGCAATGCCATCCACGCAGCCAGTGTGTACGCGAGCGAGCGTTCGTGAACGGCGATGGGTGGCTTTTCCGTATCCAAACCACTATGGTTAGTCAGCGCTCGTTTCATCAATTCACTGTTTTGAGGATCCGCTGAATCACAGAACGGTATTGTCGCTCGTAAATTCGCAACCGACCCGCGCTGGGTCACGCGAACCGCGCCACCCGGGGGCAAAACAAGATTCCAATTCGTGGTCTGGCTCGATTGCTCATGATGGCATTGTCCACAACGAGAAATCAGAATTGGCTGAACCCTGGCGGTGAATGCGTGCAAGGACGCAGGAGCCGTCGTCGCATTGATTCCTGAATTCAATTCCGACTCGTCAGCAAACTTTGCTACCGAGTGACTAACAGGCTGAATGATGTCACTGGCCGCTGAGTTGTTTTCAGATTCATGTTCGCTCCACTGGCCCTGGTCACCCACTCTCACGACCGACGATGACTCGATCAATCGCCGCAATCTCGATTCGAGCTGCATAGCAACGGGATGACTCGGAGCGACTGCGTATACATTCATCAACGCCTCTGTCGCATGGGCCGCGAGTCCTTGGTCAATGCACCAACGAGCGTCCGACAACCGGGTGTCGACGGACGATGTAGGTCGCCTTCCTGCGGACTTGGTGCGGGCCTCATATAGCTGTGGCAAATCATCCGCCACCGCCGCGACTTGCTCCGCACGTAACACGACTTCGGCATCGTTGCCTCGTCGGATGATCACTGATTCACCCTGCACCAACACGGTCCCCGACAAGACGCGGTCGGTGTCCAGTAACACGTACTGCACGCCGCCGCGACGTTCATGCGATAGCCTGGTCTGCGAGAATGCGGGAGTATCTGACCACAGACCGATCGCAGTGCCAATCATTGCAACGACGACCCCCCACCATCGCACCGCATCACTTAATGTGTGCGTGGCGCGAGAAATGCGTGCGGTTTGCTCGAAAATATTCGATCGGATGTGTAACGGAGAATTGCCCATTGTGTAGCGAATAACAAAACCAGTGTTCCCATTTCAAGACAGATCTTGCCCCGATTGGGCTTTCGCAAAACACGCGATTTTTCACAAACTAAACACCATGCTACCTTTGCCAAAACCCATCCTACGAATGTTCAGCCTGTCACTCCGCTTCTACGGGTGCGTTGCCGCTCTCTCACTGTGCGTGTACTTCAGCAGCGCCTCTGCACAGCCTCCGACATTGCCTGTCCAGCAAGCCACATTTGTTTTGGCCCAAACCGACGATGTGGCCACCGCTGGGCCAGCGGCTGGAGGGGTCGCCCCGCCGCCAGTCGCACTCACCAACCAAGACGCGGTGGCGGCGGAGATTGAGCGGGTCACCGCTGACGAGTCGCTCGATCCGATGCTCCGTGAGCGACTGCTGACTTCACTGCAAGAGCTGACGAAGATTTACACGACGCAGCGGACGGCGGCAGACGCCATCGCCAGCCTCGACAAATTTCTCGCAGGCATTGAGAACGCCAAAGAGACTGCTCAACGCATCGCCGAAAAACCAATCGAAGCACCGGAGCCGATTAACGACAATCTGCTCTCGATCGAGGAACTGCGTCAATACGAGACGACCGCAAAGTCGCAGTTGAGCGAGGCCCGCGAACAACTTCAGAAAGCCGACGCTGCAATCACCAATCGAAAAACACGTTTGGAAAAATTGCCCGCGGAAATCACCGCACTACGTCGCCAAATCGAAACGCTCGAAGCGGCCTCCGTCGGCGAAATCAACGACGATCCCGATGGACAATTGAAAAACGTTCGCGAAACGCTCCGCACGACTTCGATTGCCGCCGAAGAACTGCGGCTCGACGCGCTGCTTCGCGAGCAAATGCTGTACGAAGCACAAGCCGACCTATTGCCACTGCAACACGCTGCCTGGCAGCGCGATGTCGACCAAGCCGAACTGATCTACGATCGCTGGTCGTCGTTGTTGCAGGTTCGTCGCCAAAGTCAAATCGAAGATGAACTGGATGACTACAAAAATGAAATTGTGAGCGCCGGCGGCAATGTAGAGTCTTCTCAAATCCTGCAGCAACGCGATCTGTGGGTCAAGATCATTGGCGAAACAGATCAAACATCGCGCTTGCTCGCCAAAGAAAAACTCGAGACCAGTAAGTGGGCCGAGCAGCTTGCCGAAACCCAAGCTGGCATCAGCGAAGCGAATCGCAGCGGCGAGCGATTGTCCAGCAGCATGGGACTGCAATTGCAACTGACGAAGAACCGCCTACCATCGCTGAACTCGATCAGCAGCAAAATCACAGCGATCGACAATGTCATCGAGCAACGTCGTGATCTGCAACGCACACTCGAATTGACTCTGCAAGGAATTGACAACTCGGTGGCTGGTGACTTGCCGATGGAAGTCTTCTCCGATCGCGTGATTCTCGGAAATAATCGAGCTTCCACTAACTTACCCGCCGAGGAAGTCGAACTGCTCGGAAAGTTCATTCTCGATTTAGAAACTCATCTGACAAAACTAAACGAGCGTCGCGGCGAACTGGAAAGCCAACGTAAAATCGTGGCCGCGCTCAATGCCGAGATCGACACTCACATCGTGTGGATTCGCAACGAAGCAGTGTTTCGCTGGCAAGATGTCTCGTTAGCGTGGACAGCGTTCCGCTGGATCGTGCATCCACAACACCTCAAATTGCTTGCGATACGATTGGGCGAAGGATTCTGGCGACGCCCTGAATTGTTTCTGATTGCGTTGGTCGCGATCGCGACTATCGTTTTTCTTGGTGCTCGTTTACGTCGACGTATCATCGAGCTTGGTAAGAAGGCGTCTAGTCGCCAGAATCTTTCGTTGCAACCAACCTTTGCCACATCATTGCTCTCGTTCGCGTTGATGTTGCCGCTCGTGGTGATTTTGTGGGCGATTGGAGACGCCTTTCGCGCAGCGCGAGGGGAAGAACCTATCGTCCGTGCGGTCGCTACGGCTTTCCACGTCGCGGCGTACGCAGTGTTCCCGATTGAGTTACTGCGGCAATGGCTGCGTCCCTATGGTTTGGCGATCGCGCACTTCAACATCGATGAAGACTCCATTGGCGGATTGCGCCGTTGGTTGCGGATACTGATAGACATTGGTTTGCCGATCTTGATCGTCTATATCACCACTACAGAACTTGGCAGCTATCAATTGACCCAGGCTCTCAGCCGATTGATGTTGTTGGGTGGCATGATCCTATTAAGCGTGGTGCTATGGCGAACGCTGGAGCCGAAACAGGGCATTTTTTCCATCTCGATACGCGACAATCCCAACGGCTGGTTGGCTCGCCTTCGCCACGTATGGTTTCTGCCAATCGTGTGGTTGCCAATTGTCTTTGGCATGATCAGTGCAATGGGTTATAGCAGTGCCGCCGAAATTTTAATCGAACAGTTTTATTACACGTTCTGGTTGTGCGTGATCGCATTCTATGTTGGCGGTGCAACGCGGCGTTGGTTGTTGACTCAACGCCGTCGTTTAGCTTGGGCCGTCCACCGAGAACGAATTGATCAAATCGAACGCATCGGTGTCAGTGGCGTCGACGTCGAGCCATCGACCAGCATGGAAGCGTCCGAAATCAATGCTCAAACGAGCCGCCTCGTTAACACCTTCCTTGCGATCGGCACCGTGATCGGTGTGGCCTGGATTTGGTCCCCCGTGTTACCAGCGGTGGGCTATCTCGAAGCGATTCGATTATGGACAAGTGTTGATGAGAAAGGCGAGATTGGTTATGTGACGTTAGCGGACCTCGTCAAAACGGTGCCGATTCTGATCCTCACATGGGCATCGGTGAGAAACTTGCCAGGCTTGGTCGAAGGCGTGTTGTTGGAGCGATTGCCGCTAGAAAAACCAGTCCGCTACGCAATCACCACGCTCGGCACTTACGCGTTGATGTTTATCGGACTAGCCATCGGAGCACAAACGCTCGGTTTGCGTTGGAATAATATCCAGTGGCTCGTGGCCGCGTTGGGCGTCGGTTTGGGGTTTGGTTTGCAAGAGATCTTTGCCAATTTCGTCAGCGGTTTGATCCTCTTGTTTGAACAACCAATCCGAGTGGGTGACGTTGTCACTTTGGGAGATACCACCGGCGTTGTCGCGCGAATTCGCATGCGTGCCACCACGGTCACGAATTGGGATCGCCAAGAACTGATCATCCCCAACAAAGATCTGATCACGGGACGCTTGGTCAACTGGACGCTGACTGACACAACCAATCGGCTCGTCGTTAACGTCGGCATCGCGTATGGAAGCGATACCGATCAAGCATGTGAATTGCTACGGAAAATCTGTCGCGATCATAGTTCAATCGTCGATGAGCCAGCACCGCTGGTCACGTTTGAAGGTTTCGGTGATTCGACACTGAACCTTGTGCTGCGTTGTTATCTAGCAGATCTGGAAAATCGCTTGCAGTCCATTCATGAATTGCACACGATGATTAACAAAGAATTTAGCGCCGCCGGTATTGAAATCGCCTTCCCGCAACGTGACCTACACTTACGTTCGCTGCCCAAAGAACTAACGCGTTTTCTCGCCCGAGACCAGTCTGCTAAAGAATCGAGTAATCAATCTTGAAACGCGTGTTCAATTCTCCTTGGACAGCTTCATTGCTCACCGCAGTGATGCTGTACCTGCCCGGGCCAACATTCAATTTGTGGTTCTTTGCTTTTGTCGCCTTGGTCCCCGTCGTCATAGTCGCGGTCAACGGTTCAGCGACTTGGAAACGTCCCGTCTATCTCGCGTTCTTCGCGTTCTATTTGGTTTCGTTGCAAGGTCTGCGGCATGCGCATCCGCTGATGATTTTTCCGGTGCTGGCGATGGCTGCTTATCTTGCAGTTTATCCGCTGGTCTTCATTGGCATGTTGCGAAACGTGGCTTCGCACGCAACTGGCAAACGTTACCTCGCGATCATCGCCGCTGTGTTGTGGGTGGGTGGTGAATGGGTTCGCAACTATTTCGCGACGGGCATCTCGGTGTTGATGCTCGGTCATTCGCTGGCAGGAATGTCCCACCCGACACTGATTCAAATCGCTGATTGCTTTGGTACCTACGGTGTTAGTTTTATGATCGTGATCGTCAATGTCGCGATTGCTGATCTGGTGATGTGGCGATCTTCCGAGAGTGGCAATGAATCAAATGCATGGAAGTTTTCGGTGCCGCTCGCTTTACTCGTCTTGCTGGCCACTCACGGCTATGGCGTCTCCGCGATCAATGTACCAACGGTCCCATCGGAGACGCGATTCTTGTTGATCGGACGTGATGAGCAAACGGAGTATCAGCAAGACTTGCAGCGTGAGATGGCGATTTTTTCTGCCTACACGATGCAAACGATTACTGCGGTCAACGAAGCCGACGCGCCCATCGACGTGATCGTCTGGCCCGAATCAATGCTATCGGGCGGTCGACCATGGTACATCGCTGAAGAAAACATGGTCGTCCCTGACGATTTCTCAAACAGCGCAGACAGTCCGAGCGTGACGTCCGCAGAACTGCGCGAAATGATTACCCAAACTCAAGCCGACTTCGTGAGTCGCAATCAAGATTTGCTTGGCGCGATCTCGGCGGATAAGAGTACCAGGGCTCCGTCCATTATCGGCGGTTGTGGGATCGTGAAATATGGCGAGCGGGCCATGCAATTCAGCGGCGTGATTGACGTCGGCCCTGATGGTCGTGTTCGAAATACCTACGCGAAAAATCACTTGGTGATGTTCGGTGAGTACATCCCGTTGATCAAATCGATTCCGATCCTCAAGAACTTCGTGCCACCTGGCCTAGGGTTAGACGCTGGTCACGAGCCAGCGATTTTTGAGATTGGTGAGACGAGAGTGATGCCAAACTTGTGCATTGAAACCGCTGTTGAGCGAATCGCGGTGGATCAGATGCGAACGATCTGGCGACGTGATCCTGATTCGATTCCTGATGTGATCGTGACGCTCACCAACGATGCCTGGTTTGATCACACTGCGGTGGTTGAACACCATCTCCGCTGCGCTCAAATGGTGGCGATCGGTTGTCGCCGGCCAATACTTTCCTCGGCCAATGGTGGTCCGACGGCTTGGATCGACAGCAGTGGCCGCCTGATTGATAAACTGCCGCTTGATTCTGTCGGTGAGATTACGGCGCAACCGCAGATCGACGATCGGCTCAGTCTGTATGTTCGCTACGGCAGTTTGCCTGCGATGCTGATGGCGTTTACCTGGGGCTGGGGTCTGGTTTCGTGGCGAAGAGCCGCTAAGAAAACTGTACCCATCATACCTTGAGTTTCGATGCCTTACACCGTTGTCTGTGCGTGTGGGAAAGAGATTCCCGTCTACAACGCTTTGCTTGATGATTATCCCTACGCAACGGTGATTCCAAATTGTCGTAGCTGAAAGGGCGTCTCGCTATTCAAACTCGATCAGCACCTGACCGGCCTTCACTGGATCACCGGCAGCGCGTGTAATCTTGGCAATCTTGCCAGCAACCGGGGCCGTGATCACCGTTTCCATCTTCATCGCTTCGAGCACCATCAGCGTTTCGTCGGCGTCGATCGACTGGCCAACTTCCGCATCGACACGAATCACCACCCCAGAGATCGGGCTGCGACAGACTTTTGACTCATCATCGACCTTCTCTTCGATGGGGCCCGAGGGCGGACGTGGGCCAGCGATCGGGGGCGGAGCATGCAGTGCCGTACTGGGCGGGACGAATCCTGGTTGCGGTTGTTCTGGAGCAGCGACATCGACATCGACTTCGTACGTCTCGCCGTCGACCTTGATATTAAATTTCATCGTTGATTGCTTCAGCGGTTGAGGGAGTGAGAAGCGTGGATGGTGGCACGGCCTTGATGCGCCCACGATTCGGAACGGATCAAGCGAATCTGGCGAATTCGCGGCTTCAAACCGAGGTACGCCGCGATGGCGCTCGACAAAATACACACGACTTCTTCGCTGATGACACGTTTGGGCTGGCTCGCTTCGAGCAACTCCACGCGTTTCCGCAAAGCTTGCATTTCATCATGCAACCCCCGCACCAATCGCAACAGTTCGTCTTGCTTGTTTTCGTCCATGGTTTCCTACAGCGGAATGAGGCCGTGCTTTTTCGGCGGGCGTTGGTCACGTTTGTTTTTGAGATACTCCAGTGCGCGGGCCAAGTGTTTGCGAGTATCAGCAGGTTCGATAATATCGTCGACCAATCGTCGACCCGCAGCCACGTACGGTGATGCAAACGCGTCACGATACTCTTGGATCAATTCAGCACGGCGTGCGGCTTTGTCCTCCGCCTCTTGCATTTCTTTGCGGAACACAATCTCCACCGCGCCTTCGGCACCCATCACAGCAATCTCCGCTGTCGGCCAGGCCAAGACACAATCCGCAGCGATGTCGCGCGAGCACATCGCCACGTGTGCACCACCGTATGATTTTCGCAGAATCAACTGGATCATCGGCACCGTCGCTGCGGAGTATGCAAACAACAATTTCGCACCATTGCGAATGATGCCGTTGTGTTCTTGTTCAATACCAGGCAGATAGCCTGGCACGTCGACCATTGTCACCATCGGCAAGTTGAACGCGTTGCAGAACCGAATGAATCGAGCGGCCTTGTTCGCGGCATGATTGTCAATCGCACCGGCCAAGAAAGCGGGTTGGTTAGCGATGATGCCCACCGTGTTGCCGAGAATCCGCGAGAAACCCACGACCATATTCATAGCGTGCCCCGCCTGCACTTCGAGGAAATCACCTCGATCGACAATCCCCGCGATCACACGGCGAACATCGTAACCGACCTTCGGATCAACAGGCACGATGTTGTTCAGCTCGGGGTTTGGATCAACGTTCTCGTCGCTCGGCACAAACGGAGCACCTTCCAGATTGTTTGATGGCAAAAAACTCAACAAGCGACGACAAATGTGTAGCGCCTCGTCGTCATCCTCCGCAACAAAATGCACGACGCCAGAATGGGCCATATGCGCGTCGGCACCACCAAGTTCCTCCGCTGAGATGTCCTCGCCGGTGACTTGTTTGATGACCTGCGGCCCCGTGATGAACATCTGCGCCTTGCGAGTTTGGATGATGAAATCCGTCAGCGCTGGCGAATAGGCGGCTCCCCCGGCACACGGACCGCAGATTAATGAAATCTGCGGTACCGCACCTGACAACAACACGTTGCTGTGAAAGACTTGGCCATAACCCGATAGCGAATCAATGCCTTCTTGGACCCGTGCGCCACCAGAATCATTGATGAAAATGAACGGGCTGCCAGTCTTCAGCGAGCGGTGCATTGCGTCGGCAACTTTAAGCGAATGAACTTCACCGGCTGAGCCACCGAGCACCGAGAAATCTTGGCTCGCCAGATGCACCAAGCGACCATCAATCGACGCCGCGCCCGTCACCACGCCATCGGCAGGCGCTGACTTGGTGAGCATCCCAAATTTGGTTTGTCGGTGACGGGCAAACAAACCGAACTCTTCAAGACTGTTTTTATCTACAAGATTATCGACACGCTCGCGAGCGGTCATTTTGCCCTGAGCATGTTGCTTTTCATGCCGATCCTCACCGCCACCGATTTTGGTTTCGGCGCGACGAGCGTGCAATTCGGCGATGAGATCAGTCATCGTCTTTTTTGCAGGTATATTGTTTGTTTTTGTGTTAGTCGTGGCCATTTTACTGTTCGTGCTTGCTGGTTAACTTTTCGAGTGAGATAGTCTTCTAATCTGTCGCTACTTAGTTACAAGACAGGCTGGAAGCCTATCCCACTGGCTACACCTCGGTCGGCTCGATCGAGACTTTGTGAATGCGATTGTTGAGCTTGACGTCGTAGGTGACCGGGCCAGTGATCCCAGCTCGCTTGGCCAGCGCCTTGGCTTCTTCCGCCGCCACCTGCTCAGGCGTGCGGCTGAGGTTTTTCGGTCCGGCGTCACGAGTCTTGAAAAAATTCGGAGCAACTTGTGGGAACATCGCATACGTCAATACATCTTCATCGCTCTGGTTGAAACCTTCGAGCTTCTCCGCCTTCGATCGCAATTCATCCCACTCCGGTTTCAACAAATCCGCCGGACGACATGTGATAGAATCTTTCTTGGCATGTTTCGCGGAGGCTTCAATGATCTCAGGGTCGCGCGGTGCGATCGTTTCGCCGTAGTAACCCAACATCAAATCAGCGAACTCACCGGTGAGAACTTTGTACGGTCCCATCAATACATTGAACACCGCTTGCGTGCCCACGATCTGACTGGACGGGGTGACCAAGGGCGGATAGCCCGCCACCTTGCGAACTCGCGGGACTTCTTCCATTACCTCATCAATACGATTGGCGGCTCCCTGTTGTCCGAGTTGGCTTTCCATGTTGGAAATCATCCCGCCTGGAATCTGACTGTCGAAAATCTCAGTTTCGACGCCGATAAACTTTGATTCGAACTCCGCATACCGAGGCCGAATTTTCGCAAAGTGGTCTTTGATTTTCTTCAATCGCGACTTGTCGAGGCTGGTGTGATACGGCGTGCCTTCGAGCATCGCCACCAGTGATTCGGTGGGGTTATGCCCAGGACCGAGGCTCAGCGATGAGATGCACGTGTCAACGATATCCGCGCCTGCCTCGATCGCTTTCATGAGACTGACCAGGGTCACGCCCGTGGTCGAATGGGCGTGAACGTGTACCAACATCTCTGATCCACAGGCATCTTTGATGCCTTTGACGATGTCATAGGCTGGCTGTGGTTTGAGCAGAGCGGCCATGTCTTTGACGCAAATCGAATCGCAACCCATGTCTTGCAGTCGTTTGCCCATCTCGACGAACTTGTCGATCGTGTGCAAGGGGCTGGTCGTGTAACAGATCGTGCCCTGAGCATGCTTGCCCGTCCGCTGAACCGCTTTCATGGCCCGCTGGAGATTTCGGATATCATTGAGCGCGTCAAACACTCGAAACACATCCATTCCGTTCTCAGCAGATTTGTCGACAAAGCGATCGACAACTTCATCTTCATAATGCCGATAGCCCAGCAAGTTCTGGGCACGCAGCAGCATTTGTAATTTGGAATTGGGAAGTAGTTTGCGAAACGTTCGCAAACGTTCCCAAGGATCTTCATTTAGAAACCGGATGCAAGAATCGTAGGTCGCTCCGCCCCAACATTCGACGCTCCAGTAGCCAGCCTGATCGACCTCTTCACAAATCGGCACCATGTCCTCCATTGCCATCCGTGTCGCCAAAATACTTTGGTGGCCGTCGCGAAGAACTAACTCGGTAACTTCAACGTTGCGTGACATCAACGATTCTTCTTTCAATGGTCGGTGCGTGCGTTTCAGACACTCAAATGATGGCAAAGGAATGGTTTTTTGACAACCGAGACTTGATGGTTAAATCACGATTCTGGCATAGGCATAATGCCGCACACCTGGTGCACACCGTCTTGTCGTAGCGGAACTCGTCAAGAGTTTCGCCCAGGGGGAGTACGAAAGTCTTGACGACTTCCGCTACGGGTTAATCCGCACAACCGTTATGTGTGTGCGATCAGGACCGTGCGAAGCAACGTCGCCGCCAGCGAAACTGGTATCGCGCTCGCATCGCAACTATCCTCAAGGTTTGCCAGTATCCGTACCCAATCACCTCAATTGCCGAACCGTATGCGAAGTCCTACCACCTCTCGCCGATGTCTGATGCTCACATCGTTCGGCATGCTCGTAGTCAGCACGCCCTGTCGCTCGGTGCTGTTCGCCCAATCGCCCTTGGAATCGGCTGAGCCGATGACCAATGACGCTGGCTCTACTTCGTCAGCGCCTGGATACAGCGAAGCGAAAACGTTCGAGTGGCAGTTCGGGATGAAGCTGCGCACACCTGTGACTTTCACCAACGGACTGGCCACGTTTCCGATCCCGATGGATTGGCCCGAACAAACGGTCACGATCACCAGTCGCGATGTCGCCGCTGGCGTGACCCAGATGCAAATGCGAGACTTACCGGGTGGAGCACGCCAAGCCGTTGTCGGCATCAATCGCTTGACGGCGAACCAAGCCGTGGACGTGCTGCTGAATTACAAAATTGAAAAACGCAACATCACCGCGCCTACGACCACGGACTCGCTCGTGATCCCACCGCGCGTTTCGCGCGAGTTGCGTCTCTATCTCGGTACGAGTCCCATGATCGATGCGAATCATGGCAAGATCCGTGCTCTATCGCGTGAACTTGAAACCGCTGCCACGGAAGATACATCCGCATGGGAAACGGTTCGTCGAATTTACGACCGTGTGCGTGGTGAAGTCACATACACAGAAGGTCCGATTCGCAACGCCTCCGAGGCACTGATCGACGGCAAAGGTGATTGCGAAGACATGACGAGCTTGTTTGTCGCGTTATGCCGCAACGCGGGCGTGCCAGCGAGAATGGTGTGGATACCGGGACACTGTTATCCCGAGTTCTATCTCGAAGAACGCGATGGTGACTCCGGTGCAGGCCATTGGTATCCCTGCCAAGCCGCCGGGACAGAGCAATTCGGTGAGATGCAAGAAGACCGACCAATCTTGCAAAAAGGTGATCGCTTCAAAGTCCCCGAGCAACGTCAAATGGTCCGCTACGTGAGCGAGTTTTTCCGCTGCGACCGTGCCGGAAAAGGCTCGCCGGTGGTCAGTTTCATCCGCGAGCAAAAATAGTTTCAGCGTTTCACAGAAACGTTGCCGCGAGAACGAGCATCTAGGATGCGACTCGACATCGTGATTTTTCAAAGTGTGACGATCGTATCGCCGATAACAATCAAATGGGTCCGCATACATTTACCGATTATCATCAAAAGTCCCAATCCATTGGTGATGGCGAGCTTGTTGTCACCGTTCCTGGCATGTTGGCTCGCTGTGGCTGCATGCGTGATCTGACGGCTAGTTTGTGCGGTGTCGGCTATCAGACGTGGCATTGGAACTACCCCAGTCTGCGGGGCTCAATCGCCAAACACGCCACGCAATTAGCTGCTGGTTTGATCGACGTGGCGCGTTCGCCTGCGGTTTCACGCATCCATTTTGTCACGCACAGCATGGGGAGCGTGATCGCGCGCGCCGCGATCTTACTATCACGATTGGAAACACGATTTTTTGCCAAGTGTGGACGGATCGTGATGTTAGCACCGCCGAATTCCGGTTCGCGTTTAACTCGCCTTCCACTCGGGCCATTGGCCACATGGTTTCCCCAGCTCAGCGAGTTATCGGAGTCACCGAACAGTTATGTGTGTCGTTTACCGCAACTGCAAACGATGAGCGTCGGCGTAATTGCCGCGGAGCGAGACTTCGTTGTCGACGCCCAGGCCACGCACTTGGCTGGTGAACGAGATCACGCGACGTTGCCGACTACTCACCAACGGTTGGTGTCTGATTTTGAAGCGATCGCGATGACGATACGATTTCTGCGTTCGGACGGTTTTGACTCAAAACCACAAACTCAAATCGCTCACGATCGACAACGACACGCAGTGGCTGCATGAACATGCTGAATAAACTGATTTCACATCCAACAAAAAAACCTCGACCAATTGGATTGATCGAGGTTGATGTGAACTGAGGCTGAACGAATCGCGAAATTAACTTCCGTCAATCGATGATTCGTCCGCTACGACTGGGCTCGGATTTTCTTCAACGTACTTATCAATTTCAGATTGATCAGAGACGGGTACAGCACCGCCAGATCCGTCGCCACAACCAACTGTTATGGGAAGTGCGCAGAAAGCAACTGCCAATGCACACGCACGTAAAGTAAACTTCATTTTGTCCTTTTCGTTTGAACAGGTAGAAATTAGTAAAAAGCAAGCCGCTGCTGGGTAGTGACGACTTGCCTATGCAAGGGAACACGCGGACTCGTGTTTAAAACTCGC
The DNA here is from genome assembly GCA_041740155.1 of Rhodopirellula sp. Classification (GTDB taxonomy): domain Bacteria; phylum Planctomycetota; class Planctomycetia; order Pirellulales; family Pirellulaceae; genus Rhodopirellula. Next base: position 32,815 of record JBGSMN010000103.1, read on the forward strand.
CGCTAATGACTTCTTTTGCGGCGCGAGTTCCGAGCTGTCCCCAGAGTCCGAATGGACTCTGTGAACCGGCTGGAACGGCAGCCACCACGCCAACGTGAGCACTTGCTTGGTTTCCTGCTTCGATCGAGTCAGTCATGAACTTGACCGCTCCATCACCCATCAGCACGTGAACGCCACCTTGGTGACGACTGCTCGGGGGATAGATACCATCATTGAACACGTTGGTATTTGCACACACGTAGGCGTTTGGTGGTTTGATGGTGTTCATCGTTCCCCAAATTCCGCGACTCATCGCCCAACAGAAACCGCGACGTGCTTCAGCTGCAGGATGACCACCCGCAGTTTCAAAAGTTCCCCCTGGCATGGTTGCCCAAAACAGAGGACGTGCGGTGTCAACTAAGCCATCACAGCTCAAATTACTGTTAGCTTGCCCAATCACATTACCTGGGGATTGATTACCGCGGGTCCGTTTATCGTTGTCGCCTAGGTCGGTTGCGATTTCACCGGCGCAAATCGTGTTGGCAAGGCCATCGAGGACATCACGGAATCTCGACTTACGTCGATGAACGAAGAAACCTCGGCACGATTCACGAGCCGCTACGGCCCCTGTATCTGCTCCGGCGTCACTGATCCCGCCGCCCATCGAGCGGGCAGAATCACCCAGACACGGTAAGTAGTTGGTGCGACCTTGAGCTGGCAATCCCGTGCCTGGATCGCTCGGGCAGCGAAGACCCTGAACTTCCGTCAAATAGGGCTCGTAACGTGACGCAGCATGATTTGTGATCGTCATCCGCGGGTTAGGACCCATCGGTGGCCAAAGCGCGCCAGTCACGGGATCTCGTAGCGGATTAGCGATCTGCTCCCACAAAGCTTGTTGCTCCATGAAAGGAGTCAAACCGACAAGCATGTTGGTTTCCAAGCCCGTGGTGGCCAGGGGAACTGCAGCCGCCGAGCCGCCCACCCGGTTTCCCGAGGTCGTGCAGTTTTTAAGTCATTTGCCGGCAGGGATTTAGCGCAAAAAAAATGACCTTCGTTGATCTTGGGATTTCGCACACAATGTGCGTTGCTATTCATTCCAGGAGTCACACGGAGGTAATCGTGAGTGTAAGTGATTTAGGGACAAAAAAAAACTCGTTACCGAGAGTTTCCCTTGCCCGAGTCGGATCCTCGTTGGAAACAGATTGACCAAAAGCTACCTGAAAACGATCACGCTCGAATCGTCGAGCGGCAGGTCAA
>JBGSMN010000111.1:0-3482 GCA_041740155.1 Rhodopirellula sp.
GACGAATCAATTCATCCAAGTTTGACTGTTCGCGGTAGTCGGTCATCCACGCACCGCTGCGTTTGCCCTCGCGAGCGTAAGGATCCAAGAACCACAACCCAACGAATTGGTTGTCCGCATTGGTCACTTCCCAAACGGTCACGTCAGGATGAAAAACAGGTAGACCGCTGATCGGTTTGAACTGCATTCCATACAACTTTCCGGCGGCCCACATCATGCCTTCTATCAACTTGTCCATCTGCATGTAAGGCTTCACCTCGTTCAGGTCTAAGTCGTACTTCGCCTTGCGAACCTTTTCGGAGTAATAGCGGTAGTCCCATGGCTCAATTTTGATGCTTGCCCCTTCGGCGTCGGCGATCGCCTGCATGTCGGCAACCTCTTCACGAACGCGTGCGAGTGCCTTGGGCCAGACCTTCAACATCAAATCCATCGCCGCCTCTGGTTTCTTGGCCATCGTCGGTTCCATACGCCAGTGCGCGTGAGTTTCATACCCGAGCATCTTGGCTCTTGCGGCACGCAGTTGCAGGATCTCGGCAATCAAGGCATTGTTGTCGAACTGGTCGCCGTTGTCGCCGCGGTTGTAATAGTTCCGCCAAACCGATTCTCGCAGTGAACGATCGTCGGCATACGTCAAAAACGGATCCATCGACGACCGAGTGTTGGTGACGGCGTACTTACCGGACTTGTCATCACGCTCGATCGCCGCGTTCCGCATCGCCGAAACAAGACTCTCAGGAAGTCCGGCGAGTTGTTTTTCGTCGTTGATCCACGTGATGTAACCTTTCTCGTCCTCCAAAACATTCTGGCTAAACTGCGTAAACAATCTCGCAAGCCGCGTGTTGATCTGCGACAGCTTTGCCTTTTCGCTATCAGTCAATCGAGCGCCTTGGCGAACGAAAGTCTCGTAAAGATCTTTGACCAAGCGTCGCTGGGCCAAGTCAAGCGTCTCGTTCGTTACCGCGTCGCTCTTGGCAATCGCCTGGATGCGTTCAAATAACGGCAGGTTTTGATAAACGCGATCCTCGTGTTCAGACAATTTCGGAACAACCGCTTTTTCAATGTCGGGAACCGAGCCGACGTTTAAGTTGGACGCGTATACGAAAAAGATCGCTTCGAGTCGCCGCAGCGATTCACCAGTTCGCTCGAGTGCCTCGATTGTGTTTTCAAATGTCGGGTCAGAATCTTGATTCGCGATGGCATCGATTTCTTTTTCGGTTTCAGCGATCGCCAGATCAAAGGCGGGAATAAATTCTTCCAAGCGAACTTGATTCCAAGGCGGCACGCCCCCATCGAGCCTCGTCGCGGAATAAAGTAGCGGCCATGGTTGCAGCAGTGGCGATTGAGAAATCATGTCTTCGTTCTTAGAGGCAGAAGGGGAGGTCGTTTCATCGGCCAGACAAAGGGGAGTCAGCAGGATGAGAAGAGTCATCGCAGTGGACAATGGATTCCGAGCGTTCAAGGTGCATCTTCCTGTAACTTAGAAGGGTCTGTTCGAGACGGGTGGTTGCGAATCAGCGCTCGCAGTTTATCGCGTCCGCCAAGTTCAGAACACACGAGGGAACGAAACTTCGTCGCGGATCGCTCCGCCGATCCATTGCCAGTTTCAACATCTGATCGACGGAGCGATCAGCGACAGAGCTACGCATTCTTGCCGAGCATCTTTGCCGCGAAGTACGCCAGCAGAACGCCTCTAGCGGTCCACAGGATCGTGCGGATCCAGTTCGTCATCACCAGACCTCGGTAGGCGGCTTGATCGAAACCCGACGTCAGCTTGCCGTGATAGGGCACCTGCAAAAATGCCGTCGATAACCAAATCAATCCCACCGCGACCAAACCCACAATCGCAGCCCAGCGGGGAAAGCCCGTTGGTGCCGCGACCAACAAACAACACGCCGTTGCAATTTCAATCAGCATCGGAAAACCGACAACCGGCGTAATCAATCGGCTGTGATCTTGCTCGTACTGAGCGAATGCTCCGGTGCCAACGCGGTCATACAAGTTGTAATGAACGATCTGCACCATCCAAATCAGCCCGACCATGTACCAAGTCGCAATCAGATTCAGCAAAAACAGAAGCTGAGTGTTCATGCGTCGCTCTCCAGCGACGGCTTACGTTCGCGACCAAGCGAGTAGCGAAAGTATTCCGCCAAATCAGTAAACCGAAACATGTAGCCGGTTTCTGTCAACACGTTCGGAACCACTCGAGTGCTCGAGAGCAGTAAAGCATCGGCCATTTCACCCAGTGCAAGACGCAATCCAAACGCGGGTGCGGGAAAGAGTGCCGGTCGGCCAAGAACTCCGCCAAGCACCTTTGCAAAATCGCGATTGCGAATCGGTTCAGGCGACACAAAATTCACGGGGCCACTTACTTGATCGTTCGCCAGCACGTGATGAATGCCACCGAGCACATCATCCAGTGCGATCCAGCTCCACCACTGCTTGCCACTGCCCAAAGATCCGCCACACAACTTGGCCGGCAATAATGTTTTCTGCAACGCTCCACCCTTGGGCGACATGATAATTCCAAAACGCGCATTGACCACGCGAATGCCAGCGTCGATGGCTGGCTGACAAGCGGCTTCCCATTCCTTTCCGACGTCGGAAAGAAAGTCGTTGCCGAATGATGATTGCTCATTTAATACCTCTTCGCCGCGGTCACCGTAGATCCCAGTTGCCGATGCACACACCAGCACCTTTGGCTTCCGCTCGAGAGTTGCCAGTCCCTCGCAAAGCTCACGCGTCTTGACCACTCGGCTGTCACGAATCTCGCGTTTCAAACTTTCGTTCCAACGTCCCGATGCGATCGACTTGCCCGCCAAATGAACAACGGCATCACAATTGGAAAGCGATTGCATCTCGCCCGCGCTAGACCAAACTGCTAGATGGTCAGGCCGTGGATCAGGGCTGCGAACAAGGTTCACCGTATTGTGACCTAGCAGCGTAAGCATCGACGAAAGTCCGCCACCAACCAGGCCTGAACTACCGGAAATCGCGATCTTTAACGGTGCCAGTTGTGTTTGACTTGCCATCGTTAAATCATCTCGCGTAATGCGGTGTCGGAACGCAAACATAGCCTCAATCGTACCTCGCGCTTTCCACGAGCCAAACACCTTGCCTAGAATCCCCAGCGGCAATTGGTAAGTGATGTGGTCACGCAACCGACAAGAATCATCGCCGTGCTGTGCCAAGTGGAATTCATGCCGATGATCCCAACGCTTAAATGGCCCGGAAAGCTGAGTGTCAGCGAACAGATTCGGCGGTTCGTACTGCGTGTGCCCGGCGACCCAGCGAAGCGGCACACCAGCAACCCTGGTCGTCAAAATCACTTGACTGCCAACCGCAAGACTATTGTCGCTGTGCTCGATCGAAACAGACTCCCAAGGCGGAACCAATCGCTGGAGTGCTCCAGGCCGTTCGTGATAAGCAAACGCGGCCTCGGTCGGGACCGGTAAATCAGTTTCAGCAATGTATTGTTGGCGTAA
>JBGSMN010000210.1:0-10723 GCA_041740155.1 Rhodopirellula sp.
CTCCGGGCGGCTGGCCTCCGGGACGGGGCCCAGGAACCTCGGGGCATTCCGCCGGTGGGCCGCCTGCGATGGACGGACCGACCGTCACGGTGAATATCAGTAGCGATCACCGTTTCGATGGCATTCAACTGACGAATGGACTCAAGTCCGAACTGGGAGTGAAAAACTCTCGATTCTCCCAAAGCAACAATAAAGCGTCGATCAAGATGTCTTACACGGGCACGATCCAATCGGTCGCCGACAAAATCACGTTTGGTAAGATTGAATCGATTGATGAAGAGAACAAAACCATTACGGTCAAGATTCCATAACGTCTTTCTACGTTGCATCAAGCTTGCGCTCGCGCGTCACAAATTTTGTTCCGGAAGGTTTGCCGTGCCGAAATCACCTTGTCGCGGCATCTAGATCAACTTCAGACTGAAAGGGCCACCCAAATTCGCTTCAATAGCGAGGTGGCGTTTGTTAGGCATAGCGGTGGTGTCCAAATGATTTGCGGATTGTCGTACAGTTCGTTAACTTGAACCCGCCGGGTGAAACGGAAGCAAGCTCTGCTGGGAAGCAACTTGCCGAGGGATATCCCGGTCGAGGTGCGCCAAACGGTGTCTCTGGCAGGTGACGAGCCAAGCTCGCCACCTGCATTTTACCATCACCATGAAATGACATTTGGACATCACCGCCATGCCTTTCAAAATCCCGCACCCTGGACTTCGCGCACGCTTCCGTCGGTTGAGCCCATCTTTGTACCGCGTGAAAAAAACTGCACTTCAGCAGGGTCTGCGACTTCGTGACGAGGCTTGCGTGGCATGGTTTCTTTCGTAGGGGCAGATGACGTGCACAGATTCCAAGCTGAGCCTACCCAAGCAGTCAACACACAATGGGTGCCCCCTTCTAAATCTACCCCTGCACGATGGCATGCGCTATCAGTATGCTGATGACAACCACGAAGAGCAGGCTGGAAATCCAATAGCCTTTCCATTGAAATCGCTGTGCCGCCTCAGCCGCATTGTCTTCAAGTCGTCGAGCAGTGACTAAAACGATACCTAACCCTGCCAAGACGTAGCTGTAGGCGGCCAGATGGATTTTGTCCATCAGTACCAGATAATCAACACTGGGCATCGTTTCATTGGCCGCTAGTTGGATGGCTACGACGGTTAGCAGCGATGTGATGCCAACGCCCAGTCGCGCATCGATATAGGTGACTTTAAGCCGCAACATGAGCGATGCGCCAAAAACGACGCACAACACCGGCAACAACATCTTAAGCGTTGAAGTCACCGTCGGCCGTCGAACGGGTATTTCGATTCGAACACGAGAATAGGTGTGTGGCTCGGTTCGGCGTGTATCACCAAAACGGGTTGGGTATGCGAACGATTCAACTGCCAAGTTGGGAACGCCAACTCGGAAGCCTGGAAGCACCAGCCGCGGATTGATGGAAATGGGATTTTCATCCGCCACAAACACCATCCGATCAACTTCGTTGACCGAGTCTTCAAACTCCACGACCAACTTTTGGCGGTCGTAGGGAAAATTGTAGAAAAAGAACTTGTGGCTAAATCTGCCCTGTACACGCAGCACCTGATACAATTCTCCTGAAGGTAACTGCAGAGGTTCCTCATATTGGAGGTTGCGGACGTGCCCCCAAAGTTCATTCGGATTCACGATCTCGACAGTATCAGTAGGGTCAAAGGATGGATCGCGCCAACGGAACCACACGTAGACATCCATCGAATAGCTGTGCTCGCGCAGATTGAGAGACTGCGTGTCGTTGACGTAGGCTCCTACGATCACCTTGTCAGGTGGCGTGTCTTCTGCTTGAACAGATTTTAGAAACGTAAATAGCAGTGTTAATGCTAAAACTTTTCGCAAGTGGTACATCGGGCTTTGGGGTCAATTCCATTTTGGACGCGATTCGAAGGAACTACCGCTAGTTTACACACTCGATTGCCAACAATTTCGCTAGACTGAAGAATTTGATATCTGCTCCATCAAAACCTTCGTAAATCTACATCATGTTCGCTGCAAATCACCTGAGATGTTCGATGGGAATTGCGAACACGAGGAATCCCATTGGGCACTCGAGAAACTGTGTCGAATCTACTGGCTACCGCTCGATGCTTACGTTCGTCGCCGAGTCGGTGATGTCCATTTTATTGATCGGGTGCGCTGACGTGGCGTGGAAAGAACGCTGGTGATCGGTGGTCACACGGAAATCGGCAATCCAATCATTTGAACTAGCCGGAGCAGTTGTGGGCAAGCGCCCATTCGGGAGGGTTATTAGTTGGGTGATATGATTTCACCGAGCTTTGATCGGAGAAGTTGATGAGATGCGCGGTAAAAGATGCTTCCTTCGACTTTGTTTGATGCGGCATTTTTGTGCAGAGTCTTGAGCGCCGATTTGATTGACTCGGACTGGATTGAGTTTGTGAGCGATTCAAGTTCTTGATCGTTAAGCGAAGTGACAGCGTTTTGATTGCCTGTGATCCATCGGCCACAGTGACCGGAGAAGAAATAGCTGGGTCGTTTCTAATATCTACCCCTTTCCCCTTTTCTACATTGGCTGGACGAAATGGCTAGTCCGGTGAAAGGTGGGGCCAAACGACACGAGCTGGAGGACACCAGCGGGATCAAGAAAAAGAAGAAGGACAAAAAGCGGCGGGACAAGCAGTAACCGACAAGTTTTCGATCATTCGCTCGCTATCGCACGATGACCCCGCGCATCTCTCCAGTGGACATGCGACGCTTACTGGCCAGCTCGCTCCGGTACTCAAAAGCGATGCGGACCCTCCAAGTGCCAAGGACTCACCTCATCTGGGGTCACTGGTGTCAAAGCTTCGAGCTCGCTCCAGCGGCATGCCGTCATTTGTAGCGATGCCGTGGAAAGCTTTTCATCCGGCTGCACCGGGCGGTGAGGCTCCGGGTCAACATGGCGGTTGGTTAGGCGCTACGTACGACGGCATGTTGCTCACTGGCGATTTGAATGACCCGACGTGGCACCCGCAAGGACTTGCGCTTCCGTCAGACATTAGCTTGGATCGCTTGGAGTCGCGTACGGAGTTGTTGAAGCTCTTGGATGCTAAGCGAATGAAAGTGCATCGTTCACTGGAGACAACCGCGTTCGGCAACCATCAATCGCGTGCACTCGAGATGATTGGTTCTGGAAGTGTTCGTTCCGCGTTTGATTTATCATGCGAGAGCGAGGCGACTCGCGAGCGTTATGGTCGCAACATTCATGGTCAGTGCGTATTGATGGCTCGTCGCTTAGTTGAGCACGGTATGCCGTTAGTCTCTGTGAACTGGCACAACGATGGTCGCAATTTCTGGGACACACATGGCAACAACTTCAAACGGCTCAAGGACGATTTAATACCGCCCGCCGACAAGGCGCTTTCGGCGCTCCTGTCAGACCTCGATGAACGCGGAATGTTGGACGAGACCATTGTGGCTTGGGTCGGTGAGTTCGGTCGCAAGCCACAGATCACGGCCAACAATGCTGGGCGAGAACATTGGCCGTTCTGTTATAGCGGCCTGCTTGCTGGTGGCGGGATTCGATCGGGCACGGTGTACGGTTCAAGCGACAAACATGCTGCCTATCCCACGTCCAATCCTGTTTCGCCCCAGGATTTCGCCACCACGATCATGCATGCGATGGGTCTGCCAACAGAGTCCACTTTGCTCGATCAAGAAGATCGGCCTCATCGAATCACGTCTGGGAGAGTCTTACATGAACTACTCGTGTGAACTTATACGAATCGATCTGCGAACTCGATTCTTGGCAGGCTGGCTAGCCAGCTTGGCGTTGCTATTCATGCCGATCCAGGTCACTGCCCAAACCATCACTTCGGTCCAGCCGCGAACGGCGAAGCCTGGCCAGACTACCCAATTGGTCGTGGTCGGGACGGACTTGAACGACTCGTTAAAACTTGCTTCGAACGACAAGTCCGTTGATTGGAAAGTCGACAAAATTGAACCGACGCAAGCCACGCAGGCCGTCACGTTGCCAAGTGATTCGCGAATGGGACCATTGAGTCTTTGGCTGACAACCGCGACAGGCGTCATCAAATCACACACTTTGTTTGTTGATGATTTGGACGCTGTTATCGACAATGGCAACAATCACGCCAAGGAAACGGCTCAGTCAGTATCGACTCGATCAACCATCGAAGGGATATGTGACGCATCGGCTAGCGACTTCTATCGCATTCATGCGGCACGAAGCCTTGGCAGTCCCACGCTTTTGCAAATGCAACTGTTTACAGCTGCGGGAGCCAAAGTTGCTGGAACGACTGTCACTGATACGGACGAGTGGAGTTTTGATGCCACGTTCCCAGAAAATGGCGACTATCGATTGGAGGTAACAGATCTCTTGAAGCGTGGAGGCGACGAGCTCACGTACTACATCGAATGCGCTCCGGCGGGGACGTTTACGGTTGCTCTCAAAGCGGTCGCAGCGACGCGCGAGGAGTTTATGATTGAGCCAGGAAACGGTGCCTGTGCGATTGATCTTCGAATCTCGCGTTTTGGTTTCGACGGGGAGATCGATCTTGCGATTTTGGATTCCAAGTCCGGATTGCAGATTTTGAATCCTCGTATTCCCGCGAAAGCGGCCGAGGCCAAGATCTACGTGCGTGCTGACACCGCTTGGAAACCAGACAGCTTGAAGGTTGTGCAATTCAGCGCCGTGGCCGTCGATAACCCAGAAACGCGTTGCGTCGTTGACAGTGTCGCGATCCGACGCGTCAAGGAGCCGCACGTGATTGCTCCGACAACTCTGTTTGACGGTTCGATCGTGCTCGCGGCGACGACGAAGACTGAGTCGCCGTTTTCGATGGAGCCAATAGCGCCAGTCCAATTCGCTCGACCGATTCGATCACACTCGGTGGCTCTCACTCCAAAACGAATGCAGGCCGAGTTTAAGGCTGGCGTTGATGTGCTGTCGTATGGGCTGGTAAGTGGCTGGAGTCTCAATGCAAAGGTTGATAAGGAATCTTATGCGTTGACTCGCTCGCGTTGCGAGCAAGTCACAGATGAACCCAAGGAAATTCCCCTGATGGTTTTCGGTGATTGGAATGGCCACGGGCGCATTGAAACGTACAACATGCCAATCCAGTGGATCGATCCCCTTCGCGTAGAGATGACCTTCTCAGAGCCGTTCGTTCGAGGTGGACGCGTACGAGGAACGGTGAAGGTGCTGCGGCAAGGAAGTGACCCGCAACCGGTGAGCGCGTCGATTGCCAGTTATCCTGTTGGTATTAGCGGCCCGGCAACGATTGCGATTGCCGCCGATCAAGCCAGCGCCGACATTGAATTGCAGATCGCTGCCGATGCGACTCTCGACGCCTCTCGCGAAATCTCGATGAATGCTTCTAGCAAATACACTGGCCAGGATTACACGGTGACGTCCTCGCATGCGCTACCAGTGATGCTCGAGAGTCCGTCAAAATTGAACGTGTACCCGAACGAAATTGTGCTTTCGGATTCCCGAAGCAGGCAACAACTGGCTGTGAGCGGCGGCAATGATAGTGCGCTGCCTCGCGACTGGACGCGTCAAGCTCGAATGAGTTCAGCAAATCCACAGATCGCCGAGGTACGAAATGGCGTCGTCTACCCCATCGCTGATGGGAAGACAGAAGTGATTGTCGAAGTGGGCGGCAATCGACAAGTCATCCCAGTGCAAGTTGCGAACATGGCAACATCGCGGAAAGTGGACTGAGAATCGGAAGTCCTAGTCGCACTCTCCAAGCAAGGTTGCAACGCGGGCGCATGTCACGGTTCGCCAAGTGGAAAAGGCGGCTTTCGGTTGTCTCTACGCGCGTTTGATGTGAAGCTCGATGAATTGACATTGATCCGTGAAGACTTCGGTCGGCCGATAGCATGATCCGAATTATCAACACGGAGACTCTCGCGGAAGTTCGAACGATCGCAAGTCATGCGGATTGGGTCACCGCGATCGCATACAGCGATGATGGTACGCGTTTAGTTTCAGCCAGTCGTGATAAATCAGCCAAAGTATACGACGGTGCAACCGGTGAATTACTTTCGAGCTATCTCGGGCATGGTGCAGCAGTACGCGGCGTTTCGATTCTAGCTGACAACAAACAAGTACACCATTGCCCAGGAGTTCATGGGACACAGCGACTGGGTATTGTCCGCTTGTTACCAGCCGACCATGCCCGACGAAGCTACGAACCCAAAGATTGCGACGGGTTCATTCGACGGCGAAGTCCGAATTTGGAATTTGGCTGACGCAGTATTAGTTCGGCAGTGGATCGCCAAGCCATAATTTTCTTAATGCCTATTCGAAACAGGGGTCTGACCCTGGGATGGTGAAACGGTGGACAACTGGAGAGTTTCGGTAGTTTTGGGCTTTTAAAACTGTTACGCCCCAACGTATTCGTTTTGTAGCAAACCCACGAAACGAAGGAGCGTACCAGTGGCGTCATCTTCACCTATTTGTCTGCCGGATTTCAAGTCACCTTGGCGATGTTTGTGTCGCAGTCTTTGGGTCTCACGCAGTCGCTGGAAGCACAAAGCGATGCATCTCAGAGCGCAGCTCGCTCAAAGAGACACTCGGCTACGACAGACCGATCGAGAGTTGATGCAGCTGAAACGACTCAACGCTCAGCTTACTCGAGAAAAAGAGCTCGCCGCGCACCAGGCGACTCCTGCAACGATCCAACACAAGAACCTGCCGGGGCACCAGTTTAATGCAGCGTTGATTTGCCTGTGCTGTCAGCTCAGTCTGATCGTCGGCATCCGGGCCGTACCCAAGATCATCGAACTGTTTGCCACCACCTTCGACCTGCCGCTGAAGGTTCCCTCACGCGATTCGGTGCGAAACTGGAGTTGCAGAAATGGTGTGGCGATTCTCAACGAGGCAACTCGCCAAGATGATTGGATCTGGATGATCGATCACAGCGTTCAGCTCGGAAAGATGTTCGTCCTGGTTGTGCTGGGGATTCGTCAGAGCGAATTCCCTCAAGGCCGACCTTTGAAGCGTCAGGACATGACGGTTCTCGCGGTGCTGCCGACATCCACACGGGATAAGGAAGAAGTGAGCCAGCAGCTGAGCGGCGTTTCGGAGTCTTTGGGGATGCCGATCGCGGTTCTCAGTGACGGAGCGGCCGAATTGCACTACGGCGTGGCCAGCCTGCAAAAGGCAGGCTTTTGTGGCGTTCATCTGGACGACATCAAGCACAAGATTGCCAACTTGCTCAAGCGACGGCTGAGTCAAGACTCGCAGTGGAAAGCGTTTACCGCCCAGCTAGGCAAGGCAACCGCATCGATCCAACAAACAGAGCTGGAACATTTGCTTCCGCCTCGCATGAAGGAGAAGGCACGCTTTATGAACATCGGCCCATTGATCGATTGGGCGCGAATGGTTGAGCATGAATTAACCCGCACCGAGTCGACGACGCATCAGCGTGTTGTCGAGAAGCTCGGCTGGATCGGTCAGTTCCAGAACGAGTTGCAGCTATGGAGCGATTACCGCTCGTTGATGAGCGAAGCGGTGTTGATGGCCAACACCGAAGGCGTCTTTGCCGGCTCGAGCGATCAGCTCGCCAGACGGTTGAGAGAAGTCGGCGTGAAGACTCCGCATGCTCAAGAGTTTGGTGACCAGATCGTGACGTTCTACCGCTGCAATGAAAACCAATTGACGAAGCTGAAGCAGGGTTCAACGCGGCTGCCCTGCAGCACGGAGATCGTAGAGTCGGGCTTCGGCGGGTTCAAGGCACGCCAGGGATATCATGGACGTGGAACGTTCACGAGCCTACTAGCGACGTTTGCCAGTGAGTTTGACGCTTGCACACCGGAGAAGATTCGCAAGCGGTTCGCCCAGATCCGTAGCGAGGAGGTAAAGGCTTGGCTAAAACGATCCGGCCTGACGGATTCCACCCAGTCTCGGCGTGCCGCCGCCTATGCCAGGGTAAAACGCCGCGAAACACTTTGTTCAGCCGCATAACCAGTTTTCACCATCCCAGTCTGACCCTCTCCGGCGAAGCAAGAAAGAATGGCGAAAAAAACGAAAAAAAGGGGCCGGAAAAAAGGGGCCACCCGAAGTACTTCGCTTAGCTCTAGAAGCAATGCTGAGTTGATTTCGAACCCATCAACGCGGATGTGCTCGAAGTGGCACTTTCCGCGACAACGCACCCCCTTTCACATCAGAAATCGGCTCGTTCGCGCAGCTCGCCCCACAGAAGTTGCTCACAAGGTCGGCAATGAATCGGTCTTTGCTAAACCGTTGAGATGACATGCGGATTCTCTCGCGCACAGAGCCACTGCAGCCCGCTGCGACTCAAGATTGGAGCAAGATGCTTTGGAATCACTCCCACCTTTGCAGCGTGAAGCTGCGGCCCGTCCCCTTACTTTCCCCGCCCTTTCTTTCCTCTGACAAAACGGACGCAAAAGTTTCATCTGGCTAAGGTGCCATGAACGATTCTGGTGGCCGTGGATAGGGCCAAACCTTGAGCCATGCCAAGTATCCGCTGTAGTGCTCAGTTCCAGGCTCAGATGCGCCCAAGTAAACCGGGCGCCCCGCATGCATCAACAACATTTTCGCGGCTTAATTACATCGGACTCCGTCGACATAAACGCTCTCGACGACACCATCAAACACAACCGCGATATGGTGCCACTGGCCAGCTTGTGGCGTCTTACCGGCGAATCCCATGTCGGCAAATCTCCAATGCCCGACGGCACCCCAACTGGGATGGGCACCGTAGCTGACCTGTGCCGTCATCCCATCGGGGCCGCCTCGTCCGCCCCAACTGATCAGAACTTCGGCTTCGGCAATTTCCGGGTTGAAGACGATCGCCTCCACTGTGTAGCTGCTGTTGCCGGACAATTTTGGTGGCGCGTCAAAACTCGCTTCGAGCACGTCCTCGCCCGAAAAATAGATCGCTTTGCGACCATCGATCGTTTTGACCACAGGGGACGTCTTCATCGGTGCGAATTGACCCTCCAGTGAACCCGAGTTTTTAAGCCGCAATGTCGCACTGTCCAGGGCAAGGTCATCGGCGGTGACACTGATGAGCGGTTCGGTGCTATCGGCTGACGTTCGGCGATATGCTTGAGCGGGACCTGCGATCGCTTGGCTGCTGACAAAGTTTGTAAAGCCTTCATCGGCTAGTTGCTCAAAATCACCGACGCGATCTTCAGAGTAAACCTTAATGTTCCAGACTGCACCAAAGATCCCTGGCTTTTGAACACCGGTAATCGTCAGTCGAACGTACCGTGCGTTATCGTCGTTACGATCAATCATGGGGCTGCCCCAGCGAGTGTTATCACGACGATCGGCAAACACCGCCCAATTTTCTCCGTCCGTAGAAGTCTCAAGTAGGTACTGATAATACCACGTGGCGTACTCGAACTGGGTGGCGATGCGACGCACGGGTTGCACACTACCCAAGTCAATTGACAACGTGTGGCCCATCTTGTTATCCGCAGGACGCCACAGGGACGCGTTGTTGTCATCGACCGCGTACTCAGGCTTGTACTGGTGGTTGCGCAACGTGTCCCGGTAGAACGAATCCGCTTTGACGGGGCGTGTGAAGGCCAGGTTGGTGGACGTCTCGGCCTTTGTCGCCAACGCCCCAACGCCCGCGTGGGTCGGAATGACCTTCTTGATGTTTCCGTCCGCGTCAACTTCCATCAGGTCGCCACACAGCTGACGCAGCAACCCGTTGGGCGTGCGCGGGATGTCGTGGCGATGATACACCATGAAATACTTATTGTCGTGTTCAAGCAGCGAGTGATGCCTGGGGCCGTCGACAGTACCATCCGCAGTGGTTGAAAGAATGGGGTTATTCAAGCCCATCTTGAACTCGCCATCGGGCCGATCGCTGGTGGCGTACTGCACGCGGTAGGTCGAATCATGGCAACTGCCCGATGAGTAGGTCAAATAGTAGACGCCACTGTGTTCGAACATGAACGGCGCTTCAAAGAAATCGTTGAACTGCGTATTTGGGATCATCTTCGGGTCGATGATGCTCTTCATATCGACCCCCAACTTCCCGACGCCACAACCGTGTCCGGGATAAATCCCCCACGTACCCCAGTGAACGAAGGTGTTTCCTTCCTTATCCTCGAAAGCCTGTGCGTCCAGCGTGATCACCTTGTCAACGAGAAAGTTGGGGATCACCTCGCCTCGGTTGTCATTCAAGGGTGTCCAAGGACCGATCGGTGAATCGGCGACGGCACCATAAATCACACAAGGCTGGCTGAAGTAAAGGTAGTATTTTTCGCCTCACTTAACGACCTCGGGTGCCCAGTAAGCTTCGCCGGCGAGCGGCCAATTCATCGGCACGAGCGTCCAATCCACAAAATCTTTTGATACCCAAACTTGTGATGGCGCCCTTCCACCTCAGTTACCGTCGGTGGTCGAGTAAAAATAGTATGTATCTCCGAATTTCTTAACAGTCGGATCGGCGAAGTAACCGGGAATGATGGGGTTTAACGCCCCCGGTGTATCAAACCGAATCGCTGTGCTGGTTTCCGGATCGGCTGCCCGACTGGTGACCGACGACACCGTCATCGCACTAAGGAACAAAGTGATGATCAAAACAGGAAGTCGCATCATTAAACCCGATTAACTGATTACAAGCCCAAACAACAGTATCCGACACTGATCAAATTACGAAACGCCTACATCGCACGAAAGTGCTTGTTTTCTAATTCGCTTGCGGCTTGAATATAAAAAATTCATTGCTCGGGCGACCGCTCGGCT
>JBGSMN010000222.1:0-54904 GCA_041740155.1 Rhodopirellula sp.
TGAATTCCAAAGCCAACGCCCAGGCACACGCTCCCCTACCAGCCCCAGCGATCCACTCTGGAGCGGTTGCCCCGGCACCTGCACCGCTGTCAGCGAGCGAACTGAGCTGCCAACGAGCGCGGACGAAACTGCCGGGCGAAGACATGACGATCGCAGAGACTCTGCGGGTGATGGACGTCGCGCGGGAGATGCGTGAGCAGCGTGAAAGTGCCGAGGAGATGTTCCGCCATGACGAGGTACGAGTTCGGTTACGAGATAAACTGATGCGAACAGCCGCGATGTCCGGCGACCGCGTGACCGAGGCCGAAATCGACGCGGCGATTGATCAGTACTTGGCGAACTTGCATACCTATGAATCACCCAAGCCGGGACTGAAGAAATTCATGGCGTACTGTTGGATTTGGCGGTACCGAATCTCGGCCGTCGCGATCGCTGCGGGGGCCGCCAGTGCCTGGTTCTTTTTCTAACAGTCCACAACCGCTCCGATCTACTTTTCTTTTCTCTGAATCATCACACGTCCATGCCGATCTCCGGTCCAGAAGCTCATCAACAACTTATCGCGGCGTACGACCAGACCGCTGCACAGCTCGAACGGCTGCGCGGTCAATTGGGGCAAGTCGAACAGCATCGCGATCGACTCGAAGACGATCGTGACCAAACGCTGACCAAGCTCGCTGAGTATTACTTGCCCGACCTCACGATCGATTCCATACAAAAAACGTGGGCAAGCATCCGACCGACGATGCATGAGATTTTGCTTCGCAAAGGTGGCCGATTGCGAGAACTCAAAACGCAACTCGAAGACGAGAACTTTTTTCGCACCAACCTCGAAGCGAATCTCAAAGAGATTAACGATCGACTCGACGCCGCTGAACAGCGGCAAGCGGAGATCGCCACGGAGGTGGAAGCGTTTCTGAGCAACCAAGCGGATTTTGTTGAGCTTTCAAATCGAGCTGCGATGGCCGAGATTGCGTTGCAACGAGCACAAGACAACCTCGATGAAATCAGCCAGGATGCCGCTCGCAAACTCCCCGCCTATAATGAGTGCAAATTATTCTCCTATTTGAAAGATCGACGCTTTGGCACGCCGCAGTACACGTCGGGCGGGTTTACTCGCCGGATGGATCGGGCGATCGCCAAGATGGTCAACTACAGCGAATCCAAACGCAATTTTGATTATTTGACCAATACGCCCAACACGATGCGGACGATCATTGCTGAAGATCGTGGGGCGTTGGAGGTTGTGCTCGATGAACTGCAACAACATCGTGATCAGGCGGCGCTCAAGTACGGGTTGATCACGCAAATCAACACGGTCGAAACGATTGTCAGCGAACGTGAGGCGGCGCTCGCGACGTTGAAGACTCAAGCCGAAGCGTGCGAGGCCACTCAATCGCAATTAAATGAACTGGAAAACCCGCGTTGTGAATTTTATCGGGAAGCGGTCGATTTATTTCGTGGCATGCTGGCCAATACCGAGTCCAGTGAACTGCGACAGGAAGCCCGTCGTACGCCCGAGATCACTGACGATCAGATTGTTGCCTCGCTGCGTGGCATCGAAACGCAAATGGAACAAACCGATCTGACAACGTCGCGGCATCATGACGAATTGCAACAGAGTCAGTTAGTGCATGAGGCGGTCGGACGCTTGATCCAGCGGTTTCGGGCATCAGGATACGACCGTGCGCGTTGTCAGTTTTCAGACGCATTGGATTTGAGTGGTTCACTCGATCGCATTCGCCGTCCGGCGGATGTCGACGTGTTGTGGGATTCGCTGCGACGCACTCAAAACTGGGGCCCGTCAACAATGGACAAGATCACGGCCGTGGCCACGCATCCGATGACTCAAGTGATGGTCAATGCGATGGCCCACGCGGCGGCTGGTGCGATAAGCGAACACGCCCGTCGTGCGGGCCAACGGACCGATCGACGACGGGGCTGGTAAACGTATGACCGTTATTCTCTCACGTCCGTATCATTTCGTACCTCCACATCGCGGCAATTTATGGCCGACGTTGATTCAAAAGTTTCGTTTGATAGACATCCACTTACGGAAAAAAGAGTCTGTCATTGATTACGAATTGCGGCACGCCGAACGCTTGACCGCATCCTTGCGAGCGGGCCATGGCATCTTGCTGGCACCGAATCATTGTCGCTATGCCGATCCAATCGCGATGGGTTGGCTGGCCCGTGAAGTTCACGCGAATTTCTTTGCGATGGCGTCGTGGCACTTGTTCAACACCACCGCATTTGAATCGTTTGCGCTGCGACGAATGGGTGCGTTCAGCATCAATCGCGAGGGCAACGATCGGCAAGCGATCGAGACGGCGATCAGCATTTTGGCGACCGCTGAACGACCACTCGTGCTGTTCCCTGAAGGCACGACCAACCGCACCAACGATTTGCTCAAACCGTTGCTCGATGGGGTGAGTTTTATTGCGCGCGCGGCGGCCAAGAAACGTGAGAAGGTCGGCGATGGAAAGATCGTGATGCATCCGGTCGCGATCAAGTACCTGTGTCTCGGTGATGCGTGGCAATGGGCCGACGACCAACTGCGGAATTTAGAAGTGGCGTTGAGCTGGCAAGCGGCCCCGCCGTCCCGGAATTCGGTGGCGTTGCTGAGCCGATTGATGCGGGTTTCAGAAGCGTATCTAGCACTCAAAGAGATCGAGCATGTAGGTAAAGCGTCGGCAGGAGATCTTCGCCCGCGTCGTGATGCGTTGATCGAGTTCTTGCTGTCGCGAAGTGAGGCTCGATATCAACTGAAACCGAGTAGCGATGAAGGCATTCGTGAACGAGTGCGAAAGATTCGGACGGCTGTCACATCGGCGTTTTTTTCACGTGATAATCAAACCGCTGAGTTTACTGATCGCGATGCAGCGGTGTATTTGGCGGACGCCGAGGCTGCTGATTTGGCGCAGTTTTTACTGTCGTTTCCAGACGAGTATTTGACCCCCGGCCAGATTACCGACACGCGCATTGTCGAAACGATCCAGCGCATTCAAGAAGCGATTTACGGCAAAGCGAAAGAGACGATGCCGATGAAAGTGATCATCGAAGTGGATGAAGCCATCGAGGTTTCGTCACAGCGGGGGCCGCGTGGGCAACCCGATCCACTGCTCTGCCAACTTGAAGAACGATTGCGTACAATGTTGGCAGCACTCTCAAACGAAGCTCGCGATTTTGAATCCGATCTCAATGCAGGATCGTGAAGTTGTCATGACTGCGAGTTTGCAGCTTTTTTATTGACGGATCCGTGTTTTGTTGGTCGTGCTGCTCCTCCCCATTCCCTCCCGGTGCCGATTACAGATTGAACCATGAACCTTCTCCACTTCAACAAACCTGTTTTTCAACACCTTCACAGCGTTGTTTCGGGGCGATGGCAACGGACGATTCGCTGCGGTGAATTGTCTCATGCAAGTACACCGACGGCGATGCGTTTGCTGGGGCTGTGCGCCGTCACGGCGTTGATGATCGGGTGCGCAAGTGAGCCGCCACCGTTGGAGTTTGAACCGAACTTGGTTCACGCGATGAAGTATCAAATTAAAGAAGGCATCCCAGTGGAAAAGATGGATCGCGCCAGCGACGATGCGTTCTGGGTCGTGACGGAAATGTTCGGCACGCCGAGCGATCCGAAATTGCCGACGATTGTTAGCGAAGACGAAGACCTCGCGAGCTTAGTTTCGATTGACAACCTCTATCGGGCTTCGGGACGTGTTGGCGAGGAGGGTCGAGGTCTGTATCAAACGCATTGTGTGACCTGTCACGGGACAACCGGCAATGGACGTGGTGAGCTATCCGCCACCATGAATCCCTACCCACGTGACTATCGCAAAGGCGTGTTCAAATTCAAATCGACCGAGCGGGGTGAGAAACCAACGCGAGAAGACCTCGCTGGTTTGATTAAGAACGGCATCAACGGATCGCGGATGGTGGCAATTCCCAATCTCACCGAGGAAGACGTTGAGGCACTCGTCGACTACGTGATCTATCTGTCTTGGCGAGGTGAGGTCGAGCGGATGTTGGTTGACGATGCGATCTATGAACTCGATCTCTCGGATGAAGATCGGATTATCGACCCAATGGCTCGTAACGCCGATGGTGAAGCGAAGGAAGCATTCGATGAAGCTTGGGAATTGGCTGAAGATTTTGTTGCGGATGTCGGCGAAGCGTGGCTGGAAGCTCCCGATGCGATTGTCGAAGTCCCTGATCCGCCTGCGGATTTCGTGGTCCCCGATTCGCATGCAGAGTTTGTTGCTGCGATGAACGACGAGCGTGCTGAAAAACTGAAGGCATCGGTCGCCCGCGGCGCTGAATTGTTCAAAGGCAAGATTGCGGCATGTAATAAGTGTCACGGTGACCTGGGACGTGGCGATGGCCAGAACACGGACTATGACGATTGGACGAAAGAGTGGACGGTCGGTATCGGGATCAAGCCTGAGAACCGTAGCGAGTTGGTGTCGTTACTTGCGCGGGGTGCGTTGCCACCGCTCAACGCCGTGCCGCGCAATTTCTCGCTCGGTGCATTCCACGGCGGAGCCAAGGCCAAGGATTTGTACACACGAATCACGCAAGGTATTGAGGGTTCACCCATGCCAGCGGTCACGTTCGTGGAAGGCGAATTTGAAGAAGATGATGTGTGGCACCTGATCAACTTCATCCGCTCGTTACAAGAAGAAAGTGAACAGGTAACAACCGAGGGAACTGCTCCGGCAGTTCCTGCTCAGGCCTAAGATCTCACAAAATCGCTTGTAAGCCTTCTACGTAACTCGGATACTGCAAGCGAGGAACTAGATCACGTTTAAAACGGCGATTCCAGATTCGTTTATCCGTTTCACTACGGAAGTGAACCGAAGAGTCTTTGGCCGGATCGACGAAGACTGGTGCAGGCGAGTGAGTTTGCCTTGCGATCTCTTCATAGAAGTGTCGCCGCACGACCGGGCAATCATCGCTGGCGATGTACAATCGTTGGCGTGAAGCCACCGACTCAAACGCTGCGATCACGCCTGTGGCCGCATCATCAACGTGGATCAAATTGAGATGTCCGTCGGCGGGTGAAGCGATCGGGCGGCCCGCCCGCACGTCGACTGCACGGGGCACACGACCAGGACCATAGATCCCCGACAGGCGGAGAATCGTCCAGGGTGACTCACCCAAACAGCTCCTTAGTTTCGCTTCGGCGAACAGGTGTGCACGCCCACCATCTCGGGTCGGGCGCGTAGCCGAACTCTCATCCACCCAGACGCCACCGGTTTGGTGGTAAACGCCCGTCGTGCTGATGTAACACACATCAGGACTTCGGCTACCTGTCCGCTGGGAAGCGCTGCCGACGGTGTGCAAGAGTCTCGCTAAACCGTCAACCTGAGACGCGTAGCGATCAATCTCGCTGTGGCGATCGTAACTAACCGCGATCAGGATTCGGTCGACTTCACGTGCTTCCAGTGTGCTGGAGAGGGAGACTAAATCGCGAGAATCGTTCCAATCGAACTTCAACGGATAAAAGCCTTGTTCCGTGAACGACTGCCAGCGGGACGAATTCCGCGTCGTGGCGACCACCGACCAGCCAATCGATCGGGCTTGCTGGGCAACGCGGACACCGAGATAGCCACAGCCAACGATCAGCAGACTGGGAGTGCAGAGCGGTGAATTCACAGCGTTTTGCGGCATGGTATCTTTGCAGAAAAGTTGGAGCGTGGGAAAACAAATGAAAAGGTGGGCCGTAGTGGACGAACAGGGTACAATATGTCGCGGCGCACCGTGCAAACGATAACGACACAAACTGGCACCCATTCGCAGGTTCTTTTAGTGGAGACTTCTGGGTTGACTTTCGACTTTTCAGCAAAACGTGATAAGGGTGTCTCGCTAGCAATTTTACTAGCGTTTTTGATGATGCTGGCACCTGCATTGTCCGCTCAGGATCAATTCTACCCCAATGGCTCCGTCATCCAGGGAGGACTAGTTCCCGGTACGGTGATCGTGCCGGACGCGGCGGTAGTGTCCCCGCAAAGCAGCCCAATTGCGGGCCAGGCTGGTGCGGATGTCGATGCCGTCAATACAAAAACGATCCCCAAGGGCGACACTTGGGTGGAACCTCCCGTCACGCTCCAAAACCTGCTTGCTCAGGGTGGGGTGCCAGCGTCAATCGACGAATTGCGATTGCTGCAGCGACAAACCCAACTCGTCGCCTCACGAGCGGCGGAGTGTACGGTCAGTGTTCAGATTGGTCCAGCTCAGGGCTGTGGCGTGATCATTTCCGAGAGCGGATTCGTGTTGACGGCTGCTCACGTGGCGATGCGGCCTCGCAAATCAGCGACGTTGACGCTGGCCGACGGCAGGACAGTGACCGCGACCACTCGCGGTATGAATCGTTTTGTCGATGCAGGCTTGATGAAAATTGACGATGGCCAAAACGGTGGCAAGCCGTGGCCGTGTGCGACACCAGGCACGAGCAAAGATCTGACGAGTGGGATGTGGTGCATCGCTACTGGGCATCCCGGTGGTTACGAGCGCGCACGGGGCATGGTGACACGTGTCGGTCGTATTCTCGATGTTCGCAACGATTCACTTGTGACAGATTGTGCATTGATCGGTGGCGATTCTGGCGGTCCACTATTTGATCTATCGGGACGCCTGATTGCAGTCCATAGCCGAATTGGCAACGATGTTGCTGACAACTTGCACGTGCCTATTGACCATTACGATGAGTGTTGGGATCAAATGAGTCGCGGCGACTCATGGGGGTTCTTGCGTGGATTCAAACCGATGTTCGGCGTCCGCGGTAACGGTGCTGATCAGGCGAACGTCGTGGAAGTCTATGCGGGATCGCCTGCGAAAGAAGCTGGCATCGAACCTGGTGACGTGATTGAGCGATTCGGCGACGTGCAAGTCGCTGGTTTTGAATCGCTCAAAACCGCCGTTTCGGATACCATGCCGGGCGAACGTGTCAAAGTTTGGGTGCGACGTGAAGGCCATTTAATTCAAGTGATTGTCGAGATTGGAAGGGCTGATGAAGACTGAAAATGAACACCGAGTGAAGCTCCGTGGCGGTTTGGCTGCGATCACGCATGCCTTACTCATCGTGATTTTCGCCAACACCTCAGCCCTGAGTGTGATCGCTCAAGACGACGCACCGATCCCGGAGTGGTTGCAGCAGCGATTGGTCGATCGCGTGATGCATCGCCGCGACAGCAACTCCATGATGCGGTTAGTCCAGCCGATCGCCGAAACGATCAACGGCGGCGTCGTTGAGATTATCAGCAGCGGTCGTCCCGTGGCCTTGGGTACGGTCGTCAGCAAAGAGGCTGGTGCTTCGGGAATCACGAAATCGTCTACCTCCAGCGATTCCTACGTCCTGACCAAACGTAGCGAATTGTCGGGAGATCCGATTCGCGTGCGGCTGGCCGATGGGCAGTTGTTACCTGCCCGTGTTGCCGCAGTTCGTCGGGCCAGCGATTTGGCGCTGCTGGTCGTGCAAGCCGACGCGGCCACGATCGACCGCTCGCTACGGCCTGTCGAATTCACTCGCTTCGTACCAATGATCGGCAGCTTTTTGATTAGTCCTGATCGATCGGGACGCGTGATTGGGATCGGTGTCGTCGGCGCAGCTCCACGCAAGGTCTCACACCGCGGGATGCTCGGTATCAACCTGCAACGAATCGAGGAAGGCGGTGCCCGCGTGCAAGCGATCATCCCAAACAGTGGTGCCGATGAGGCCGGTTTGGAAAAGGGCGATCGAATCATTGCCATTGATGGGCAGACGCAAAGCAATGTTGATATCGTTGTCTCAACACTCAATAGTATGTTTCCCGGTGAAGTTGTGCAGCTCACGATCGAACGTGACGGTAGCAAAGTTGATATCCCGGCTAGATTGAGCGAATATGCCATTATGCAAGAGTCGGAAAACGATGCACGCGTTAATGGCGCGCGTAACGTACGATTGTCGGGATTCGAGCAAGCGATTCAGCACGACATGGTGCTCAATCCAGAACAGTGCGGTGGCCCGATTCTTGATAGCGAGGGACGTGTAATCGGGATCAATATCGCTCGCGCCGGTCGCGTTGTCAGTTACGCGCTGCCCGCTTCGCTAGTGGCCTCGGAAGTCTCGAGTATGATCGCCGAAGCTGGCGGTCGATAACTTTTGTCCGTTCCTTTCTCCATCCGATGCGTCAGTTGTCACGGTCGCCTACGGGTGACCGAGGAAGCGTTGGTAGGCACCATCGTTGCCTGCCCAGGCTGTGGTTCGATGGTGCAAATACTTGCACCGGTGAATGAGTCCGAAACCGTACCGACACCTCAACCACCGATGGTGGTCGGTAACGAACCAGTCGATAGCCAGGATCTCACTCGCAGCGAATTGTTGAGCGACCAAGATCTACCACACACACCACCCCCAGGCCACGGCAATGGAACGTTTGCAGTCGGTGCTCCGCCGGTCGAAGCTTCCATCAATGACCACTCAATCGCGGATGAGACAACGACGCCAGCGGAAGCGGGTAAGCAGACGGATTGGCGTGACAGTGCGAATTGGTCGAGCGAAACAACCCGGCGATTTCGACGAACGTTATTGATCGGCGTCGCGGGAGTTGCTGGATTGCTTGTCGCGGGATTGTTTTTGATGTGGTCGCTGAGCGGTTCCGAGGAAACGGGCCGAGTCGCTGACAACTCAATAGCATCTGTCGACCTTGATCTGCCCGTGATCGAAGATGGCAACCCCACGAAGTTGCCGATTGACAATGCCATCCCGCCGACGGAATTGAACATTGACACGCCTACGGCCAATGGAGGAATAAACACGAGCGGCGACGACTCTCAACTCCCTGAGAATCCAGACGTAGCGTCGACCGGTCCCACGACCAATCAGTCCATGATCCCTGCAGATTTACTGCCAACCGATGTGCTCGGCAATTCAGGCGAAAGAGACTCGACGAACACACCCGACAAAGATGGCGGGCCGGTCGTGTCAATCCAGGCCGAGGGGGACGTTGCCGAACCGTTGCTAGAGATGCCAGCGGAATTGGACGTTTTCACACAGCTTCTCGGCTTGCCCGGCGACGCACCTGATGCCCCACCGACTCAGGTCATGCCAGAAGCCGCCGATGAAGTGATCATTGATCAGGCTGCTGACGCAATGATTGATCCGATGCTGCTAGCGACACCGGCACCGGAGATCAATATCGACAACGCGCTCAAACTCAAGGTCGCATTGCAAATGAAAGGCTATCCTCTAAGCAGTTTGTTTTTGGTTTGCAGCGAATTGACACAAGTGCCCATTCAGATTGACTGGGTCACCCTCGATTTGGCTGGCGTTTCGATCTCCCAAACCGTCCACGATAGTCAACCGGGTTGGAAAACGATTGGTGACGTCTTGGAGATGATCAGCTCCGAAACGGGCGTGGTGATCGAGCACCAGCCGACGAAGTTGTTAGTTTCGCTCAGCGAAGCGGATACGCTCAAGCGTCTGCAGTCCGTACATGCCACGAGCGATTTTGGCGATGAAGAGGCTTCGGCGAAAAACGTCGTCGATCTCATCGTTGGCCAGGTGCCATGGAGTGAACGAGAACTCGCCGGGTTGCGAGCATTGGCCACCGACAACCTGCGCGTCGCCCGTGGGATACCGCCCGAACTACCCGAACAAACGCTCGCGCATTGGTCGGCGCGGGCGAACTGTTTGCATGTAGAGGCGGGTGGCGAGGTGATTGCGAAAGAGGGATTTCCCGAGTGCTGGCCGCTGTTGGTCGGAGGCGAATCGGGACCGCAACTCGATACGTCGATCACGCTCGCGGGATTGTTGCGGCAAACCAGTCGTCTGAATCAAGCGGAATGCGTGGTCAATTGGGACGACGTGTTACTACGTCGACTCACGCCCGGCCAACTCGTGCTTCCGTTCGCTAACCAACCCGCCGGCCAGATGCTTGCAAGCACACTGGCCCCGATGTCTTTGCAAACCCGCATTGCCGATGACGGTCATTGGTGGGTGGGGACTGCGGCTACTTACGACCGAATGCCTGTGTTCGTCGTCGGTGATGAGTGCGGACCACGTCGCGATGAGATACTTGCTCGCATCACCTCGGTTGCACAGGCGGCAGATGTGACGTTATTGATAGAGCACGATCCAGTTTCAGATCGCTACCTCAGCTTGATGCCGCGTTTCATCTATCGCCAATTGCCATCGGTATTGCAAGAGTTCGTGAGTCCCAACGGGAAATAGCATGTTGCTATGGATGTTTGGTCGCTCGGCCAACCACGTCGGTGCGATTTTGTTAAGCGGTGTGATCCCTTCATTCGGCTCGAACGTCTCTTGGGATGGACACCTGTGTGGAGCGATCGCGGGCGTGATCGTGGGCATCGCGACTAGCGAAAAAGCCAACGGTGTTTTCTAGCGAGAACACGCTATGGAGCGTAACGTTTCAGCTTCCGGTCCAACGTGCTGCGCTCGATACCGAGGATCGTGGCGGCTTTGCTCTTGTTGCCTCGCGTGCTCTTGAGCACCCGAGCGATGTGTTGCTCTTCTAATTCGGCCAATGAGATCAGCGGTGTCGCTGCCGAGTTGTTGTTAGCTGCGGACGTGCGACTTCCTATTCCGACCGTACCGGTTGGCGCGAGCAACAATTCATCAGGCGAGATTTCGTACGTTCCACCCGCATCGAGGGGTGCCATCACGACGGCTCGTTCAATCACGTTACGCAGTTCACGAACGTTGCCTGGCCAGGAGTACGACAACAGTTTTTGCTGAGCGGCTCGCGATAACCGCATCGGTGCACGCCCCATCGTATGGACAAACGATGAAACGAAATGATTGGCCAATAACAAGCAGTCTCGATCACGATCGCGCAGCGGTGGGACGACGATCTCGATCACATGCAGCCGATAAAACAAATCTTGCCGGAACGTACCGGCACTCACCATTGCTTGCAGGTCGCGATGCGTCGCCGCGATCACGCGAACATCGACCTGCACCGGAGTTTGGCCGCCGACACGTTCAAACGGATGCCCTTCGAGCACGCGTAGCAATTTCGCTTGCAATTCCAAGTTCATCTCGCCGATTTCGTCGAGCATCAACGTGCCACCTGAGGCCGCTTCAAACTTGCCTTTCTTTTGCTCAGTGGCACCTGTGAACGCACCTTTTTCGTGTCCGAAGAGTTCGCTCTCCAGCAGATCTTTGGACAGCGCGGCGCAGTTCAAACAGATCAGCGGTTCGTCACCACGCGGGCTGGCAAAATGAATTGCCGAAGCCACCAATTCTTTGCCCGTGCCCGATTCACCACGTAACAAAACCGCTGCACTGGAGCGAGCGACTTGCGAGATTTGCATTTGCACATTCGTTATCGCTTCACTGCGTCCGAGGATCTCGACACGGCCCGCGAGCTGTTTGCGCAAGTTTTGAATCGTGCGCTGAGAGTGTTGCAGCGATTGCACGAGGCGGTGTCGTTGCGACAACGATCGACACGCCTCGCTGAAGATCTCGCAGGCCGTCACGATCATGTTCAGGTCAGATCCTGTCAGTGACGGATCGCCCGCGCCGGTAGTAGCGTGAGCCAGTCCTGCGAAATCGGCGTCTTTCTTGAACGGCACGAGCACCAGCGATTCGATATCAATCTGTCCGCGTGTGTCTTCCGTCGCCAGCATGCGGTCACCCAACACGTTCCGCGCCAGCAACGCCGAGGCACCGGGTAGGCAGATTTGACGGATGAGGTTTTCCGGCGGTCGACGATACCGATGGCCGTCGCGCTGACGGACGAGACGGGGAAGCGGTAAATCCTGGCCGGTATCAAAAAAATACAACCCGAGTTCGGCATTGCGGAGTTGCGAGGCGAGCGTCGTCATCAACAGCTCCGCGAGTGGACTGAAATCGCCTTCTTCACACTCGACTCGTCCCATCGCGAACGCCATCTGCAATAGTGATAAATCAGCTCCGCTGGCGGACTCCGTTTTTCGATTATCCCGATCACCTGACAGCAGATTGTCCGCAGGCGGATGGAAAATGACGTCCATCCAATCGTTTTCGTCAGCAAAATCTTGCGTGAACTCGCTGCTGAGTTGAATGTTGTCCTGAGTTGCCTGATCGTCAGAATCGTCACCCCGCGAGCCAGATTCTCCGTCTGCAGCGGTTTCCAGCGGCCCCGCCCAACGCGTCAGGTCGAGGGTGAATCGCAATTCAAAACCTGCGACTTGGAGTCGATCACCGTCGTTCAGCCGCCGCGGTTTATCGAGAGAAATCCGCGTATTGTCAACGAAAACGCCGTTTCGGCTGGCCAAATCTTCGACCAGCCAACCGTCCGAGTCGCAAAACAACCGGGCATGTCGACGGCTGGCCCGACCGCTTCGCAGCACAATCTGGTTTTGCGAGGACCGCCCCAAGATCACTTCATGCGGTGCGGCCAAGCGAAAGACGTCTGTCCAACGGCTCCCCCGATGGAGTACCAAGTAGGCATCCATTGTCGAGGAAACGGCGGGTGGGCGATTGGTCTTGCTTGTCACGGGAAAATACCACAAGTATTCTAAACAGTCGCTACGATTTTACGAAACTTTTCACCTGAGCAGGAATCTGTCTCGATGCGTTCTCACTTCCGACGCCCGTTTGCACTGAATCGCCTTGATCGCCCCTGGCACGCAAGCCGCCGTCTTCTCGTCGTGGCAGCCTGCGTTGGTTTGCTCGCACTGAGCACGATCACGGCCCAAGCTGGGATTGGATTGCAGCGGGGTGGTGCGGTCGGGGGCGTCATGATCGACCCCGATGGTAACGTCCGGGCCGCGACAGAGGCCGAACAACGAGAGATGGCCGCCGTGGTCAAAGCCGCGATCGGAAATCTGGAAGGTGATCTGGCGCAGCCCACCGACAAACGTGTCGTGTCATTAACGAAACTACAAGCCGCCTTGCGAGAATTACACGAAACCGGTGGCCGCATGGACGATGAAACCGCTTTCCTGGCCGGTCTGCAGCGTGTTGAGTACGTCGTCGTGGACGAAGAGAACCACGATCTGTTGCTGGTCGGTCCCGCTGAACCCTGGGAAGTACGAGCCGATGGAACCGTCGTGGGCAAACAATCGGGCGGCTCGGTATTACGTCTGGATGACCTCGTCGCCGCGTTTCGTAGTGTGGAGCAGGCCCGCCAAGACGGTGGCATTCGCTGCTCAATCGAACCAACCGACGAAGGCCGCAAACGCCTGCAGGGTTTTCTCAAGAACGTGAAACTGCGTCCAGGCCAGAACCCCGCATTCCTCGAAGCGGGGATGCGTGAAGCGTTCGGTCCGCAAATGATCACGCTCGCGGGCGTGGCCACGGACAGCCGATTCGCTCGAACACTTGTCGCGGCCGATTTTGAAATGAAACGAATCGCCATGGCACTGACACCATCACCCGTTGGCGGTTTGCCCAGCTATTTAGAAATTGCTCGAAACAAAAAGCAATCCTCCGCGCAAAGTCCCCGTTGGTGGATGGCCTGTAATTACGACGCGGTCGCCCGCGATCCCGAAGGCCAAGTCTGGAAGATCAGCGGCCAAGGTGTCAAAACGATGACCGAAGAAGACATTGTTGCCGCTGATGGCAGCGTCAAATCCGACGGTCGGCAGGATCCGTTGGCACTGAAGTGGGCCGACACGATGACACAACAATACGAAGCGTTGTCAAAAGAACGTCCCATTTTTCGTGATCTGCGAAACGCGATGGACTTGGCTGTGGTCGCAACCTTGATCACCCAAGAGCAACTAGATCGCCGCAGCGGGATTGACTTAAACGTGATTCGTGGTGGCGATTCGTTGGTTGAAACGGCCAGCTTCTCGTTGCCGAAATCGCTCAACCCGCAGTGCAGTTTTATTCACGGTCGTGCTGGATGGACGGTCACCGCCTCCGGTGGCGTCAGCATCAACGCGTTCGGGATTGTGGAAAACCAAGTCGAACAGCCAGAACTGCAAACTCTCGTTAGTGTGCGTGAAACAGAAGAGTCCGAACGCTGGTGGTGGAACGGCAAGTAGTTATCTCTTGTCGTTAACGCGTGGAGTTTGTTAGGATTCGGCGATCTTTCGTCGTTGCCGCATCTTTCCCCATCGCCTGCGTCCTATGAGCCAACTCCGTCGTCAGGATGACCGCCGTCGCCGCGTGCTGATGACCTCTGCATCGGTGAACTCGCCAGCTCCCACGGCGAGTTCACGCAGTCGGATTGAAGCACTGCGTGAAGCCCGTCAACCCAATTTGATTTACGGCTCACGCGTTCGCGAATGCTTGCGGGGTCGATGGTACTCATTGGTTCCCGTCGATCGAGGCACACTGGCGAAGATCTTTGCAGTTCTTGCGACGATAGCACTCGCGATTATTCTGCTCAACGACGCCACGGTTAGGTTCGCCTCGATTCAGAATCGACCGCAATTCGTCGATGTGTTTCAAATCCCACGTTACGGCAGCCTCGGTCGTTACTTCATCGGTGTGATGTATCTCGGTTTGGCTAGCACGGCTTGGTTGGTTTATCAATTGCGTCGATATCGCAACGATGACTTTCGTGGCGACTACCGATTGTGGCAGTGGATCACGGGTATCTCGATCCTAGCCAGCGTGGCGACGCTTGTCCCACTGATTGCGATGAGCGGTACAGCGGTGGAATGGTTGATGGGCAGACGCATTGCTCTCTCTGGCCAAGATTGGATTGGATTGTTCTTGATCATCGGCGGAGGCATTCTGGCGATGCGATCGGTCGCCGAGATGTGGCGGTATCGTAACTGCATGCTGTTGATGGTTTGCGGTTGGCTGGTTACGGCGATCCCGATCGCATCACAATGGAACATCATCTCGGTCGATACCAATCTTCGCTGGACGCTGGTTTCGTCAGCACCATTACTGGCCGTCACATTTTGGTTTGCGTCGTCTTTGAGTTATTTGCGTTTGCTGTTTCGTGAAGTCCGAGGGATGGAACCTGCCATCGGAGTTTTGGATCGAATGAGAATGGCTCGTGAGCAATGGGCAGCTAACCGCGCTGAAAATCGGGCAGAGAGTTTGGCACAGGCCGCTGCCGACACCGAATCTTTGCAGTCACGACGTGCGGCGGCAAAACGAACTGCCACAACACCTGCTGCCACGAAACCCGCGGCCACCCAAACACCGCCCGCAAAACCTGTGGCGAAACCGAACGCTGCGGCGACAGCAAAACCTGAAACCGTCCGTGGCGACGATCAATCAGACAATAACCACGAGGTATCGACACCACGTGCCAAACGCCGCTGGTTTGGTTTGCGCGGCCCCAAATCGATCGCAGAGGAAGCATCTGAAACCGTCGCTCGCGATGATCGCTCTGTCACACAGAAGCCCGCCATCGTAGACTCATCCGACGAAATGACCGAACCGAAACCACGCCGCAAATGGTGGCCAAGTTTGCGACGTCAACCGAAACCTGACGCCGCGGATGAAGCTGAACGCACATCACAGGTCGCTGCCAAAACAGACGAACAACACAGCCAGGAAGAACCGCCCAAGAAACGTCGCTTTGGCCTCGGGTCGATGATGAATCGCAAAGCGGCAATCGACCAAGACCCCGCCAACGAGGATGCGGGTGGCTCGTCATCAAACCGCTCCGTCTCTTCAGCCCCTGATGATGACGATGCAAATGATGATGATAACGATGGTGATGGCGATGGTGTCAACGATGACGACATTGATTGGTCGAACATGAACAAAGCCGAACGCCGTCGCATGCGTAAAGAGCTCAAACGCAGCGGGCGTGCGGCATAGTAGTGCCTCAACGAATCTCACTGGTGAAAGCGTTCCATGCCCAAACTGACTCTCGTGTCGATGAGCGGATTGCGTGTGGGACATGAGGAGTTGCTGCAACGCGGCCTGCGTTTGCCTGGTTTATCCCGCCGTGCATCGGCGCTTGCTCAACTGCCGCCGCTCGGTCTACTCACCATCGCGGCAACGGTGCCGCCATCATGGCACGTTGACTTAGTCAGCGACGACGGCATCGCCGACGAAGCCAACGTGATGGCGAACATTCTGCAACGTCAACCCGATGTCGTGGCGTTCTCAACTTTGACCCCGGCGGCTGATCGTGCGGCACGAATCAGTGGACGTATTCGCGAGCAACGCACCTGCACTACCCGACCGATCACGGTCGTCGGTGGACTGCACGCGACGG
The DNA here is from genome assembly GCA_041740155.1 of Rhodopirellula sp. Taxonomy (GTDB): domain Bacteria; phylum Planctomycetota; class Planctomycetia; order Pirellulales; family Pirellulaceae; genus Rhodopirellula. The sequence continues at coordinate 16,119 of JBGSMN010000222.1, forward strand.
CTGCTCCTAAACACGTCGCACCACATTTCGACGTGGTTGTTTGTGGTGATGGTGAATCGACGTTTCCTCAATTGCTCACCGACGTGATCAACGACCGAGTGCAGCCAACATACGTCGCCGATGGATCTTTTCTGCTGACCGATACACCGATACCACGTTGGGAGTTGCTGGGTGACGCTGCCCCTCCGCGTTACACGATGCAAACCATGCGTGGTTGTCCTTGGGCTTGTTCGTTTTGTGCGGCCAGTCGTTTGTTGGGACCGGCTCGAAATAAACCGGACGTGTCGATTGCACGAGAACTCGCCGCGATTACGTCGCGGCAACCACGTCCCTGGATAGAACTCGCCGACGACAACACTTTTGCTAGCGACCGCGATCACGAACCACTGCTCACCGCTCTAAAGAATCATGGTGCGAGGTGGTTCACCGAGTCTGATTGGCGGATCGCCGAGCGACCAGAACTGTTGCGTCAGATCGCTGCCAGTGGATGTCGGCAAATTTTGATTGGACTCGAATCGAGCATTTTTCGATATCGCGGTATGGGTCGCAAATCGGCTGATTGGAACCACTTGATCAACGCCGTGGAAACGATCCAAGCCGCTGGGATTGTCGTCAATGGATGCTTGATCGTTGGTGCCGATGGAGAAACGCCTGCGTCCATCGCGAGGCTCGGAGATTTCCTCGAAACCGCACCGCTGGGTGAAGTTCAATTCACTCTGCAAACCCCTTTTCCTGGCACCAGCCTGTATGATGATTTGAAACGAGCAGGTCGCTTGTTACCCGGTGATTTTTCTCGCTACACCTTGTTTGATGTGGTTTACGAGCCTGACAAGATGTCAGCAATCCAATTACAAGATGAGTTTAACGAACTCATCACGCGGGTGTTCAGCGCGCCAGCCCAGAAGCGACGTGACCAGATTCAAAAACAGATTCGGTCGATCCGCAAACGTGTCTAATGAACCAGCCCACAGAATTAACATGCGATTTCGCGATCCCCTCCTATTCTTGCTTGGCGTGCGGTCGTCGATCGAGCGGGTGTTGCGTTGTCCGCACGCGATTTGGCTCGCTCTGGTTCTCGTCGGTACTGCCGCGATGGCGCGAGAATACGATGCCGTCAGTTGGCTGCATCAACCCCAAGACTTGCTAGCTCCGTTCGCAGCCTCACTAGCCTTTGGTTCGATCATTTACTTATTCGTGATCGGCGGAGTGTCTTCGCTGGGTCGCAAAACGCCCAGTGCATGGCGTGATTATCGGTTATTCATGACAGGATACTGGATGACCGCGCCATTGGCGTGGCTATACGCCATCCCGATCGAAACGATGGCCGATGAAATCACGGCGGTCAAGTTTAACTTAACGCTGCTGTCGATCGTTTCGATTTGGCGGGTATTGTTGTTCAGTCGTGTGGTCGCGATCCAGTTCGCAGTCCCATTTCTGGCGATTTTAAGCTGGGTATTGATCCCCTGCATGATGATCGCCTTTGTCGCCTTGTTAGCCGAAACTTTGTCAATGGTTTCGATCATGGGCGGCTTGCGATTGACCCAAGCTCAACAAATCCTGGTTGATTATCAAGGCGTCGTTGCTGGGGTCTGTTTCTATGGAGTGATACCCATGATCGTGGCGGGATTGTCTGCGATCGGCATGGTGCGAGGCAAACATCGTGTGGAAGACGAACTGGGACCGCTCGATCTACCAATCAGGCGCAGCGTGTGGTTAATACCTGCGATGGCCACCATTGTTCTCAGTGGAGGTGCACTGGCTTTCCAGCCGCCCTTATTTCGGGCCACCGAAGTCGATGCGTTGTTACATGATGATGAAATCGTGGCAGCCATTGAACGAATGCAGAAGCATGGCCAAGCCGGTTTTCCAATCGTTTGGGATCCACCACCAAAATTTCCTGACCGAGACAATCACACGCCGCTGATGCGAGTCCGTGACCAAACAGTGATCAACGAAGCAGCCCGCCAAGCAGCAGAGGAAAACGGACGACTTCACTCAGAGGAAACGGACTAAACACTCACTTCGGGGTATCCATCATAGAAACGCCGAATGAAATGGCGTCCCCGCCAATGCAGCAGATGCCGTTGCCAACCGAATCGCTCCAGAAGCCGGTCTGTGATTCGTGGGTTAGTGACATGCGCCACAATCGCATCGGCGCGGCGAAGGCGGGCGATTTCGTTGAGCACATGACACGCAGCGACGAATGTAGGATAATCGGTCTGCGATCCGCTGCGGACATAATCCAACGTGATGAACGACGAAAGGCCACGCGGAACGTGGTAATCCAAAATGCACATGTTTCCAGCCAGTCGTCGATGATGCGAATCCCACCAAACCTGAGCGATCGACACGGGACTACGAAACCAGTGTCGCTCGATGGCCAACAAACGACCATCACGCACGATCACTCGTCCGCACCGAATCGTAGCAATCGATTTAGCCTCGGCATGGATGTCCGAATAACGGTTGCGAAGAAACACGATAAAAGCTCTGCTTGGTAATAGGTCGATTGCCCTACAGTGAACCTAGCATGGGCCGCGTGACGTTGATCCCCTTTCCCACAAAGCCAACTCGATGGAAAACACGGCCGCCGCACAACTCACACAAACAGAACAAACCATAATGTCGAAGCCGCGATCCATGCAGTATCGGCTCATCCTCGGTGCTGGACTGATCACCACAATGTATCTCGGGATTTGCCTCACGCTCGTCTGTTCAGAGACTCGATTGGTTTTCCCGGGCGCTTTCTTGGGCATAGCGCAGGCCAGTGACGCGGTGCAATTCGATCCCGCGAATCCCTCAATTGGACAAATCACCACGCTGGTTTATCGTGCCGAAGACGGAGCTGAATTACGCGGTCGGTTGTACGTTCGCCCGAGCGCGGGGCGAGTGATGTTGTTTTTGCATGGCAACGGAATCCGCGCTATCGATCTCGACGAGTGGACCATGCAACTGTCTGATGCAGGCAATGCGACTGTGTTGACGGCGGAGTATCGTGGCTTTCAAAACGAAGGCTTCACGCCAACGGAATCCACCACGATCGCTGATGCCGCGTCGGCTTTAGAAGCGTTGGCTGCGATCAGCGGCGTCGGGCCGTCTGAAATCACCGTCTACGGTCGTTCGCTCGGTGGGGGAATCGCCGCAGGTCTCGTCGAAAACATGCAGCAACATGGGGTTCCCCTCCAATCGCTGATTCTCGACCGCACGTTTGATAGTGTCATGAACGTCGCTGCCGATCGGTTTCCGTGGCTACCCATTACGCGGTTGATTCGCAATCGATTCGATAGCACGTCACGTCTGGAGAAGTTCAGCGGCAACCTTGTACAAGTTCATGGCACGCCCGATCGGATCGTGCCGATGATCAATGGTCGTCAACTGTTCGCCTCTTTATCAACACCGAATCGGACCTGGATCGAAGTCCCGGGGCTGCTGCACAACGATCACATGTCACGGCAAACGCTGCGAGATGTGATCGAGGCGTTGGAAACACTTGAGCTTACGCGTACTGCTTCAGCGACGGATCGGTAACCCGCTCCTTGGGTACCATCCGATCGGCCAAAGCATCGTTGCTTTCTAAAACGTCGATGTTTGACGTGACTCGGTACAGACCGACCAGACACGCGATGGACACGAACAACGCGCACCCCGTCCAAATCGGATGGTAGGCGGGAGCACCAGTGACAGCATCGACGCTGATCAGGTTTTGCAATCCCGGCAAGTTTAACTCGGCGATCCGATTAACGGAGACCGACAACGCGTTGTTACTGAAGTGAATCAGAATCCCCGGCAGCACACTACCGGTCCGCAGTGCGATCCAGCCCAACAGGACACCCATGAAGGTTGCCGAAATGGATTGTTGCAACACGCCGTGCGAAATGCCGAACATGAACGCCGTGACCAACACCGCGCGAACAGGGCTGTTGTTGCGAACCAAGCCGCCGAAAATGAAACCGCGGAACGCGAGTTCTTCACAAATCGCAGGCACGACGGCCATCAACAAGATCACTGACAACCACGGTGCTCCAGCGATATGTTCGCCGAACGGACGCATCGCTTCGATCGCTGCGGAACTCAGTGGATACATTTCCGTGATCCACCCCGCCAGCATCATGTACAGTGGATGCAGCATCACCGCCAAAATACAGACCAGTGACCAGACTCGCCAATTCACGAGCGTCAAACGTAGGCTCGTGCGCAGCGAAGTGGTCATCATCGTGGCCATTAACAAAGTCGGCGCGAGGATCAATCCGAATTGCGGCATGAACACGAGTTTCGCGATGCCGTTGAATGAGTCGGGCATCTCAGTCACGGCGAGTTTGCCAAAGAATAAAGAGACCAAAATTAAGGCACCGCAACCGTAGGCGACCGTGGGCGTGGCGGCCCGTTGACGGTCACGCCACAGATGCCGCATCCAAGCCCCGAGTTCCCATTGATCGCCATCGCCGAACAACACCGCTTCGGATTCAAATTGTCGTTTGGCCCAACGCGTCGCCAGACACAAACAAGCCGTCGTGACCACCGCCACCATTGGCAAAAACGTCAACGCTTCGAGATGTTGGCCTTCGACGAGACTGCGGACCAATAGAAACATGCCCGTCACCGGAATTAAGCTGGTGCCGAGATTAAGCGTCGTGCCCGGCAGCATCGGTAGCAGCACGAGCGGTAACGTCACCATCATCAGCGGCATTAAATAGTATTGTCCTTCTTTGCTGCTCCGCGCCATCGCGGCGACGGCGAGTGCCAAGGCACTGAACAATGCCGATAGCGGCACCAACGCCACCAATAGCCAGAGCATGGGAATGAGCGGCGGAGCGCCCATCGACGAACCTGCTGGGCCGATACCAATTTGTTTGAAGACGAACGAACTCGTCACGAGCATCGACGACGCGTTGAGAATCGCGGTCATCATGCTGAACGACATCACCGCACCGAGCTTGCCCCACACGATCTCGCCACGCAGCGCGGGACTGCACAGCAACGTCTCCAGCGTCCCGCGTTCTTTCTCGCCTGCCACGAGGTCGATGGCAGGATAAAACGCACCGGTCATCGCCCACACGAGCATGATGAATGGCAGCAGTTTACTCCAGAACGCGGCCTCGCGAGTTCGCTCTGGTGCGATGTCGCAATCTTTGATTTGGAATGGATCGAGCAGTGTCAACTCCACGCCTACGTCCGACAAGCGACTGCGAACCCACGTCCCTCGCCAATGATTCAGGATCGACACCATGCGATCCTTGGCGACCATGGATTGGTCTGAGCCAACGTTGTAATAGACACCGATCGAGGCGATGTTGTCAGTGGCTTTCAGTTCGTTGAAGATATTGACGTCGCCAAGTCCGAGCGGTGTGTCGATGCAGACGACACAATCGAAGATTTGATCACGTACCCAATCTTGAGCACGCGTTTTCAGATCGCCCGCACGTGCTAATTCGCTCGCGTTGTAGGCAACCACTTCGACGTTGAAACTACTGTCCCACAATTCGTCGGGAAAACGATAGGAACGCGAATCACTCACGCCCAGTGGTTTGGACCGCTGTGGCACCGCAGGCTCAGTTGCCGAGGCTTCATCAGAATTGGCGTTGACAATAAGCAATGGGGAACTGAATGCGTGTCTGATATCGTTGGTCGACTCACCCGAGACATGTTCGGCTCCGATCACACAGACGGAGATCGGTTGTTGCCGTGTAAACTGTGCGATTTGCAGTAACAGCATCCCGACCATCGGGTACAGCAGCATCGGCAGTACGGCGATCGTGAACAGCGTGCGGCGATCACGCAGTTGGTCTCGCATTTCACGCGTGTAGATCAGTGCGATGGCGGACAAACGTGGGCGATCTTTTTGCATTGCCGCTTTGCGTTTTTGTATCGTTGACTGGTTCATTTCGCCAACTCCCGTTCGTTGGAGTCCATCGTGTGCGTGTCGTTTTCATGTTCACTGAGCAGCGTGAAAAACAGTTCTTCAAAATCGGTTTGCTGATGTCTCGCCGTCAATTCACCGAGTGTGCCGGAATCAAGAATTCGGCCTTGGTGCATGATCGCGATGCGATCACACAATCGTTCCACCTCACTCATGATGTGTGTGGAAAAAATCAAGCATTTGCCCGCATTACGTAGATCCCGAATCACCCCTAATAAATTGCGCGCGACGAGCACGTCCAATCCCAGTGTGGCTTCGTCGAAGATCAAAACAGGCGGGTCATGCACGAGCGCGCGGGCGATCGAGACCTTTTGCCGCATGCCCGTCGACATCTTGCCACCGGGCACGTCTCGGAACTCGTGCATCCGCAATTGATCGAATAGTTTTTCCAAACGGCTGTTGAGCGAGGTTGTCGACATGCCATGCAATCGACCGAAGTACTCGACCATTTCCCACGCCGTCATGCGGTCGTAGATGGCAGTGTTGTTGCTGACGAAGCCGATGCGCCGACGAACTTCGGCGGGTTCATGAGCGACGTCATAACCGTCAATGGTTGCAATTCCAGAAGTCGGACGGAGGACCGTCGAGAGGATTCGCAGCACGGTAGTTTTGCCAGCCCCGTTTGGCCCCAACAATCCGAAAATCTCGCCCGGTCGGACGGTGAAACTAACGTGATCAACCGCCCGAAATCGGCCCCGCCGTAGGTCTTCGTAAGTTTTCGTAAGGTGCTGTACGTGGATCATGACGTTGGCCGGCGGTGCTGACGAAGCGACAAGGGTGGAGTCTGGCGGTGATCGCTGGCAGGCAAAATGCAAAGATTTCGCCGCTGATGGATCTATGCCATGGCCAACCGTAAGCCGCAAATGATGCACGTGGTAGCTTTGATGAGGCTGCAAAGTGGGGTGTCGCAGGATGAGAGTACCTGCGAATCCGGTTGTGCCAATTGCAGCGAAAACGAGGCGAGAAACGCGGGGGCGAGAGGCAAACCCACAAGCGACGCCCAGACCATTGGCCAAACCGGGGTGTGATCGCTTATGATGAATGCACATCGACGCTTCTCACTTCCCCCTCTTCTCACTGAGTTCTCACGATGGATCGACCGCAAGCACCCCTGTTTCGTTTTACTTTTTCAACGATTGGTTTCCCGGCACTGTTGTTCGCATTGCTTGTCGGATGCGGAGGGGGTGGTTCAGACACACCTGCTCCGAATGATGCTTCGGTCCCGCCAGCTAACACCAGCCCCGCCAATTCCGGCACGCTCGATCAAGACCCCAGCAAACCGTTGACCGAAGGGTTGATGTTGCCCGATGACGTGGCCATTCCCAACGACGCGCCCGCGTCGGACGATGACAAACCCAAAGGCATGCAATTGCCAGACGACTTGCAACCTTCCACGTCGTGGCGAGAAACCTCAGACAAGTCTGCGGTGCGATTGGTTTCGACCGCAGCAGCGGAAATAAAAAAGGATATCCGCTTCGCCACCTGGTCCGACATCCAAAGCGAAATTAAGAAAACCGGCCAAATCACCGTTGTCGATTTCTGGTCGTTGGCTTGTACACCCTGCCTGCGTGAATACCCGCAACTCGTCGCATTACAAAATCAATACCCCAAACGCGTGCGAGCTATCGGCGTGAATGTGGACTTTGACGGACGTCAGGCGTACCCAGCCCAGTCGTATGAGTCTCGTATTGCCAAGTTCTTGACCGCCGTCAAAGCGACGTTTCCAAACTATGTTGCCCAGTCGCCGAGCGAGGACGTTTTTGAGGCGGCGGAAATCGCATCGTTGCCCGCCGTTCTGGTCTTCGATGGTGACGGCGAATTAGTCGCACGTTTCAGTGACGTCAGTCATGAGGGTGGTTTTAGCTACGAACACGATATCAATCCACTCGTTAAGAAACTGCTGACGGAATAGGCAATCGACTAGCACATCTTATTGAATCACAGAATCCCATACACGACCGCCCCGCCCGCGGTATAATCGTGGGAAGCGTGTCTTTTTTTTCTTTTGAACGCATCCCTTGACGGAATATTGAATGAGCGTCGAAATGCAGCTTGCTCGGATCATCATCTCCGAGCTAACCGACAACCAAGTCATCTATTTGAAGGAGGTCGATGGGACGCGACAATTTCCGATCATGATCGGAATCTTTGAAGCGACCAACATCGACCGTCGAGTGAAACACGACTATGTTCCACCTCGCCCGCTAACTCACGATTTGATTGTCTCGGTTGCCGAGTCACTCGATGCGGTGATCGAACGGGTCGTGATCAGTGACCTGAGCGAGCACACTTATTTCGCGCAGCTTCACTTACGCACATCGTCGGGTAAAGTCATCGAAGTGGATTCGCGTCCGAGTGATGCGATTGCCGTTGCCGTGACCTACGATCCACCGCTGCCAATTTTCGTTTCCGAAGAAGTACTTGCCGACGCAACAGGCGTCCCGCGTGACGGGAATGAGGAAGACCCGTTTTGAAGATCTTTTCTGAACTCACACCGATGCGAGATTGGTGTGTCAATCAACGGTATCAAAATCAAACGCGAGAATCAAAAACGATCGGGTTGGTGCCCACCATGGGGGCGCTTCATGAAGGCCATCTCTCGTTGGTACGTCAGGCGAAGTCACAGTGTGATCTGTGCGTGACCACAATCTTTGTCAACCCGACACAGTTTGCTGCTAATGAAGACTTGTCCAAGTATCCTCGCCCGCTCGATCGCGATCTGGAAATGCTGACGGCGTCTGGTGTTGACGCTGTTTTTTTGCCGACCGATGCGCTGATGTACCCGCAGGGCTTTAGCACCTATGTCACACCACCCGCCGTCGGCCTAACGCTGGAGGGACAACACCGACCAGAGCACTTTCGCGGTGTGACCACCGTGGTCATGAAGCTGTTTCAGATCATCCCCAGCGATGCTGCATTCTTCGGTCGAAAAGATTTTCAACAACTGCGCGTGATCGAGCACATGGTTCGTGATTTGAACGTGCCGATTGAAATTGTGCCTTGCGAGATTGTCCGTGAAGCGGATGGTTTGGCGGTGAGCAGTCGGAACCGTTATCTCAATGATGAACAACGCAGTCGAGCGTTGTCACTTTCGCGAGCCTTGAACGCTGCGCAAAATCTCGTGCGTGATGGTGAGACACAATCCGAGCGAATCGAAGCGGCCATGATGAGTGAACTGAGTCATTGCGATCGCGTCGATTACGCAGTCGTCGTTGATGCTGACACATTGCAACGGTCCGACACCATGTCCAATCGAGCGGTGGCATTAATTGCTGCTCGCGTCGGGGAGACTCGTTTGATCGATAATTGTTTATTATGAAAAAACGCTCTTTTTATGATCGCTTGTACGCTGGCACGGTGTTTTATCCAACACTAGCTTGGAACATGATGCTTGGTCGAGTGTTAGGTGTCCGGCGCTGGTGGGATTTCATTGATGAGCATGTCATCGTGGGTGCGCGACCGTTTACTCGCGATGTTGAAGCGCTCGCAGCAATCGGAGTGCGGGCGGTGGTCAATACCTGCGAAGAGTACGGTGGACCGGTCCAAGAATATGGTCGATTGGGGATCGTGCAACTGCATATTCCCACGATTGACTTCACTCATCCGACGATCGAAAACATTCGTCAGGGTGTGGAGTTCGTTGATGAACATGTCAAGCAAGGCGAGATTGTGTACATCCATTGTAAGGCTGGCCGTGCTCGAAGTGCGACGGTGGCGCTGTGTTGGTTGATTGCTCATCGCGGATTGTCACCGACGGAAGCGCAAGCATTACTGCTCAGTAAACGACCGCACATCAATCCGCGGCTAACCGAGCGCGCCGTCGTGCGGGAATTCGCGGCCGGGCTGAGCGACGAGAAAACAACCCTAGCACCTTAAGTATTACCGAACGAAACTATTCAAGTTCGTCTCATGGGATTATCATGGGATTTTTGCCCACCATCATTGGGAGTGGTCGATGAAACCGACCAAGGCAGTTGCGCTCTTAATCGAAACATCCAATTCGTACGCGCGGTCCCTGTTGCAGGGGATTGCCTCCTATATGCACGAAAATGAGTTGTGGTCGATTTACATGACGGAAGTCGAGCGGGGCGCACCGGCTCCCTCGTGGCTGGAGAATTGGCACGGGGACGGTGTGATCGCGAGAATTGAGAATAATTCGGTTGCTACAGCGATTGCCAAATTGAGTATCCCCACCGTCGATGTGAGCGTCGCTCGACCACTGCCCGAGATACCTTACGTCGAAATTGACGAGGAAGCTGTCGGTCGGATGGCGTTTACTCATCTTCGCGAGCGTGGTTTCGAGCAGTTTGCAGTTTGCGGAGTTCCTCGTTTTCGCTGGTCACAATTGCGACAAGCGGCTTTTGTCCAACAAGTGGCTCAAGCCGGTTTTCCGTGCCACTGCTACGAACCGAGTGTTGAGAGTCAACATTACGTGGAATCGATCGAGCAAGAGCGAGAGCAACTCGCTCAGTGGTTGCTCTCACTGCCTCACTCGATCGGGCTGCTCGCCGTCTATGATCTCAAAGCCCAACAGATTCTCGACGTGTGTCGCTCGTTCGATATTCGGGTGCCGGAACAGATTGCTGTCCTGGGCGTTGACAACGATGACGTGCTTTGCGACCTCTGCACCCCACCACTGTCAAGTATCGTTCCAGCGGGCAAACGTATCGGACATGAAGCCGCCCGCATTCTTGATCGCTTGATGCGGGGTGAGTCGCCTGAGAACATGTGCACGCTGGTCGAGCCAACTGGAACAGTAACTCGTCAATCGACCGATATTCTGGCCATTGAAGACAAAGATATTGCGATGGCCGTGCGATTCATTCGCGACCACTATTGCGATGGCATCAACGTTAATGACGTGGTGCAAGCAGTGTCGGTCGCGCGACGTTCACTCGAATCACGCTTTCACGAGTGCGTGGGACGCACATTGCATCAAGAGATCACGCGACGACGTATTGATCGCGTTTGTAGCTTGTTAAAAGAAACCGACTTGACTCTGGCGCAAATCGCCAAAAAATCCGGCTATCAAAACGAAGAGTACATGAGCGTTGCCTTCCGCTGCGCGATGAACGTCCCACCAGGGCGATATCGCAAGGGAAATTGAGTTGTTTACCGCAAGTGGCCAGCACTGGTTTGGAACAGCCGTCGGCGACGGGTCACCGCTTCGTTTTCAATGTGGATAACCTGATTGAGATCATCGTAGTTGGCCGTGCAAACTCGACATCCGATCTCTTGTATATGAAAGCGAATGTACTCGCTCACGTCAGCGTCGAGTTCCTTGCGCAAAAAACGTTGCAGCGTCTCACGGTCAGGACAACTTAGCCGCTCCCGTCGCCAAATCGCACCAATTGTGTGCAGGCCAGCGACGTTTTGACCGCGCAGTTGAATCAGTCGTTGGTGCAGATCCGGGATTTGTCGAACCGCCGCTTCAATCGCCGCTGATCGCTCAGGGCCGAGTTGTTCGTCCAAGAAAGCGAGCAACTCGATGTCCGTAAACGCGTTGCCATCTGGCGAAGTTTGTGCCGTATCCATCGTTTCCTTTTGCGTTGCTGATTTTGTGAACTCGTCGACGCCCATCAATTCCTGCCGATACGATCAGACTAACACAATCATCCACAGCGCGGTGCAGACTGTCCCGAATACCAATGTCCAGCCAACGCGTTTAAGATGCTTGGCCGGTGGCGGCTGTAACACAAGATACGCGCTGATCACCAGCATCGGCAGGGCCGCGATCGTCCGGGAATGCTGGATCGTCGCGAGCACCGCAACGATCACGCTCAGACCCAACACGACGGCCAGATACAGAGAGGTGGAACGTCGCTTTTGAGCTGCGATCACGCCCCGCACGGCGATCGTTGTCGCCGCAAATCCAATTAACCAGGTCAACCAAATCTCCAGCGTCTGAGCCAACGGCACTTCACCTGACAACAGAATCGGAACGCAGGGAACTGACAAACCGATCACGCCCCACAATTGACCACCGAGCGTTCGATGTTGACCTCGCATCGCCAATACAAAACTGCTGACCGCCAGCATGCCACATCCTAATAATGCGATCACCACGGATGTCGTCCCTAGTAATAACGACACCGAACCGCCTCCGATCGTGATCGCCAGCAGCAGTACCAGCCGACGCATTGCCGCGGGCGTGGCGTTCTTGGCGCGCGCCCCACGCTGTCCCCAGACCACCAACAAAGGTTCATGAGCGAGGAATCCCGCAACAGCAGCGATCGCAACGAAAATCCCTGATAAGGAAAATCCAGAAATCAACAGCGCCGTCACCAGCGGGACGCCGAGAATCGCGTAAGCACCATGCTCCTTGGGCTGCAACTTGGCTACCGATGGTGTTCGAATGGCGGCCGTTTGTGTGGCTGTAAAGGTGGCGCTCATGATCTCTCTCGGGTGTGATTATCAGACCCAAGTAAATATACACCAACTGGCGCATGTTTGTCACTGGCGACGTACTGTGACAGACCGTCACACCCGCCGCAAACTATTCCGGTCATACGGGTTGCTCCTCTGATTCCTGGCGAGTTTGCCTAGTAACGGCTACTCCCCTTCGCGGGTTTGCCCGCCTCAATCCGATGATACCAATCGTAAGGTATCGCTCTTTTATCGGTGTAGTAACGACCATGAAACACATCATTCGCAACACAATCGCTGCTTCGCTTTTCGCATGCACGGGCTGTGCCCATGTTGGCACCCAGTCGACCGAGACGATGATTCTGCCACCCGCCGAGCCATCTCTTTTCAGTCAAACCCCGCCCATCGACGTCGACGATGCCGCCGTTGAGCTGCCTCAATCGCCTGTTGAAACCGTCGCTTTCATTGATCAAGAGTCAACCGATGCGACATCAAATGACGTGAATCTAAAGAGTCCCGAGCAGATCACGCTTAAAGATGAACTCGCTCGTGCAGCAAACAACACAGAGCAGCCGAAAGAGAAACCATCGAAGGACTCGTCCGATGAGGAGGCTGACGATGACCACGAAAAACCTTCGTCCGAAACGCTACCCACGTCATTGGGTGAAGCGATGGATGACAGCACCGTCATGCTGCCTTGGAATGCCACACCCCTGACTTACACGCTGCTCGACGTTGAACAATTGGCGCTGAGCAATCACCCGGCGATCGCGGCGGCGGAGGCCATCCGTAGCAAGGCCGCTGGACTGCGGCAACAAGTCGGAACGGCTCCGAATCCGACGCTTGGTTACTTCGGACAACAGCTCGCCGACCGCAACACCGATCAGCATGGGATCTTCGTCGAGCAAGAGTTCGTTCGTGGTGACAAACTCGAACTCAATCGACAAGTTCTGGCGCACACGAGCCGCGCTCAAACGATGGAATCGCAGACACAACAACTGCGAGTTTTAACGGACGTCCGTGTTCGCTTCTATGAAGCCGTCGCAGCCCAGCAGTTACTCGACGCTACGAATGAGTTCGCCAAAGTTGCTGAGCGTGGAGTCGAGGTTGCGACCGCGCGTCAGAAAGCCGAAGAAGGCACACTGATCGAAACGCTGCAGTCGCAAACTCTCCTCAGCGAAGTCCGACTGGCGGCTGAACAAGCCGAAGTCGCTTACCGAGGTGCTTGGACCGATCTCGCCGCGATCGCAGGCTTATCGCTGGAAATCCCGGCACGGCTAATTGCGGATCTGAACACGGCGTCAGATACATTGGATTGGGAGCAAGCCTATTCACAGATCATCGCCTCCAGCCCTGAGCTATCAACAGCGCACGCGATCGTGTGCGAAAAGCAAGCGTTAATGAAACGTCAACAGGCTCAACCCATATCCAATATTACCGCGAATCTCGGCGCGGGTTACGACAACGGCACCGACAACGGCATGATCAATGTGCAATTATCCGCACCGATTCCAGTGTGGAATAAAAATACCGGCAACATCTCCGCAGCCTATGCGGACTACGTTCGAGCGACCCAAGAGGTCAAACGAATTGAACAGTCGATCCGTTCCCGCATGGCACGCACAGCCCAAGAGTATGGAGCGGCATTGGCGAGCGTGCGAAAGTATGAAGACGAGATTATCCCGCAAGCGACCAAGAGCTTGGAGCTCTCCGAAGACGCTTACAAGGCGGGCGAGTTAGACTTCTTGCAGGTTTTGATTGTCCGCCGCAGCTTTTACGAATCGACCATTCGTTTGATTGATGCCCGAGGCAACCTTGCCCAAGCGGTCGCGAAGGTCGACGGAATGCTGCTCAGCGGCGGACTCGATTCACCTACGGACTACACCGATGGCGACGGGATTCGCGAGGCCTCGTTGGGCGGTCAATAAGAGCTGCCTCAGTTCTTTTCTAACCAGTCCAACGTGACGGCTTGAAAACTGATTTTGGCGTAGTTGTCACGTTCAAATAAAATGCCGATTCGGCCATCGCTCAGTCTGCTCATGCAACTATAGGCAAACCCATCGGCGTACACGGTCTTTCCGATTGGCCACGTTTTTCCCTCGTCATAACTGACCCGTAGCAGACCTCCAGTACGAGATTTCTGATTGGCTGGATTGAGAAACAAAATCCGACTGCGATCCTGCTCAGGCCATGAATATCGCAGCAGCGAGGCTTGGCATACCGGCTCGACCAGCACGACGTCATCTTGCAACGGTGACCATGTCTCGCCGCCATCCTCGCTGATGGCAACCTTGCGATGCTTCGTTCCGCCACCCTGTGTGCGTGCGTTGAGCATCACGCAGCCATCGGGCAGCTCAACCATTTGAACTTCGTTGCCATGACCGCTGCCGTCTTCGGGAGCACGCTCGCCATACCGCCATGTCTGGCCATCGTCATCGCTGATCGCCGCATATACTCGCCAATCACCGTAAGGGCCTTCGTTCATCGGCATCAGCATTCGCCCGCGATGTTCTCCACGTTGCAGCACGATCCCAATCCCAGGACCGGAAGCAACACTCGTCACACGCTCAGCCCGCTTGACCCCACGACTGACGTCACGCGGCGACGACCAAGTTTGCCCGTCGTCGTCGCTATGTTGCACGAACGTGAAATACGCGTCGTCACCGAAACCAGGTTTGGCTTTATGCTCGCCCAGCTTGCTGCGCTGATACATCAAAAGTATTCGACCCGAATCCAACACCACGGCTTGCGGGTTGTTCAGCGATAACACGCCAGCCTCGTGAACGACTTGCAGTTGCCCCCAGTTTTGCCCATTGTCGAGCGAACGTTTCAAGATGATATCGTTCTGCGAGTGATCACCACCTTGGCGACCTTCGGCAAACGCCAACAACGTGCCCGCTTGGCTGGTGACGATCGAGGGAATCCGAATCGCAGGATATCCATCTAGTTTTGGCACAAACACATCAACGATTTTAACATCCGCATCCGCTGCACTCGCACGTGGCGACAGCAGCACACAGAGAACTATCGCGAGTGAATACAAGCAGCCAACGAACTGCGGAAAGAGCTGTCGTCTCATTGGTAAGCACAATCGAGGGGATAATTCAATCACTTAAACCGCCGGGTAGAGAACACTGTGTTTAACAATTTTGCCGGGACCACGGTGCTGCCGTAGTGACGGCGGCGAACGGCATTGCCGTAGAAGTGAAATGGGCGATAGGGGCGCAACTCGATCGGCGTCGCTTGCAACTGTTGGCGATATTCGCCAGTTGCGATCACCACCGGCGACCAACCAGGTTCTGCCGCCGTCGATGGAGTCGCTGCAAGTGCGCCGAACAAAATGGCAACACTCAAAATTCGAAAATAGCAATGGTTCATTGATTCTTCCTGGGAAACGGGTGGTCTTCAAATCAAATACGCAAACGGTTTGTATCATGGCACCGCACACGTGCCACGATGCAATCCCCGTGCCCATCCGCGAATTCTAACTCGTCGCCTAGACGTCGTTGTGGATAATGGTATGGATCTCCTTTACAATTTCGGAAAAAAGAAAAAGACCAGACATTTGTTTAGTTTGATTCGCATGAATCGATGAGATTCTGGTTGAGTCGCGCCAACACTTTCTCTCGCAACTCCTCTTTGGTCGCGTTGTTCTCGATCACCCAGGTGCTTTGGCGACGTTTTTCCGGCCAAGGCAATTGCCGTCGCTGACGTCTGGCCAACTCCTCCGCGTTCCAACCCCTAGCAGCCAAGAGTGCGGCGTGACGCTGCGGCTCGATTTGCAAACACCACACCTCGTCGCATTCGTCTTTCCAGCCGCTCTCCAATAACAAGGGAACATCAAGAATCACATACGGGGCACCTCGCAGAGTGGCCTCGGCGAGTTGCTCGCGAATGATCGCTCGCGTCTGCGGATGAACGATCGACTCAAGTTGCTTCAAACGTTGTTGTGACGCCGCATCGTCGCCGAACACCATGTCGGCGATCCGAGATCGTGAGAGACCACCATCAGCATCGCGAATGACTGGCCCGAAACAGTCAACCAATTGCTCGATCACATCTGGTTTGTTGAGTTGCTGTTTTGCGATTGTGTCAGCGTTCAACCAAACGCCGCCACGCGATTGCACAACTTCCGCGACCGTTGATTTGCCGCTGCACGGTGGGCCGATGATGCCGATCACAATGGTGCGTTTCGCGGATGTCATCCGAGTAATTTCTCACAACGCTGCGGGGAGACTTTCACTGCCGTGCCTAATGGTTGCGCAAACTGACTGACTCGTAACTCCTCAATCAACCACCGAAATTCCGAATCGGCATTGGCGCGCGGTTCGCATTCGTCGTCATGCTTCGTTGCCAAAAATCGCTGCCAAAGGTTTACGATGATCTGTCGTGACTCAGCGTCACGCTGTTCAGCACCAGCGCGTACTTTGTCGAGTCGATAGGCAATCGCACTAACGTAACGAGGAACATGTTGCAGATGCTGCCACGGTGTCCAAGCAAGAAAGCCGGGAGCAAACATCCAGCGAATCTGCTCGTCGACATCAGCCAGCACTGCCGTAAACTTGCTCGTCGGTGTCTCTTCCCGAGCAACTCGCATCGCATGATAACCTGCCGTGAGTTTGGTCAACCACACGGCCACATCTTGAGTCGCCTCTCCAATCCTCACGGGAGCCTCTGCGAGTCTCGCTGCAAACTCAGTGTCGCTACGAACGATCGGTCGCTTTTCAACAACCGCCAATCGGACCAACAAATCCGCTAGCGCAGCTTCGATCACGCTCGCTGATAGGATCGGGCTGAGTTTCAATTTGGCTTCGGCCAGCGACGGTAGATGTCGCACTTGGGCACGCAAATCTTTACGACAAGCCGTTGCCAACAAGCGCGTCAATCCCATCCGACTGCTCGTCTCCGCTGACGCTTCTTCTGCAAACAAACGCGTCGACACGAATTCGCCGTCTTCAACCAAGCCAGGGTACTGAGCGACCTGAACGCCGCCCCGTTTACGGACGACCTCGCGAGGCAAATGCTCGATATCCCAGTGCGTCATCCGCTCCCGCGACCAACCTTCCGTATCCGTCGATGTATCCATGAGCGACTCAGTCGCCACTGAACTTGTACCGAGCGTTTGTTTGATTGCATCGACACTCCGATCCGTAGCTAACGTCTTGCCTTCGTCATCGACAACACGCACCAGAAAACGCAGATGCGGATCGAGTTTGTCATTTTGGAAATCTTCTGGCGTGATGCGTGTTTCTGCATGACGCGTTAATGCCTCGCACAACGTCGGCATGAACGCCGACTCACCGCGTCTCTCGGCAATCTCCTGAGTCACCACGCGGGCAACGTCAGCGGCCGGCACAAGCAACCGGCGCAGTCGCTTGGGCAACGACTTGATCAACGACGTGACTTTCGCTTCGAGTTGTCCCGGCACCAACCATTCCAACGCATCATCGCTGACTTGAGGTAACGCCGCTGGATGAATCGTCAAATGGATTCCGTCTTCATCGGTCCCCGGTTGAAAGTGATACGAAAGCGGTAACCGCGTCGCGCCAGCAACCAACTCATTCGGGAAATCTTCGTGTTCAATACGAGTCGCCGACGTTTCCAATAAATCTTCGGGACGCAAATACGGCGTTGCCGATTCATCATGCGATTGATCATCGGTCGCGTTTAGCGGCGGCGGGTCAGCCAGCCAAGCCGCCAAGTCGACGTCGTCTCGCAAGCGTGCGAGCCATTGCGGCGGCTCACATTGCCGGTCAAATTTTTCTAATCGAGCACGATCAACCGCCGCATCAGGTAGACGCGATTGATAGAACGCCTGCAACGCATAATCATCGACAACCAAATCCCGCCTGCGTGTCTTGGCGGCGAGTTTTTCAATCGCTTCGAGCAGTCGTCGGTTGTGCTTTACAAAGTTTGCTGTTGTCGGCAATTCGCCTTCGAGTAACCCATGGCGAATCAACAAATTGCGAGCCTCGATCGGATCGATCGATGCCAGCGGCACGCGACGACGAACCACCACTGGCATCCCAAACAATGAGCGACGCTGATAACAGAACGCGCCACTGGCTTTGCGGCTCCAATGTGGATCGCTGTAAGACGATTTTAATAAATGATCGCCGACCGCCTCGATCCATGCCGGTTGAATTTTCGCGACCGTTCGGGCGTACTGCCGCGCCGTTTCGACTAGCTCTGCAGCCACGATCCATTTCGGTTTCGACTCGGACACACCGCTGCCCGGCCATAGAAAAAGTTTCAGCCCACCCGCACCGGTGTACTCGTTCTTTTCCCCCGCCATCGCCACACCCGCCAACAACCCTGTCAACAAGGCTTGGTGAATCGACTCATAACGATCGGCATCCACAATCGGCACACCCGCTTCTGTCGGTTCGCTAGTCTTCTCGCAGTAGCGAATCGGCCCAATCGACAACCGTTCGGCTCTGCGGGGTGGCCGCCGCGAAGATTTAGCAGATGGATTGGAAGTGTCTGGTGCTAAATTCAAATTCATAGCCGCCATCTCTTTGAGTTGGCGATACACATCAGACCATTCACGCATCCGAGTGGGCGACAAAAAATTCTGCCGCAGCACGCGCGTCAGCTTGCCGCGTCCATACTTGCTGCTCATCTCGTCATAAAAACGCCACAATCTTAACAGGCTCAAAAAATCGCTTTCCGGGTCCGCAAACTGCGCGTGTGCTTGGTCCGCTGCCGCTCGTTTCTCAGGCGGCCGATCTCGCGGATCGGGAACTTCCATCGCCGCTGCGATCGGTAGCACTTCGGAGAGCACTCCATGCTCGTGCGCACCAATCAGAATCCGACCAACGCGAGGGTCGACAGGCATCCGTCCGAGCTGCCAACCGATGTTCGTCAATTCACCGTCCTCATCGACCGCGCCGAGTTCCGCGAGCGTACGAAAACCTTCGCGAATCGCTTCAACACGCGGCGGGTCAATCAGCGGAAAATCTTCGAGTCGCCCCAACGCCAGTACTTTGCTTTGCAACACCACACTCGCCAGATTCGTCCGCCGAATCTCAGGTGTCGTGAACGCATCGCGACTCTCAAAATCGTCCACGTCGTACAACCGCAAGGCGATCCCTGGCCCGACCCGACCACAACGTCCACTCCGCTGGTTCGCACTCGCTCGACTGACCGGTTCGACAGGCAGTCGTTGAACCTTGTTACGCACGCTGTACCGACTGATCCGCGCCGTTCCCGAGTCAATCACGTACCGAATGCCCGGCACGGTGAGCGACGACTCTGCGACGTTAGTGGCAAAGATGATGCGTTGCTTCCCGCCGGTGGGATGAAAGATCGCTTGTTGGGCGGATTGTGGAAGCCGCGCGTACAGCGGCAAAAGTTCCACGCGGTTCTCTAAACCTACACGTTTGAAATGACCACCCACCGCATGCGAAACTTCACGAATATCACGTTCGGTTGGCAAGAACACGAGCGTGTCTCCCGTCCCATCACGCCGCAGTGACTCGACGCCAGCGATCACGTGAGCGGCCAAGTCGTAACCACGCGTTGCACTGGAGTCGACATTCTCCCAGGGGAAATAACGCAGCTCGACCGGATAGCCACGGCCTTCAACTTGCAAAATCGGTGCGGGCACCACTTCTCCAGTTTCCGAATCCACTTTGCCAAAATGTTCGGCAAACCGGTCCGCATCAATCGTGGCAGACGTGATGATGATTCGCAATTCAGGACGCCGGTCCATCAATCGACGCAGCAATCCTAACAGAAAATCAATGTTCAGCGAACGTTCGTGCGCCTCGTCGATAATGATCACATCGTATGCGAGCAAGTCGGGATCGGACCCCGTCTCCGCCAACAAGATCCCGTCGGTCATCAGCTTGATCAATGTACGGTCGCTGGTATGATCACCAAAACGAACTTGATAGCCGATTTCTTGACCGAGGATGGTGTCGGTTTCTTCGGCCAAGCGGGCCGCAATGCTCCGTGCTGCTAATCGGCGAGGTTGCGTGTGCCCGATCAACCCATCACGGCCAAAACCGGCTTCCCAACACATCTTCGGCAACTGCGTGCTCTTGCCGCTGCCCGTCTCACCACACACCACGATGACTTGGTGTGAGCCGAGTAACGAAACAATCTGCTCGCGATGCTGCGAAATTGGCAAATCACTGGGGAATTCGACTTTCAATGTGGCCGCCCGTCGCAACTCGGCGCGTTCCGCAGCAGCCGAGACCCGAGCCGCGAACGCCTCGGCAGACTCCGGTGCAGCCATTCTGCCACGCCTGTTGCGCCGTGATGATTCACGTTTCAATCTGGCTCGATCGGCGCGCGTCAGTGTCACGTCATTTAAATTAAGCGGTTGGTTCGACGAGCTTCTCGTCGTTTTCGATAAAGTTGCCGGGGACGGGGCCGGTAGCGGCGACGTCAACTCGGGACTAGCAGGTTTTTGATTCACTACGGTTTCACGCCGACATGCGTGCCTGGAGTTGCTCGATAAATCGCTCTCGATCAACCGGCGAAATGATGTGCTCGCGACGATCCGTGCGAATCACAACGCGTCGCAACGACAACGCCGGACCGCTACTCCACGTCGACGACAAACGCACATCACGAATGGTGGAATAGGGGATCTGATAACAAATCAAACCACAACGTATCGACAGCGTATCGGTCAGCAACGTGTATCGACATGGGACCGTAAAAATCGCTGTCACCAGCGTGATGCCAGCCGCCGTCATGAACATGATCGCTGCGTCACCGGAGCGGCCGACCGCGACCAGCCACACGGCAATCGCTACCGACATCACGATCGGAAAACCCAACAATACCGCCAGCCACCAATCGACCGCCGACGGATGGACTTTGCGATCTCGACGACCACGCTGCTGCGATGATCCAGGGCCAGGATGCGGAGCCGGTTCGGGAGAAGAAGGTTCAGACACGATGCTTTCAAAACGCTCAATAGTCACTGCGAGAAAAATACACACAACCGATCAGCAGCATCACCGCGATGAACACGCCACAACTCACCAGTGGTCCCGCTATCTGGTATCGAATCACCTCCGGTGCGGCTGGATCACCCATCCCCATCACGAGTGAGTCGCTGCCCGAAACCATCGCGGCGGTCGTGTCACCTAGCTGTAAAACCTTCGGCGTCAGTAATTCTAAACTGCCAATGACGTAAGCATCCACCCAGCGCCAAATTGATTTGGTAGGCGTGATGGATGCGTCCGCGCGGATCACAACCTCGCCCGCTTGCTGCGAACTTTGCTCCGGCAGCTCGAGCGAAAACCAACTCACGCGATCCACATCGTGAGCGACAATCAATTGACCAACGGGCTCGTCAGCGTCCTTCGCGTGCCAATGAATCGACTCAACTTCATCGACCGGCAGCCGTCCCGCATGCTCGATCGTTGTTCCAGTGACACGAATCACATCGCAGTGCCCCGATGATGTTCGCATCAAGAACAGATCATCGGCAATCGCAAGTAATTCCAGTGGCGTTCCCGACACGATGTCTTCACGAGCTGCACTTTCCCACTCACCCACCGATTCCAACGTGTCGGCCTTGAAAATTCGTATTGGCGAATCACCTTGCGCGACAACGATCCATTGTTTAGACGCGGCGATCACATATGCAGCCCGTTGTGTTGCCCGCGTCAATTCCGTTTTGGCCCGCACCTGCCAAAGATCGCTACGACTACTGCCCACCGGCTCTAACCGCTGCACGCGATCACCCGTCAACAACACCAGGCTCCGCTCGCCATGGACGTTCGTCACGCGAGTGGGCGGACTCAACACCACATCTGGCGGCAAGATTGAAACAAATGATTCTGTCGCTCCGCCTTGCATCGTGATCAACGATCGCAACCAGGAACTGACGGAACCGCCCGCACGTTCGCGATTTGGCTCGCTCGTCCTATCATCAGCAGCGTTCGACTCATCGGACTCCGGTGCTTCGGCTGGCTTTTCACCTGCCGCTTCGAGAATCGATGAGCGCTCGGTCAGCAATAAATCGGCAGAGTTGATCGCGGCCACATACCGCTTGTCGATCGGCAACAACCGCTCCGTCGCCGTCGGTAGTTGCAGACTCGGTTGCGGTTTCCAATCATCACCACGAGCTAACACGATTAAATCCAGCGGCCCCGATCCAAATGGATTGAACCGTCCGTTGCGAATTCTTGCCGTCATCACGTGATCCGCATCAAGTGTCTCGGGTGGCAAGACTCGGTCATTCGAACCTGCTTGGCTTTCAATCAACGGCAACCATTTCGATTCGTCTGTGTCCATGCGAACCAATCCGCTGCCACCCGTCACCGCGAATAAATCATCGCCAGCGACCGTCATTGCGGCGATCCGGTCGGGGGCGACGACGCGACCATCGATCACGCCCCCGATCACACCGACGACCATGCAAATCGCCGCCAACGCGCCCGCCGCCGCGATGGAAATGATCGCTGACCGCCATTTCAAACCGGCCAACACCGAGACACTAAAAAACACCGCAAAGATCACCACCGCGACAGGAATGCACCACAAAATTCGCACGTTCCAAACGTCCAACCTCGCTCCGGCAATCAAAAACAAACCGAGCACTAACTGCGTCACGCACAACAACACAAACGCACAGCCGCCAATGAATTTGCTGATCAATAACGCGCTCCGCGACACCGGTTTGCTCAATAGCAAATGCAGCGAACCGGTTTGCAGCATGTCAGGAATCATCGACGCGGTCACCAGCACGCCTAAGAAAACCAACACTAAACCGAGCAACCAATTGACTAACAACGGGATCACGAATTGATTGAACAACGTTTCAAATTGCGGTCGATCAATCTGAAAAGCAGTTGGGAACTCCAGACCAGCATACGTTAACAATACGGAACGATCGCTGCGTGATTCAAACACTCCCGGTAAAGCCGCTTCCAATCGCAACCGACTGCGACGACGAAGCAACGATTCGGACAATTCTTCATCTGGCGTATCATCGAGCGCTCGCAACTCACGCAAGCGAACGGTATCCGACCAAACGTCGGCATCGTACCAATTTTTTTTTTGACCATCGGCGTCGTCTTGATCGCGGGCAGCAGTCTCACCGGCCGCATCACTTTCAATCATTTCATTGAGTGCATCGGTCAATAACGACAATTGAATGCGGACTTCATCGCCTTCGCCCACCCGTCGCAGTTGACGCTGCATCTCGGGCGGCATCGCAGCGGCAATCCGGCCAATTGCACGATCTTGCGATTCAGGGTCGACGATGCCCTGCGCCAGCAACGCTTTCATACGCGTGCCGTTGTAGATATCAAACCAGCGAAACGTGGTCGTGTAATCCTCTCGCAATCCAATCGGAGCGAGTGCCAGTAGCAGTATCCAGATCGCTAAAAACGCGGCCCATAACACCCGTGAGGCAAGCGCGGAATGAAACGAATCCGTGATGATCGCGAGGTAAGGTCTCATAACACTGTGACTTGTTCGTGAGCGACTTGGTCTTGAGCCTGCACTAATCGCATGAACGTTTCTTCGAGCGAGTGGCGATGCGGTAGCAACCGAATCAACGAACCATTTGCGCCGCGAATCCGATCCACGATCTCATCCAGCTCCGCACGCTGATCACACACGAACCGGCATTGATAACGCGAGCATGAATCCGCGATCACAACTGGATCACCGAGCCACACCAAACTATCGGCGTGGGCCGGTGCGAACAAATCCAACGGTAACTCTGCCCCCACTTCGTTCGCTGACGCATCGCCCATGAGCGGCTCACGTCGAGGCAACTCAAACTCCAACTCCACAGCAATCTGTTCAGCTCTACCGCTGGCCGGCCCACCCAAGTCGGCGATCGGTCCAGCGGCCAAGACGTGCCCGCCCGCCATGATTGCTAAATGTGTGCAGACCAATTCGACTTCGTGCAGGATATGACTGTTTAGGAAAATCGTTTTTCCCGCGTCACGAAGCCGCTCCAACACTCGGCGAACTTCGCTGCGACCGACTGGATCTAGCCCGTCGGTCGGTTCGTCGAGAATCAATAAATCTGGATCGTGCATCAACGCTTGAGCCAACCCGAGCCGCTGCAACATCCCTTTACTAAACCGTTTCACGCTTTCGCGATCACGTCCCGCCAATCCGACGATTTGCAATAGTTCATCGCTGCGACGAGCGATTGTGGGCGAATCCAAACGGCTGAGTTTTCCATAAAATCGAAGCGCCGAGCGGGCTGTGTGATGCCGGTCCACACGCAACGATTCAGGCAAATAGCCGACCCGCGCCCGGGCCGCCGTGCAACCCGCAGGAAGTCCGAATAGGGAGGCACTACCGCCAGTCGATCGGATCACGCCCAGCAAGATTTTGATCAGCGTGGTTTTGCCCGCCCCGTTGGGACCGAGTAGTCCGAAAACTTGGCCAGCCTCGGCGTGCAGCGACACGCCGCGAAGGGCATGGATGTCGCCACGCCGCAGAAAACTGCCGCCACGATAGGTTTTTTCTAAACGATCGACCGCGATAATACTGTTGTGATCTGCCTCGGATCGGCTCACGCGAGCAGGTTCCGCAGCATCAGAAATAACAACATGGCTGCGGTCACAGCAATCATCCCTGCCAGCAACAGGCGATGAGCGGGTTGCCTCCACGATGGTGTATGAACGATGCGTTTGTAAACGCTACAAAACCGCTCGCGTTCGCCCGCAGAGTCAAATACCCCGTCTTCGACCAGCTCTTGGAGGCCGTACTGGATCGAGTATTCAACCACCCCATGGATGTTCTTGCGGTTGCGGGCCTCATCCACACCGATGCCCTCGAAATACCAAAGTTGGTTGCCGAATTGTCGGTCGGTTTCAAAATGGTCGTCGACGCAGCGAAGATTGATAATTTCACTGCTTTCGAGAACGAAGTTTGCCCGAACAAGAGCCCGACCGCTGTCCAAACGGACCTGGCGCAGGACCCGTTCCGAGAACTGACGTTGGGGGGCTTGAGCACGCATTTTTCATCCTCCGTTAATACGAACCGGCGACCTACCGGAACAAAGTATTATTGCTGAACGGGAAGCCTAAGTCATCGGTGAGAACCGAAATTTTGTTCTAATTGTTTTCCTTGGCGGGTTCTCATGACAACGGAACGCGAGAACTCACCCAGAAACGGTGGACAAAAGATCATTTACCACACTTCCCATCTGGCTTCTGCCGACCCAATTTAACATGACTAAACGAGCCTCCTCTACCGAACGCAACCGACCGACGACTCGGTCGCATTCGCGTCCGCTATCCCGACCGATCACGCTTCGCGCCCCGATCACTCTGGGCGTCGTGCTGATTGTTCTAGTCGTGATCCTGACGGCGATCTGGGTGACTGGCAACGTGCTCGGCTTGCTGGGCGAACCGACCTCGCCGGGATTGTTTCTGGGCATGCTGCTGGCGGGATCCGTGCTCCTGATCGCCGTCTTGGCGGGAGTGATCGCCTATTTGACCCTCAGCGTCAAAGCGTTCAATTTGAATCGTCGGCAGTCGAACTTTATCGACGCGGTGACGCATGAACTGAAAAGTCCGATCGCTTCGTTGAAACTGTATTTGCAGACCATGACTCGGCACAGCGTCAGTGCGCAGCAGCAAATCGAATTTCACAAGATCATGCTCGACGATGTGGAACGACTCGACTCGCTGATCAACCACTTGCTTGACGCTGCCCGTGTCGAACGCGGTACAGTGCCTGAGGAAGCGACTGAGTTTCAGCTCGCTGAACTGCTCACTCAAGCCAGCAACGCGGCCTGCGTTCGCCACAAAATGCCGACCGATACCGTGGAAATCGTGTGCCCTGGCATCGTGCTGACCGCGCCACCGGTCCAAGTCGAAATCCTGTTTCGAAATTTAATCGACAACGCTATTAAATACGGAGGCGTGCCGCCTCGCGTCCGCGTCATCGCCCGCATGACGCAAACCCCCGAAGGTGACGTGACCGTCTCAATCTCCGATAACGGGATGGGCATCCCCGCGAATTTGCGTAGGAAGGTGTTCGGTCGTTTTGTGCGATTGGGGCATGAACTCGAACGCAGCAAACCCGGCACGGGACTGGGACTATATCTTGTGCGCAACGTAACCCATGCACTGGGCGGGCGAATCAACATTGGTGATGCTGACGAGCAGGAATTCGCCGCACCGAGCACGAGCGACGCCCCCTCCTCAGCCGAGTCGACAACGAGTGGCCGCGGTACCCGCTTTGACATCACGCTCCCCGACGCTTTCCTGCAAGCGGAACCACAGCAAACACAACCGTAGCAAAAGTCGCCAAGACTTCCGGACTCAGCACATTCCCAAATCCACCGTAGCGGAAGTCGCCAAGACTTTCGGCCGTACCACATTCCCACCTGAAACTCTTGACGAGTTCCGCGACTTGAAAAACAATCTGGCGAAACCTTTACCGGCAGAACCCAAACGTCCGCCAGCGTTTACCGAACCGGCAGGTAAAACGAGAGAAATCACATCATTGCATTGAAAAACACGAAATTCCTGACACACCTTTTCACTCCTGGTTATACTCTGAAACGACTTTTCATTTGCCCGTTACCTCATCCCATTCGACTCGCAGGAAGTTTTCAGCATGTCACTAGAAGACAGCCCCATGTCGCCCATGTTTCGCATCGACGTTTCAGCGAAGTCCGAACCTGCCCCCGCTTTGACCAGCGAGGAATTAACGGTGCAGTTTCTGCGTCAGATGTTGATCGGCCAGCAAAAGCAAACCAAGCTCTTGGGGGAACTCGTGGCCCAAAATGCTGCCTTGCACAAACAGCGTGCGGGGGAATTGCAGCAATGGAAAGACGCGCATCCTGACCTCTCGCGGGCCTGCCGCCGTGCCGCTGAAACACTCAGCGAAGTACAAACGGAATTCCTGCAGTCAATCACCGATGAAATCGACGACTCCGGCGAGCATCTCGTTGAAGGCGAATACATGCTCAACGAGTTCATCGACCGTTTTGGCCCCCGCATGGCCCATCTCAACGGCATTCTGCAAGTCCTCGCGCAACTTGGCACCGGCGAACCCGTCGCTGAACAACAAGAACTGTGAACTTACGGCAGCCCAACTCATCCTCCCGTAGCGGAAGTCGTCAAGACTTTCGATCTGCCGCGACGAAACGCGACACT
Organism: Rhodopirellula sp.; assembly: GCA_041740155.1. Taxonomy (GTDB): domain Bacteria; phylum Planctomycetota; class Planctomycetia; order Pirellulales; family Pirellulaceae; genus Rhodopirellula. Next base: position 43,506 of record JBGSMN010000222.1, read on the forward strand.
TGAAAAATTTTTGCCAAGTGAACCTTCCCACGATCGGCTCCGTCCGCTACTCTCTGGCGAATTCGCAAAAGCAAGCCACTTTTGCCGACTTGAAGGCATCCTAAAACCTTCGAAAAATCGTCCATCGGGGCGTAGCTCAGCCTGGCAGAGCGTCTGGTTTGGGACCAGAAGGTCGCATGTTCGAATCATGTCGCCCCGATTCATTAAAAGCCGCGAACAATCCAGTTCGCGGCTTTTTTTGTGCGTTTGCTGAACCAGTCGGCAATGTCTTTGCCGCAGAACACCTGCTTATTTTCTGGCAGATGGGTTACAATTCGCGAAAACTTGTTTCGCATCGGTCGAGCACCCAGATCATGAAAGTTCGTAGCGGCGGCGGTTTCCGTGCCATTCTTTATTCGCTGAAAAAAGGTCGCGAGGCAGGCGGCTACTGGAAGTTTTTCAAAGCGATGCGGTCGCGAAATACCTGCAAAACCTGCGCCCTCGGCATGGGTGGCCAGAAAGGCGGCATGGTCAACGAAAAAGGTGCCTTTCCCGAAGTCTGCAAGAAAAGCATGCAGGCCATGGTCTCGGACATGCAGTCCGGGATCGAGCCGACATTCTGGAAAAAAAACTCCGTCGAACAACTTCAAAAACTCTCGCCACGCGAACTCGAATATCTCGGTCGGCTGCTCCACCCCGTTCGCTACCGAGCAGGCAATTCGCACTTTGAAACGATCACCTGGGAAGAAGCGTTCTCCTCGATCGTTGAAAAACTCTCGTCGCTGCCACCTGACGAAACGTTCTGGTACTTCAGCGGTCGCAGCAGCAACGAAGCCGGCTTCTTGCTGCAACTGCTCGCTCGCGTGTACGGCACCAATAATGTCAATAACTGTAGCTTCTATTGTCATCAAGCCAGCGGCGTGGGACTGCAAACGAGCATCGGCAGCGGCACCGCCACCATTGACTTGAACGACCTGGAGAAAGCCGATCTGGTGTTCGTCATCGGCGGTAACCCCGCCAGCAATCACCCCCGTTTGATGTCCAGCCTGCTGCATGTGCGGCGACGTGGCGGCAAAGTCGTGGTGATCAATCCGGTACGTGAAACTGGGCTGGTCACATTTCGTATTCCCTCCGACCCAATTTCATTGCTTAAAGGCAGCAAGATCGCCTCGCACTACACGATGCCGCACATCGGTGGTGACTTGGCATTGTTATGGGGCATCGCCAAAGCCCTGCGTAGTCGCGACCAGATTGATCTGGAGTTTTTGAAGAAACACTGTCGCGGTGATGAGGAGTTTCTCGCGCAAGTCGATGCGTTCTCTTGGCAAGAGATCGAAACGAAATCGGGCGTGCAACAGTCGGAGATCGAACAGATCGCCGAAATGTATGCCGCCAGCGAGCGGACGGTGTTCGCCTGGACGATGGGCATCACGCATCACGCTCACGGCGTGGACAACGTGCAAGCCATCGCCAACCTCGCGATGTGCCGCGCGATGGTCGGTCGCCCCGGCGCGGGATTGATGCCGATCCGCGGTCATTCCAACATCCAAGGCATGGGCAGCGTGGGTGTCACACCTAAGCTCAAACAACAGATTTTTGATGCCTTGCAAGCCAAGTTCAACGTACACCTGCCGACCACCCCCGGCCTGGATACGCTGGCCTGCATGGAAGCCGCCGCCGCAGGCACCGTCAAAGCCGCGTTCTGTTTGGGTGGGAATCTGTTCGGATCCAACCCCGACGCCACGTTCGCTGATCATGCGTTGTCATGCTTGGATTTGAACGTGATGATGAGCACGACAATGAACACCGGCCACGTGCATGGTCTCGCCAAAGAAACGATTATCCTACCAGTCTTGCCACGTGACGAAGAACCCGAACCGACAACCCAAGAGTCCATGTTCAACTTCGTGCGGCTGAGCGATGGCGGACCACGCCGGCTGCCCGGACCTCGTAGCGAGGTCGACGTGATCTCCACGCTCGGCAAACGTCTGCTACCCGACGCCCAAGGCATCGATTGGGATCAAATGAAGCACACTGAAACGATTCGACAGTGGATCGGCAGCGTGATTCCGGGTTACGAAAAAATCCAAGCGATCGGCACCACGAAAGAAGAATTTCATATCGGTGGCCGGATCTACCACGAACCATCGTTCGGTACCGAAGACGGCCGCGCGGTACTGCACTGTCATCATCTGCCATCGCTCAAGGGCACCGCCGATGACGAACTGCGTTTGATGACGGTCCGCAGCGAAGGCCAATTCAACCCGGTCGTTTACGAAGAAGAAGACCTGTATCGCAACCAAGATCGCCGTGACATTATTTTGATGCACCCCGACGATTGGACACGACTCGGGCTGCAACATGATCAGCGAGTGCGAATTGAAAACGAGACCGGGCACATGGATTCGATCCTCGCGCGTGGTTATGAAGACATTCGACCTGGCAACGCGTTGATGTATTACCCCGAGAGCAACGTGTTAGTGTCGCGATACGCTGACCCGCACAGCAAAACGCCTGCATTCAAGGGCGTTGTGGTGAAAGTCAAGCCGATGCAGACGGTATGAATTCGAGCGAGTCAACTCAACGAATCTGGCGTCCGTATAGTCAGATGAAAACGGCTCCACCCCCGCTAAAAATTGTCTCGGCACATGAATTTGAATTGACGACTGCGGATGGTCGTAAATTGATCGATGCCATGGCATCATGGTGGTCCGTCTGTCATGGTTATGGCCATCCCCACATTCGCGAGTGTGTCTCGAAACAACTCGAGCAGATGCCCAATGTGATGTTCGCTGGCATCACGCATGAACCTGCCGAACGCTTGGCCGCGCGGCTGACGGCGATGTTGCCGGCTGATTTGAATCACGTGTTCTTTGCCGACAGTGGCTCTGTGGCCGTGGAAGTCGCGATGAAAATGGCGGTCGGTTATTGGCGACGCCACAGCCAACCTCAACGCTCCCGGTTCCTCTCGTTCAACCATGCTTATCACGGCGACACGACGGGGGCGATGTCGTTGTGTGATCCCGATCGCAGCATGCACGCTGGCTATGGCAATGCCATCTTCAGCCAGTGGCATTGCCCACTGCCGACCGACGAGCAGACAACAGCGGCCTGTCACGATTTACTCTCCCAACATCACGATCAGATCGCTGCCGTGTTCATTGAACCATTGGTTCAGGGAGCCGGTGGAATGCGATTTCATGACATCGCCACGGTTCGCCGCATCCGCAGCCTCTGCGATGAATTCAATGTGTTGATGGTCGCTGATGAGATCGCGACTGGGTTTGGACGCACCGGCACGATGTTCGCCTGCGACGCCTGTGAGGTGGTTCCCGATATCATCTGCCTCGGAAAAGCACTCACAGCGGGAACGATGACGATGGCCGTGACGGTTGCCCGCAGTCATGTCTTCGACGCCTTCTGGTCCGATCGAACCAGTGATGCGCTGATGCACGGTCCGACTTTCATGGCCAATCCACTGGCCTGTGCAGCGGCAAACGCATCGTTGGATCTGTTTGAGCATGAACCGCGAGTGCAGCAGGCCTGTGAAATGCAAGCGAAATTGCAAGCTGGCTTGGCCATCCTTGAAGGTGCGCCAGGTGTCGTCGACGTTCGCTGTCGTGGTGCGATCGGTGTGATCGAAGTCGGCTCGCTCGGCGATGTCCATCAATTGCGTCAACAATTCATTGACGCTGGCGTGTGGCTGCGTCCCTTTGGCGACTGCGTCTACGTCACGCCACCACTGAACGTCCCCGATCCACTGCTGCAAAAGCTCTGCGCTACGATCGTGCAAGTCATGCAGCAACGTGTTGTCTAGTCCATACGATGACAACCACTGACCCTTCCGATCATCTTGCCTCTCTCGATCATCGACACCGCGCACCAGTACGATTGATGTTCGATCAAGGCACGCTGCTGCTCAGCGGAGTCACACGTCAATTCATCGAGCGCGTCTGGCCAAACGACCTGTGGGTGTACGATGCACGCGGTGCCAATACATCAGTCGACAGTGAGCTCAACACATTTCAAACGCAGCATTGGCGAACCGACGCGGTACTCTATCAACGTATCCAATGCGACCTTGATCAATCACTCGCCAATGCCGACTGGTCCGACGAGGTACCACACTGGCACAACGTCACTTTCCCACGTTGCCACCTGCACCCGCCGCGTGAAGACCAGCGTGATGCAATCAACGCCTGGCTGAGCACTCGTCGCGGCGTTGTCGTGATGCCCACCGGAACAGGTAAAACCGAAGTGGCTTTGCACGCGATGACGAGGCTCGACGCCGCCACGCTAATCGTCTCACCAGTCCGCGATTTGATGTACCAATGGCACACGCGAATTTTAACAGCCACCGGCATCAATGCAGGCATCATTGGTGATGGCGTTTATCGAGTCAGCCCGATCAGTGTCACAACCTACGACAGCGCCGCGATCCACATGCCGCGTCTGGGTAACCAGTTCCAATGCGTGATCTTTGATGAGTGTCACCATTTACCGGGACCGATGCGTCAAGATGCCGCGCGGATGTCCGCCGCGCCGTTTCGTTTAGGATTGACGGCGACACCGGATCGACGAGATGGTCGTCACGTGGTCCTCGATGAGCTGATCGGCCCGCGGGTGTACACGCAAGCAATCACCGCAGCTCGAGGCAAGACGCTCGCGCAGTATGACGTTCACCGCATCGCCGTGCATCTTTCTGATGATGAGCGTCAACGCTATGAAGCCCTGGGGCGTGTCGTTCGTGAATACATCGCCGAGCGTCGCCAAGCCGAACCGAATTACGATTGGCAAACACTATGCAGCGAAAGTGGCCGCGATCCGCAGGCTCGCGCAGCGATGCAGGCCTTCCACGCGAAACGTTCGATCGAAGACCGCGCCGAAGAAAAACTGCGGATCATCGAAGACCTATTTCGATTGCATGCTGGTGAACCAGTGATCGTGTTCTGTGGCTCCAACGCGATGGCCCGCGACGTGTCGACTCGATTCCTGATCCCGTGTTTGCTGAGCCATTGTCGCAAACGCGAACGACAAGAAATCCTCGATGGACTCCGCACGGGCCGATATCCTGCCTTGGTGGCCAATCGCGTGCTCGATGAAGGCGTCGATTTACCCGAAGTCAACGTGGCCATCGTGATCGGTGGCGGCAGCGGCACACGGCAAGCGATCCAGCGGCTCGGACGCGTGCTCCGCAAGAACGCCTTCGGCCGCGCGTGTTTCTACGAAATCGTGACAGCGGGCACGCGCGATGAACAACGTTCACGCGATCGCCGCAAAGACGACGCGTTCAAGAAAAAGTAACCTGGCCAATGCTCACCAAACAAGAAGCGATTGCTGAGTATGACTTTGCCCATCAAGCCATCATTCCCGATCGTTTGACCCGCAAAACACACGCCGGCTATCTCACCGCCGCCGATCAGATTTTGCAGATCTACCATAACCACATTGGTGCAACTCGCCGACATCTGCACGCGCTCGTGCAGCGACAATTGCAATCGCTCGATGATTGCTCGAGCGTGCGGATGGCCGCATTTTGTAAGCTGCTCGACGATGCGAGCGACTATGACAATGATCGCGGCAGTACCGCCGCGACGCTCCGCCGCCGCGTGTTCACGCTCGCTGCCGCCGATCATCCACTCGTGCAATACCCCGATCACCTGTTTGCCAGCGACGAGTCGGTCGTCAAACAAAAAATCGCCGCGCAGCTCGGTCGCCCGTGGGCCGACATCGAAGCCGACTTGTTCGCCGACGTGATTGAGTTTCATCGGCTAAAACAGGCGCCTGAACCAGCCGTTGACGGTGCCGCGTTGCTGCGGCGTTATAACGTGGCCCAAACGCAAGCGGCTCTTTACGGAGCAGTCGAAATGACCGTCCTAGCGAAACGCGATTTCAAAACGATCCTCCGCTATGCAAAACTCGCTCGTCTCATGCACACGATCACGCGGCAAGAGGATGGTTATCGATTTCGTTTCAATGGCCCAGCGTCCATTGTCCGTGCAACTCGTCGTTACGGCGTGGCCATGGCCCGCTTCCTGCCCGGGCTACTGGCGGCGGAAGATTGGCGAATGCGGGCGATCGTCATCGGCCCGCTGCGTCGCCGATTCGCATTGCAATTGAGTTCTCGCGATGGACTGCGCGGTGAGATCGCCCCCAGCGATTTTGATAGCGAGTTGGAAGAAACGTTCTTTAACCGCTGGCAACAACAAGACACCGCAGGCTGGACGATCCAGCGCGAAGCCAACGTGCTACACGAAGGACAAACGGTCTTCATGCCTGACTTCACACTGCAGCATCCCGAACATGGTGAAGTGCTGCTAGAAATCGTCGGCTTTTGGACACCCGAATACCTTCGCGACAAAGCCAGTCGGCTTGCCCAATTTCGCGATCACGGACGTATCCTGCTCGCTGTAACCGAACAAGCCGGTGAGGTTCTTCCAGACCTCAGCCTGCCAACAGTCACCTACAAAACCAAGCTACTCCCCAAGGCCGTGTTGGACTTACTAGCCTCCATCCCGTAGTAGCGGAATTCGTCAAGACTTTCGTTTCCCTAAAAGCACGAAACTCTTGACGAGTTCCGCTACCCAGTCGTGGTTCCTGCGACGACAAAGGCCCTCGCTCTGCAAACCTTTGTGAAAATGAAAGCTCCGACAAGTCGGAGCATTCCAAAATCACTTGTCGCGTTTCGTTACCACGAACGACCTACACTCGATCAATGTACTTATTGAACAGGTTTTCCAGCATCTCTTGACGACCGCTGGCGTTGGGCTGCACATCACCCTTCTCGAGCATGTACTTTTCAAGATCGGCAAATCCGACTTGGCCGCTCTCGATTTTAGCACCGATCCCTGAGTCCCAGCTCGCATAGCGATTCTTAACAAAATCGCTCAGTTCACCACTCTGACGAATGGCTGCAGCGATTTTGAGTCCCTTGGCATAGGCGTCCATGCTGCCAATGTGAGCGTAGAACAAATCAATCGGCTCATGCGATTCACGTCGAACTTTAGCATCAAAGTTCACGCCACCACTCCCCAAACCACCGTGTTTGAGAATCATCAGCATCGTTTGTGCGGTCAAATAATAGTCCGTACCGAACTGGTCAGTATCCCAACCGAGCAGCAAATCGCCCGTGTTCGCATCAATGCTGCCAAGTGCGCCCTGCATCCCCGCGTAATCCAGCTCGTGCATCATCGTGTGACCAGCCAGCGTGGCGTGGTTGGTTTCCAGATTCAGCTTGAAATGACTTTCCAGTCCATAGCTGCGGAGGAAATTCATGCAGGCCGCTGCGTCACTATCGTATTGATGCTTGGTCGGCTCCTTCGGTTTCGGTTCAATCAAGAACTGACCAGTGAACCCAATCTGCTTGGCGTAATCGACCGCCATGTGAAAGAACTTGGCGAGATGGTCGAGTTCCCGTTTCATATCGGTGTTATAGAGGTTTTGATAACCTTCCCGGCCTCCCCAGAACACGTAGTTCTCGCCACCGAGACGATGGGTGACCTCCAGTGCCTTTTTGACTTGGCCGGCACAATACGCAAACACGTCCGCGTTGCATGACGTCGCCGCACCGTGCATGAATCGCGGGTTACTGAACATATTGGCCGTTCCCCACAACAGCTTCACGCCAGTCTCTTTCTGTTTAGCTTCGAGCACATCGGCGACAGCATCAAAATTCGCGTGACTTTCGGCCAGTGAAGCTCCCTCCGGTGCCACGTCGCGATCGTGAAAAGCGTAATAGGGAGCCTGCAGTTTCGTGAACAGCTCGAAGGCCACTTCAGCTCGTTTTTTAGCGTTGTCGATGCTGTTCGAGCCATCGTCCCAAGGGCGAATCGCGGTTCCAGGGCCGAACGGATCCGCACCCGTGCCGCGGAACGTGTGCCAATACACGATGCTGAATCGCAAGTGCTCGCGCATCGACTTGCCCTCGACCATCTCGTCGGGGTTATACCAACGAAACGCCAGCGGATTGTTACTTTGCGGGCCTTCGTATTGAATTACCGGGATATCGGAAAATGCGGTCATGACGATTTTTTGGGTGGTAGGAGGGAGGTAAATCACGGAACAAGCTGCTACAAACGTCAAACGGCAAAATCATCGCCGTTGGGTGACTAATATCGGTCCACCGAAAGCCCGCTGCAATGGGTGGGCCCCACTAACATTCAACAACTAGCAACTAGCAACTAGCAACTAAAAAGCCGCATGAATTCCAAAACAGCATTGATCACCGGCATCACTGGCCAAGACGGCTCGTATCTAACCGAGCTGCTGCTAGAGAAAGGCTACACCGTCCATGGGTTGGTGCGGCGGACCAGCAACACGGTCCGTTCACGGCTCGACCCGCTGTTTGACAACAAAAACGTCTATAACAAGAAGTTGTTTCTGCACTACGCGGATTTAGATGATGCCACGACTATTCGCCGCGTGTTAGTCAAAACCCAGCCCGACGAGCTGTATCACTTGGCTGGCCAGAGCCACGTTGGAGCCAGCTTTGAGATCCCCGAGTCCACGTGCCAGTTCACCGCGATGGGCACGTTGAAACTGCTCGAAATCCTTCGCGACCTCGAAAAACAGCCGAAACTACTGCACATCAGCAGCAGCGAGATTTTCGGTCGACCAGATTCTTCGCCGCAAAACGAGTCGACGCCGATGCGGCCCGTTACGCCTTACGGGGTCGCCAAGGCGTTTGCGACGCAGATGGTTCAGGTGTACCGTGAATCGTTTGGTTGTTTTGCCTGTAACGCGATCTGCTACAACCACGAATCACCACGCCGGGGCGAATCGTTCGTAACTCGCAAAATCACGCGAGCGGCCGCTGCGATTTCCTTGGGATTGCAAGATCAACTGCGGCTCGGTGCGTTGGATTCCCGCCGCGATTGGGGGCACGCCCGAGATTACGTCCAGGCGATGTGGATGATGTTGCAGCACCCCGCTCCCGACGACTATGTATTGGCCACCGGTGTCACGCATAGTATCGAAGACTTTCTCGACTTTTCGTTCGGGCACGTGGGGCTGGATTGGCGTCAATCAGTCGTCACGGATGCGAAATACATGCGTCCTACGGATGTCGCCGATTTGTGCGGCAATCCTGCCAAAGCCGCCGATGTCCTAGGTTGGAAATCATCCTTGAACTGCCAAGCACTCGCGCAAAACATGGTCGACAGCGACCTGGCTTTTTTCAAAAAACAACAACTCAACAAGGCCCCTTCCGCCCCATGTTAGCCGCCCTGCCATTTGAAAAAATCTTCGTGGCCGGTCATCGCGGCATGGTCGGTAGCGCGTTGCTGCGTAGACTTGCCGAGGTTTCGCCCAGCTCCCAAGTGATCACGCGTTCTCGCGATCAGTTGGATCTCAATCGTCAAGCCGACGTCGAGGACTTTTTTGCCCAAGAGCGGCCCGATTGCGTGCTCTTTGCGGCCGCGAAAGTCGGCGGGATTCACGCCAATGCCACGTTCCCCGCTGAGTTTGGCTACGAAAACACCATGATGGCCATGAATGCCATCCATGCCGCTTACCAGACCCGCGTCAAGCGATTCTTGTTCCTCGGCAGCACCTGCATCTATCCGCGAAACGCCCCACAACCGATCCCCGAACATTCGCTGCTGACCAGCCCGCTGGAGAGCACCAACGAAGCCTACGCGTTGGCAAAAATCATGGGATTGAAACTATGCCAGTACTACCGGCAACAATACGGCGTGCTGTTCCACTCTGCCATGCCCACCAACCTGTATGGCCCCGGTGACAACTACCACCCTGAAAATTCACACGTGATCCCTGGGTTGATCCGCCGCATCGACGCCGCCAAACGAGAGCACGCTCCATCGGTAACCGTCTGGGGCACCGGCACGCCTCGCCGTGAATTCCTGCATGTGGATGACGTCGCAATCGCCACGCTGCATCTGATTGGGATCACCGACCCACCTGATTGGGTGAACGTGGGCACCGGAACGGACATCTCGATCAGCGAGTTGGCTCAGAAAATAGCGAACGTGATCGGGTACTGTGGCGAGATCGTCCAAGACCCGTCAAAACCGGACGGCACCCCCCTGAAACGCACCGATATTTCCCGAATTCAGTCGACGCTCTGGCAACCCACTATCACCCTAGACGAAGGCCTGAAAAGCACCTATCAGGATTTCCTCGAACGACAAGCATCCGCGTCGCTCCGCACCGCCTAAGTAACCTCAGTAGGATTAGCCGTTTTGGCGCTAGCCACGGTTACCATGCAAGATTAGCCGTTTTGGCGTTAGCCACGGTTATCAAGAAAACTGAAAACACATGGACTGTTGCTTAAATCAACTCACTCTCATCATCCACGAACCTTCCTACTCTCACAAACGCTAGTAGCAAAACGCTCATCGCTAGCAGCTAAACCAATGACAAAAATCGCACTCATCACGGGCATCACCGGACAAGACGGCTCCTATTTAACCGAGCTATTGCTCGACAAAGGCTACACAGTGCATGGCGTCGTCCGCCGCAGCAGCACGTTCAATACGGATCGGATCGATCATATCTATCGCGATCCGCATGAAGCAGGCACGCGGCTATTCTTGCACTACGGTGACCTCACCGACGGCCAAAACCTCACCAATCTGGTCCTCGATTGCCAGCCCGACGAGATCTACAATCTCGGTGCTCAATCTCACGTGCGTGTCTCCTTTGATGCCCCTGCCTACACCGCTCAAGCGACCGGGATCGGAGCGCTCAACGTGCTCGAAGCAGCTCGCCAGCTCAATAAATCCAAACCGACCCGGGTCTACCAAGCCAGCAGTAGCGAAATGTTTGGCGAAGTCGTCGAGACACCCCAACGGGAAACGACTCCGTTCAGCCCACAAAGTCCTTATGCATGTGCGAAAGTTTACGCGTTCCACCAAACCGTGAACTATCGCAAATCCTATGGTCTGTTCGCTAGCAATGGGATCTTATTCAATCATGAATCCCCCCGCCGTGGAGAAACCTTCGTCACTCGTAAAATCACCCGAGCGGCTACCCGGATCAAGCTCGGTTTGCAACAGAAACTTTATCTAGGCAACCTCGACGCCAAACGCGACTGGGGCTATGCCAAAGATTACGTCGAAGGCATGTGGCGAATGCTCCAGCACGACGAACCCGACGATTTCGTCCTCGCCACCGGCGAAACCCAAACCATCCGCACCTTCCTAGACTACTCCTTCGGTGCACTTGATTTGGATTGGAACCAATACGTCGAGATCGATCCTCGTTACTTTCGACCTGCCGAAGTCGACCTGTTGCTGGGTGACTACTCCAAAGCCAAAGAAAAACTCGGCTGGGAACCGACTACGAGCTGCAAAGAACTTGCGGAGCTGATGATCGAGTGCGATCTGAAACTGGCCGAGAAAGAAGCCGCGAACAGCTAAAAAATGCGAGTAACCTAAGTGGGATAGGCTTCCAGCCTGTCA
>JBGSMN010000248.1:0-27454 GCA_041740155.1 Rhodopirellula sp.
CCCGGCCGGCCACGGAATTCACTCGGGTCCTCCGGTGGCATAGCTTCACCACCTGAGCTGCTTGGCCGTCCGCGATCACCGAACGGCTGCGCGCCCCGACGTCGGTTTTCGTCCCGAATCTTTATTTGTTCGTCGAGTTGCTTTTCCGCTTCGGTAGGCTCGGGATTTAGCGACTGTTCAAAACGTTCCCAGCGTGATTTAAATCCCTGTAAGGCGATGCTATCAATTGCTCCACCATCGCGTTGCCAATAGTTGCTGAGATTTTTGATCGCCGCGATCAGTTTTGACGTGTCACCGGAGTCGATTGCTGTTTCGATTTTCTGCTGATAGAGATCTGTCGTTTCAAACCCAAGTTTTGTGCAACGTGTGAATGTAGCATCCGCCTCAACTTCACGCCCGTTCTGCGACGCGTTGAGACCTTGAACATACAAAAAAAACGGATCGCCGTACTTTGTGAACAAAGCCTGGGTCGCCTCGTTGATCAATGCGTCGTGGATCTCTGGGAATCGTGGCGTCTCCTGCCCCATATAGAAAAACACTAAACCCATTTCAAATCCCAAATCACCCGGAAAAGCGTTTCGGAACTCATTCCGCGCGCTGTTGAGCGATGGCGACGGATGCTTGATCATATCCATGAGGTTCGCCAATTTTACCGCACGTCCGTTTTCGCGAGCTTCTTTAATGGCCGCCATCTCTGCTTCGGCGCGTCGTTTCGCGTCTTCGTTGCCCTTTGGCCACGCGATACTGTGTACGGCGGGTGACAAGCCGTAGATGGTGGCGTCTTCGCGTTGCGTGCCAAAGGTCTCGCGCTCGGCAAAAGAACCACCCATCGTTATATAATCATCCATAAATACAAACGATCCCGTGCGACTCAGTGGGGCATTCCCTAACACGTTGACGAGATCGATCAAGCGTGGCGTCGGCTCTTGGCAATCCATGATTAACATCATGTAGCCCGCGCGAATGGGGAACGTATCCTTGATCGCATGAGACGATAACTCCAGTTGATCGTTTAACGAAGTTCCTAGATCGTGTTTGCTGAACCCGCCGGTGGCGACTTCAGCAAACTTGTCATAATCGAGCAGTGGCACCAAACGTTCAAAAACGGACTGTTTTTCGAGTATCTGTCGTGCCGTGCGTGGCTCGGCATAATAACTCAGCACAACCCCCGGCTGTCCCTCGAATTCGGAGACTCCGACCACTCGCCAATTTCGCTTGCCACCGATCGCGGTACCATCGAGCGCATATCGGCCGTAGTTCTTCAACAGCTTGTTTGCGGGAATGTCTTTCGTCATTGCTAAATAGGAACCGCGTTTGCTGTATAAACGGCTGTGAAAAAGCTTGACATCGATCATGTCGACTGCGGCCTGATGCTTATTCGCTTTCGCTAGCTCAACGAACGTTTTCGCCATTTCTAGCATGGCTGTCTCGGTGGTGTTGCGTCCTTGTAGCGGTGTGCTCACGTGAGCCCCAGGCGATCCACTCGGATCCGCAGAGTTGGACGAATCGCCACTTCTCGTGCCGGTTGACCCGGAAAGATCATTGGCAACCGCTGACAACGGTTCAAAGTCGACGGAAACATCATCCGAACTCGCAATCAGCAACGGACCCACCACGCGCCATGCCACCCAGCCCCCAATCGAAAGCAAACCGAGCAAGACGATTGCAACGACGGAACTAACGATCGGTTTGCTGATTCCCGATTGCGTCGGTCGGCGTGATGCTGGTTTACGTGTGTGTGTTGATTGACCAGTCGGCATGCGTCTGGTGGGCATGGGCGGCTGAGGCGAACTACTGGGAAGTTCCGCAAACGGATCCGTGCTCACCGTCGGTGCGTTTACTGCTGGCGGAGGCGTCCCAGCACTGCCGGGTGCCCCGCCGGGAACCTGCAGCAGATTCTGGCATTTCGGACATCGAACATGTTTTCCAGCAGCATTGTCTTGCACCGTCAGCAATTGGCTGCACGGACATTTGATGCGCAATGCCATGGACACACCGGATGATTGTTAGTGATGAAAAAAGCGGATCTACTTCAACATGTTAATGAGTTCGGCTGACGTGAACTACCCGCGTGTCCTCTCGGACAATCGGAGGAACAGGCCAATCGGAGGATGTCACTTCGCGACGTTAACTCTTACGAAATGACGCGAAGGCGAAAAGTGACGGCCTTTAGCGATCTAAGAAATGACGGATCCAGAGCATGGGATTGACTGTACATTTTTGCTCGGCACGGCTTCGGCCAGTACTCTGAAGAAGTGCGGCACCGGTTTCGATTGGCGAGTCGTTCGCCATCCCTACCCGTCGCCATAACAACCCAATACACGCGAGCGGCGAAATCGTGGGATTTGATTTGGCGAATCTCTTGTCGCCGCAAAGTGATTGTTGACGTTATTTGAATTTAACTCTTGTCTGTCCGGAAAATTGCACGAGTGCGAGAAATTGGCGAAGTTCGTTTCCCTTGAGTACTCTGAAGATTTCGCTGTTTGTCGGCTTGAACGGAGAACATGGCTCGATTGGTAAGTGTTTCGTTCAAACCCGATCTCACTGCGATCGCGACAACGCTCAAGCCATCGCCACGTTGCAAAGCACCGATCGCTGATTCCACACTGCTGTGACGTAAACGTGTTTGATGAAACTTCACGGTTGCGTTTTTCAATCGTTCGGCGTACTGACATGGAGCACGTTTTCCATCAGGCGAAACTACCGTGCATGAACCATGTTTTTGCTTGCTCGGTGGCGGTAGGCGTGCCGTCGCCTAGGTCGCAGTAGATCCATAATCGTGAACCGTTTTCTAGTTCGATGCGGTAGTAGTCACGACGGATCAGCGGGCCGCTCCACCAACGGGTTTCGATGCGTTCGGGACCCCAGTGCCGCGTCACTCGTTCGAGCTGGCCGCGGATGCGAAAGTGATCGGGTAGTGAATTTATAGTAGCAGGCACACTCCCGTGTGCCGTTCGCTCACATGTGACTGCAACTGGTGTGATCGGTAGCGGTTTCTTGAGTAGCTCGATGGGACGACGGCCGAGGTCGGTGGTTTGTGGGCCGTGGCCGAAACCGAGTGTGCGTGGGGAACTCGCTGGTGAGGCAACGTCGAAAGCGTCCGCTGCGGCAGCGGCTTGTTGCTTTGCCGTTAACGCTCGGGAGTTGCGTTGGGCTTTTTTGGTTTGTGTTTTCAAACGATGCGCCGTCATCGGGAAATCAACGATCGCGTTTTCAGGCAAGGGATCGTCGCTGACCCGCACGCCTCGCACCGCTTCCTCGCCGAGTCGTCCCGAGAGTGCGTCGATCAAACGCGCCGCTTCGGTTTGCAGGGTCCAGTCATCGTGCGCCGAGGCGGTGAAGTCGGGACCAAAGATGGATGGTTGACGACTCGACAAAGCAGCGTGTTGCAACACACCGAGACTGATACGTGTGACTTCCGAAACCAAGCGACTGGCTTCGAGTGCACCGATCATCAAACTTGTTAAATACGATCCATCGAGCGTCGGCGCGAATAAGCCTGTTTCTAATACGAGCGGTGGATGTTGCGAGAATTCGAGGCGGCATTGCAGCCGTAGCACACCGCGTTTGAGCGGATGCAAACCTGCGGTCGCGTCGTGGATCAAGCGAGCGATGCGATCGGCCAGCAAGTCGATCGCGTCGGTAGGGTATTCCAGTTCGAGCGTGGCGGCGTGTTCACACTGGCTGGCGATAGCAATGATGGATTCCTCGACTTCGCCCGTTGCTTCGGCGATGCGATCACAGAGCGGCGTACCCAGTCGTGTGGCCAGTCCGTCGCGCGGTAGTTGCAGTAGTTTGCCGATGGTGCTGACGCCGAGCCGATCGAGCGTGTGGATGACGTCGGGGTGCAATCGCAAGGCAGCGCAGGGAAGTGTTTGCAGAGCCGCGATACAGCCGCCAGGCGGAGCGATGAAAAATTGATGAGTGTCCCTGTTGTCATGCTCGCTGTTTTTATGTTTGTTCTCAGCTGTGATCACTTGCGATTGGGAAACGGCATGGTTAGCCAATGCCCAAGCGGTCCCGAGGGTATCGGCGATGGCCATCCGCGCGATCAAATTTCGGTTGCCAAGAATTTTCGCAGCCGCTGAGAGTAAACCGAGTTCACCTTGGCGAGCATCATGGCCTGCGAAAAGATGCGTGACCCCTTGTATTTCGGCGAGAATGGATTCAGGATCGTGGCGATGTCGACCAGCCCATTTGAATCGCTGCAGTGACTCGACGGCGGTTTGCGGGCTGAGGTGAGTTTGCAATTCAATCGCGAGCGATTGCAAGGCTTGCCGGTCAGCGTCACGGTCATAGGGTTCGAGCACTGCACCGGTCATCGCGGCCAGATCGGTGGCTTGCGCCAGTGGCATGCCTAATCGCACGCCACCACGAATCGCGCGGGGGCAAGCCGCTGCGACGACGCGGCCGCGTCGCGGATCGGCGTGCCAGAGCACGACGGGTTGGAGCGTTGTGGAAGACGTCGTTGTCGAGAGTGGTTCAGCCGACGCGGCGGTTGGCGTCGTGGCCAACATTCGCCGACGTTGGATCGGCCAATCGGGCAGCCAAAGGCACAGCAACCGCTTCATGTCGAATCCTTGCGGGTGTGTGATGGGAGGTGAGAGTGCTGTGCAGCCCAGCAACGGGTTGTGGCAATGGGGCAATGGGTTTCAGCAGCCCTGCGACGGCAGCCGGAGCCAGTGCATACAGTCGTGCGTCGGGGGCGATAGCGAGATAGGTTGTGTGTTGGGATTGGCCGCTGGTGCGATCGAGTTTCCTGGCGCGGTCTAAACTCACACGCAGCACACGCAGGTCCAGCGGTGGACGCAGCGGTAAGCCTGCGCGAGCACGTTGGTCGGCGGACAATCGCGTGGCGTCCACGGCCACGGAACTGACATGCCACCGCACGGCTGCGAACGAGGGACGCTTGCGAGCTGTGGCGGGTAACACAAACAGTCCTGGCGTGCGTCCGATCTCAGCGGCGAGTTGCAAGCGCCGGGCATCGCGATCGTTGAGGTTCCAAGGCAGTGCTGCCCAGACCACGGCCACGGAGGCACAGCGTAACGCTTGGTCGATCGCCCAGACGCTGTCGCGACGACAACCGCCACGACAAACCACGATCCGTTCGGGAGCGATCCCGCAAGCGATCGCGCCAGCGGCATGAAATGTTTCGCAAGGATCAACGACGATGATCGGCCCGCTATGCGATGAATCAGTCTGCGCTGACTGATTTTGAGTGGAGTCGTTCGTTTCTCGCATGCTGGCGGCGGCGGCCAGCATCGACAAGGTCGACGCGCCACAGGCGTCGTGCCCCCCGACCCACTCGCACAATTCGCCTCGTTTCAAACCGCCACCGGGCAACCAAGTGTCCAGGTGTGAGCAACCCGTGGAAAACTGTTGCAGTGAATTCATCGCAGGGCCAGCGGAGATCGCGGCTGCCCGATCCCGCAAATTGGCCATCAAGGATTGACGATCGGAAATTTGGCTGGTGGCGGCAGTTGCGGGTTCCGCGACGTCTGTTGCGTTGGAGCCCGCGGCTAGCGCCGTCGACTCAGGAAAACCCGCAGCTAGCACTGTCGGCTTAGGAAAACCGGACGCCTGGGTGTCGCGACCACGACCACTGCGGCTACATTCTGGGCTGGGTTGTTCATCCGCAACCTGCCAAAACGCGAACGTTTGCTGGATGGTTGGTTTCGCAAGTGGTGGTTTCAATCCGGGCATGGCGAGCGTCCTAGCTGGCGGTTGTCTCGGGAACGATCGGGAAGCGGGCGAGTTCGTGATCCCCGATTATGCTGCTAACAGCCTTTGCTAGCAAATCCTTTTTTGTTTGTTTCGTTGGTCATCATGTTGCAAAAAATCCGCTATTTCTCGTTTCTAACCGTGGTTTTGCTGTTGATCGTGGTGGCGTTTAAAAACCACGATGACGTGCCGCTTAACTTGCTGGTTTTTAGTGGACAGTACCCGTTGTCGCTGGTGTTGCTGGCGACGTCGGTGGTCAGTTTCCTGTTGGGGGCGGTGTGGACGGTGTGGCGAGGCCGCAAGCGTGAAAAAGCGAAACTGCGAAAAGTCGACGCCAGCCAGCAATCCGCTGCCAAGGAACCTGCCGCGAAAACGGCCCAGCCCGATGCGGTTGATGAGCTGACAAAATAAGCCGGTAAAACCACTTTTTAGGCGCGACCCGCTGCTGTTTTCGGCCCAGTCACTCTTTTCGGCTCAATCACGAAGCCACATGAACTTCGCTCGGGGTTTGGGCCAATCCCACGACGGGCAGGCAAGTCAAGGCGGGCGAGCTGGTTTGATTTTCCGTCAGGGCGGCTTGCTGGACGGCTTTGGCACGACGGCGGGCGACCAGGTCGTGACGTTGCAGCACCGCTTGGGCGAGTTCGCCGATGGACTGGATCGGGCGACTGCGGGACTGCGTGCGAGCTTCCATTTGGGCACGTCCATCCCGGATCAGCTCAGCCAGACGCAATAAACTGTCTTGCTCGGCTTTTACGACTGGAGCCGGTTTTTGAGTGGAAACTGCGTTTTTCTTAGCAATCACGGGGACAACCACGGTTGGATTGGTCGGCCGTGAGTTGGTCAGATCGGCGAAAAGAGACAATTGAGTCATCGGAAAATCCTTGCAATTCAGGTGATGGGCGACACGCCCTGGAACTGCAAACATTCTTCGCGACCCCCGTGACACGTTTGGTCACGGCGTCCGTGGAGATTTCAGAAAAATGAATCTCGCATTGAGTTAACCGCCCGAGAAAGCTCGTTTGAGTTCATCGAGGCTGGTCAAACCACGGGCAATCGCCAGCACCGATTCGGCTTGGATGCCACGATGCCCTTCCGACTGCGCGATCGCCATGAGTTGGGTGGCGTCGTTGGTTTTCGCCAGCGCCGCGCGGAACGCAGGCCCTGGTCGCAATAATTCAAACACGCCGATCCGACCAAAGTAGCCGCGTCCGCCACACACATGGCAGGGCGTGATCGGTGCTGGCCGACCTTGCTCATCGACTTGCTGTTCGATCGGAGGCGGGAAGAACGGTTGAAACATCACCGGCACGCGACCGACAGGGATGCCGAGTTGCGCGAGTAATTGTGGTGGCGGTTCAAACCCGACTTTGCAATTATCACACAACCGGCGAATCAACCGTTGATGCAACACCGCGCCGATTTTTTCAATGATCATCGCACGGCTGTCGGGATATCGTCCGATGAACGTCAGCAACGCCGAAATCGCACTCTCGGCAGCCGCGCGGGCGATCACTTGGCGATCTTCCTCGAATACCTTTTCCATGCAAATTTGCATCGCTTCGGGACTGGCTGGAACTGGGAACATCAACACATCGGGTTCCCGCAACACCATTCGCTGGACAACTTCCAGTTCCGTCTTGCCAGTGTCGCCACCGTACAAGTTGTTGGTGATGTTGATAATGTCTTTCTCCGGTGTTTCGGCTGGTTCAAACGATTGAAAGTCACGGATCAAACGGTCTGCCGCGTTGATGGCGACCGTCCACAAGGTGCTCACGCCTTCGCCTTTCTTCGCCGTGATCAACACCACGTTACCATGCGAATTGAGTTGTTCTTTGAACTGCTCGATCATCTTGTCGCGCATGCCGAGGTCGGCGAGTGTCTTAAAAGGGATCGTCTCGGTCTCAATCCGGCAGATCACACGTTCGCCAGTCGGCACGCCTTGCGATTGCACCGATAGATCAAATTTGTCTCTGGCGACCTTCAGCCCCAGCGTCCCTTTTTGCGAACCACGACGATCGGCGGGGTTCATCAAACAGAGTTGTTTGATCGCGTACAGCATCGCATCGCCACTCTCGCGATCCAGCGGCGGCAACTGTTCCCAGTTCCCGTCGATCTGATAACGAATCGCACATGCGTTCTGGGAAAAATCCATCAACACGTGCGTCGCCCGTGACTGGATCGCGTGCCCTAATTGTCCGCCTGCGATCAGATAGCCGGGACCTTGCCGCGTGCTGATCAGCAGCGCTTGGGCGTCTGTTCGCGATTTGAGTCGAGGGACATATTCAACCGGTGCAACGGTTTGCCATAATTGAATTTCTTCTGGTGCTTCGGCCACTTAAATAATCCCTGGTGCTTTGACGTCGATGCCTTTGAGCGTCATCTTGAGTTGGTCTTTGTTAGGAGCGACAGCGAACGCGGTTGGACGATCAATCAAATCGTCATCAATCAATTGCTTGAGGCTCATCGTGAAATCCTGCATGCCATCTTCGGCACCGATCCGAATCGCATCGGGCAGTTTGTTGTCATGTCCTTCGAGCACGAGTTTACGAATCATCGGCGTGAACGTCATCACCTCGCACGTGGGCACCCGCGAGACACCGGGGCGGATGCTCTTGAGCAGTTTCTGAGCGACGATGCCTTTCATGTTGAACGCGATCGCGCTGCGAATTGCCCGGTGCATGTCTTGCGGGAACAAGTCCAAGATCCGGCCGATGCAGGTCGACGCACTCGCCGCGTGAATCGTACCGAAGACCAAGTGCCCCGTCTCCGCCGCGTGAATCGCCGTCATGAACGTTTCCTCGTCACGAAGCTCGCCGACGAGAATGATATCGGGATCTTCCCGCACCGCGTGTTTCATTCCGACCGAAAAGTTCAAGACGTCTTGGCCGATCTCACGTTGATTGATCAGCGCCTTGTCTTCGGTGAAGATAAACTCAATCGGGTCTTCGAGCGTGAGGATGTGTTTGCGATAGATGCTGTTGATGTAATTCAGCATCGAACCGATCGTGGTACTTTTTCCTGACCCCGTCACGCCCGCCAGCAGCACCATGCCTTGGTCGTAGTGGCAGAGGTTTTCGATCGAATCGGGCAAGAACAAGCCGCGAAAGTCGGGGATGAAGTTACTGATCCGCCGCGCGACCAAACCGATATTGCCCAGCGATTTGAGCATGTTGATCCGGAATCGCCAGCGAACCCCATCGACTTGGCACTGATAGGAAAAGTCAGCACCGCCTTCTTCCTCGAAAATAATCAGGTTGCGATCATCCATCATCGGCAACAGCAACCGCACCATCTCCTCGGCCTCGATGGGGCCACGGTTGAGCGGTTTGAGCTCGCCTTTCACACGGACCATCGGCGGCTGATTGACTTTCAGGTGCAAGTCGGAGCCTTCGAGTTTGACGAGAGCACGGAAAATCTTGTCGACTTCGAGTTCTTTCTTTTCTTGCAGCAGCGAGCTTTTGAGTCGAGCCGCGACCGCTTCGGGCGACATATCGCGGCCCGGCGACGCGGGGGCGGCTTTGGCAGGTTTACCGTGTGACATGGTGATCGGGGACTGAGTGAAGCGAAAAGAAAATAGGAAAAGCAGATGACAAGGTGCCAAGCCAGCATGCGGTGCAGGATGCAGTAGCGTAGTCGATTCGGCGGTGATCGCGCAGTAAGTAACCAGGAATACAGAAGTAACTTGGAATACAACTCGCCTGCCAGCTCAGTTCATTTTGCTAGCTAGGATAATCAAGCGATAGAAACCCAGCGAGAATCCCACCAACAATCCTGCGATGGCAACATACGGGGTGATATTTCCCAGCCAGCGATCAACCAGATAACCGCCTCCGCCCAGGAGCAATGAGAAACTGGCCAGTTCAAAGCCCGCGGACGCCAGTCGCATCATCGCTTGGCGTTCACCCACCGCTTGATCACTCGGGGGGCTAGCGTGCCTAGCCTTACGTGGCGGTTGGGTAGGGGTGCCAGGCTCAGGCTCAGGAGGCAGGGATTCATCAGCCATTAAAAAAACTCTCGGAACGAACGCGGCGACACAGTCGCGGGGGCGAAACTCGCTAGCAGCGTATCTTACCAAAACAACGGCAATCATCCTGACTGTCTACGCTGACCTTGCCGAAAGTTCGGGCGATAACAAACGATGGGAGGCCCTTTTTTGATGGAATTGAACAATTTAACCGTCAAGCCCTAGAACCTTCGGTGGTCCCTTGCCATAATGCTTGGGCAGCGAATTCCCCCATTACCGGAACCTTTCGGGGTAATCTCGGTTTTTGGCTCGATTATCCCCCTTTTTTAGGGTTTGATCGTAAGATGGGTTTGCTAGCAATCAAATTTTGCACATTCCCTGAGCAACAGATTCAGGTTGTTTCGACGAAGGAATCACCATGATCACCAACGCTGACCTCAGCTCCCAAACGCGCCGCGAACTTGCCGAACTTGCCAAAAATTACGGTGTTGCCGGTTGGCATTCGATGCGAAAAGACGATTTGGTTAGCGAGATCAAGAAAGTCCAGAGTCGACTCCGGCGACAATCGGCCGCGTCAACCAAAACGCACGAAAAGGCCAAAACGGTGAAGGCCAAAAGAGCTTCAGGGGTTCCCGTCAGCAAGCCGAAATCCACTTCACCAACAGCCTCACGCTCTGCGGCAACAGCTCCCCGCTCCTCGGCAACGAGCAGTTCCAAGGCGATTTCCGCGAAAAAGTCGTCGGCACCAGCCTTACCGTCGGTGGCCTCCGCAGCCAGTCCCGCCGCAGAATCTCGACCAGTCAAATCCGGTGGTTCGGTCGTGCGTACGAAACAGCGGAAAGTGGTCTCGCGAAACGACGCACCGCTCGCCGAATTAAGTGAACCGAAGGTTTCGGCCAAAACGCTACAAATTCGTGCTGAGATGCGACGTCGACGCGAGTTGGTGCAAAAACACAAAGACCTTTCGACCAGCACGTTGGTCGCCGGATCAGCCGTTTCCGCCGGATCTGAGCGTCATCGCACCACTGCCCCGCACCGTGACCGAATTGTGCTACTGGTGCGTGATTCGTACTGGTTGCAAGCTAGTTGGGAGATCACTCAGAGCAGCGTGCAGCGTGCACAATCGGCGCTCGCCGAACAGTGGCACGGTGCTGTGCCTACCCTGCGGCTCTTATCGGTAGGTGACGTCTCCTCGAACCGCGCCGAAACCATCTCGCGTGACATTTCAGTCCACGGTGGCGTCAGCACGTGGTACATCGACGTCCAAGATCCGCCGTCTCGCTATCGCGTGGCTCTCGGTTATCTCGCTGGCAACGGCGCATTCCATAGCCTGTGCCGCAGTAACGTCATCGAAACACCCGTCCCTGGTGATTGCGAACGACTCGACGAGCATTGGCAAGACATCGCTGAAGATTACGAACGCATCTACGCCCTTAGCGGTGGGTTGGATTCCGGCAGCGGTGACTTGCGTGAAGCGTTCGAAGAGCGACTGCAACGACGCATGCCCCACGCCGTCGACTCGGGCAGTATGACGGGTGACCCTTCGCTGCTACGTCAAACGAAACTGCGATTAGATGTCGAAGCCGAATTGATCGTGTTTGGAAAAACCGATCCAACCGCCTCAGTGATGGTTTCGGGACATCCAGTCAAACTTCAAAAAGACGGTGCCTTCACGTTGCGATTGGAGTTCCCTGACAAACGTCAGGTGCTACCCATCACCGCTGAAACCCGCGATGGTCTGCGTCAACGGACGACCGTGTTCGCGGTCGAGCGCAATACGAAGGTAATGGACACGGTCGAGCTGCAAGAGAACAACTGAGCGGTATAAACCGAACGATCACGACTGCTCTTTCTCTCAATCGAAAAAACTGATGAACCTTCACTTTCTCTCGCTCGCTTTCTTCGCACCGATCGTTCTTGCGCTCGGCATCGCGTTGCCCACCGTCGCTAACGAAACAACAACTGCATCCACTGCTGATGCGACTACTGACGAAACGCTCAACATTTTGTTGATCACGAGCGGTTGCTGTCACGATTACGACTTTCAGGCCAAGTCGTTGCAATTGGCGGCCGTGAAGGCGGGTGTTAAAGCGGTCTGGACGGTTGTCTCCGAAGGCGGCACGGGAACCGCCGCCAAGATTGATTTCTATCAATCCGCAGACTGGGCCAAGGGATTCGATGTTGTTGTTCACAATGAGTGCTTTGCTTCGACCACCGATCCCGAGTACATCCGCCGCATCACATCGGCGCACCACGCGGGCGTTCCCGCCGTCGTGATTCACTGTGCCATGCACACTTACCGCGATGCCAAGATCGACGATTGGCGTGAGTTCCTCGGCGTAACCAGCCGGCGACATGAACATCAAGCCCGCTACGGTGTGGAGATTGCAGCAGCCGAACATCCGATCATGAAAGAGTTCCCCGAACCCTATACGACACCTATGGATGAGCTGTACGTGATCGAAAAAGTCTGGCCCAACACGACCGTACTGGCGACGTCCAAGAGTCAAAACACCGGTGAGTCACACGCTGTTGTATGGACGAATCAGTATGGCAAGGCTCGCGTCTTTGGGACGACTTACGGACACTCGCGCGAGACGTTTGAGGACGAGGCATTTCTCGCCTTGTTGGTGCGAGGGATTCAGTGGGCGGCGCAGTAGTGCTACCTTAGCGGGCAATTGATTTCCTCACGTTCGCTGGAGTCCCGCACGTATGTCACGCATATTGATTCGCAATGCCTCGATCGTTTTGCCGGGCGACGGATTAAAATCGGCATCCGGTACAGTTCGATTGGGCAACCTGCTCGTCGGTGATGGAAAAATTATAGACGTGGACGCTTCCCCGACCGCAGCCTGTGACGGCATCATTGAGGCGGAAGGCTTGCATCTGCTGCCTGGCGTGATCGACGATCAAGTTCACTTTCGTGAAC
This sequence comes from Rhodopirellula sp., assembly GCA_041740155.1. GTDB lineage: Bacteria > Planctomycetota > Planctomycetia > Pirellulales > Pirellulaceae > Rhodopirellula. The sequence goes on from JBGSMN010000248.1 coordinate 12,618, forward strand.
CAGGGTTAACGCACAAAGAGGATCTGACGACGGCCAGTCACGCGTGTGCCGCTGGTGGCGTGACCTCGTTCTTAGAAAGGCCGAACACCAAACCACCTGCGATCACGGTCGAAGGCGTCCGCGCAAAAGAGCGACTCGCCGCGAGCAGGTCTTTGGTGAACTATGGCTTCTATATTGGGGCCACGCCTGACAACGCCGCGGAACTTGCTAGGGCAACGAATGTTCCAGGAATCAAAATTTTCATTGGCAGCAGCACTGGCAATTTGCTCGTCGATGAGCAGGAGGCACTCGAGCGTATCTTTGCCGAAACAACGCTCCCAATCTGTGCTCACTGCGAAGACGAAACGACGGTCCGCGCCAACGCGGATCGAATTGGGGACACACATAATCTCGCTGATCACTCGCGCATCCGTGACGAACAGGCTGCGATGATTGCGACCAAGCGAGCAACGGATTTAGCTCGCCGGTATCAGCATCGATTCCATGTGCTGCATGTTTCGACGGCGGCTGAATTGATTTATCTGCAAAACCCATCGCCTTACTTAACCGCCGAAATCTGTTTGCATCACGTGTTTTTCAACGTCGATGATTACCCACGTTTGGGTAGTCGCATTCAAATGAATCCATCTCTCAAGACAGCAGCAGACAACGCGGGCTTGTGGCAAGCGTTGTTGGACGATGTGATTCAAGTCATCGCAACCGATCATGCGCCACACACGCTCGAAGAGAAATCACAGCCCTATCCCGCTAGCCCGTCAGGATTACCGGCCGTCGAGAATTCACTCGCGCTGATGCTCAACGAAGTCCACGGCGGGCGAGTCACGCTACCGCAGATTGCCCATTGGATGAGCGACGCGCCAGCACGGGTGTGGGGCGTCACGGGCAAAGGCCGGATCGCAGAAGGTTACGATGCGGATTTGGTGCTGATTGATTTGAATGCGAAACGTACGATCCGAGACGAAGAGCAGCACACGAAATCACGCTGGAGTCCTTGGCAAGGTGAAACGTTAACGGGCTGGCCAGTGCGAACGTTGGTGGCTGGTCACGAGGTCTGGTCGGTCGAAGCGGGCTTTGATGAATCCGCTCGTGGCACAAAACCGAGGTTTGATCACACCCGCGGCGGGTTTTGGATGACAGCAGGTGGGATCGGGGTTTAAGCGGTAAACGCGTAACTTTACTGACGCGGTTTTGGCTTCGTTCGCGGAATCCGGTGTCGGTGTTCTTGTTGAGTGAGATGCCCCCAATGCAATGTTTGGTCTTGCTCGTATTGCTTACCGAGCTGGGCCGCGATCTTGGCTTTGGCCAATTCAAAACCGAGGTAAAAAGCGTGCGAGACGTCGACGTTTCGGGATTGCTTCATGCTCAACAATTCGCTCATCATCGTGAAGGGTTCGTCACCGGTCAGATGCACGTCAGCACTGATTAAATGAATCACTCCGTCTTGAGCGATGATTCGGTAGTTGTTGTCACGGATGCCAGCCGCCAATGCCGCGAGCGTTTCGGGCGAGTGAGGTCTAAGTTTGGCGTCACGCAGCATCACGAGTTGATCGGACAATCGCTTTGGCGGGATGCCGTTGGTGACACTGTGATGAACTAAGCGGCGAGCGATGTCGCATTCTTTGATCGACGAGCGTGCCCAGTTGATCACCTGTGTCGTCAGCACACTGCCGACGCCGAACTCTTGACAGATTCCTAACAATAAAAAGTTCACGCCTGCGGAATCGACATCCGTCAGTTCTGTTAAATTCCCAATGCCCATCATCATCGCCAGTTCGGGGTACCTACGACGAGTTTCCGCATAACGCATTAGCGAGACGGCGAAACCTGAACCGATGGGTTCGAGAATCGGATCGAGCCGCATCGGCACGTTGTGACGTGTGAGAAACTCAATCGTTTGATCGAGTGACGCTAGGTCGTCGGGAGTGTCGGGGATGGCAACAACTTCGCAGCCCCAATTTGCCGCGGCGGATCGGTTGGAGGAGTTGACGGACAGGACCAGCGACGCGCCTGCCTCAATTGCCGCGCGAGCTTCGTTGTCGTCGAACGTGTCGATGCTAACGCGGTGGCCGTCGGCAACAAGCGCCGCGACGTACTGGCCGATCGTAGAGCACGCGCGCGCGGGATCGCAACCTACGTCGATACGATCGGCTCCATCATCGCGAAGGGCAGCGGCGATGCGACAGACTTCGTCAATGATCAATCGTGGCGCGTGATTGATTTCAGCGATGATTTCGATCGAGTGTTGTGACAAATCGACGTCTTGAATTTTGCCGCCTATCCACGCGTTGATGTCACGGCAATCGTTTGGCCCGCAGATGATTACCTCAGGATCGAGTCCCGCGATCTCCGCTAATCGAGTTCGCCATGTGACCTCGGGTGTGACCGCATCGATCGCATCATCGAGAGCGGCCTGGCAGTAGCCCGGCAGCACGACACAAGTGGCCTCAGGCGGAATTTCAAAATGCCGCGTCAACCATTTCGGCGTGATCAAAGCTGCGACCGTGATCGGTGCGACGCTGATACTATGTGCGAACTGATGCCGAGCCGCTGCCTCTGCTACCGCTGCGCGGACCGCGACCTCGGCAAGTCGTCCGGTGACGAAATGCAAATGAGCGTCGGAGGGAATCGGAAGCTGAAAGATGGTGATAGGAAGTGAACGGTTAAAAGGAATCCTGAGGTAGCGGAACTCGTCAAGAGTTTCGTCATTCGCTGATCGAAAGTCTTGACGACTTCCGCTACGGTGAACCAATGCGGTCGAAAGTCTTGACGACTTCCGCTATGGAAAACATGGGGGGCGGACGGAATCACAAGTGACGCCTAAGATAGTCGCTTTCATGGTTAACGATCTACTCGTTTCCCCCCTTTCAACATCCGAACACTCGAATGCTAGCTTCTGTTGGTAAATACTTGTGCGGCGACGGTCAACCGTTGCTCTTGATCGCCGGCCCGTGTGTCTTGCAAACTCGCGAATTGGCTATGCAGATCGGCGAAACACTGGCTCAGATCAACGAGCGACCGGACGTGAACGTGGTTTTCAAAGCTTCGTTTGACAAAGCCAACCGAACGAGTCTGTCATCCAAACGGGGGCCAGGCATCGAGGCTGGGTTACGGTTGCTCGAAGCCGTTGGTGCCGATAGTGGATTGCCGGTGACGACGGATATCCATTTGCCCGAGCAAGCGGCCCCGGCAGCCGAGGTTTGCCAATTGCTGCAAATCCCCGCCTTTTTGGCTCGGCAAACGGACCTGCTCGTTGCTGCCGCGAAGACCGGTCGGGCCGTGAACGTAAAAAAAGGGCAATTCATGTCACCGCAGGATATGCGGTACGTCGTCGACAAACTTCGCGGCAGCTTCCCGGAATCCTCATCGTCGACACCTGAAAACAGCCGTCAGGGCAAGATTTTGTTGTGCGAGCGGGGCACGTTTTTCGGTTACGGGCGGTTGGTCAATGATATGCAGTCGATACCGATCATGCGTTCCCTCGGTGCTCCCGTGGTCTTCGACGCGACCCACAGCGTGCAGCAGCCTGGAGGATTGGGGGGTGCGACAGGCGGAAATCGGGAAATGGTCGAACCTTTGGCCCGCGCAGCCGTAGCGATCGGTTGTGATGGCCTGTTTTTTGAAACGCACCCCCAGCCCGAAACATCTCCCAGCGATGGGCCCAACATGATCCCGCTGGACCAGTTTTCTGGAGTGGTCGACCGTTTGTTGCGTTTACGTGAGACCGTCGAGAGCCTGTGATCTTTGGTATGAGCGGTCAGGCGTTTGATGTTATTGAATCCGTTTGTTTGAAAGAGTTGTGTTTGCCGATGCGATCGACCGTGCTTTCCTGGAGTCTGCTGTTCACGGCGACGTGTGGTTGTTTCGTTGGCTGCAACAACGACGCCGAGAAGATGCAAGCAATTCTCTCCAAACAACGTGTCGAGAAGCAGGAGGTGGCCCGGCAAGATCACCTCGGTGACGCCGTCTCGCTGCTCGATCAATACGTGTTATTGAATGAGCAAAAGGCTCAGCAACAAATCACCTATCACGTCAACCAGTGGTTACAAGAATACGAATCAAAGAACAATTCGCCCGAACAAGCAGATCCGGCGAAACTGCCCGAGATCGCCAAAACGCTGCAAAATTGGTTGGATCCGGAAACGTTGCAGGACGTCATCATGCGTGACGATTTCACGGTCGACGACGTGCCCTTGCTACGCGATGCCAATACCTATCGGCATGTGTTGTCATGGATCGACTCGCCTGTCAGCGATGACCCCCTGTTCAAAGCCTGGTTAGCGGACTTGCGCGCGGGCAACACAGGCGATTTAAAACTGGAACCGCGCGACATCGACCGTTTGCAAACCGCCATGCGATTGTTTGATTGGATGGTCCGAAACGTGGCCTTGGAACCGGAGCAGTTACCCTCGCCGCCACAATTACAAGTCCCGCCGCTGCCGCCGGGCATCGTGTTTGAAGGCCCTGGATATCGGCAAAACAATTATCAAGCGTTATGGCGCGGCCGTGGTGATTGGTTGCAACGCTGCGGCGTGTTCACACAGCTCTGCACGCAAGCAGGAATTCCTTCGGCGGTGTTGGCAACCCAGTCTGATGAAACAGGTAGTCGCACACCTTGGGCCGTCGGTGTGTTGATCGGAGAAGAAATCTTTTTGTTTGAACCACGCTTGGGATTGCCGATCCCTGGCCCCGATCAAACGGGCGTGGCGACGTTGACCCAAGCTCGCAACGACGCGTCCGTGATGCGGCGATTGGACGTGGCGGGTTTCCACGATTACCCGTTGTCGCGAACAGACATCAGCCCCAGTGTGGCGTTGTTGAACGTGCGCGCTGAAACGTTGTCGCCACGAATGAAGATACTAGAGTCCGGTTTGACGGGTGATCGACGTATGGTGCTGTGGGTTGATGCGGATGACTGGGGCAAGCGACTTGATGCCGTGGCCGGTATCGCGGGTGCCGCGATCTGGGAGATGCCGACGATCTCGGAAGCCTACGCGCAAGCGATGACGATGATTGCTGAGCGTGACCCAGCGTTTTCGTTTTGGTATCAGTCACGCTTTGCCGTGTTAGAGTCCGTTGATTCAAAGAACAATAATTTGGTGAAAGGCCGACTGCGGCATTTAACGGGCCAATTTGTCGACGATGAACTGGAGGCGACCGAGGGGGCGAGAACGCATTACCTTAACCAGCGTGCACCGGAGTTTGAAATTGACGATTTGCGGATCAACGTTGAGTTGCAGAAACAGTATGGACTCCGCCGCGAACTCGGTATTGATCCGGCACAATACGATGCTCAATTGACCCAAATGCAATCGTTCATGCGATTGGGCAAACGCACCGCCACTTACTGGCTGGCTCTCGTGCAGTACGATGACGGACGTTACGACACCGCCCATAACTGGTTCAGCAAACGGGTGCTTGACGCTGAACAGCTTTCGTACTGGAACGATGGCGCGGTGTACAACTCGGCGCGTGCCAGCGAAGGCATGGGCGACATTGCCACGGCAGTGGAGACATTGAAAACGGACCGCAGCATCTCGAACCACGGCAATCGCTTGCGAGCACGGTTACTCGGTAAAACGCTCGGTGTTGAGGAAGAATGATTGCATGACATTACGTCTTTTCGATACCCACGCGCACCTGAATTCCGAAACATTCAACGATTCTGTTGATGAGGTCGTCGCGCGAGCGAAGGCGGCGGGTGTGGAGGGCATCGGCGTGATCGGGATCGACGTTGCGACGAGCCGCCGGGCCTGTGAATTGGCGGCCTTGTATCCAGGTTACTTGCATGCGGTTGTTGGCATTCAGCCGAATTCGGCGGGCGAAGCGGACTCTGGCGATTTCGCCATCATTGAGGAACTCGTCGAGCGACCAGGCGTGGTCGGTATCGGCGAAACAGGTCTGGATTGCTATTGGGATGACACTCCGATGGTCGTTCAACAAGAGTATTTTCAGCATCACTTGGATCTCGCCGTGCAGCGTGATTTGCCTGTCGTCATTCACATGCGAGAGAGCGCGTCTTTAATCATCGAACGGTTTCGTGCCCAGACAAAACTGCCACCGATCGTGATGCACTCGTTCACGGGCGACGTTGCGGAAGCGAAGGCGTGTTTGGATCTCGGATTGATGATCAGTTTTGCCGGGATGGTGACGTTCAAAAAGAGCGACGCACTCCGCGAGGTTGCCGCGATTGTGCCACTTGATCGGATGTTGATCGAGACAGATTCACCCTATCTCTCACCCGAACCATATCGCGGCAAACGCCCCAACGAACCCGCACGCGTCGAACACACGCTGCGCTGCCTGGCCCAGGTGCATAGGCTAGTTCCCGAAGAACTCGCCAGCATCACAACGAATAACGCCCGTCGGTTCTTTCAGATTTAGAGGGATTGTCTCTTTCAACTTCGGAGACTGCAAAATAAAACAAAAACGACCACTTGAGATTAGCCGTTTTGGCGTTAGCGGCCTGTTAATTTAGTCGTTTAACAGTTAGCCGCAGGCGTACTCTTCACCCTTCGCGTACGCCTACGGCTAACGGTTAAACGAAAAGTTCGTGACACAGCATTAAATCAACAGCCCGTTAGCCCCGGTTCCAAGTACTGATGCAGAAGTAAAACAGCAAAACACGTAGGCGAGTCTCTCCGAGACTCGCGGCATTCAGCGTCTCGGAGAGACGCCGCTACGCGCGTTAAGTACAAAAAATTCTGCGCCTCGCCAACGGGAGCATTTTCAAGTTCGACCATGACAGTGCTTGTTTTTCCCCTGTCCATCCAATCGAACCAACAGCATGCGAGCACGTCTAGTTTGCTGATGATTCGGTCGGTGAATTGCGGAGCAGTGATTCCAGTTCAGATTCGCGGATTTCATATTCGTACCAATCCCACCAAGCATCGTCGGTTAAATCACCAAAGGGTTTTTGTGGTCTGGGAGAATGGCTTGCATTGGTCAACTGGCGAACCATCTCTTCCGATTGCTTAGCCTCTGAGATGCGACCAAGGCGCGCGAGCAAAATCGCGCGCATTTGCTCGCCTAGTACATCTAGTTGACGATCGTCGCTTGTCAGAGACTCAAGAGCTTCCTCGGTTCTTCCTGCTCGCATCAAAGCGGCTGCCAACGCACGATGTTTCCAATGTCGAGCTGGATCGGCGGCCAAGGCCATCTCTGCCCATGCAACCGCTTGGTTCCATTCATCAGTCGTATCTTCACGCAGTGTCAATGCCAGAACAATTAGGCAGCGGTCACTATCGTCCTCATTAGCCGCAATATGCTCCAACATGAAGGCACAATGCTTTTCAAATCCCTCGCGATCGTGGGCATAGACTTCGAGCAGAGCCAATTGGAACTGCATCAATATGTCACCCTTTGCCAGTTCCGACGCCTCTCTCAATACCGCGATTGCTTCGGTCAAATCTCCCTGTATTTGATGCTCGGCGACCAATCTCGCTCGCGCTCGCGGATCCACAAGTCGTCCGAGTGATTGAGACATCGACTGTTTTGATAATTTGGCTGTTTTGATCGATCGTGATGGCGCAACCTGAAGCTCAACGGCTCCCATGTCCACGGACGCACCAAAGATGCGTCGTCGGAAATATATATCCATTGGGATACGTTCGTCCTTTTTTCCATCATGGTCCAGATCCAAAAGATCACGAGGAAGAAGAGCGGAGCTTCCTTTGTCAATGCACGGAGAATTCGAAGCTAGCTCCCAAGAGATATCGCTGGCAACATCAGAAAATAATGGGTCCGCTAGATTGATCACTGTTGGTCCCTTAAAACCACTGCGAACGCAGGAATAAGCAATATCAAGTCTGCTAGTCGAATCTGCACTGACACATCGTCGTGGATCCGGATTCATGGTGAAACTGCGACTAGCGGCAATGGTATTATGTACCTGGACTCTGGATTTGTTTGTCGCGTTGATATCCAAAATCTGGCTTTCGTCGCCCCCCTGCGAGCTTGGAGATCCTCCATTTGCAGCGAACGTACAGTTAGTGACTGCTACGTGGCTTCCGTTCGCTACCAAGGCTGAATCTTGACTTGTTCGTGCACTAAACCAATCCACAATACAGTTCTCGATTGTTGCATTTGCCTGCGTTAGGTTGATCGCCTGGTTGTCCTGGGTGCCTGTTGGCGTTCCCGCGAAATGTACATTGCTTATGCGTGCAACTCCGCCGTTTTGGCTAAACGCAATCCCAAATCCAAAACTTAATTCACACGAACGCAGGATAATGATTCGGTGATTGGGTTGGTGCACACTCAGATGCGACCCTATAGCGTCAGATTTATTTGCAAACCAACTCACGCCTTCAAAATGAACGTCACTGTCATAAACATAAACCCCAGCGCCTGGCCCTTTAGCGGAGCATGACACAATCCTACAGTCATGCAGCTTTACTACCGAACTAGAAATGAAAACTCCAGCACCACAGTGCTTCCCGGTTTGTGCACTATCTCCGATCTCCATATTAGAGCCAGCCGCAATTGTGAATCGATCTAGCAAGATGGGCTTATCTTGTTTTACAACGCGGATCACTCGATTGGATTTTTCTGATGCATCCAACGCCAGAGCGGTTTTCCTACCCGGTTTTGGAGGAAGGGTAAGTTCCAGCTCAAATCCTGGATGATTTTTGGACAAGACCCCGCAAAGATAGGATGCTTGCGAACTTGCTATTGCCGAAATTTCACCTAACCCAGGTCGTTGACCAATTTCGGTTTCATCCCCATTGAATCCCCCAAAGTAGTTTACGCCACCAACCAGTTCAAACTCTGCATCACGAGTGCGTCCGAAAGAGAATGGGCTATACTGGCCCTTTGCAATCCAGACTTCATCAATTGAACCAGGCGTCGACTTTAAGACGTCGATCGCATCTTGAAAATCTTCAAAGGCTGTTTCCCAGGACAGTCCGTCACGTTTCCCTGGTACTGGATGTTGGGCCACGTAGAGCCGTGTCGCAGTCTCGTACGTGACCACTTTAGGAACCAAATTATCGGAGGCCACAGACTCTGCATTTAAAACCGATTCCTCGTCATCTGGTTCCGAACTTCCTTCGATTTGTTTAGAGAAATCGATTGCGTCAAGAGCTATATCACGAGCGGCATTCGTCGGAATCGATGTGTTCGTTTGATTGTTGCTGGATTGCTCTGGAATCCGTTCGATATGAGCGGCTACTGGCGGTCCCGAATCAGGACTCGAGAGAATTGGGTTGCTGTGGTTCGTAGAAACGCTGATCGCATTGTCTGTGCTCGGCAAATAGCGAAGCGTGATTAGTAGTAGCACAGCAGTTGATGCAAGTCCGCCTGTCAGCAGAATGAGGGGCCATCGCCAATAGTTTGATGGCTTTTTCGCTATTTGTTTATGTTGCATAGGCTTCACTTGTCTAAATGGAAGAACATTGTTCGGCTGAGGCAAACGACTCGGCATGTCAAGCGGATGGGAAATCCCAGTTTCAACAGTGGGCGCCAGAGAGCAGTTTTTACCATCGAGAGAAGTCTGCAGTATCGTCTGACACTCGGTGCATTTTACCTTTTGGCCATTGAGCTGTTGCGGGATCTTGAGCTGCGACTTACACCGAGGACAAATGGGTTGCTTGAGACCGCTTACTGTTTCGGGCTGCTGTGGTTGCGGTAGGGTATTCGAAGCGGAAACGAATAGCCCAGTGGGTTGAATTTGCATTCTGGCGGAGCATTTATTGCAGCTTGCAATTCGGCCGATCCATTCCGGTTGAATCCTAATCACTGCGTCACATTGGGGGCACTTAGAGACAACTGGCTCGTCGATGTGCCGACCACATTGTTGCTCACACGCTGCAATTAACGTTTCGGAAAACTCCGCGCAGCTTGAAAACCGAGCCGTTGGATCGCTCGCCAAAGCACGTCTTAGAATCTGAACGACGTGTTCCCCCCACCGCTGAGAAAGCTTGTCGATTCTGTGGAGCCTGTGATTTGTCTGGTTGATCACGATTGCGGCGGCGGTGGACCCTAAGAATGGTCTGTGGCCCATCAGCAACTCATATATCATCACGGCCAAAGAGTACTGATCGCTTCGCCCGTCGAAGTCTTGTCCCAAGCTAATTTCGGGGGCAAGGTATTCTGGTGTGCCAACTAGCATTCCTGTCTGGGTCAAGCCAGCTTGGGCTGCTTCATTGGTTTCTGCCAAAACTTTGACAATCCCAAAATCGCTTAGAAAAGCATTGCCATCTTCGTCGAACAATATATTGTCCGGTTTGATATCGCGGTGCACGAATCCTTTTCGATGGATGAAATCAATTGCCTCAGCGATTCTACTTAACCATTTTTCGAAAAAAACTGGTAGAACAGGGATAAAGCTGCCATCCTTCGCCTGGTAGCGACGGTCATTGACGCTCCCTCCTCCGAGATAGTGCATGACGGCGAAAGGTGTTTTACCCTCTAACCCGACATCAATGATCTTCAAAATGTTCGGGTGCCTTAAACTGACCATCGAACGTATCTCTTGGGTGAAACGCTCACGAAAACCTGGTGTCTTCAGCAGGCGGGCGTCGGGGATCTTGATAGCGACCGTCGTATCAAGATTGTTGTCGTGAGCCAAATAGACCGAAGCCATGCCACCCACTCCCAGTCGCCGTATGATTCGGTAACGACCAGCAGCAAGAGTACGTACAGTTGTTTCTTGATCTGAAGAAGGCATCGCAACACGGCAGGCTGAAAGGAATTTTCTGTTGAATCTGCGACTTTATTGCTCAGACGCATTCTAGGTTTGAGTAACCAGAACACTGGTTCTATTCGCGTGCGAAGGCCTAACCACCATCACTAGATGTCTCGTAGTGGACATGCGCATGACTGTCAGGACGTGTTGCCGATTCCAGTGCGGCTTGCAAATCGTCGGTCATATCCCGTTTCAATGCGTCCATCTTTGCATTCACCATCTGCTGCCAACCTTGTTCATCAGATTCCGCCTCCAGTTGAGCTAATTCAAGCGATTTCATGTCCAGATAGAACTGGACCATCTCGTTGTAAAGAACTCGATACGCGGGCTCGGAAATAACGTCGGCCTCTGCGAACCGCAAGCCATTGCGACTCATAAACGCTAACAGTTGTTCAATCCGGTCGCCGTTAAAAATTTGCTGTAGCTCAACGTCTTGGATGCTTTCAGCCTGCACGAATCGGACGAGACTGGTCCGAAGCCCCCGAACGAATCTCAAACCTTGTGCATATTGGCCGTTCTTCACCGAATTCATTTCCATCCGTTTGCAAAACGCTGAAAAGTCTTTTTGGAACTCGCGGTCGAGAGCGTCGGCTGTGTCGAACAAGATACTTTGAGTTTCAATGCTGATGTGGTTCTCTTCCCGTAGTTGTTCGAGAGCGAGGTCGCGAGCTTGCTCGAGCGTCTTGCAGGCCTTTGCATATTGGGGATTTCGCTCAATGATGGAAGGCCATCGCAGGGGAAGTGCGGAGTCAGGCGTGTTTCGCATCAAGTAGGGAGCACTGCTTTCGCCAATCTTGTAGGTGATCTTCCCTCTAACCTGCTCAGTGATTACCGGGCGAGACACGATATCCTCTTTAAGTACTCGCTGATACTCTTGTAGTTCTAAATGCCTTAACCGTAATTGTTTGAATCTTTCGTGTTGAGCATTCTGCGAATCGTTAACGGCGTCAGATCCCAGCGGTGCCTGCAAAGGAGGAAGCGATTCTTGAAGCTCTCTAAGTTCTGCTTCGGCTTCCTTGATCTCTTCGCCAACTCTCTCCCGCATCAACTCATGGTCAAGGGTAGTTGGCCCCAACGCCTCAAGGAACCAATTCAAGGCTCTCCCCGATTTGATTTCCATTCGGGTCTGAGGATGGTTAGGGAACTCCAGGAGATAGGTTCTCAGCGTGTTAGAGACTAACCGAGCATGCCTGACGCGGCTACTGAGATCCGGCGGGGTTCCGTAGTTACCCCGGTCTTTTGCCTCAAAACTGGATAATGCCCACTGCCGAGCGGCCGTGATTCGTTTGGCCTGATCTCGTTTTGCTGTATAGCGATCAAGGTCAGCACGAGCCCGTTCTCGTTCGGCATCAAAAATTTCGGCTGTCGCCTGGAGTAGCGACGCTAAGTCTTTGTCGTCCCCTTTCACGGGAGTGTCCGGCGTCAACCCGGATACCATCAGGAATAAGAAAAGCACCGCGTTTAGATGCCGCGCGTCGAGCGAGATCAAGTCGTACATTTTCATTCGGTGTCGACAGATTGATTTTCAAGATTATGGTTTTGTATGTTCTCAATTGCGACAACGAAGTCACCGTCGCTCATTGTAACGACGTGGCCCAGCACTCCGCCATACTCGTCGGTAACTAACATTCCGTCACACCGTGGAACCTCGTCAGCAGAAACACTTTTTCCCCAATTCAGTTTCATTAAGGGAACAAGTTGATCACAGTTGCTGCAGGGTCGTGTGCCCGCAATCTTCGCAGGCCTAACTTCAAGCGTTGGAGCAGCCAGCCGACTGAATTGTTGGATCTCTGTGTCTGAAATTCCGAAATAGCCACAAACAAGTACATCTTTGCCCAACAATCCGTCAGGTTCTGCGATGGAGTACTTTGCAGGGGCCAGGTTGGGCACCGAAAGTGTTCCCGCATCGTGCAATTGACTACGGTCACTTACAGGCGATTCGGGATCGTATTGTGGATGGGTGCTCGCCGATGCAACCTCGGTCAGTCGATGTTGCAGAGCTGGTTGACACACTTGGGCAGAAACACCCGCTTGGTTTTTCGCTTTCACCACATCCAAGGCTCGGTCCGCCGCGACCACAACCTTGCCTTCCTTATTAATCCAACCTGTGCACCAAGGAATGACTTTGGTGCGTTGTTCGTTATCTGGATCTTCGGTAGCACCTGGAGCTGAGATCCGCATCCCAACCCAGACGACTGTTGAGGAGAACAACTCCTTTACTTGTTGACGCGTTAACGGCGTTCGCGGAGGTATTGCGGGCTCAACTACACGCGACTCTTCCTCCACAGAAATTATGTGAGACTGGTTAGGGGAGGATTGTGGTAGAGGCTCAAGGCGGCTTGCCGCGTCTCTCGCTCTTTCGCAAGGAGAATCCTCAAGATGAATGTTGGAAGATTGGGATATCGTTTTTTTGGGTTCATCTCTTATGGCAATCGCGATACCGCTGCTGAGCAGTATCCCTAGTGTAAACACGGCAAATCCTAGTTGAATCTTTCGATTGCGGACGCTTGACCATAATCTCTGTACTTGCGAGTCGAGGATACGAGGCCGCTCCGGATGAAATGCCAGAACGGTAATTTTAGGGCCCTGTATGCTCAGATTAATCTTGTCACCAACGGTCAACGTCAAGCGTTCAACACGCTGATCGTTCACGAAGGTGCCATTGGAGGAATCATGGTCAATCAAACGCAAATCATTTTCGACGACGATAATCGCATGATCCCAGGAGACCGATTCATCACTCGCCTTTTCGAAACAAATGTCGCATTCGGGATTGCGGCCTAGGCGTATAATTTCCTTGTCGACTCGCAGGAATCGCTTCGTTCCGTCTGTTTCTAGGATGCTTAGTTCAATTGTCATGATCAGTCTTAAATGGCTTATACCGGAGGCTGGAACAGCAGCCGCTGTTCACCGATCCGGAACTCACACTTCGCAGTAAGCTCGACGCGATTGACCTTTATCCACACACCGTTGAGCGAGTTTAGATCCTCAATGATCCAACGTCCGTCGTGTGACGTTGAGATTCGAGCATGCCGTAGGTCGAGGTAAGGATCATCGATACGAGCATCAAGACCAGCCTCATTTCCAATGATCACTTGGTCTCGATTCAGCAAAATGGATTGTCCATCGTCGGAGCCAGCCCGCTGTTCCACCAAGCGTGGCATCGAAGACTCGAGATCTTGCATGGAGATCGCCGTCCACATTGTCGTTGCCGTAGAGTTCTTCGTGTCGCGTTCACCACCGGGTTTCTCGCTGCTCGATTGGTGGTAGCGAAAGCGTTTCGACCCGATCAAAAACTCTTGCTCCGCCTTGAGTTTCGTTCTCGCGACACGAATAAAGGTTCCATTGCTGCTCTGGTTGTCCTGAAGATACCAACGGAAACTTCCGTCACTGGATACGCGCAGAATACTGGAATGATTTCTTGATACTTGGCTATCATGTGGAATGTTCACATCAGCCTCCTCCCGCCCTAACGTCGTTTCCTCTTGAAGCAATCGAATTACCATCCCGTTCGTCGATCCATCGTCAACGACAACAAGCAACGCCATGGGCGGCCGATTTATAGGGCGAAACGGAATTGGCCCTGGTTTTACATTATCCCCCGTCGTCCCCAACCCAGGAGCGAGGGAGCTCAGTGCGGAGGTGTCCACCGCAAGCCGCTGTGATTCGGATCCGGCCATGTCCTCCTGGCCAGGTGCTTTCTGGTGGGCTTCGATTCGAGTGGGAGTTCGCCTACGTGACAACAGATAAGTCCTTATGGATGAGTTGATTGCTGATCAATGGGATTCACGCCAACCGAAATTGGCGGCCCTCAATACGTGTGTTGGAAGCCTAATCGGCCAGTTCAGGAATTTCCATCATGAGTTCCTCGGGGAGATTGGCTCTTCTCGCACGTCGAACCTTCGTTTTCGGACGCGCAGCAGTAGTTGTTGACTCTGCGCTATCGCCAGCGAGCTTGATAAAATGCTCAATGACCGAATCACCTGCGTTTGCTTTCAAAATGACCCTGAAACCGATCGCTTCATCCTTTTCAGAGAACTGAACTGCACGTCGACTAGCAGAGCGACACTCGGCTGCAAGGCGCAAGAAGGATCCGCCACGAAGAACGCCCTTCTCGTCAGAACGCCCCACCGGATCTGTGGTGGTCGCAAGATCG
>JBGSMN010000266.1:0-8441 GCA_041740155.1 Rhodopirellula sp.
ACTAGGGCGGCACAAATTTTGCGGACCTGTGCCGCCCTCCGGGCTTCCACTTCATTTCGTTTTATTTTCCGGGAACTTACGACTCCGGCAATTCATCTGTCGCCCTCTGGGCTATCAAAGAGCGCAACTTCAAAACTCACACTGCGGGTTACTCCCCGTGAAGGAGGCTGAGGATGACCCACGATCAAGCTCGCATACTGTCAAGCCCGCTGATCGAAACACGCCAGCATCGCTGTACCGCCCTCGGTTTAACGCTTGACACGGTGCACGAATCTGCTCTCGCCGCAATTACATGCTCGCAACCCCTGACGGCGATCGTGTGTAGCCGGATCGGTCATGACCCGCATCGGCATCGACGCTTGGCGCAACAGATTGCCGCTTCATTGCAACAAGCACGTCGCGATGGTGTTGCCGTGCTCGTCGCCGACGACACTGCGATCGCTCCATGGGTGACGCATGCAGCCGAACTTTTTCAAGTACCTGTGATTCGGCTTGAAAGAACGGCTGATCGTGACCGATACATGATCGCGATCGCCGACCGTGTGGACGCGGCTTACGTGCGAGGCGGCGGCAAAGTCACCGCGTTACTGCGACAACGGGCCGAGTTGCAAGCTGGCACGGTGCGCGTGGCGATTGATAGCACGATGAGTGAACATCGGGTTGTCTGGGAATTGCTCGATGCTGGAGCGGTTGGTCACTTCCTGCCGGAAGAAACCGTGAACGAAGAGTCAGACATCAGAGGAGCGTCGGTGACAATCGCTGCCAGTGAGATTGACTGGTCCAACTACCTCGTCCACTGCACACGTTCAGCGGCGGGGCCGTGGCCCGGGCAGACTTGGACGCAATATCGTGATGATATGTTGTTAGCCGATCCACGTGCAGCAGCCCGTGATACGATCGACACGCTCTGCCGCATCGTGCGGATGCAACGTTTGGTCGCCGGGGCTCTGGTGTCACATCAGAAAACGCTAGTCGTTTGTTTTTCGGCCGTCGAGTTACCGAAATTGTTGGCCGCTCGCGTCTATCGTAGTCACTTACATCGCTGGGACTACGAACCATTCGGGATCGCGATTGCCCA
Organism: Rhodopirellula sp.; assembly: GCA_041740155.1. GTDB lineage: Bacteria > Planctomycetota > Planctomycetia > Pirellulales > Pirellulaceae > Rhodopirellula. The sequence continues at coordinate 1,079 of JBGSMN010000266.1, forward strand.
TGACGCTGCCAAACGCATTGGTGCTGAAAAAGTGATCTACGGCAACAGTGAAGAACGTTCCAAGTTGGCCGAAGATCAACGTTATCGCTTCCAGGCCAGCGGTACAACTTATGACTGGACCGCTGAGCAAGAATGGCGATTGGCAGGTGACCTGGACTTGAACAAACTCGACCGCCAGGACGTGATCATCTTCGTTGCCAATGATACCGCTGCCGATCGAGTTTCGCTGGTGAATCGTTCGAATTGGACAATCGTCCAGGTGGGATAGGCTTCTAGCCTATCGGGTTGTTATCGACAGGCTGGAAGCCTATCCCACTTTGATTGACTATAATGGTCTATTAGAAAACTTCCCTTCGCAGCTAGCGACTTGGACGTCATTGACCCGCGAATTTGCCGTTGCTCCACAATACGACGATTATCGTTTTCGCAACCCGCCCGCCTCAATCCAATCCCTCCCATGAATCAACTCTCCCCCGAGCATGACCGTCTCCGCACCGATTGGGCGCGACGGACGTTTCTCTCGAAATCTTTTGCCGGAATTGGCACTTTTGCCCTCGCCTCGCTTTTAGGCGGTAATTCCCGCAGCGTGCTGGCCGCCGACACTTCCCCCGATCATCCCTGGCCGCCATTGCCGGGGCTGCCGCACTTTGCTCCCAAAGCCAAACGGATTGTTCACTTGTGCATGGCCGGTGGCCCCTCGCACGTGGAGTCACTCGATCCTAAACCCGAACTCGATCGGCTCGATGGCAAACCGTTCCCCGAATCCTTCACCGCTGGGCAACAACTCGCGCAATTGCAAGGCGCCACGTTGATCGCACGCAAATCGTTCACCAAATTTCGCAAATGGGGCAACTCTGGGATCGCGATGTCTGAGATGTTCCCACTCACAGGTGAGCATGCTGACGACATGTGCGTGATCCGCAGCATGACGACTGAGCAGATCAACCATGATACCGCTCACGCGTTCATGAACACTGGCTCGATCATCAAGGGCCGGCCCTGTATGGGTTCATGGATGTTGTACGGTCTCGGTGCGGAAACAGAGAACTTACCCGGTTACGTCGTGATGACCTCGTCCGGCCCCGGTGCCCAACCAGTGTCAGCACGGCAGTGGAGCGCGGGTGTGTTGCCGAGCAAATTCCAAGGCGTTGCGTTCCAGTCGTCCGGTGCTCCGGTGCATTACATTGGTAACCCCGATGGTGTCTGTCAATCGACTCAAAGACAAGTCATTGATGAGGTCCAGCGGCTCAACGGAATGTTGGCTCGCGATGTGATTGATCCCGAGATCGAAACGCGAATCGCGCAGTACGAGATGGCGTTCAAGATGCAATCAGCCGTGCCGGAACTCGCCGACATGAGCACCGAGAGCAAAGAGACATTGGAAAACTACGGCGTCAAACAACCCGGCGATGGTTCTTATGGATCAAACTGTTTGCTCGCTCGGCGGTTGCTCGAACGTGGCGTGCGGTTCGTGCAACTGTATCATCGCGGCTGGGACCATCACAGCAACTTGATCCCCGGATTCACGCAATCGGCAAAAGACACCGACCGACCGACGGCAGCGTTGCTGAAAGATTTGAAGGATCGTGGGCTATTGGAGGACACGTTGGTGTTATGGGGAGGTGAGTTTGGTCGCACGCCGATGGCTCAAGGCTCCGGTCGCGATCACCACATCAATGCATTTAGCGTGTGGATGGCCGGCGGCGGAGTGAAAGGCGGGATGACATACGGCAGCACCGACGAACTCGGATACGCGGCGGTCGAGAACGAAGTCCCTGTGCGCGATCTGCATGCTACGATGCTGCATTTGTTCGGTGTCGATCACGAACGCTTGACGGCCCGATTCCAAGGGCTTGATTTGAAACTAACCGGTGTGGAACCGACCCGAGTCATCCAAGAGATCATTTCCTAAAGTAGCGGAAGTCGTCAAGATTTTCGCCCACCGCATCAGACCAAACGAAACTCTTGACGAGTTCCGCTACTCGAATTACCTACCGCAATATTTAGCATGTACCCAATTCAACACATCCTCGTGATCGCTTGCTTATTCGCGTTCACGTCGCAATCGCACGCTGACGAGACCTCTGCTCAACAACTCGTCGCCAATTCGAAACCGACCCCGCTGCCTGACCGGGTCACGTTCAATGCACACATTCGACCGATCATGTCGAACACCTGCTTCGCCTGCCACGGGCCAGACGAAGAGGAAAACGAGAGCGAATTTAGAATCGACTCATTCGAGTCCGCTACGGGACTGCTGCCTTCCGACGACGAAACTCACGGCATTGTGCCCGGCAATCTGCAAAGCTCCGAGGTCTACAAACGCATCATGGGTTTGAGTGATGGCGAGCAAATGCCTCCGGCTGAATTTCGGCATCAACTAACAAATTACGAAAAGGCACTTTTTGCCAAATGGATCGAACAAGGAGCCGAGTACGAACAACATTGGGCGTACGCACCCTTGAAACGCCCTGACGTGCCCAAAGTCACGAAACATGCAGACAAGATCAACAACGAGATCGACGCTTTCATCTTGGCTCGCCAGGCCTCTGCTGGCATTGAACCATCACCGACCGCTGACAAAGCCACACTGCTCCGTCGGCTCAGCCTCGATCTTATCGGTCTGCCGCCGACGCCCGAGCAACTCCGCGAATTCATGGCTGACACTTCCGACGGCGCCTATTCCCAAGCTGTTCAGCGATTGATCGCGATGCCACAATTTGGCGAGCGGATGGCTAGTTCATGGTTAGATATCGTGCGTTTCGCTGACACTGTCGGATTCCACGGTGATCAAAACATGCGGAGCTTTGCCTACCGCGATTATGTCATCAATGCTTTCAACAATAACAAACCCTTCGACGAATTCACACGCCAACAAATCGCGGGCGACCTCAAAGAAAATCCATCCGAAGAAGATCTCGTCGCGACGGGATTGTTGCGATTAAACATGGTGACGCGCGAAGGTGGAGCGCAACCAGGAGAGTATCTAGCGAAATACAAAGCCGACCGAGTGCGAATGATCGGTACCGCTTGGTTGGGATCGACGCTGGCTTGTTGTGAATGTCACAACCACAAGTACGATCCATTCTCAGCCAAGGATTTTTATTCGCTCGGTGCGTTCTTCGACGATATTCGCCAATGGGGCGTGTATTCGGATTACGGATACACTCCGAACAAAGACCTCAAAGGTTATAACAACGACTATCCGTTTCCGCCTGAGATGCGTTACGAGTCGCCATCACTGCGAGCCGAGATCGAGGGACTGCGGCGCGAGCGTGACGCCGGTTTGCTCGCTGTGATCGGTGAGCAGACGCGCCAGTCCGATGCCTTCGCAGCTTGGCAATCGGCAACACGCAGCATCATTGAAAAACATCCCGATGGTTGGGTGCCACTCGCTATCAATGCGGTTGAGTCCTCCGTCGGAACAAAACATAAAACACTCAGCGATGGCAGCGTGTTGCTCATCGGTGCTGAATCGAAAAGCGATACCATCTCATTCACCGCTCGCCCGCAACAATCGACGCTCATCAATTCCGTACGTGTGGAAGTCTTGCCCGATGACGAACACGGCGGTTACGTCGGTCGCGGCGAAGACGGACAGTTTCAGTTGGAGTTCTCGGCCACTGCCGTCAGTACCGAAAACAACCAGCCTAAAACGCGTCCCAACCGGCCTCGCTATGTGCGGATCGAATTGCCTGGCAAACAAATTTTGTCGTTGGCCGAAGTTGAGATTTTCGCGAAACAGAAAGACAGCGATGGCAAACCTGTCAATATCGCTCGTAGTGGAAAAGCCACTCAGTCATCGAACTACAAGACCGCCTTCGCGCCTCTGGCGATCGACGGGATTACTGAAGGTGACTACTACAAAGCCAACTCGGTAACGCATACCGAAATCGAGAGTGTTAACCCCTGGTGGGAAGTCGACCTGGGCAGCGAACAGTCGATCGAAACCATCGTCGTGTGGGGACGCACCGATGGCAGCTACGCCGATCGCCTGAACAATTTTCGTTTGATTTTATTAGACGAGAAACGTCAACCTTTACAAACCGAAACACCCGCTACTCCCAAACCATCGACGAAGATTGCGATCCGTGACGACGTGCTACTCAAACCCGAGTCGGTGTTCACGGTCGCGTGGAGCGAAGCCGATCGGGAAGATCCGGCGAGTTTCCGCAGCGGCACGCCGCCTCGGACGCTCGGTAACGTGTGGCGCAGTGGTCCCTCGCGTTGGCAATTACCTGCCAATGAAAACCAGCTCATTCATACAGCGGTTTATCATTTTGAAAAACCGATCGAATTGGCAGCAGACCAACATCTCATGGTGCGATTGAAAAGCGGTAATGTTGGACGAGTGCGTTTGTCAGTGACCCCGATCGGGCATGCGATCGCCGGTTGGCCAGCGGCATCGCGCGAACTAACCGAGGCGTTAAACAAACCGCTAGACCAGCGAACGGCCCAAGAACTGGCTACGCTCGTCGGGGCGTTCCATCTGTCGACGACACATGTCAAGGGCCAACACGCGATCGCGAATCGTTTCCGCGATCAGATTCTCGATTGCCATAGCGGTATGGCTGTAACGTTGGTCACGCAAGCGGTTCCCGAGGAACAGATTCCTGTCAGTCGTGTGCGACCGCGTGGAAACTGGCAAGACGAAACCGGTGAACTTGCACCGCCCGCTGTCCCGCATTTCTTGCCGCACGAAGAACGCACGAGCAACCGTCGCCTCAACCGTACCGATCTCGCCAAATGGCTCACCTCGTCTGACAATCCCTTGGTCGCTCGTCACTTTGTCAACCGAACCTGGAAGCATTTTTTCGGCACGGGTTTGTCGGGCAAACTTGACGATCTCGGCAACCAAGGCGAATGGCCGAGTCATCCGTTGTTGCTCGATCGGTTGGCCAGCGAGTTCATCATCAGCGGCTGGGACGTCAAGCGACTGGTGCAGATGATGGTGACCAGCCGCACGTACCAGCAAGCGGTCACGCGGCGTGCGGAGTTGACTGAAGTCGATCCGTATAATCGCTTGTTAGCTCAAGCGTCACCACGTCGATTGGAAGCCGAAATCATTCGTGACAACGCGCTGGCAATCTCAGGTTTGCTGAACACCGAGTACATCGGCGGTCCGAGTGCGTATCCTTACCAACCGGACGGTCATTATAAGAACTTACAGTTTCCCGATCGAAACTATGTCGCCTCCAATGACGCGAGACAGTATCGCCGGGGCGTGTACATGCACTGGCAGCGGACGTTCTTGCATCCAATGCTCGTGAATTTCGACGCTCCATCGCGAGATGAATGCACGGCTGATCGTTCGCCATCGAACAGTCCGCAGCAAGCCTTAACGTTGCTCAATGATCCATCGTTTGTGGAAGCATCGCGAGTGTTCGCGGAAAGTTTGATCGACGAACACGGCGACCAACCCTTCGCCTCGATTCTCGACGCCGCATTTGTCCGAGCGTTATCGCGCGAGGCAAATGCGGAGGAGTCACAGGCATTGCAAGCACTCTACGATCGTCAGTTAGCCTATTTTGAAGACCATCTCGACGACGCCGCAAGTTTTTCACGAGTTGGAAATAGCTCGACGGAAGCGACCGAACTTGCCAAGCTTGCGGCCTGGTCCCAGGTTTGTCGCGTGATCCTGAATCTGCACGAGACGATCACGAGATATTGAGCTGTTAAACGACTTCTATTTAGGGCTTTCCAGGTGGTCTGGGGGCTGAAAATTTTTAACCACCACCTCGCCTACCGTTTTGGTATTGGCAGGTGAAGCGGTGAAGTCAATAAAAACAGACAGGACTCTACAGCTTCTTTTGGTCGAGAGCAAAAAATGCTTTCAAAGTCATTGCCTGCCCTCGAGCCCCTAGCGACTAAAGTAAAGCGTCGTCAACATTTTTAAGTTGCTCCAGTTTCTTTTCTGTTTCAGCGCGAAGTTCGTCATCAGTTTTCTGAGGAGCGACCACTTGGTTCTTTTCTGTCCCTCCACAGCCGATGGATAGATTGCAGCAAACAATGGTGGTAAGTAATAAGGTAGATCGAATGAGTTTCTGAGCGAGCATGAAAATTTGGTCGTGGTACGGGTTCTAAATGGAAAACTAAACTCTAGCGGGCAACCGGTAAAACGATTGCCCGCCAAGAGTATCAAACAAACATTGGACAGCTATTGGGCTGTTGATCGATTAAAACTCCTGGACAATTTCCTTCATCGCGCGAGTTCCAAGTTTACCCCACAGGCCATACGGACTGCCCGCCCCTACGAGGTTGGTCGTCGTAGCATTGAAGTACCAGGCGGGTGCGGCGGAAGCATTCCCCGCTTCGATCGAATCTGTCACGAACTTAATGGCTCCGTCACCCATGAGAACATGAGTGCCACCTTGATGCCGGCTGCTGGTGGACATGATGCCTCCCCGCTCGACCAATGTATCGTGCAACATACAGGCCGGACTGTTGGGCGGAAGCACCGTAATGAAGGCCGAGTAACGCAGGTAGGAGCAGGACCACTTCATGCCGCGACGTTGATCAGCACTGACGGTTCCCGACCCCGAAGTGGACGGTCCCGCTGGCGGAATCCAGAACTGCGGACGCAGTGGATCGACAAATTGTTTACAACCCGAGGGATTCCCATACGAATCGTTTGCCGAAACACTGGGCGCAGTAACCGAAGATCCAACATACAGCCGGTGGTCCGTCAAAATGCTTGAATCACCCAGGTCGGTTGCAATCTCACCTGCCATGATCGTATTTGCTAAGCCATCAAGCACATCGCGGAACGCCATTTTATTTCGATGCACAAACATGCCGCGATGGCTTCCCTTCTGTATCAGTGCTGCGCCGCTGCTCGCAGCGCCGTTTGCAGTTGGATCTGTCGTTTCATGCCTAAAAGGGCTATCTCCGAGGCAAGCCGCGTAATTGGTGCGTCCTTGAGCGGGCAACCCTACAGCAGGATCGCTAGGACATCGTAGAGCAGACACCTCAGTCTGCCACGGCAAATAGGCGTTCGTCAAATCGGGATGCGGCCCCATCGGACTCCATGGTGAAGTCATCGCGGTGCCGTTAAGTCGCAGGTTGAGAGGATTTGAAATTTGTTCCCAAAGAGCCTGTTGCTCCATGAAGGGCAGAATTCCTACCAAGAAGCTCAAGCTTCTCGCAGTTCGCCCGGCCCCTGTATTCGGATCGCCTGCCGACGCACCGCCATTAGTACCCGTCCCGTGAATGGGAAGCTGATTGTAGGCAGCATGGTAATTGTGAACAGCCAAGCCAATTTGCTTGAAATTGTTGCTACAACGGGTGCATTCCCATTTGATTGACTCCAAAACACAGTTAATTGCGGGATGGAATTGGCTGCTGATAGGAGTCTTCAAGTTTG
>JBGSMN010000300.1:0-2700 GCA_041740155.1 Rhodopirellula sp.
GAACAAAAAGCAAATGCCCGCAAAGTTTCCCACCATCGAATTGTGCTAGAATTGGCAGCCTAAACTTTGCGAGCTTACCAATACCCATGCAAAATCTTTCCGGGCTTACCACCGAAAAACTTTGTTCCACGAACCCACAGACTTAACACTCGAGCCGAACAGCCCACGAAAATGTGGGTAAACCTAAGCCCCCAACCCCTCTCCCCGAAGCGGGGTGAGGGGAGCCAGAATCAGGAAGAGTCGCCTTGCCTTTGTCAAAAAACCACAGCTTGCACGGGAGCGTGACGGTGTAGAAAAAGTTAGAACCGATGGCGACCATCACATCGACCGCATGTGCTTGGAGCAACGCCTTGCGAATCTCCATCTCCGACTGGCGAGCGTCGGCGGCAGAGTTCGCCATTACGAAACCGGCGCGGCCTGTTTCATTCAGCGAACTGTAGAACAACTGAATCCATAGGTAGTTGGCGTTATCAGAGCGTGGCATCCCAAACGGGAATCGCGGATCGTCCTTGATTTTTTCTTTGTCCACCTTGTCCACATTGAACGGCGGATTGGCCATCACGAAATGGAACTTGCCGAGGCTCTCGTGAAGGTCTTCGTAGTAGCTGTTTCCCTGCTTGATGTCGCCGGAGAGTCCATGCACCGCCAAGTTCATCAGACACAGGTTGCGAGTCTCCTCGACTCGTTCCTGTCCGAAGATCGAAATCTCGCGACTCGGGTCGTGCTTGTGGGCTTTGATGAATTTGGCACTCTGCACATACATGCCGCCCGAACCGCACGAGTGATCCATCAACCGCCCATGATGTGGCTCGATGATTTCGACAATCAACTGCACCAGCGTCGTGGGCGTGAAGAACTCACCACCCCGCTGGCCCTCAGCCCGAGCGAAGTTACCCAGAAAGTATTCGTAAATCTTGCCAAATTTGTCGCCTTGCGCATCGACGGCTATCTGTGAAAAATTCTTCAGCAGCGAGGCCAGAATGACGTTGTCGATCTTGGTGTAGGTTCGTGGCAGAACGCCTTTGAGTTCCTCGTTATCAGCTTCGACCGCTTTCATCGCCTCATTGATCGCCTTGCCGATGTTTTCACCTTCCGGCAGCGTGAGCAGATACTAAAAGCGAGCCTTGGGCGGTAAGTGCATCACGCCTTTGGCCTGATAGTCTTCCTTGCCGATCTTGCGACGGCCGGTGCCGTTGCCCGCTAGTTCTTTTTCGGCGATGGTGAACCGATGATTGGCGTAACGCAGAAAGATCAACCCCAGGACGGGGACCGCGTATTCAGACGACTTGAGTTCGGAGTTCGCGCGAAATACATCGGCGGCTTCCCAAAGTCGTTTTTCGGTGTCGGAGTGGTTGTTGGCCATGATCTTGCGTGCTTGCTCAGGAGGCGGTGTCCAAAGGTTGCCTGTTTGACGGCAAACAGCTAAGACGCCTCCCCCAACTGCTAACAAGCTGACAGACCGAAGACACCAAAGGATGTGGGCCAATCAGGTTCTGTCTGCTTCGATCCGACTCACAGAAGCGAGCTGTGAGCCACCAGAAAACCCTGCAAATAGCGGGTCCAAAGAAAAATCCATGGGCGTTGAGGGACTCGAACCCCCGACCCTCTCGGTGTAAACGAGATGCTCTAACCAACTGAGCTAAACGCCCTGGCGAGAGCTTTCAGCGATTAGCTGCTAGCTCTTGACTTTTGGGTGATGAAGTTGGCTGTTAGTTTATGGATGATCACTAACAGCCTATCGCTTTTCTAGCGGGTCAGCAGTTGGGTGCGTTTGTTGCGGCGTTCGGCTCGCAAGCGGGCGCGGCGATTTGTTTCGCTGGGTTTTTCGTAGAATTCGCGGCGACGCATTTCTTTCTTGATGCCGCTTCGCTCTACCAACTTTCGGAATCGTCGTACTGCTTCTTGAATCGTTTCCCGATCTCGCACCAATAGCTTTACCATATCCGCTTCGTAAACCCTTCGTCTGGAATTTTTTGCATGTGAATGTCGCCTCCCTTTGAGGTCAGATTGAGGGGAACTCCCCTATGTCAGTGGCGGAGATGATAGCGTCAGGGGTGTCGGACCGACAACCTAGGATCTGACGGATTTAGCGAAATTCCTGCTGAATTCATAAACCGCAATGCGGAGTGCAGCCCCATTAAACTCGCAATTGGTCCCAACGCAGCGTTTCTCGACGCACTCCGTCACTGCCGTAGAACACCATCGAGCGGGTTATTAAGTCGGCAATCGCCGTCAATTTGACACTGCGGGGGCCGTGCAAACAGAAATAAATCGCACAGGTTTTGCCGCGGCGGACGACTTCTCGTTGCGTTAACGGGAATTCATGGGGTTCGAGCGCTCCGAGTTCACAAAGTTTGCTTTCGACTTGTTGTCGCATTTGCGGTAAATCAAACGTTTGGAGAGGGAAACCGATCATTGACAGCTTTCGATAAAGAGCCTGGCGGCGGGGGAGGCCCGTCGCTCGGAAACGCTACCCACGCACGGCAAATCGGTTGCGGGGATCGCTCGCTCGCGCCCAGCCCGCAGGGGACGGATGGGGTTTGACCTCGACCGTGCGTGCCGATCGGCACGGCTTGGCTGAGGTTCATCGGAGCGACCGATGCAGGAGGATATCGGCGGCCTGCGAGCGGTTGGTTCAGCCTCGAAGCGGTCCGTGGCGGACTTTGCTGGCTCAGTCGACCGGTCGCGATGACTCCATGC
>JBGSMN010000381.1:0-3268 GCA_041740155.1 Rhodopirellula sp.
ACCCAAGAAAAAACGATCATCCCCAAAGGGCTGCGTTCGTTCGATGCCGACGACGCTGATTTCTTTCTCGATCTATTGCCCGGTCCACGCGACCGCAGCGGCTTGCCCGCCAGCCTGCGGTTCTGGAAAACACGCATCGAAGCCCGTGACCCCGAGCACACCTTTAACGTCGGCCTGATCTACGGCCCATCAGGTTGCGGCAAGTCATCGCTGGTGAAAGCAGGTCTCATCCCGCGTCTGTCCAAAGACATGATTCCCCTCTACATCGAAGCCACCCCTGACGAAACCGAAACGAGAATCCTCCGAGCTTTACAAAAACATATCGCCGACCTTCCCACGGACACCACGCTCGCTGAAACTTTCGCTTGGCTCCGCCAGCAAACTGGCCGCAAAATCGTCATCATCGTCGACCAATTTGAACAATGGCTTCATTCGCATCGCGGTGAACCCGACGCCGAACTCGTGACCGCGTTTCGTCAATGCGACGGAACCCAATTGCAGTCGATCGTCATGGTCCGCGACGATTTTGCGATGGCCGTAGCCCGGTTCATGGACTTGTTAGAATTCCCAATTTTGCAAGGCAAAAACTTCGCAACCGTCGACCTTTTTGACATCGATCATGCCGAGAACGTGTTGATAAAATTCGGTCGAGCGTTTGGAAAACTTCCTGCTGCACCGACATCGCCTGCCGATCACGAGCAAGCGTTCGTCTCTGCGGTTGTGGGTGGACTCGCCGACGAAGGCCAAGTCGTTTCGGTTCGCTTGTCGCTGTTTGCCGAAATGGTCAAGAGCAAGCCATGGACGATGCAGACGATGCTCGACGTCGGCGGCACCGACGGCATTGGAGTCAACTTTCTCGAAGACACGTTCAGCAGCCGGAACGCCAACCCGACGCATCGACTGCACGAACAAGCCGCCCGCGCGGTTTTGAAATCATTGCTTCCCGATGTCACCACCGACATCAAAGGTCACATGCGCTCGCACGCCGAGTTGCTGCAAGACAGCGGCTATGAATCCCGCCCCGCCGACTTTAATGCGCTGCTGCGAATCCTCGATGGCGAACTGCGATTGATCTCGCCCACCGATCCCGAAGGAGCAAATGAATCATCTCGCAACTCGTCGCTCGACAATCGTTATTTTCAACTCACGCATGACTATATGGTCCCGGCGCTGCGAGACTGGCTCACGCGCAAACAACAAGAAACCCGCACCGGTCGGGCAGAGTTAAAACTCGCCGAACGCACCAACCTGTGGACCGCCAAGCCTGAGAATCGTTATCTGCCCTCGCTGGTCGAATGGTTCAACATCCGCACGCTGACCGATTGCAAGCGGTGGACGACAGCGCAACAGACGCTGATGCAACGAGCAACCCGCGTTCACGGGCTGCGAGCGGGTTTGGTGGCAGCGTCATTGTTAGCGTTCTTGATGGTTGGAGTGACCGTCCGAGGTCAAGTACTTCAGCAACAGGAATCCACACGGATCGAAGGTCTTGTCGGGCGACTTGTCAGTGCAGATCCGGCACAATTGCCTGATATTGTCAAGGAGCTGGATGGCAATCAAGAGATCGCCAACCGATTTCTTTCTCCGTTGCTTGCAACGGAGGTCACAACGGCTGATGAAAAACGGTCGCAGTTACATGCGCGTCTGGCGATGGTTGGACGAGATAAGATGCTCGTCGAGCCGTTGTTAGAAGAACTTCTCACCAACAAGATTGTTTACATTGGTCCCATCCGTCAGCAACTGCGTCCTTATGCTGCAGAACTCACCGATAGGTTACGCGGAATTCTGTCGGATGAAAAATCTGAAGCCGATCGCCGCTTTCATGCGGCGGTAGCATTGGCGGATTACCTTCCTGCATCCGAAAAGGAATCGTGGACTGAGTCGGACCTGAAGTTTGTCGCTGACCAACTGGTTCAAGCCAATGCCGAGTTCCAACCGCTGCTGCGTGAGAATTTGCGACCAATCAGCAACCGCCTACTGCCGAGACTTGAAACGAGTTTTGCAAACGATCAAGCTACCGAATCACAACGTCTGAGTGCTACCAATGCGTTTGCCGACTACGCCGCCAGTGATACGGTGACTCTGTCAAAGTTGCTGGTGGTGGCAACTCCTCCGCAGTATGCCGTGCTGTATCCGCTGGTCGCCGCCAATAAGAATGCCGCCGCCACGGAATCACTGCTGACGCTTGTGCAGGAAACGCCACGTGACGACCTGGCAACGGAGGATCGGATTTTGTTGGGACAGCGTCGAGCCGGGGCGGCGATAACATTACTGCGACAGGGCGAACGTGAGGCTATTTTTGACGCCTTGCGTTTTAGCATCGATCCGGAAGCTATGTCTCAATTTGTCGCCCGATGCAAACAAAGGGAAGTCACGGCGTCCGAATTGTGGGAATGTTTTGAGAGATGTGACGCTGGTCGGTTGCGATTGACCGGGGCCGCTCGCAAAGCCGAAGACCGAGTATTGTTTGGGTTGATGTTGGCACTCGGCGATTACTCTCCTGATCAACTTCCCGATGCCGCTCAACAAGCTTTGATCCCTCGACTGATTACCATGTATGTGAGTGATCCCAGTTCTGGGATCCACGGAGCGACAGGCTGGCTTCTTCGCCGGTGGAATCGGGACGCTGACGTCGCGAAAGTGGACCAGACGCCAGTTCCCTATGATCCGTCTGGTCAGCGGGAATGGTACGTCCAGGAGATCCGGCTGAAAGGCGATTCGTTGACAGAGAGTAGCATCGTCCCCTCATTGAAAAGACAATCTTTGCACCTGACCTTTATTGTGTTTCCACCCGGAGAACACGCGATTGGATCGCCTGAAAGTGAACCGGGACGTAGTTCACGTGAAGTCCCGCATCGGGTCAAGTTGACTCGTCCACTGGCGGTTTGCGACCAGGAACTGACGTGGCGAAACTATGATCCCTTTGATCAAGGTGCCAAACATCGAGCTTGGCAGGAGCAATTTGGCCGCACACTTGGGGAAATGGACCCAGCGTTCGGAATTAATTGGTATGAGTCGATCACGTATTGTCGCTGGTTATCGACCCAGGCAGGTGTTGAGGAGTCCGGCCAGTGTTACGAAGATCCGAACGATTTGGACCGAGATGACGAAGGGAATCCGAAATACGAAAAGTTAAATCTCGATGGGCGTGGTTTTCGTTTAATGACGGAAGCGGAATGGGAAGTGGTCTGTCGTGGGGGAATTGCGACCGCATATTCTTATGGCGGTGATGTGGGTTTATTGGCTAACCATGGCTGGTATCAAGAGA
>JBGSMN010000389.1:0-10149 GCA_041740155.1 Rhodopirellula sp.
GCAGCCTATCCGATCGAGTCTTGACTGAAGTCTTAACCAGAATCTTAGCCGTTTCGCGACGCGAAATCGGTCATGAATTGGCCGAGTGCTTCGACGCCCTGTTGAGGCATCGCGTTGTAAATGCTGGCGCGAATGCCGCCGACGCTACGGTGACCCTTGAGCGCCGCCATGCGATGCTGCTCTGCTTCGGCAACGAATTGGTTGGTCAATTCTTCGGACGGCAAGTTAAACGTCACGTTCATTAACGAGCGACAGTCTGCTTGAGCGTGACCGCGATAGAACCCACCACTGGCGTCGATGATTTTGTACAAGGAGTTCGATTTCTGGCGGTTGATTTCTTCCATCGCGGCCAAACCACCGATGTCATCACGCAACCAGCGAGCGACTTTGCCGAGCACATAGATCGCGAACGTCGGCGGCGTGTTCCATTCCGACTCGTTGTCATGATGGTTTTTGTAGTACAAATAGCCGGGGATGTTTTCTTCGGCTCGTTCAATCAAGTCCTTCCGCATCACGACGACCGTCACTCCAGCAGGCCCAGCGTTCTTTTGAGCGCAGGCGTAAAGCAGACCGTACTTGTTCATCGGCAGTGGACGGCAGAGAAAATCGCTGGACGCGTCGCTAACCAACGGAACCGAGTCGGGACAGGCCGGTTCACTACCGAACTGCACGCCTTGAATCGTTTCGTTGCTGCAATAATACAGATACGCCGCATTGTCTCTAACTGAGTAATCCGCAGCGGTGGGCAAGCGATCGTAGTTGCTGGATTTGGCATCGTAAATCGCCACCGCATCGCCTTCCTTTTTGGCTTCGGTGAGCGCTTTTTTGCCCCACGAACCCGTCAACAGGTATTCGGCCCGCTTGCCAGTGCCATGCAGTAAATTCGCGGCTATTGCTGAAAACTGCAGCGTCGCACCGCCCTGCATGAACATCACGCTATAGTCGTCGTTGATACCCAGCAAACTGCGGAGCGTGCTTTCGGCGTCGTGTAGAATCTCGATGAATAAATTGTCGCGGTGGCTGATTTCCATCACCGACGCCCCCGCCCCCGGCAGACACAGCATCTCGTCTTGGACTTCGCGGAGGACGGATTCCGGCAAGACGGCTGGTCCTGCGGAGAAATTGTAAACGCGGTCAGTAGCGGAAGGAGCCATAGCGGTCATGCGAGAAACTCTTTTTGGCAAGAGTAAAAAGGGTACGGTGAGTCGGGGAACCAGCCAATTTGACGAGCGAAAAAACTGTCGATTTGTCCGTTTGGGCTGATTCTAAGCTTCGTACTCAATCTGCGAAAGCCAACGCAAACCGAGCCTCGATACCCCGTGCAGATTTTCCAACTCCGACTAGACTGGCGTGCACTTTAGGTGATCAAAACGATGCAGGCTCCCGATTTCTCTCCTCCAAAAATGTCGCTGTTGGCCATATCCCTGTGGGCCTTGATAGTGCTCGTCGTCGTTTTTGGGCCGCTGGACGTGTCTTCGGGGGCGCCCAAAATGACGGTTGGTTTGGACAGCAAGGTGGCAATCAAATTGCTGATCTCAGGCATCGCCGGTTTGCTCGGTGCCTACGGCTTGGTGACTTCGGCGGCAGTGCGTCAAACCATGTCCACATTGCCAGCCCTCGGCATATCAATCATTCTGCTGCTTGTGGGGCTTGCCACGCCTATTGCGATCAGTAATACATCGCTGCCAACAACGCTCATCAATTTTGGCAATCTGCTGTTTGTTGTGACGGCCCTTCTGACGCTTAAGCTCCACAGGGTAGGGTTGGCGATTCTCGCAGGTGTGGCGATCACCGCCTTGATTTCACTGTCGCTGTGGTATTTTGTGCCAGCCTATGGCGTTTTCCCAGAACTGCTCGCGGGGGGACTCGTCGTCGAGCGACTCAGCGGCACGGCACACCCCAACGCGGTCGGTCGCGCGATGGTGCTCGGATTGGTTCTCTCTCTTTATTACTATCGAATGCAAACATTGTCGATCCTGCCTGCGGTCTGCTTAGCGGCCATGTTCGCTTTGGCGGCTTATTTGACATTGAGCCGGACCGCGATGGTCGCGGGCATCGCTGGATTGCTGGTGCTCTATCTTGACCGAATATTCACTCGCACGGGTGTTCTTGTCGCCAGTTTGATGTTGGTCGTTGGCCTTGGCGGCCTGGCGTCGCTCTACCTAGCTGGCACAGAAGACCAACTGGTCGGTAAAGTCTTAAGCAAAATTTCCAAAACTGGCGATGCCGAGGAAATCACCAGCGGCACGGGACGTTCCCAAATCTGGACCAAAGCGATCAGCTTGATTAAAAATCGTCCTGTCATCGGACACGGGTTCAGCGCCGCACCGACGCTCATGATTGATCACTCGCAAGCGACTCACAACTCGGTATTGCACGCCACGCTCGCGGCAGGTGTTGTCGGTGGTGTGATGATGCTTGGGTTGATGTTGTGGTGTGTTTACCTAACCACGGCCAGTGACTCGCTGCTGATTCGCTGTACTGCCGCACTTGTCGTGATCGCGTCACTAGCCGAAGACGCGGTGCTCGAAACTTTCCCCGGTCCCATCACAACTATATTTCTGGTCTGCTGCATCTATCCTGTCATCGTCCGCACAAAAGATCAGAACAAGGACGCTAATGACGCTCCACCCAACGGCTTACTCGTACGTGATTTAGTATGATCGAATCGCAACTGGAGAATCCTGCCGTTGAGGCAACGGTGGTTTGTCTCTTCAACTTTTTCGCTCCGAACATGATTGCCGTGTGCCAGGCATGGTCGCCGAAAGTACGACAATTGATCATTCTGCTCAGCGTTAAAATGGAAGGCAATCGCACTTGGCATGCCGAGGATGGTGGATTGGACGTGCGCGTGCAAAAAACCTGGACACGCAGTCGCATGGATCGGCACCCTGGTGGCTTTTCCGATATCAATTATGTGCATGTGCCGTTGGATACGCTCAGCCAGCTCCGTCGTGCTCGGCCCGATGTCATCGTCTCGTCAGAGCTTGGTATGCGAACGATTCAGTCATTCGTGTATTGCGCCGCCAGTGGTTGGTTCGGACTGCGACGGCGGCGTTGCCAGTTGGTGATTGCGATCAGCACCTCACCCTGGATCGAAGCGAGTCGTTCCGGACGATTGCGGACGCTGCAGCGACGTTGGTTGCTGCGTCGGGGCGATGCCATCGCCTATCATGGACCGCAATGCCGCGAGTGGCTCGAAACGCTCGGAGTTCCCCATGACAGGTTGTTTCCGTTTATCTATGCCGCTGATCCGACGAAGATCCACACCGGTCCGATCGAGTCGGTGTGTCGTGAGAATGAAAATAGTTTACGGTTGCTGACGGTTGGTCAATTGATTGCGAGAAAAGGCATTCTTGAAGGCTTGAATGAAATCGTGGAAGTCGCTCGTCATCTTCCAGAGCTTCACATCCATTGGTCCATCTTGGGTGATGGGCCATTGATGGAAATGTTACGAGCGGTTGCATTGCCCGAGAATTTGTTTATTGATTTTCGCGGCAACGTCAACGCGTCGGAGATCCGCGACGCCTACCGCCAGCACGAAATGATGTTCTTTCCCACTCGAGGCGATGAGTGGGGGTTGGTCGTTGATGAAGCCTTGCATTCCGGTTTAGTCGTGATTGGTAATGACAAAGCTCAAGCAGTGGTGACGTTGATTCGAGATGACGTCAACGGCTATCTTTATGAACCGGGGCAACCAAACACGTTGCTGGCGGCGATTCAGCGGTATACTGCTAGAGACTGCGGTCAACGTTTGCAAATGCGGAGCGACGCCCGTTTGTCCGCAGTCGATCGCACTCCCGAAATCGCCGCTCAACAAATCACCGATGTGGTTTCAAATTTACGTCGATGAACACAGCCTTGAGCGATGAACACAGCCTTGAGCGATGAATACAGCCTTGAGCGATGAATACAGCCTTGAGCGATGAACACAGCCTTGAGCGATGAACACAGCCTTGAGCGATGAATACAGTCTTGAGCCATGAATACCGTACTAAACGATGAACGCAGGCAGTCCAGCGAAGATTTCAATCTGCTTGGTACGCCGTTGCGTTGGTATGTGCGCGGGACAGCGGCGGGCATGTTGTTCATGGCTTCGATCAACGCTGTGTCCTACTTTGTGCGTTCACGTGATTGGAGCAGCCTGATCGGCAAGCCTCAATCGAACAACGAGTCAATCGGGTTTCCCTTCAAAATTTGGGAAGCGGGCAATACGTACGGCGGCATGTTCGCCGACTATCCCATGCTAGGACTCAACATTCTGATCGCATTTGTTGTCGGTTCCGCCGTAGGAATTTTTACGGCGTCTCGCACCCGCTGGCTCAACAACCTGCTCGCCGACAGCGGTGAATTTGTTGTCGAAGACACGCGAACGCAACCGATTCAGTTTAGTTTATTGGGGATGATGATCTTAACGACGATCGTTGCGATCATCTCGGCCATCGCCAGTCGCTTTGCGGTACGGCCGGAGACCATGATTGCGATCTATGCGTTAGGGCCGATCAGCCTCGTCGCGATTGCAATGCTGCCGCGTCGATTGACTTGGCAACAACGCGTCATGATCATCACGCCGTTAACGTTCGCCTTAATTGGCGTGGCGATCGCCGTCGGGTTGGGCTTGCAGATGGAATTCGATAAAGTCTTGATGGGAATTTTCCTCTGCTGGGTTCCGCAATCCGCCGTTGCCGCGATCGTGTTGACGTCCTGGATTCTGTACGAGCAAGCCTCACGCGGCACACACCTTCATGAATGAAATCCCTCCAGCGACTGCTGCTCAAACGAGTGCCCTCCAAGCGAATCAAGATGCGATCGCACTACTGGAACGCTTGCTCGACAATCTCCAGCGAGTGATTCGTGGTAAACGTGAATCTCTTGAAATGATCCTGTGTTGTTTGGCCGCCCATGGTCACGCTTTGCTAGAAGACATCCCTGGCACTGGCAAGACGACGCTCGCCAAAGCCCTGGCGATTTCCACTGGTTGTTTATTCAAACGAGTGCAGTTCACACCTGATCTGTTACCGTCGGACATCGTCGGTTCGTCCATTTTGAATGCCAATGAAGGCACGTTCAGCTTCAACCCCGGCCCCATCTTTGCCAACGTGTTACTGGCCGATGAAGTTAACCGAGCATCGCCTCGTACGCAGTCCGCGTTGTTGGAAGCGATGGGCGAACAGCAGGTCACCGTCGATGGGAAAACGCACACGTTGGAGTCACCCTTCTTGTGCATCGCTACGCAAAACCCCGTCGAGTTCCATGGCACCTATCCGCTGCCCGAAGCGCAGCTGGATCGTTTCATGGTGCGATTGATGTTGGGTTATGTTTCCGAAGAAGAAGAGCTGCGAATCCTAGCCGATCAGAAATCACAACATCCGCTTGATGATTTGCAGCCCGTGGCCGATGCCGATGCGATCGTTGGATTACAGAACGCCGTTGAGCAAGTCACGATTGAAGACAGTGTGATGCGATACCTATTAAGAATCGTCACAGAAACTCGCCATCACCCGTCCGTGCGACTAGGCGTGTCAACACGTGGCTCGCTACAATTCACCCGCATCGTTCGAGCGCGGGCATTGATGCAAGGACGCAACTTTGCGGTCCCCGAAGATGTCAAACGACTCGCCCAACCCGTCTTGGCTCATCGCCTGGTTTTAGACACCCGCGCGAAATACTCGGGCACAGAAAAACTCTCCGTTATTCATGAGATTGTCTCCAAAGTGCCCGTGCCCCGCTGAAGTCAGGGCGTCGGCCAATGCTGCAATCACGGAAGCTCAAAGCACGCGGCTCAGGGCAACCCCGAAACTAAACTATCCGAGCGCCACGTCCAGTATCATCATCACGACAAACCCGAGCATGAGGGCTAGCGTCGCCAAGTCCTCGTTGCCTTGCTGATGAGTCTCAGGAATCAATTCCTCGACCACGACATAGACCATCGCACCCGCAGCGAAACTCAGCGAGAACGGAAGCACAGGTGCGGCGTGGACGACGATCGCAGCCCCGATGACAGCGGCGATCGGCTCGACCAGGGCCGAGGCTTGACCGAGTAACCACGCCTTCGTGCGGCTCATCCCTGCGGCGCGGAGTGGTAGCGCGACCGCGATGCCTTCGGGAATATTTTGCAAACCGATACCGATCGCCAATGCCATGGCACCGCCCAGGCTGGTCATCGTTAAGCCGCTGGCCGCACTACCGAACGCAACGCCGACCGCCAATCCTTCGGGAATGTTGTGGAGTGTGATCGCCAACATCAGCAAGACGCTACGTTGCCATGCTGTCTTTACACCTTCGGCGGAATCACCAAACACGACCGCCGCACCGAGCGCTGTCAGTAACCACGTGAAGCCTCCCGCAAAAAGAGCTTGAAGAATCGGATCGAGATTGTTGAACCAGCCCTGCATTGTGTTTCGCCATGGGGTGAAGGAACATCTATCTGCATGGTTCTCGAACGGCGACTGCTCGCATGAACACTTTCCGCAGCCAGAACGCCTGCGGAATATGGATAGATCAAACGGATGAGTTTGAAGAAGGCAGCGACCTCGAAAGTATCATGCAGCCGTCGCAGGCAATCCGGTTTGGTCAGACCTGTTTAGCGGCAAGACACCTCTGATTATCCAGATGTCGCGTAAATACTGCGACCTTCCCCTTGGTAGCTGTCATAGACATGCTGATAAACGGTGTCGCATTTTTGCTGATAAAGTTCTGGTGTGTAAGCTCGCGGCAGCTCATCAAGAATCGTTTTAACCGTGGTGTAAACGTCTGCACGCGTGCGTTGCCTTTTTCGCCAATCCAGAACGAGTTTTGCTTCTTTGAGCGTTTGCAGGAGCATCCTCGCAACCTTCTTGACCTGCTTCTTTTCGCCCGCCGTGAT
The DNA here is from genome assembly GCA_041740155.1 of Rhodopirellula sp. GTDB lineage: Bacteria > Planctomycetota > Planctomycetia > Pirellulales > Pirellulaceae > Rhodopirellula. The sequence goes on from JBGSMN010000389.1 coordinate 6,866, forward strand.
GTCGAATTCCGGTTTAGTCAGGATATCAAAGAGGGTAAGTTCTTCATCACTGAGTTGCTCGGAAACGCCACGTTGCTGCTCAGCGCTGAGTTCCTTGACGAAATCGGTCAACTTGGCAAAGAAGCTATCGACATCGAGTCCCTTGTTGTACTCATCAATCAACTTTTTAAACTTCTCCAATAGGTCAGTTCGGGTTTTGTTGAGAGTCACCATTCTCGTCAACTTATCACCGACGGCACGCTTCAGCTTTTCAGCCTCGGTACGTTTGCGGCCTTTGTCGAAATGTGATTTGAGAGCATCGAAGTCGACCTGGCTCAGGTCCAGCAACGAAGTCTCTTCGGTGGCATGGATGACGTATCCCTTGGTGGCGATGGATTCGTCCAGCAATTCGCCCACCTGATCAATGATGTCATCAATGTTCGCCTCTTCCGTGAAGGTGCGAATCTTATCGGCCAGGACGGCAAGGCAGGTTTTGATGGGAGCGAATGCGTTGGCGGATGCGTCAGGTAGGATTGCCTTGTAGAGGCGGATGACTTGATTGGCGAGGGAGATGAACTTCTTCTTCAGTTCATCGTTGATGATGAGCTCTTCCACGGCATCATCGACGGCTTCCCTTACGTTCGCATCGACCAACAGGTAAGCCGCGTTCGTTTCCTCCCAGACCTTTTGGAATTTTTCTGGGCTGGCGTCGATTACCTTTTGCAGATCAACGCCCCGTTCTAGGCAGAATTCGTCCTCAATGGATTGCTGGAAGTTGTAAATGCTGACGTAATCGCCAAAGACCTCCTTGGTCTTTTCCTCGCCCGCCATAAGTGGTGTGCCTGTAAAGCCGATGAAAGCAGCGTTGGGCAGAGCGTTCCGCATGTTCAGGGCCAGCGTGTCGTACTGGCTGCGGTGGGCCTCGTCGGTCATCACGATGATGTCACTGCGATCGGACAACATCGGGTACTTCTCGCCCGGTTTCGTCCCGAACTTCTGGATCAGCGTGAAGATGAAGCGATGGTCCTCACCGAGAAGTTGCTTTAAGTGGGCACCGCTTTCGGCTTGGCAATTCGCCGTGTCGTAGCCGGGCTGCGAGAACAACGCGATGGCCGGTTGTTCGACGAGCGTGTCTTCGGAGTAGTCGGTACTCATGCCGTCATCTCTTCCAGCGTCTCGGTGGCGAGACCAATATCGATGTCGTGGTCTACCATGTTGATGTTGCCGGAGAGACGGTGAAACACGGAGGAACAAAGAGCACAGAGCACAGGACCTGAAACTCTGTGTCCTCAGGACTCCGTGTTTAGAAACGATTCCTGTATTCATTCATATCCGTTTACAATCCGACGCACCCCATCGACTAGTTTCACTTCATGGAAATTGATTAGCAGCCCGACCCTTAGCTTGAGCAGTCGCAAATGAGATAGTGTCTGTGCTTCATCAATCGGATGGATAGTGGACTTGGCTTTCAACTCGATGACGACCAGTCCGTTGACGAGCAAATCGGCTCGAAAACCACATTCCATGTGAAGTTCATCGTAGATGACGGGAACGGGCTTCTCTTCTTCGACCGAGAAGCCCCGTTTTCTAAGTTCGTATGCGAGGCATTTGCGGTACGCTGTTTCCAATAAACCGGGGCCGAGTCGTCGATGCACTTCGATGGCCGCTCCAATGATGGTACGGGTCAGTTCGTTAGTTTCCATTGTTGTATTCCGGGCAGGAGGGGATTTGAAACACGGAGGCACGGAGAGCACAGAGAACAGGACTTGAAACTCTGTGCCCTCAGTGACTCTGTGTTTTAACCTTGGTAGTCCTCATGCGGTGGCTTCCTCCAATGCTTCAGCGGTTAGCCCGGTGTCGATGTCGAGGTATTCCACGTCCAACTTGCCGGAGATCAGTTTGGGGAGCAGCAGGTCGCGGGTTGTGCGGAGGTTCTCAATCAGATCGTCATACGCCGTAATGACAGCGACTATTTTTCGTTGGGTGGTTCGACTCGGAAGAAACAAAGGTATGTTTTGGAGAATCTTCGTGTTCAGGTTGGGCATCGTCGCACCAACCGCATTTAGTGTGATGTAGTCTTTGAATTGGGGCAGAGAAAAGAACAAGGCAAGAAACTCGTTCAGCAGTTTTTCGTGACTGGGCCGAATAAGCATGCAGCCAGTACCGCACAACCAGCCTTCTTCATCCTTGGTGATGTAAGATCGACGTGTCACGTCGCCACGTCTGCTGAATACGATGTCTCCTTCACGTAGCTTGTGTCGGGAAAGACGCTCAACGTCTTCGTCAGAAATTCGAGCGATGCCGTACGTCGAAATCATGTTGTCGCCAATCTGTTTTGGCATTACGACAGGTGTGCCTGTCAGTTTGCGCCCAAATAGTACCAGTGATTGGCGCCTCAAACGGGCCAGTTTGGATTCGTCCGCCATCGCCTGAACAGACTTCTTCTAAAGTCGTATTCCACCACGAATCTGGCGTGGTCAACCCGTACGCGTTGGATTCACCGTTGCTGGTTGTCATCCTAATGTCTCCTCCAACAACTTGGCGACGTTGTTCGCAATCCGCTCTTCCAATTCGGACGCTTCGCTGTTCAAGATCTCCAACTCTGGAGTTTTGAAACACAGAGACACAGAGGACACAGAGAAAGGGCACGAACAAAAACTCTGTGTCCTCTGTGCCTCAGTGTTTAATTCCTTCATCTTGACCATCAATTCCCCTCCAACAGCTTGGCGACGTTGTTTGCAATCCGCTCTTCCAATTCGGACGCTTCGCTGTTTAAGACCTCCAACTCTTCGTTGAGTTCTTCCAGCCGCTCGGCAAAGACAAAATCGTCTTCCTCGCGATCCGCCACGCCAACATATCGACCGGGATTCAGACTCCAGCCCTGTGCTTCGATCTCCGCGAGCGTTGCAACCTTGCAAAGTCCCGCCACGTCGGCGTATTTCAGCTTCGGGAAGGTGGCTTTCAACTCCGGCTCAACGCCTGGCAAGTCCTCGTCTTCCCCCGCCATGAACTCTGGCTGCTCACCCCGATACAGCCGCACGATGTTGGCGATGTACTCGACTTGCTTGGGACTGAACTTGCGATGTGCCCGGTCGACTTGCCGGAAAATGTGGCGGGCGTCGATGAACAGGACGGTGTCTTTGCGCCGTGGCCCCTCTCCCCCAACCTTAGGTTTACCCACATTTTTTTGATTCTCTCATCGCTTGGACTCCCGCAACCATCGCCTGCAGATCGGTCCAACCTCGCCAAATTGTTTGCCATCCAGGTAGATGATCGTGCTTGCGGTTCTGGTGTCCGCCAAGCCG
>JBGSMN010000413.1:0-4779 GCA_041740155.1 Rhodopirellula sp.
ACGCTCGGCTCCACCGGTGCCCCGCAGCGAAGCGATTCAGCGAGTGGCACGAGTGCGGCCCCGCACACCAACGGCGAACTGCCCAGCGGTTCGACCGGCAGCCAGAACGTTGACCAAGCCCTCTGGATGGCTCGCATCCAAGATCGCATCGACCAACTGGTGCGTGAATATCGCGTTCGCGGCCACCTCGTCGCCAACGTCGACCCGCTCGGCATGTCCCAAAACGGCTGCCCCGAACTCTCGCCGCAAAGCCATGGACTGAGCGATCAGGATTTGGCTCGCCCGTTTGACAGCAGCATTCTCGAAAACGTCACCGGCAGCACGCTCGACGTGATCTTGAAAAAACTGCAACAAACCTACTGCCGCAGCATCGGTGCTCAATTCATGCACATCGACAATCGCAATATCCGCGATTGGTTGCAGCGACGCATGGAAACCACCGAAAACCGGCTCGATCTGTCCTACGAACGTCAACGCCGGATTTATGCCCGTTTAGCCGACGCCTCGATTTTTGAAGAGTTCGTCCGCCGGAAATTTGTCGGTGCGAAAACTTTCTCGCTCGAAGGGGCCGAGAGCCTGATTCCGCTATTGGATTTGGCACTCGAAAAAGCCGGCCAACATAAAGTTCAAGAGGTCGTGATGGGCATGGCCCACCGTGGCCGGCTTAACGTGATGGCCAACATCCTCAAAAAACGAGCGATGAATATCTTCTGGTCTTTCGACGATCCCACCCCCGAACTCAGCCGGGGCGGAGGGGACGTGCGCTATCACCTCGGCTACAGCAACAACTGGAAAACCGCCTCGGGTGACAACATCCATATTTCCCTGTGTTTCAATCCGAGTCACTTGGAATTTGTCAACACGGTCGCGCAAGGCCGCTGTCGCTGCAAGCAAGACAATCGGGGCGACACCGCCCGCAAAGAAGTGATGACGATCCTGATTCACGGCGACGCCGCGTTCGCGGGCGAAGGCATCGTGCAAGAAACACTCAACCTCAGCCAGTTGCCGGGCTACCGTACCGGCGGCACGCTGCACGTGATCATCAACAACCAAGTCGGATTCACGACCGAGCCGAAAGATGGGCGCAGTACCACGTATGCGACCGACGTCGCCAAGATGCTGCAAATTCCCATTTTCCACGTCAATGGCGAAGACCCCGAGGCAGTTGCTCAAGTCGTTTCTCTCGCCATGGATTTCCGCAAAGAGTTCCAGCGCGACGTGGTGATTGATTTGTACGCTTATCGCCGTTGGGGACACAACGAAGGTGACGAGCCACGGTTCACTCAACCGCAAATGTACGCGGAGATTGATCGTCGACCAGGCGTTCGCGAACAATACCTTCATCGCTTGCTCGAAATCGGCAAAATCACTGAGGCCGAAGCGGAAGAGATCAGCAAAGAACGCACGGAGAAACTCGAACGCGAATTCGAGGCCAGCAAGAATGAAACGTTTGTACCTGACACGCAAACGCTCGCGGCAAACTGGTCCGATTTCTTCGGCGGTGACGAACCAGTCGATCCGGTCGACACCACGATCAAAGTGGAAAAACTCAGCAGCTTGCTCGATTCCCTGACGCGACTGCCCGAAGGCTTTGCGTCACATAAGAAACTCAAACGACTCGTTGCTCAAAAACGCGAGATGGCCGCTGGCAAAATCCCCTTAGACTGGGCCGCTGCCGAAGGGGCTGCGTTTGCGTCGCTGCTCGATGAGGGGCATCCAATTCGGATGACCGGCCAAGATGTGCAGCGGGGCACCTTCAGCCACCGACACGCGGTGCTTCATGATGTCAAAAACGGCAACCTCTACACGCCGCTCGAACATCTCGGCAAAGAACAAGCGAGATTGGAACTCTACAACAGTCCGCTCAGCGAAGCGGGAGTGTTGGGATTCGAGTACGGCTACTCACTGGACTGCCCTGATGGATTGTGCGTTTGGGAGGCCCAGTTCGGTGACTTCTGGAATGTCGCCCAAGTCATCGTGGATCAATTCATCGCCAGCGCCGAAGACAAGTGGAATCGCTTGTCCGGTTTGGTGATGTTGCTGCCACACGGTTTTGAAGGGCAAGGCCCCGAGCACTGTAGCGCGAGACTGGAACGTTGGCTGGCGATGTCGGCTGAGCACAACATTCAAGTTTGCCAACCGACGACGCCCGCGCAGTTCTTCCACTTGCTCCGCCGTCAAGTCATCCGCAAATGGCGGAAACCGCTGATCGTGTTGACTCCCAAAAGCTTGCTACGGCATCCCGAAGTTACCAGCCCGCTGGGAGTGGTCGCGTCGGGCAGCTTCCAAAAGATTTTGCCGGACCGCAAAGTACCGCTTGAGAACGCGCAGCGTTTGTTGCTGTGTACCGGCAAAGTCTATTACGACTTGTTGCAAGAACGCGCTGACAAAGAAATCGATAACGTACCGATCATGCGCGTCGAACAACTCTATCCGTTGTCGAAACAGGAACTGCTCGATTCGTTAGCAGCGTTACCCGACGGGACTGAAATTTTCTGGGTCCAAGATGAACCGGAGAATATGGGCGCGTGGCCGTACATGAAGTTCAAGTTCGGCGATCATTTGTCAGAGAGATTTAAACTCCGAAAAGTCACGCGAGCGGAATCGGCCAGCCCGAGTACCGGCAGCATGGCGGCGCACAAGCTTGAGCAAGCAGATCTAATGACAGGTGCGTTTGAAGGACTAGCCAAATTGGCCAGCGTCGCGGTGAATTAGCCGAACGGCTAATTCATCAAGTGGGATAGGCTTCCAGCCTGTCATCGCACTATGACAGGCTGGAAGCCTATCCCACATTTTTTTCGCCACCCAATTTTAAACAACCTCCCTCAAGGCTTTGCATTTGGGGGAGGTCGAGCGACGCCGTTCAGGCGTACGCAAATACTCTAAGACGCGAGTGATCGTGAACCGAGGGCACGTTGCTCGTGTTCACTTTGCTCGACATGCCTAACCCTTAGCCAGGTAAACCTACTTGCATTGCCTCGGTGGCTTTGGCCGGATCAAAGCTATTTGGATCATGGGGGCCTGACCATTCAAGTAGCTCCTTGTGCTGCTCATGTTTGGGATTCGTGATCGCCGCGACAAAATCGTAGTAACCAACCACGCCGCCGACATCTTCAGGAGGACACGCAAGTTTGCCCGCTATACATCGTGGGTAATCGGTTCCTGGTTCCGCCGGAAATCCGCCTTCCAGCACCACGTCGTGTTGCCATCCATCGCCAAAGTCGTACATGTATTTCATTCGCAGGGTCTCACCGTACTGCGCAATCCAATCCTTGATGGTAAGGTTCGCATAACTTTCTGCTCCGTTATCTTCAAATTCATCCTGCAAAAACATCGGATGCAAATAACGGGAACCACCCACATCAAATTCGTGCATGTGCGAATTGGCCCAGCCCATGGCGGTTTGAATCAATCCATGAAGTTGTTCAATGGTGACGTCATGAGTTTCAATGCGGCGCCAAATCGGCGGTTTGGTATTGCGAAGCGATATTTTGAAACGATAAATCGTCTCGGGAGATGAGCTATTGCGAGTGGCAGTTGGGTTTTTCGCTTTTGCGCGTGCAGCTTTGCGACGAGCGATAAGAATGTCGCCGATTTGCTCTAGCTCCTGCTTGGTAGCGTCTTTATGAGCCCAGAATTGCAAATTGCTATGCATCTTTTTCTTCCAGGGTGGGATCTCAGTAGGATCAACCAAGATCTCGATGGAGCGAGATTCACCGGGCACCTTCTGGATCAGTCCTTTCTTTACCAAGGTTTTCAGCATCCCGCTTACCGAAGGCGGTTGAACGCGCAGCGCCTCCGCGATCTCCGATTCAGCCGGCGGCACCCCAAACCCTTCAGTGTAGGCGTGAATGAAGGATAAGTACCGAGCTTGAGTGGGAGTGAATTCTGGCATGCGACAATCCTTTTTTTGAGAGAGGATATCATCAACCGCTGCCAGCGGTTTCAGATCATAGAAATTCTATAGGTAACGGCAAACCCGAGTACCGGCAGCTTGGCGGCGCACAAGCATGAGCAAGAGGATCTGATGACCGGTGCGTTTGAAGGATCAGCTAAATTGAACACGCTATCAATTGCGAAGTAAAGTAGCCGTGCCACCTCAAGTGGGATAGGCTTCCAGCCTGTCAACGCACTACGACAGGCTGGAAGCCTATCCCATATTTTTCGGCACGATACTTGAAACAACCTCCCTCAAAGCTTCGCTTTGGCGGAAGTCGAGCGACGCCGTTCAGACGTACACGAGGGAGGGGTTCGGCTCTATCAAACGTGCACAACCATTCCACCATTGCTTCAACCCTTGTTGCGTTGAATCAATGGCTGACGCGTTGCATGTGAACATGGCTCACGGAGTGTCAATCGAGTTTCAATCCTTGGTTACCCGCTGTGGTTCGGAAGGAACCAACACTCGGATACACTCGAGGGCATCCGCCACCTGTGCCTGGCGTAGCTGTGGTTCGGAAGGAACCAACACTCGGATACACTCAATTCACCCGTCGAGACATCGGGCAAGATGCTGTGGTTCGGAAGGAACCAACACTCGGATACACTTGCCGCGTACAAATCCGATGCGATCCTTGCGCTGTGGTTCGGAAGGAACCAACACTCGGATACACTGGCTGCAACGACAATCAGCCTCCGTGCGATGCTGTGGTTCGGAAGGAACCAACACTCGGATACACTTCGTCACAAGCGATCGCTGCGCGTCTGGCCGCTGTGGTTCGGAAGGAACCAACACTCGGATACACTCCAGTGGAGATCCACCGTTGGTCGCAGGAAGCT
>JBGSMN010000415.1:0-56734 GCA_041740155.1 Rhodopirellula sp.
TTCCGCGATGGATCGGAACAAGCTTTCTAAAAACGAGCCGCTCTGAGCAGAGGCGGTCGATACGGATAAGCTCGATAAACCGAACAGTAGGAGCATTCCGATCCGTCGGCAAAACAGGGCGTCTGGGGACGGAATTAGCACGCGGCAAGCAGAATGTCGAAACATCAAGAAGTATCTCGAAAGGCGAGTGAGTGATTGATCCGCTCGTCATTGTATCAGTTTCTGCCATGTTCATCTCTATGTCTTCCAAATGGAATCCGTTTCGACACAGCGATCGGCTGCCTGATTCAGGCACGCCGTATCGCTACGCGTTTCGGATTGAAAGTGATCGCGTGATTCTGGCCATCGCGACGGTTACCGAAGGACAATCGCTTTTTGACGTACTGGTTGATTATGTCCCACTCAATAGCCTCGATGGCAGCGAGGACATTGATTCTGGCGAAGCGGAGCTTGCCCCCGCACTGGAAACCACGCGAGCCAAACAAGACTGGTTGCTCGGTGAAGGCTGGAAGCGACTCCGCGATGCGATCGACACGCTCGCGATGAGGCACAAAATCGGTCATCAAGCGGTGGCCGTGTCGCTCAGCGGTGACTTTTGCGTGACCCGTATTTCCACAGGCACGGTCGACGATGTCGATCATGAACTCGGGGCACTCGCCAGCCGCATTCCCCGCTACTTACAACTTGGCCCTGGCGGCAAATTGACTGGCCAGGTTCGCGAGACCCTTAGCCCTGGTATCGACCACGCGCTCACGGCCGTCGGTAATTTCACCCGTCTGAAATCGCTGTACGACGCCTTTGTAAGTTGCCACGTCAACGTCGCCTGGATTGAACCATCGCTGGTCAGCATTGCCCGACTAGCCGGTGTGTGCGAACTGGACCAAGAGAAACCGATTCTGATTGCTGATTCGTTTGGGCAATCTTGGGAGGTCGGCATCACGCACCAAGGCCGTCTGTTACTAGACTATCGTCCCGCCGCCGCTTATGACGCGGAAACCTTTGCCACTGCCATCGACCAACACTTGACGCGGTTGCAACGCTTCTGTCAACGACACCGAGGTATGGCACAAAGTGCATTGAGTGAACTGTACGTGGGCGGCCCGACTGAAAAAGTTAACGTCGTGCTCAACCGTTTCAGCGATCAACATTCGCTACAGGGGGCAACGTTTCGATTGCCAACAGATCGCTGGGCAATTGAAGTGCCCGCTGAAATTCAATCCGACAGCGTGGCCGCGATCGCCGCCGTGCTGCCGTTGATCCAGCCCGAGTTGCACCAGAATCCGCCAGACTTGTTGCAGACGATTCGACGCGAGCGAGACCAATCTCGTTTGACTCGCGCCGCTATCACGTTCGCGCCCCTCGCGGTGGCCGCGTTGTTGTTGATTGTTGCCACCTTGTGGGTCGGTGGGCTTCGTCGTCAATCCGAACAGAAACAGCAACAACGCAACTTTGTCCAAAGCCAAATGCAAGCGACTCAAGCACGCATGGCGACACTACAATCCGATCGTCGCTGGGTACAACACCTCGGCATCATTAAGCAAAAATCCGTCTCGCCACCCCTGGTTGAGTTAGTCAATCAAATCACACATTGCCTGCCGCCCGCGGCAACCTTGGCGTCGATTCGTGTCGATACCGATCACAGCATCATGTTGGTCGGCAAAACGGCTGAGGAAGCGGAGATCTACGAGATCGTCGGCTACCTTCGACGCCTGCCGGGCATTCAGCAAGCCGCGTTGTTGGCAACTGCCAGTGGTGGCCAACTAAACGGCGAAAACGAATCGCAGTTCGAAGTTCGGTTGTCATGGCAAGCTCCCGTTGCCGGAACAACGCCCCTCGATTCCGAACAGGAGTTGCAAGATGAATAAACCGAATCACCGGGTAACCCGAGCGATTGTTGCCGCTGTCAGTTTACTGCTGTTGATAGTGATCGGCATTCCGTTAGTCGATGAAGGTATAGAAATCCGCAATGAGCAACTCGCGTTTGCGGAACTCGAACAAGAATTTGAAACGATTCAAAGCAGAGATATTCGTCTACGCCGTATTGAATCTAAATTGCACGATCACAAGATCGAATTGATGAATCAGTGTGTAACGCCCGCTCGTATCCAACTGGTACGAGATGAACTGATCACGATGATCCGTGATTGTGGTGGCAGCCTTCGCACTCTGGAAATCGAAAACGGACAAACGCGTCCGTGGGCTGCGAAAGATGACGACCCACGTACTCGACAAATGCCGGATTTCGGTACCGAGTCTGAGTTCTTATTGCATACCCATCCACTTTCGTTATCGGTCGTCGGGTCACTCGATGCAGTCCTGAACATCATCGAACAAGTCAACAATCATCATTGGTTGATGAACATTGATATGCTCAGCCTGAAACCACTCGCCGGTGGCGACTCTCTGATCAGTTTAGAAATGAACATCACGCTGTATGGTTTGATGCGAGCACCCGCTAAAACAGAAGAAGCGCTCGCGATGTTGTAAGACTACTTGGCGATACTCCGATTACTTGATCGGTTCGACGAATACAGCGGTTAGGATAACCGTTGCCCCTACTCCTCCCCTGAATACTGAACGCAAATGGCCACGGAAGGCATCGCGAAACGATCGAAATGGCGCTGGCACCAACACTTAACTTGTGCGGTCACCTTGACGTCATGCTGGGGTGCCATCGCACTTTCGATCCACGCCGCAGAGACAAACGTGCCTTCGACGGTATTGGTCGATGCCGAGCTGTCGTCTCAATCCACGTCCGCTGGTTTCCCGGCGTCGATAAATGCCCCGTCTGTAGGCGACCAAGCAGGAGCCAGCTCAGGCTCCCTCGCCTCACCGTTAGCCCCCAGCATCAATCCCTCGGCAACTGCGGTTGAACTGGCACTCAACAAACGCGGTACGATCCAGTTCCGTAAGACCTCGCTGCAAGAAGTCGTGTTCTTGCTGTCGGATCTTTGGCAGGTCAACATTGTCGCGGGCGAAAAAGTCACCGGTGAAATTTCAGGCGTGTTTACCGACGCTCCGCTACGCGATGTGCTCTCGGCGATTCTGACGTCGTCTGGTTACGGATACACCTCCGCAGGCAATAGTTTGATTGTGCTGCCCATTGAAGAAGTGGGCACCGGCAGCCCTGAGTTTCGCCAGCGAACGCTGCCGCTTTCAATCACCGATGAAACTCAACGGGCCTCGACGATTGAAGCTGCCAAGATGCTCTTGAGTGATCGCGGGCGTATCCAAGCTTTTGGTAGCGGCAGCGTGTTGGTGATTGATTTGCCCGACCGTATCGCGCAAGTCGAGCGAATGTTTGTGGAATTACAAGCGGCGACGCAAACGCCCGGCGGAGCAGCCTCGCAACTCGCGCCACCGACGAGCAGTACCGGCGGAACACCCGTTGACAACTCAACCGCCGCGACTGCGACGGGATGGGCGGAGAAACGTATCGCCTATTTCACTCCGCAGTACACCGAAGCATCCGAGATGGGCGTCTCGCTTACCGCAGCGCTCGGTAACGGTGTCGGAGCGAATGCTGCGACCGCTGATGCACCGATTGTTGCTGTGTACGAAGAAGAAAACCGGATCATGGTCAAGGGCACGCCCCAGCAGCTTAGCCTTGCCGCTGAAGCATTCCAACAACTCGACGTGCCTCGCGCTCAAGTCCGCATCACCGCATTGATCTATGACGTCAATCTGGAAGAACTCGAAGCGCTCGGTGTGCAATGGGGACGTGGAACACTTGGTGGGCAAGCGGTCGCTAAATCGTTGGAGTTCGCCAGCCTCGTGCCGACTGGTGCGATTGCCGAGACCGGCCTCTCGACACTCTCGATGAGTTCGATCAGCAACGATCTGAATGCGTCTCTGATGGTCGAGGCCCTGGACAGCATCAGCGAAGCGAAACTACTGGCGAACCCTTCGATTACTGTTGGCGATCGCCGTGAAGCCACGATAAAAATCGTCACGCAAATCCCGTTTCGAACCGCTGAAACGCCCGATCAAGCCAACAGTCCTGATGGGACGTCCGTCATCACGCAACAGATTCCCACTGTGGAATTTCGCGAAGCCGGAATCACGCTCGTCGTGCGGCCTCGGATCAGCAACGATGGGATGATCGAGATGGCAGTCAAACCACGACACAGCACTCAAACGGGAACCGTCAATTTCCTGCCGATCATTGACGAACGCGAGGCTGAGACGACAGTACGTGTGGCCAACGGGCACACGTTCGTAATGGGCGGTTTGCGGCAGAAAAAGATGGTCGAAAACGTGGTCGGAATCCCTTACCTACAAGACATGAAATACTTCGGCAAACTGTTTCAGAGTCACAACACGCTGATTCAAGAAAGCGAGCTGATTGTCTTTCTCAAACCTGAAATTGTTAGCCCTTGCTATGCCGGTTTGCCGCGTGAACAACAGGCTTCGCAAATGGCGATGGGACAACTCGATCGGATTGCCTACGCAACGAACTGTCCGCTCACACGCGATTGCAACGATCGCAATTGCCCCAATCACCGACCGAGATTGCGGGTCAATGGTGGCAGTGAAGAACTCGCGATGTTCGGTGACTATGGGATGACACCTTGTTTGATCGCCTACCCCGATGATCAAGCGGCATATCTTTCCGAAACGTTGACCGCCGGAACAGACGCTCCTGTTACTTCACCGCTTCCCGACAACGTCAATCAATCGTCACAGCCCATTTGGGCGAACCATTCGTTCGACTCGACGACCGACGTTTACCCACCGGTTCATGTCGCACCTTACGAAACCATCCCTGCTCCCCGCTCCGTCGCACCATGAGGCATCGAAAGATTGTGTTTCACCGGTACCTCACCGCCTGTTTGTTATGTTGTCTCACTGCTGGATTGTGCGGTTGCGGGGTCGACTCCGATACGCTCTCGCGGATCGAACAGATGGCCCGGCAACAGCAAGGCACGATGACCAACCTCGACAATCCGCTCGATGAAGATGTCATGCAGGCATCCTACGGGAGCGAATTCTCTGTACCGTTTCCTGATCGTGTGAATCCGTTTGAAGTCGGAGCGAAGTCCCCCAGCCAAACGCCCGAAAATGTTGGTGCTGCTCATGTCACGGTCCTGGGGTTTGCAAAGCTCGGCCAACAACAAGCGATTTTGCGAATTCGCGACCAAACTCGTTTCGTCGTCGTGGGTGACCACATTGGTGAACTTGAAGTGCTCGGCATCACCCCTCCGCGCGTCCGGCTGAAAAACGGTAACTTGGTGTGGGACGCAAGTATGTTCCACAACCGAACACAGCCCTAAAGACATGATCAAGCAACAACCTTTCGACTCGATTCGCCGAATCGTGTTGTGTTACCCCGTGGAACCCCGTCACAGGGACCAAATCCAACAAACGCTCGACGATCTGAAAAACGATGTCACGATTCCACTCGATCACGACATCGAAGTCGTTGACGCGGGCCAAGAGCGAATCGACGAACTTTTGCCAACCGCCGATATTTTCATCGGTCACGCCAAAGTGCCTGTCAATTGGGACCGCGTACTCGCAGCGAAACGGTTGCGGTGGATTCAATCTTCGGCCGCCGGACTCGACCATTGTCTTGTGCCAGGAGTGATCGCCGAACCGAGCATCATCGTCAGCAGTGCATCGGGATTGTTTGCCCCGCAGGTCGCTGAGCAAACCTTCGCACTGTTGCTGGGACTGCTGCGGCGGATCGGTTTGTTTGAACGTGCTCGACAGATCCCCGAGTTCATTCGGCGGCCCACCGACGACCTGCGTGGCAAAACCGTCGGTATCGTGGGATTGGGGGGCAATGGTCGCGAAATCGCCAAAATGCTGCGGCCTTGGAACGTTCGCGTTTTGGCGACGGATTTCTATCCCGAGTCCCAACCTGTGGAAGTCGACGAGTTATGGCCAGCGAATCGCATCGACGATTTATTTGCCGCCTCCGACATCGTGATTTTGACGCTGCCGCTCAATGAATCCACGTTTCACTGTGTCGGTGCGAAACAACTCGCCGCAATGAAACCTGGCGGGTATCTCGTCAACGTCGCCCGTGGCGCGGTCGTCGATGAAACCGCTTTGGTCGACGCTTTGGCCGCTGGTCATTTGGCGGGGGTCGGCGTCGACGTCACCGAGATTGAGCCGTTACCGCCCGAGAGTCCGTTGTGGACCGACCCGCGAGTGTTGATCACGCCGCACGTCGGTGCCCAGTCAATTTGCCGAGTCGACGACACCAATGATTTGGTTTGCATCAACCTGCGGCGTTATTTTGCCGATTTACCGCTGTTCAACCGGGTCGATAAATCGCTCGGTTTTCCGCACCCCAATGTGTCCTACCGAATCGCAGGATTTCTATAACATCATGAGCAGCAATCGTCCCCCGATGCCCTGCCAGGCGACTGTCAGCCAACGCCACCGCCCCGTCGGCCCATTGTTACTGCCCGACGTGGCCCCCGAATCTTTTGTCGAGGAGTTCAACCGTACGTATCGCTCGATCGGATTGACCGTGACGCTCAACGAGCATTCGCGCCCTTTAGTCTCGTCGCCGAAACGTTTACACTCTTAACTACTAGGAATGCGTTCCTGGGAAAATCCGTCGGCTGTGAGTCGGCGTGTACCTGTTTCTGACCGGGCGAATTTGATCGAGTAAAAAATGAGTGATGCAAAAGTACGTGGCGTGGTCCACTTAGTGGAAGAAACGAAAACGTTTGGCCAAAAAGGGTTTCGCAAACGCATGGTCGTTCTGGAACAGGACAAAGGGAGTTTCACCAATTACGTCCCCGTCGAATTCACGCGTGATGCTTGCGACTCCGTCGATGGTATGAAGAAAGGCGACGAAGTTGAGATTGTTTATCGGCTCAACGGACGTCGCTGGCAAAAAGATCCCGACAGCGAAGTCAAGTTCTTCGTCAACCTGGAAGCACTTACCTTTCAAGTCGTCGGTGACGGCCCGAAGTCGAGTGGATCAGCGAACGACGCCTTCGCCGAAGCAGGCGGCGACGACGACGATGCCCCGTTCTGAGAGTAGCACGATGTTCTCTAATTGTCCCACAGCAAAGTAGAACGAATGCGCTCGACCGTCGTCTCGCTTTGAATGTTTCCGAGGCAAACGCGATCGGGCGTCACTCTTCTGTCGTGACGCAGTGCGACGATTGCATCGTCGTTATGCTGATTTTTCGGAATGATTCTTGCTCTCAATGCATGCGTAAGTCTGAGGCTCAATGTTTTCAGCAGGAGTTTGTCGAAAATGTCAAATCACATTTTGTGTCGCACACTTCGTCATCCACATATTGAGCAACTGGAGTGTCGGACATTGCTCGCCGGACTCGGATCCGTTGTAGCGATGATCAGCGAAGAGTATCGTGACTTTTCCTTTGACGTGCACGGATCTGCGACCGGCACAAGCTCGGTTGCCGAAATCGGGTATTTGGACACCTACACGGCAACCATCACGTCCGCATCGGGCGTCGTCCAGTTCACCAGTCCAACGATGGGCACAGGCGGCGGAGCGGGTGTGGTCAGAGTTGTTGGCCACGACAATTTTGAATCTTATTCCTATCTTAAAAACTTCTCCGCATCAGGCAGCGTCAACAACGGCGTGCTCACTGATATTTCCGTTGCCCTACTTCCTGCATCGGTTCCGGTATCTGGCTCGTTCAATCCACTAACATGGGCCGTCCAAACGCAGTGGAATGGGCGCAGTGAAAGCGTGTTGATTGTAGGCAGCTTCCATGGCAGCCTCTCACAATCTTTACCCAATGCCGATTTTGTCGCGAGCGCAACCTTTGATACCAGTGCTGCCGAAGCCATTCATGACGCCTCACACTCCGTCAATGATGTCGCCGACGCGGTGCGCGCGACTGTGACTATTGATGTGCTTGGAAAGCACATGAAAGCCGCGACGATGGGAAGCACGGTGACCACAGCTGAGATCTACCTTGGTTCTCCCAGCGAGAACAAACCTTTGGTCGAACCCATTCCGATTCATTGGAACACGGGGCGTATCACCGTCGAGCTTAGCCACTTCCTTAATGAAGAAAATTCTGATGGCGCGCTTCACGTGGTGTTTGATTCTGACAACCTGGTTACCGAGAATGATGAATCCAATAACGATGTCGCATTCCCGATCCCATACGATATCGTCGCAACGGGCATCGGTTGGCTGCCTAACGGAAGCGTTTTAGGAACGTTTCAAATCGCCGAGGCGGGCTTGAACAACACGGTGCTGCCGAGCACCAGGGCCAGCATTTACTTTGCTGATGCTACCAATCAACGCCTCGATGCCTTTCCTGATACTCCATTAGTGATCAACCCTTTGATCGACCGATCGATCGACGGATTAACGCAACCAGAATCAGACGATGGTGAGTTCGCAATCGGTACATTGCCACTGACATGGCGTCCTGATGGAACCACGCAACTTCTGCTGGAAGTCGACCAGCTCATTTATCCACAGAACACAGAGATTGACGAAACAAACAATGTGATGGCACTTCCCCTGACCGAGATATCTCGGACAACGCTAGCATTCACGCCGCAAGAAACGCTGAAGATTGCGATCGATATTGAACATATGCCACTTATTCGAGAAACAACCGCTGAGCTTTATTGGGCCACCGGTAATACAAGCGACTACACGTTACTGAATCGAATAATAGAACTACCGCTACCAATCAGTTCATTTGGTGAAGTTGTCTTCGAATTCTCTTTAGAATCACTGGGAATACCGCAGCTATCTACAACCGCAGTCGTGTTGGTGATCGACCCGATTCAAGAGAGATTGCCGATGGGACTCATTCTTGAACCAGATGAAAACAACTGGTTCGTCACCGAGCGACTGGACTTTGGCGACGCACCGTCTGACTACCCTGTCTCGCTTGCCGTAGACGGTGCACGGCACGTCATTGGGCCACTGTTTCTTGGGGAAACGATCACACCAGAGTCCAACTCCGCAGGCAGTGCGTCAGCGAATCGTGATCGCGGAGACGATGGAGTTGTTCCCGATGGCAGCCTCGCCGTCAGCGCTTTCGAGCCACAGCTTGCATCGTTTCAAATAACAGCATCACAACCAGGAAAGCTCGACGCCTGGATCGACTTCAATCAAGATGGCGATTGGGCTGACCCTGGTGAAGACATCTACCGTCGCGTTGTCGTCGATGCAGGTGTCAACGAATTACCCTTCACCATTCCCGCTGGCGCTTTACCCGGAAACTCGTATGCCCGATTTCGCTTGAGTCAAGACGGTGGACTCGCTCCCACAGGTAGGGCAACCGATGGCGAAGTTGAGGATTATTCGTTCACCTTTTCGACCTTGGTCAGAATCGAAGTTGTTTATGGATTCAACAATGAAACGATTACCCTCGCCAACGATGGCGACGCAACCAACCTGACTTCAGGGGCAAACTTATTGCTCAGTCATCCGTCTGCTGAGATCGGTTCCATCGAACTGACAGGTGATGCAACGGACCAAATCGTCAACATTGATTTTGGCAGTGGATTCGTTGTACCCGCCAATGGGCTGAGAATTTCTGGAGGAGGTGGCACCAACACGCTCACCGCCATCGGCGACGGATCTCGACTTGATCTGGTCGATCCGAATGTTGTGATCTCAGATTTTGCAAATCTGATCATGCCAAAAACATCTTCGGCATCAGTGATCCTGGATGCCGAGGCAGTTCAACGTCTTTCGCCAATTCAAAAAAACTTGAGGATAGTGGTTGGGCCTGCAACCCAAATTGAAATCGCCAACCCCACGCAATGGAGAATCGGTGATCTGTTAGTCGATAGCGGCCACTATTTTGTTACTGCTACGCATTTAACCGACGGGAATGAAACGATTCAAGCCGACTTGTCGCGATGCTGGAATAATTTCGTGCGTGCTAGTGACATCAACAACGATGGTTTTGTGTCAGCGCTCGATGCCCTCATCATCATCAATGAGTTGAACTTCGGACGCTACTCATCCCCAGTCACCGCAGCCCTGTTGGAACCATCAGAGGTCACGGTTTGGCCGGGACTGTACTTTGATCAAAATGGAGATCAACATGTATCCGCTCTCGATGCACTTCGAGTGATCAATGAAATGCCAGGAGCAGGCGTTCGATCATCCCTCGGTGAGTCGCAAGCATCGGTCGCAACCAAGGATGAACAGCAACCGTTGTGGCTGACCACCTCTGGCTTAGCAGTCGCCACGCCAGCACTATTCGAAGACGCTGAACCGTTTGAAGACGCTCGGCCATTGCTACTTTCGGTTACGAAGATCCACAAGGCGATCGTGCCAGCGAATTTTAGGACACCCTATTTGATAGTGCGGCATGAGCGATCGCTGCAACTCGACGAGGATGCCGTTGATCGACTGTTATCCTCAACGTTACCTGACACGCTTCTGGATAGTCGATGTGGAGTTTCACTCCAAGCACATCGTTAGCTCGGAATGATAGAGACCCTTGTCCTACTTTGTTCCGAAACAGAACAAATGCTGTTCGCCACGAATGAACAATTCATCGTCGACTGGTGCGGGACTGGCGTCGATCGTCTCTTCTAACTCACTGGTCGCGACGATCTCAAGATCCGCTGAGTCCTTGATAACCACCACCGTGCCGTCACGGTCGCACAGATAGACGTGACCATTCGCTGCAACCGGCGAAGCGTAAATGTTATCCAGCCCACGAATCCGCTGAGCCTGATAATGTGGACGGCCCGTGGCCGCGTCCACACATGTCAACAATCCCGTCTTGGCTTTGTAAAAATACAAACGGTCGTCCGACAACAACAGTGAGGCGATGTCAGGCGTATCGCGATCGAGCGTCCACTTCACATGCTCACTGCCCTGCAGATCACCGCTACCATCTAAATCAAACGCGCCCAAAAACGAACCACGAAAGCCGCTGCCGACATACACGATACCATCGCGATGCACCGGAGAAGCGGCCGGGCGTTCGGTCTGCCCGCCGCAGCGCCATAACTCCTTGCCGCTGGCGAAGTCATAACTGCGAGCGTAGTTCTCACCGTTCATGATGATTTGTCTTTTGCCATCGTGCTCGATCACCAATGGCGTGGCCCAGTTTGTCGGCTCGTCACGATTGACTTCCCAGATCGTTTCACCGGTTAGCTTATTGATCGCATAAAGTTTCGATTGACCTTCATGATCCCAAGGCAAAATCAAACGATCCTCCACGAGCGTGGGTGAGCTGCCTTCGCCAAACCCATTGCGTGTCGTCATCGGTTGGAAATCGGTGCGTTTCCAAACCGGATCACCACTCATCGTGTACGCATACAAACCACGTGAACCGAATGATGCATAGATATGGGTGCCATCCGTCACGGGCGACGCGGAAGCGAAGCCATTCGTTTGATGTGTCTCCTGATGCGGTGTCGCTTCAATGGCCACACGTTTCCATGTCTCTGCTCCGGTTTTTCGATCGAAACAGAACAACACGAACTGATGCTTGGCGATCCGACCACCCGAGACCGGAATGGCCGAAACGACAAACACTTGGTTCTCCCACACGATCGGCGACCCCGAACCGCGTCCTGGCACAGCAGTCTTCCACCGCAGGTTTTGAGCATCGCTCAATTCAACGGGTGGATTGGCTGCCGCCGCAACCGCGTTGCCATCAGGCCCCCGCCAATGTGCCCAATTGTCCGCCTGTGCGGCGTGAGTGCCAAAAGCAATCGTCAAAACGAATGTACAGCAAAAATAACGGAGATACATGGGATGGTTTCCAGCGGGTTAATTGGATTCTTGGCAAGGGAGTGAAGTCGTGGCTCGTGTCTTTGACACAGGCGGACGGCGGACGGCATTGTACGTCGCACGCCCATGTCCGTGGAATCCAACTCCCTCCGCAGAACTGAATCACCCAATACCGAAAATGGGTACGAACAGCATGGGGCGACAATCAATCGCTTGCTCACTCCACTCGAAAGCAGGCATTCTCAACACTGGCGGCACCTTTGCCATCCCGCACAATTCCGAACAAGCGATAGTTGCCCTTTGCGGTAGGTGTCTGGATGGTGACCTCGTCACCTTCTTGACCGACAATGCACTGAGGGAAAACTTGGGGCGTGGATTCGCGATCACCGCCCACACTCACCTCCGTCGTTTCTGCTTGGACGATCCACGCCCACTGGAGCACATCTTTGTTAGGATCAGACGCACCTAATTTAGCCCTCACGGTGACATTGGGTTCGATCAAGCTTTGGGTGAGAACCGACTCGATGCCATTGGTTCGAGGGCATCGGTTTTCTGGCCAACGCCCCGACCATGCACGGCTGATGGAGTCAACCTGCGGTAGTTTTTCTCCACTCGACAAAAACATTCCGTACCATGTCGAAGTTTTTTCTTGCTTCTGTCCCCAGAGAAAACAGTAGCTCCCCAGGCAGATACTTTTGGCGTCTTCCATCAACATCGACTGCGTAACATAGTAGCTTGCAGCTTTCTCGCGACTGGTCGGTTCGATCGCTGCTTTCCACGCAGTGACGGGGACCTCCCAATGCCCTGAAGGACCAAACTCAGTCAGTATGAAAGGTTTGTCCCAGCCCGCTGCTTGGATGTCGTTGGCAACGCTCGATGCAGCAGCATATGCGTTGACGCCAAGAACGTCGATATTCGGATAGTGCTGGAGGATCCCTTTGACTTTCTCACTTGATGCGCCCGCAATGACGGTCATAACAGGATGGTCGGGGTCTTCTTTATGAATGATTGCTGCAAGCTCATTCAATTCACGCCAAATATGAGGAGAATCCCCACTCGAATTCGGTCCCTCCATTTCATTGCCTAAGCCCCACATCAGTACCGCTGGATGATCGCGGAATTTTTGAACCGCAGAGCGAACTTGATCACGTTGTTTTTGAACCTGACCCGCATCGGCATAATCGAAACCATGTCGCTCGTGGCCAATCCAAATCCCAACCGTGACAGTGATACGAAGAGCTTCACATCGGTCGAGCAACGACTGACCATCGACGACAGCTTCGAGCGACTCGATGCCCCAAGTTCGGATGGAATTGCCTCCATGGTTGACGAGTTCCTCAAGATGATTGACACCACCAGCGCCCTTGATGAAATAGGGGGCACCGTCGCGAATCAGAACATAGTTCCCGTCAACGTTTTTTCTGATATTGGTTTCGCCGGCCACGCCGTTGCCTCCTAAGGAGGTTGCGACACAGAACACCGCCAGCAGCCATGCCCTCGTTCGCGTCGTGGTTGGGTGAAGCAGAGAAAACCCTCGTAGCCGACTATTCACTTCGATTCCTTAAAAAGCTTGGTGCAGAGACACCCTATAGTTTGTGCATAAAGCTGCACTCGTGCAACTTGCTGATGAATCAAAACAGCGCAAACATCGAGAATGGCTCTTTGCGGTCAATCATCAAGCATACGAGTTGATGAATTTTCTCAAGCAGAACCGAACGAAGGTGCCCCAGCAGGTCCCCGTCACTGAACCACTGATGAATCCAGTTACATAAAATTGCGGGCTTGTGTCGTCATGGCTACAATACTTCTCAGGCTTACCTAAGCCTCTGTTTACCCATGCCCCTGTCGTGAAAGAACCCCCTGCGATGAAGATGTCACTTCTAATGTTGTTTGCGTTTGCCGGATGCCTTGTTTCTGCTATCCACGCGGAGGAATCTGTGGTGCCAGCCACTGAACTGAAGTTCCCTCAAGAGTCATCGTCGGAACTGACGACCGCCGGCTGGAATGCCTTCAAAGCGAATAACTACGACCATACGATTGCCTATGCCAAAGAATGCATCAAGCGGTATGAGCAGGACGCCGTTGCGATGCAAAAGGAATTGAAGGAGCCTGTTCCGAGTTCAGATCGGGAGGCGGTATCGAGTAAGTGGGCGCTCAATGACGTGGGCACATGCTATTTCATGCTGGGACAGGCACTCGAAAAGCAAGGCAAATCTGCGGAGGCTTTGAAAGCGTACAAGCACTTGAGCGAAAAACTCGCCTTCGCTCAATGCTGGGATCCGCAAGGCTGGTTCTGGAAGCCCGCAGACGCTGCCAAGAAGCAAATCAAGACAATTGAATTTGAATTATTAGATCAATCCGAAGGGGAGTGATCCCGTTCACTCCTCTGGAGTCGGCTCTTCCGATTCGATTCGCGTTGATCCGACAAGGGAGACGACGCAAACCAACTCTTCTTGAAACTTAAGTGCAGTGTTAACGCAATCCAAATCGTGGGTTGCTATAGTCACACGCGGCTTGATCAACCCGTCGGAGCGGGTGATAGCTCACCTTACTCACACAAGAAGCGATGGCATGGATGACGCCGGAGCGTTGCCGATTCGCACGCTGTTGGTCAGTGATGTGCATTTGGGGTGTAAACACTCCCAATCTAAAAAGTTTCTTCACTTTCTTCATCAGTTTGAACCCGACTCGATTTACATCGTCGGCGATTTCATCGACACCTGGAAGATCAATTCCGGCTGGCATTGGTCGTGTGAATGCGATGCGGTCATCGAGCGGTTGGTCGACTTGAGTCAGCATGGCACCAAGATCTTTTATGTTCCCGGGAACCATGATTCTTTTCTGCGGACACCCGGCTTTGATGCACTTCTGCCAGCAATTATCTCTCAATTCGAAATTGCTAACGAGTTTATATTCGAGACCGTTAGTGGCTGGAAGCTGCTGGTAACGCACGGTGACCTGTTTGACGTCTTCGAAACGAAAGCCCAGTGGCTGTCGAAAGGCTCTTCCGTCTTCTATGACTCGGCGCTGAGTTTAAATCGTTGGATGCATCACTGGTTTCTTCATCCTAGTAAGAACCCCTACGGTGTCTGCGCGATATTAAAGGGACGTGTCAAGCGAGCGGTTCAATTCATCAGCAGCTACGAGCACAGCATTCTGCAACACGCGAGTTGGCGTGAATGTCACGGTATTGTCTGCGGACACATTCATACGCCCGCGATTCCCCAGACGCCACCGGCAGATAGCAATAGCCTTGTTTATCTGAACACAGGCGACTGGGTCGAAAATTGTACCGGCTTGGTCGAACATCATAACGGTCTCATTGAATTGATGTCTCTTTATGGCAATCGTCAATCGATCGAACTTCCGCCTCGCGACAGCGATATTCCGGAGTCGGTCGACGAAGCTCAAGTTCTCGCCAACGTGGCTTGAACGCAGATTTTTGTTTCTTTTGTGAAAGACTCTCGATGGTCAAACGATGGATCGGACAAAAATGCTTTTCGCTTATCCACCTCAAAAACCTGGTCTACAACACTTGCTGGGAAGACCCACGTTTGGATCGACAGGCGTTGGAATTGAGTTCCAGCGACAAGGTACTGGTCATCACATCGGCGGGTTGCAATGCATTGGATTATGCCTTGGAATCACCTGCCAACGTGTTCGCCGTTGACATCAATCCATTGCAGAACGCGTTGCTCGAACTCAAGCTCGCGTGTATTCGTTCGCTTTCCCACGACGATTTCTTTGCCGTCTTTGGTCACGGCATGCATCCGCACTGGGACGAGATCTATCGCGATGCGGTTCGCGTTGAACTTCGACCCGAGGACCAAGCGATCTGGGATCGACGACTCGATTTCTTTAACGGAACGAGTCGTCGAAAAAGTTTCTATTTCCGAGGAACATCTGGACTATTCGCGTGGATGATCAATGGCTATCTAAAACGTCCTAGTCAACTACGTAGTGCAATTGACTCCATCCTCAACGCCGAGACCGTGGAGGAGCAAGCGAGGATCTACGACCAAGAAAACATTGATGCCCTGCTGTGGCGAAAGTCGGTCCGATGGGCACTGCAACGTGACGCAACGTTGGCCATGTTGGGCGTTCCGCAAAGCCAACGTAAGCAGATCGATTCGTCGTACCCCGGCGGCATTGGTGAGTTCATCCGCATGCGGGTCGAGACCGTCTTCAAACGCCTGCCACTCAAAGACAATTACTTCTGGCGAGTTTATTTGACGGGCCAGTACACCCCCGATTGCTGTCCAGAGTACCTGAAGGTCAATAACTTTGACAAACTCCAAGGGGGATTGGCGAAGCGAGTCAGCACGCATACCGATACTGTCGAAGGCTTTCTGAATCGAAATCATCATCCGATTACGCGATTCGTGTTGCTCGATCACATGGATTGGTTGTGGGACAACCACCCGGCAAAATTGGCGTCCGAATGGCAGTCGATTATTAATAACGCCGCGCCGCAGTCGAGAGTGTTGTGGCGTAGTGCCGCGTTGCGGGTGGGTTTCGTTGACTCGTTGGTCGTTGATCGAAATGGAACGAAAGTTTCCGTGGGTGATTTGCTAAGGTATCATCCCGAGTTCGCGTCGGATTTGCATTCCCGCGACCGCGTCCACACTTACGGTAGTTTTTACATCGCCGATATTTGCGGTATCGCAATTGCGGACGGGATGAAACCTCATGCCAGGTCTGCGGCGGTAGCGGCGAATTTGACATCGTCGGATGCTGGCGAATTGATTAGCGGTGCGGCATGAGTGGGGCGGTCGAACCGAGTTCGCGGTGGAGTGACCTGAAGATCCTTTGGCATCTCACGATGGCACCGGTTCGAGGTGCCACGCACGCCCAGCGACTCGAAAGTTTTTACTCGGGCCAAGCGGGAAACTACGACGCTTTCCGCGCTCGCATGCTGCATGGACGACGTGAGTTGATCGAGTCCATTGATTTTCCACCCGGTGGAGTCTGGGTCGACTTGGGGGCGGGAACGGGCGAGAACTTGTTGGCGGCTTGCCGAAGGGCTAACCTGCTTTCAGAAATTCATTTGGTCGATCTATCGCCATCGCTTTTGGCTGTCGCGCCTAAGAACGCTGCCCGCGCTGGTTTAGACTGTGTCCTGACCCATTTGGCCGATGCGACACGGTTTGAAATGGAACCTGAGAGCGTTGATGTCGTGACCTGCTCTTACTCCTTGACCATGATTCCCGACTGGTTCGAGGCCCTCGCTGCCGCTGAGCGGATGCTTCGCCCCGGTGGAACGATCGCCGTTGTGGACTTTTATGTGTCACGCAAGTTTGTGGCGGAGGACTTGCGACAACATAGTTGGTTGCAGCGTGCCTTTTGGACACATTGGTTTGCTGCCGACAATGTCCACCTGACGAGCGATCACATCGCAATGCTGCATCGACGATTCGAGCGAAAACGTTTCGAAGAACGGTTTGGGAAAATCCCATACCTTCCGTGGATCCGAGCACCCTACTATCAATTCCTCGGAACCAAGCCCAACAATCGACCTGCCGTCCAAGTGAATTTAATGGACGACGCTTTGCGTGAGGTCAGACTCAGGTTTCGAAGCTAACTCGGGGTTCGGAAGGACGACGATAAGCTGACGACGTCAAGTGACCGAGTTCTTAGAGATTGTCGATACCCAGGTTGCCCGTTACTAGCCTCGCTTCGGTCACATCTAACATTGTTTTCTTGCCGAATTGTGGTCGTACTTTCAACCTGTTTTTGCACCTGCAGATGGCTCGAAGAATACCGGCGCTGCCGGGGTCGTGTGGAGTCACCCACCTAACGGATCCACTGCATCGAATTTCCGCACTTTCTTCATGCGTGGACTGCCCGTTAGCGATTCGCGGTGAAAATGATCTAGTGATTAAACGTTGGTAGGTGTTACGGTGTCAGGACACTGCTTTCACGCACGTCGGAGGCAGACTGCCCGCGACAGAGGATGTTGCCATGACGACCGAAACCGAATCCACACTCGTTGCGCCGCGAATCCTGATTTCTCGGATGAGTACCATCGGTGATGCGATTCTGACATTGCCGGTAGCCTGCTGCCTCCGCGATTGTTTTCCTGACGCCTATTTGGGCTGGGTAGTGGAATCCGCAGCCGCGCCGATGGTGCGTGGTCATCGAGCGTTGGATACTGTGATCGAACTGCAACGCGGTTGGTGTCTCTCTCCCAGTGGATTGCGTAGTGCCCGTGCGGTATTGAAGGCACATCGTTTTGATATCGTGATTGATTGCCAAGGCAATGTGAAATCAGCATTGGCTGGCAAACTTTCCGGAGCAGCACGTAGGATCGGTTATGCTGGCAAACACACAGGCGCGTTAAGCCGGTTACTCAACAATGAATCCGTGGCACCGGTGTTTCACCATATTACTGACCGCTCTTTAGAACTATTGAGTCCGTTGGGCATTGATCATCCGACAGTGCGATGGGATTTGCTGCTCGATGCTGACGACCGAAGATGGGCAACAAACTATCGGCGGACAATTCGATCGCCTCACATTGCGATTTTGGATCCAGGTGGATCCTGGTCCTCGAAACGGTGGGAAGTCGATCGTTTTGCTTCTACGGCCCGATATTTGGCCGATCGCTATGGTTACCAGAGCCTCGTCGCGTGGGGTTCGTTTGACGAACGTTTGATGGCTGAGCAAGTCGTGGAGTTGTCCGAAGGCACGGCCTCGTTAGCTCCAGACACCTCGCTAAAAACGCTCGCGGCGTTGATTGAAGTAGCGGACCTGTTCATCAGTGGTGACACGGAACCGCTACATATGTCTGTTGCGGTCGGAACGCGGACGATTGGGCTGTATGGTGCCACACGTCCAGGGGATTGTGGTCCGTATGAGCAAGTCGCGTTACAATTGCAGTATGAGTCGGGGAGTCGACGCCATCGGCGAAATGCAGATAATACTGCCATGCGAGCGATTGGAGTTGAGCATGTGTGTGCGGTGATTGATGAAATGCACACCAGGGCGGTGACTCGCGCCGCATAAGACGCCTCATCCATTTAAAAGCTTGTTGCCGTGTCACAATCTCCGCATGACGATTCGCTCGCCGCTGTAGAGACCAATCCATCGAAGGCCAGCAACACTTGGTCTGATGATCGGCAAGCGATGCGATGGGTGGATGGCTTCAGCAAACTGCTTGACGCAAAATTTCGCATCCCCGGCACACGCGTTCGCTTTGGTGTGGATTTTTTGTTGGGTTTGGTACCAGGGCTTGGCGATGCAATGAGCCTCGGCTTATCAGCGATTTTGATAGCTACGATGGCCAAGAACGGCGCGAGCTTGCGTTTGGTGTTGCGGATGCTTGGCAACGTGGTTCTTGACGCGATCGTGGGCACGGTGCCGATTGCGGGCAATTTGTTCGACCTGTTTTTTCGCGCCAATACACGTAACGTCCAACTCATGCGTGAACACTATGAGCAGGGCAAACACCGCGCGAACGCATGGCCGATCCTACTCGCGATCGCGGCGATCGTGACCACCGTTTTTGCGGTCCTGTTTGTGCTGATTGCTTACGCAGTTAGCAAACTGCTCCGTTGGATGTCGTGATTCTGAAGATCATTCATCGAAATTGGATAGATAGTTTATTCCCGATTCGAGTCACGGGGAAATGCAAGCTGGTTTTTGAATGATGTGGGTAATATCAATCTAGTCGTGTGATAGAGCAGATTTTCACGACCGCATAGAAGGTCACACAGGGGGCTGTAAACCAATTGATTGGTAACGCTCGTAGGCGTTTCGACCGGAAAAACACGGTCAAAGAGAGTGAGGGTGGCTAAGGGGACTCGAACCCCCGACATTCGGAATCACAATCCGACGCTCTAACCAACTGAGCTATAGCCACCGTGTGGGAGCAAAACGACACGGTTTTACGCCGCTTGCACTGCCCTTTCAGATTATCGAGTGGCCTGGCTGGGGTCAATGGGCGGAGAAATCGACGATTTGAAATAAAAACGGCTATTTCGTCA
Source organism: Rhodopirellula sp. (assembly GCA_041740155.1). Lineage (GTDB taxonomy): Bacteria > Planctomycetota > Planctomycetia > Pirellulales > Pirellulaceae > Rhodopirellula. The sequence continues at coordinate 19,654 of JBGSMN010000415.1, forward strand.
ATTTATTGGCTATGAAAAACGCCAGTTTGACGCAAGTATATTGACGAAATAGTGTCTCGATTTGACTACAAGATGAGCTGACGTAATGCCGTTCGGAGACGACTACACTAGCGACGATTGGATGCAGCCAAGTAGCTCTCGTGAGACCCAGGTCAAGCTTGATCCATCGCGGGCTACGCGGGGTCTGTCCAAACGACCACAATTAGAAAATTCGCCTTGGAAGTCGGGCGATGTGATTGCTGGATTCGAGTTGATCCAGGCAGTGGGGTGTGGCTCTCACGGTTGGGTATATCAGACGCGTGAGCTCGCCACGGGCAAAACCATGGCGTTGAAGCTGTTTCCAGCGGTGGACCCACACGATGCGGTGCGAGCCAAAACAGGCTTTCGCCGCATGAGCCGATTGCGGCATCATGGACTCGTGCGGCTGTATCGAATTCTCCAGGAGGATGACCTGCTCGCCTTTTCGATGGAACTGATCGAAGGTGAAAACCTGGTTCATGTGCTGCGACGGTGGAAAAACCTACCGCTGCACGAAGCTTGCAATCAGTTGTTGGAAATGCTCCGTCAAGTCGGTGCCGCATTGGCTTGGACACACGCTCACCAGCTCGTTCATCGGGACATTAAACCGACCAACCTGATGCTGACAGCCGATGGGTCGCGGTTTGTGATCGTCGATTGCGATTTAACAGGTGAGTTTGCATCCGATAGCGATCCACAGAACATTCGTGGCTACTTGATCTGGACACCCATGTATGTGGCTCCTGAAGTGCTGTTTCGGCAGTCTTATTGTCCCGCCAGTGACATTTTCAGTCTCGGGATGGTAGCTCTGGAGGCCTTGCGGATGTTCTCGTCTGCCCAACGTCGTCGAGAGCGCGAGGAGTCGACGCATAAGAATCTGATCGACGCTAAGTCCATCGACACGGACAAATTTGTCCATATGGAGGACGATATTGAGCCAGCAACTGAACCGCAGGATGGAGCGGAACAGCAGGATATAGTGATCCCGCGAGATGAACAAAGCATTCAAAATGACCGCGAGCATATCGTCTCCGCGTTCGCGGGACTGCATGTGGAGATCCCTGAGCTGTTGGTGGATACTGTCAACGAAATGTTATCACGGGAGGTCGCTGACCGTCCCACGGCAGCGTCACTGTCAAGGCTCGGACGCGCTAATGTTTCCATGAACTTGTCATCATTGCACAATAAAGCGTCGACGCGCGCCCGTCGTTTGACGGCAGTCGCACGGGTCGAGGAACTGGTCGAGTTCCGCCGTTGGAGTCATTTGGTTCTGGGCGGTCAAGTCCAGCGTTTGCACATTGATGGTTCTTCGGGGATTGGGAAGTCCACGTTTTTGAATATGGCGGTGGAGGAATTGCATTCGCAGTCTTGGCCGCTTGTCTTTGTGGCACGTTGCCAGCGGTTTGAGCACTTCCCGTTGCAAGCGTTCAGTCAGATTGCCGATGAGATTGTGATCCGATTCCGTCGAGGTGGTTTAGAAAAAATCCGCGTCGACTCGGTGAGCGAGTCGATTCTGCAGCGTGCTCTGCCTGGCTTCGATGAGATCCTCGAAGTGGATTGGTCGCAAAGGCCGGTCGTGACGTCGCCAACGCGGCCAGGTGGCTTGGAAGCAGCCATGAAGGTTTGCAACCAACTCCGTCAGGCTGGCCCGGTCTTCTTCGTGATCGATGATGTGCAGTGGGCTGATCGCGATACTGTGCAAGTGCTTGATTATTTGCAAACGTTTGCTAGCCACCAATATGGGCCGCCTCAATACCAGGGACTCGGTTTGATTACAGTCTCGCGAACGGATGGTGATCGGCAGCAAGTCGCGCCCGACGCTCGGCTCACGCTCGGCACATTGCCACGCGATATCACGACGCAAGCGATTCTTAGGGAGGCGAAGCAACACTCCCTGAGTTTGACGACCGCCCAACTGGATGCGCTGAACGATCGCATCGACGGCCAGCCTTATCGTCTAGAAGCGTATTTGAGCGAATTGTCACCAACCGGATTGTTGCACGATTGCTTATCGGGAATTACGCCAGATTGTCTCCCTAACGATTCGCACGTGGCCCCTCAATCACGAGTGCCCCAAGGGCCTCCATCGATCGAAGAAGTGTGGCAACACCGCAGCGATCAATTGAATCCATGCGTGGCTGAATTACTGAACATTATTGTGATTGCGGGCCGCCAGATCACGTTTGAGGAACTTCGAGCGATTGAAAAGAATCCAGCGTTACTGGAAACACAGCTTGATGAACTTGCTGAGAATCGCTTGATCGTGCGCGATGGGTTCGATGGCCAATACGTGCGAGTTTGGCATGATCGTTTGGCCCAACAACTATTGTCAGCGATTGCACTGGATGATCGTAAGCGGTTGCACCGTCAGTGGGCGGCAAGTTTGGCGAGCAATGATCTGTCGGCTGCTCGGATTGCGGAGCACTATGAGAAGGCGGGAGACATTGCTGACTTCCTCATCTGGGCAAAGCAGGCCGCTCAGCAGGCTCACCAAGTCTATGCGCATATCGAAGCGGCCCGCTGGCACCGGAGTGTGGCCCAACACAGCACGGGTGATGAACATCGCGATGCGTTGCGAAACGCAGCCGAGAGTCTACAGCGTGGCGGTCGGTTGTCCGAAGCCGCTCCCATCTATGGTGAGCTGTCGGCAACGCTCAGCGGTCAAGCGAAAGTCGATGTTGAAATCGAACAGGTACAGTGTTTCATCCGCTCGGGACATTTCGCCGAGGCGATTGATCAGATTGACCCACTCTTGCATCGATTGAAACTACCGCGACGTAAACGCGCGTGGCAGAGTAAATTGTCGATCGCTTGGAATTTGATTCGTCAATCCATCGCTGGTGGGGCCGTTCCGCTTCGCGATTCGATGGCGACACCCCCGCGAAGCAGCTTGCAAACCAGTCAGATCACAGCCTGCCGTTCACTCGTTCGTCCGCTCAGTTTGATTGATAACTGGTTGGCTGCTGAACTGAACGTTTTCAATCGCGGCTTGGTCCGCCGCTTTGGTGGTCGCGAGGAACAGATTGAATTGACGATTGGCACTGCCGTTTTTCATTCGTATCATCCTGGGCCTAAACGCCAAGCAGCGGCGCGTTCGTTATTAGAGTTAGAGGCGGGTTTGACGGAGCACGATTCACCCGCGACGCATGGTGACGTTTACGGCGGCATGACATGGGCAGCCGCGATGGGCGGTCGATTTAGCGAAGTCCCTGTTTTCGCGACCAAATCTCGCGAGTTTTATGCTAGTAGTGAACGGCATCACGGATTCGAAATTGCGCACACCAGTTTTGCCGAAGCGATGGCCTGTTTCCATTTGGGCGACCTGTCACTGCTTTGCAGGATGGTTGACGATATGCAAGCTGAGGGGACCACAACCAACGATCACTTTGTACTTGCGATGGGTTCACTTGGGTTCAGTTCGGTGCCGTTCTTGATGCGAGATAATCTCCAGTCTTTGCAGACGATTGACGATCAGTTGCAGCCGAGTTTGCAAAAAATTGGTGAAGACTCGTTCGCCATGGCATCGCCAATTACCAGCATGCTGCGAGCCATCTACTTGCATCACCCTCACGAAATCGAAGCTTCGATGGCACGTGTCCAGCAGCAAATCGGAAATTCAGCGGTGTACAGCGTGCAGATTATTCGCACCATGATTACGGATGTGATAGCAACGGCAAGTTTGTCTCTACTACCACAAGCGAACCGGCAACAACACAAACGCTTCTGTCGCTTGATCGCTTTGCTGCGACGCCAAAAACTGGATTTTGCCGATGCCAAGGCGGACTTGCTGGAGGGCATCGCCATCGCTCGCTGTCCACAGCGATTTGCCCGCGATGAAACGACTGCGAGAAAGATCTCGCAAACTCGCTTGACAGATGCTGCCAAGTCAGCAAAGGCTCAGCAATTGATACCAGCAGAACTGGCTGCCCTCGACGAGCTCGCTCGCCTGAACGGCGACGATAGTTCAAGACAACTCAATGATTTCTTACGTGAACAAGGCGTTGTGAAAATCGAATCGTTCGCCCGACTGTACCGCGGCATCGCGGGCTAGCGAACTTCCTCAAGTTTTTTTGGCAGGTTGCAACGTCGGCATGACGAAACTCGAGAGGAGTTTCTATATGTCAGGCAAACCAATACGCCCGGCAGGATTCGAACCTGCGACCGCCGCATTAGAAGTGCGATGCTCTATCCAGCTGAGCTACGGGCGCGAAAACGTGCAATTCGGATTTCAATAGTAAAATACGAACGACTTTCTAATTCACCAAACCAAAAACGTACATTTTGAGTGAGCGATGTTAAGCAATAAATGTCGACGTGCGAGTACGTTTGGCGAGAATCTATTCCGAAGTGTACTCCGAATCGCGGAAGCTGCGAAGGCATTGGTGCTGGCCCCTTTTCTGGGCGGACCGTGATCGGTAGGCTTTGGCTGGTTTCAACTCGTGATGTGAGCCGTTTTTTGTTGTGTTTTTCGGCTTTTCTAGTGATCCCACAGCCCATTTTTTGTAATCCTTTCCTCTGACCCCTCGGCACGGTTCATGACAGCCACTTCGACTGATATCCAGACTCTGGCGATTGATACGATTCGCACGCTCAGCATGGACGCGGTGCAGACGGCCAATAGTGGCCACCCTGGGACGCCCATGGCATTGGCCCCAATCGCTTACGAATTGTTTCAAAACACGATGAATTACGATCCCGCCCGGCCGCACTGGCCAAGCCGTGATCGTTTTGTACTCTCGTGCGGTCATGCCTCCATGCTGCTCTATAGCACGTTGCACTTGATCGGCACGCAGGCAACTGACAAACACGGCAAGCCGACGGGGGGTGAGTCGATCACCCTTGATTGCATTAAAAACTTTCGCCAAATTGGCTCCGTTTGCGCGGGACACCCGGAGTACGCCGAGGCGGCCGGGATTGAAACCACCACCGGGCCCCTGGGGGCGGGCGTCAGCAACAGTGTCGGCATGGCGATGGCCGAAAAATGGTTGGCCGCCAATTACAACACCGCCGATCTGACCCTGTTCGACTACAACGTGTACGCGATCTGCAGCGATGGCGACATGATGGAAGGAATTGCTTGCGAAGCCGCCTCGATTGCGGGGCATTTGAAGCTCGACAATTTGTGCTGGTTATACGATGACAACAGCATCACGATCGAAGGCGACACGAGCTTGGCCTTCAGCGAAGACATGGGCCGTAAATTCGAGGGTCTCGGTTGGAATGTGCTCAAAGTCGACGATGCCAACGATGTCGCGGCGCTCCGCGATGCGATCGCGGGTTTTCAGGCCTGTCACGACAAACCGACCTTGATCATTGTCAAAAGCATCATTGGATGGGGAGCACCGAACAAGCAGAACACTCACGGTGCCCACGGTGCACCGTTGGGTTGGGACGAAGTGGCACTCGCTAAAAAAGCCTACGGTTTCCCTGCCGACGAGAAATTCTACATTCCTGATGGCGTCAAAGAACACTTTGCCAAAGGCGTGGGGGTTCGTGGAGCCTCAGCGTCGAAGGCTTGGGACGCTGTCTGGAGCAAGTACCAATCCGCTGAACCGGAGAAAGCCGCTCAATTGCAAGCGATGTTCGCTGGGGAACTTCCAGCCGGTTGGGACAACGACATTCCCGTGTTTGAGCCGAGCGAGAAAGGTGACGCGACGCGAAACAGTTCCGGCAAAGTCCTCAATGCCATCGCCAAGAATATCCCCTTCATGATCGGTGGATCGGCTGACCTTTCACCCAGCAATAAATCGGACCTGACGTTCGCGGGGGCCGGTGAATTTTTGCCAGGCCAGTACGCCGGTCGGAACCTGCATTTTGGCATTCGTGAGCATGCGATGGCAGGCATCGCCAACGGCTTGTGTCTGTCAGGGCTGCGCGGTTACGCGGCGACGTTTTTCGTGTTTACTGATTATATGCGGGGTGGGATGCGATTAAGCAGCATCATGCACCTGCCCACTCTTTACATCCTCACGCATGATTCAATTGGTGTAGGCGAAGACGGGCCGACACACCAACCGATCGAACACCTGACGGCTTGCCGAGCGATCCCTGGCCTGAATGTTTATCGCCCCGGTGATGCCAATGAGGTCGCGGAGTGTTATCGCACCGCGATGCTGGATACCAACCATCCAGCGGCCATGGTCTTGTCGCGGCAGAACATGCCAACACTCGACCGAACCCAGTACGCCTCTGCGACCGGTTGCCAGCGAGGTGGTTATATCTTGAGTGACTGTCAAGGCACGCCCGATGTGATTTTGATGTCCAGCGGCAGCGAATTGTACATGGCCATCGACGCCGCCAAGACGCTGACGGCGGCGGGTAAAAAAGTGCGTGTCGTGAGTATGCCATGTATGGATATTTTTGCGAACCAGGATCAGTCTTATATCGACGAAGTTTTGCCGCCAGCGGTCACCAATCGAGTGGCCATCGAAGCGGGGATTCGGATGTCTTGGGACCGCTGGATCGGTTCCGCTGGTAAGTTCGTTGGGATGAAATCATTCGGTGCCAGCGGCCCGTTCGACGCTGTCTATGAGCATTTCAACATCAATGCTGCGGCCGTTGTCGACGCAGCAAGCTAACGCCTCGCTTATCATTTTTTCCCAGGACATTCAGATGTCCTTTCTACATCTCTTTACTTCTTAGGTTTCCCTTTGTCCGGTACATGTGTGATTGGTTTGCAGTGGGGTGACGAGGCCAAAGGCAAGCTCGTCGATCTACTGGCACCTCGTTTTGATTGTGTGATTCGTTACCAAGGCGGTGCCAACGCCGGGCACACCGTTGTGGCGGGTGACGAGGTTTACAAACTGCACCATATCCCCTCAGGGATTCTGCACAGCGATGTGCAAAACTTCATCACGCCAGGTGTTGTGATCAACCCGACCACGATGTTGCAAGAGATCGACGGGCTGATGGCTCGCGGGATCGATGTGGTTGAGAATCTGAAAGTCAGCGAGCGGGCACACTTGGTGATGCCCTGGCACATGATCGAGGATGCCACCATCAATGCTGTCAGCGTTCGCGGTGAATCCATTGGTACCACCAATCGCGGAATTGGACCATGCTATCGTGATAAAGTAGGGCGAACGCACGCGATTCGGATGATTGATCTCATCGAAGCATCGCGTGATGAACGCATCGCCACGGTCGCTCAGCAGAAGACGGTGCTGCTGCGTCAGCTCGGTGCTTCGGACGAGGAGTTAGCATTGATTTCCCCCGAAAAAATGGTGGGCATGGCAGCGGCTTGGGCCGAGCGACTGGAACCGATGATCGCTGACACGACGGATTTGATTCTCGATGCCGCTGAAGCCAACCAAAAACTCCTGTTCGAGGGAGCGCAAGGCGCGTTGCTGGATATTGATCACGGTACGTATCCGTTTGTGACCAGCAGCAACAGCAGTGGCGTGGGGGTTTGTGCGGGAGCGGGTGTACCACCGAAATGGATCGACCATGTGCTCGGAGTTTGCAAGGCGTACAGCACGCGTGTCGGTGGCGGACCGTTTCCGAGTGAACTCAACGACGAAACAGGCGACAAAATTCGCAAGTTAGGCAATGAGTATGGGACCACTACGGGGCGTCCGCGTCGCTGCGGTTGGTTTGATGCGGTAGCGGTTCGTTACACAGCACGATTGTCAGGCGTGACGCGACTGGCGCTGATGATGATGGACGTGCTCGCTCACTTCGAGGAATTGCAGATCTGTGTGGCGTACGAACTTGATGGCAAAGAGATCCATCACGTGCCCGCTCACGCGGACCAACTTCGTCGCTGCAAGCCGATTTTGGAAACGATCCCTGGCTGGAACACGCCGGTCGATCATGCCCGCGCGGTTTCAGACTTACCGACTGGTGCTTTGGCGTACGTCAAACGCATTGAGGAACTCGTCGGCGTGCCTGTGGGAATCTTGTCGGTTGGCCCAGATCGGGCGCAAACGATTTTCACCGACGAAGCAGCCGCAATGGGATTGGCGTAGAATCCCCAGTCCCGCGGACTGAGCTAGGCCTGCTAAAAGTTTGGCATTAACATCTGTTTCGGTGAAGTCGTTTTGTTCCGAAACCGCGAAGCGGTGATAGGTGAAATCCTCGGACGCTAGTCTGAGGTTCAAAGGCGAGAGGAAGCTAAAAGTCGCGATACGACCGCATAAAAGCGCGTAGTGAACGAATTCTCGAAACCACCTTCGTCGCTTCGCGACTAGCAAATTGTCTGCTTTTTAGAACCCAGGACATCATCCTTCGGCTGGGTGTGACAACCTCTGTGATCAACCGATGTTAAGCATGTTACCGTTAGCTTTTTGCAACAAGTCCGCGCCTCGATGATCGGTTCGCTCTCCAACACTCAGGTTGCCCTTCGGCTCCTAAAACTTGCTTGGCGTTACCGGTCACGATGCCTCGCATTGCTCGTGTTGCAGGCGATTTTGATGGCCCTCGCGGTTGCGCTCGTCCAAATCGGAGGATTCGCGATCGATGTGATCCGCCTTCACGCGGGTGAGACATCGGTAGCGACCGACTTACCGCTGGGGCTGAGTTTTCCGCCAACTTGGTCTCCGATGATGCAAATTGCCGGGCTTTCGGTGGCAATGATGATCGTTGCTGTCGTCCGCGCTGTATTGAACTACCTTTACGCGGTTTTCTCTGCCCATTTGGTACATCGACGAATTGTTGTCAACTTGCGGGCAGATGTTTATGCAAAGTTACAGCGACTCAGCCTCCGCTTCTACAACGACCAACCGGCTGGGACGATCATCAACCGTGTCACGGGGGATGTCCAGGCAACACGAACTTTCATTGACGGCGTGCTCATTCAGTTATCGATTTTGGTGATGTCGTTGATTTTTTACTTGACGTTCATGATTCGAATCCATGCGTTACTGACGCTCGCGTGTTTGGTCACGACTCCACTCGTTTGGTGGTTGAGCATTCGGTTTTCTCGTGTCGTCCGACCGATGTACGACGAGAGTCGACAATTGTTTGATACGCTCGTGCTGCGAGTTGCTGAATCAGTTGATGGAGTTGCGGTTATCAAATCGCTCGGACGGCAATCGGCGGAGATCGATCGATTTCGAATTGCCAATGATAAGGTCCAATGTCAGCAGCAAGAGCTGTTTCGCCGAGTGAGCCGTTTCACTCCGACTATTCAATTTCTTACGCAACTGAACCTCGTCGTGCTTCTAATCTACGGTGGCTACCTGACGTCGATCGGCATCCTTCCACTGGGCAGCGGGTTGATCGTGTTCGCGGGACTGCTTCAGCAGTTCAGCAATCAAGTCGGCAGTCTCTCGGGACTGGCGGGCACGATCCAGCAGTCCATTACCGGAGCACGCCGCGTTTTCGAAGTTCTCGACGCTGCGGAAGAAGTCACGGCACCGAGCGATCCTTGGGTTCCCGAAACGGTTCGAGGAGAGATTCGTTTTCAAGGCGTTTGGTTCGAGTACACTCCCGGCAATCCGGTGTTGAGTGATATCGATTTGCAAATTCGAGCGGGTGAGCGGATCGCGATTCTCGGTTCGGTAGGGCAAGGGAAGTCAACGCTACTGAGTCTCATTCCGAGGTTTTACGATACAACGTGTGGTAACATCGAAATTGACGGAGTTGATGTAAGACGTTGGGAGTTGAAGACACTTCGGCGCAGCGTGGGACTTGTGCTCCAAGAACCGCTTCTGTTGAGCAATACGATTGGAGCGAACATCGCTTTTGGATTACCTCATGCGACTCGTGAGCAAGTTCGATTGGCGGCGCGTTTGGCGTCGGCACACGAGTTCATCGAAGCAGCCCCCGATGGTTACGACACGATGCTCGGTGAGTTTGGAATGTCGCTTTCCGGTGGGCAACGTCAACGTTTGGCGCTGGCGCGGGCGCTGCTAACCGATCCTGCGATCCTACTGCTAGACGATCCGGTCTCAGCGATCGATCCGGAGACGGAGCACGAGATTTTGCAGACGCTCGGCGAAGCCTCTCGTGGACGGACGACGCTGATCGTTGCTCACCGACTCAGCACGCTTCGCGGAGCCGATCGAGTTGTGGTGCTCGACAAAGGCTCGATCGTCCAGCAGGGCTCGCACGATCAATTGATGCGGGAATCCGGTGTTTATCGGGCCGTAGCTGAGAGCCAAGGCATTGTTTTAGAACATGGAGCTGAACGGCGATGAGCAATACATTCGCACCGATGGTTCGCATTACTCGCGATCCCGAAGCGGAACCGAATCGCCGTCCACTGTCGCTCGGACTGGTGCTTCGTTTATGGGGGTTGATGATACCATATGGGGCGAAACGAAACGCTCTGATTGGGCTCGTCCTCCTTCGTGCGATTCAATTGCCCGCGCTTGCTTGGTCGATCGGAGCAGTGATCAATGGCCCGATATCCCATCACGCTTCGATGTCGTCGATTGTGATCGCGTCACTCGGCGTGCTCCTACTCGCTGCGTGGACTCAGTGGACGTTGATGTTCCGACAACGGCTCGCACTGGAGATCGGAGAAGCAATCATACATGACCTGCGAAACACGGTCTTCACTCATCTGCAACGGATGCCGATGAGTTTCTATGCCAAGACGAAAACGGGGCGAGTGATTAGTCGCATCACGAGTGATTGCGATTCCGTCCGCAGCGGTGTCCAAGACGTGCTTTTCGTAAGCCTCGTTCAGACCGGCCAGATGTTGGGTGCTGCAGCCGTGATGGGATGGTACGACCTTCCGCTACTGCTCGTTGTGCTTGCGATGAGTCCGGTGGTATGGATCATCGGGCGAGTGATGCGGGATCGACTCAGTGAAGCGTACCGTAACGTCCAAGAAAGTTTTAGCCGAGTGACCGCCACGATCGCAGAATCTGTCGCTGTGATTCGCGTGACACAGGCGCTCGCTCGCGAAGACACCAACGCAGAACTGTTTCGTGAGCTGACCCGCGATCACGCCGAGTACAATATGCAAAGCGCACGGCAAGGCGCGTTGTTGATGCCGCTGCTAGAGCTGACCGGTCAAATCTCTCTCGGGCTCGTGTTGATCGTAGGTGCTTATCGTGCCATTGTTGCGGCGGATCCGATGCCCGTCGGTGACTTAATTCAGTTCTGGTTTTTAGCGGGTCTTTTCTTCAGTCCCATTCAGGTGCTCGGTAACCAATACAACTCGGCCCTCACTGCGATGGCCGGAGCAGAACGTGTTTTTCGATTACTCGATACCGAGCCCGAATGGACGGACGTTGATGCGCCTACGGAAATCACGAATCCTCCACGCGGCGAGATAGAATTGAAGACGGTTTCGTTTGCGTACGAGTCCAACCGGTTTGTTTTGCATGACATTTCTTTTCGCGTCGAAGCGGGACAGATGATCGCGCTCGTGGGGGAAACCGGAAGCGGCAAATCGACGCTCGCAAGTTTGATCGCTCGGTATTATTTGCCGAGCAGCGGAACGGTTTCAATCGATGGCACGGATATTCGCGAGCTGAACAGTGAATCGCTCGCAAGAATCGTTTCGGTCGTTCCACAACAGAACTATCTCTTTACCGGCACCGTGCTCGAAAATATCATCGCGGGCCGAGTCGGGGCGACCCAATCGGACGCGGTTGATGCTCTGCGGACGCTCGATTGCCAGTGGTTGATTGACGATTTACCCCAGGGGCTGATGACCGAGGCAGGTTCGCGCGGTGGACGAGTTTCGCTGGGGCAAAGGCAATTGATTTGTTTTGCGCGAGCCCTCGTCGCAAATCCCAAGATACTGATCCTCGACGAGGCAACAAGCGCCGTCGATACGCTGACCGAGCTTAGAATTCAAAACTCACTGACGCATTTGCTCAAAGGTCGAACGAGTATTGTCATCGCTCATCGACTGAGCACCATTCGTTCGGCGGATCAGATACTCGTCCTCAACCAAGGAAGGATAGTCGAGGCTGGAACCCACGACGAACTAATTTTGAAAGAGGGAACCTACCGCCACTTGCATTCGTTTATCTAAGAGCCTCCGCGAAAAGGGAAACAGACGGTGCCAGCCACGAACAGACGGTGCCAGCCACCGAAAACAGACACCGCCCGAACCTGCCGCGTTGCTGCCACGGCCCTTCGGTACTCCTTCATCTCTGCCATAACGGCGGCCCAACTGACTGCTCTTTGGACCATAGGGTATTCATTGGTGGGCTATTGGTAGTGGATCTTGTCATATCCCGAGTGGTAAGGATCTTCAACAAGATCCACTACATAAGTTATTGTTCCGGCGATCCTTAGAGAGGCGTAGATTGTATTCGCGGTCGCAAATTTTTTGACTGTCTCGACGTGCCGATGCTACACTGTCGATGCGATTTCGTTGCCTTCACGCCGCTGATTCTGTTTTTCAATTGAGGGGGATCTTATGAACCGTGCAATTCACTCCCTGATACTACTGGGCTTATTCCTATTCGTCGGCTGTATCGAGCGATCAATTGTGGTCAAGGTACGGAAGGATGGGTCGGGAGTTGTTCACGTTCGCAGCTATCAACGTGCTAGCAGTTTCAGTTTTGCGAAAGCGGAACCATCCAAAGGCGATTCGTCGCACAAATTGCCCACTGAGAAGTCGTTGCAGCAAATTGCCACGAAGCTCGGTCAGGGCGTTCGACTGGAATCCGTCGCGTCGGCGAGCAATCCTCAGGGTTGGGCGGGCCACGAGGTCGTGTTTGTATTTGACGACGTCAGCAATCTGCACCTGCAGGATGAACTGTTTAGTTTGGATAGCCTCGAGGAGTTCGCAAAATTGGATCAATCGACTCGGGAACAGCACATGAGTCTCAAGACGATTCGTTTTGCCATCAAAGATGAAACGTTGCATATCTCGCGTCCCATGATTGTTTCCCGGGCAGCCAGCGGCAATGATCAGGAAAGTCGCACGGACGATCCATTTGCTGCGGCGCCAAAGTCCCTTGGAATCAGTTCGGTTGCCAATCCAGTATTTGAGTCAATGTTCGCAAACTCATTGAAGGATGCTCGGCTGGGATTGTTCGTGCAGATCGAAGACAAGATTAAAGAAACCAACGCCACCGTACACGCTGGCCGGCAAGTCACGCTGTTGTCGCTGGACGTCGGGCAGGCACTCAAACACAAAGACGAGTTCGAAAAGCTCAACGGACTTGCCGCGATCTATCAAGGGGAAGAGCTAGAAAAAAGGTTCAAGGAGCTTTCGATAGTATCGAAGGATATCACATCGAATTGAACGAAGACACTTTCGTTCAATAAAGCACTTCGGGTAGTGCCTGGCACAGTCGTTTTCATAACTACTTGGTTTCAAACGAGTTGTCTCCCTTGGCAAGGCGTGCCTTTAATTCTTCACGTGGCTGCATCATCAGGTTGTAGTTGCTACCGCGTTTCTTCCTGACGCGAGGCTCAAACCGGCCGGGGCGTTTGCCGACGATGCACTTGCCGGTCTGCTCCGAGCGGCCCACGCAATAAGTTCGGTGCTCCGCGCCACGCTTCGTGCCGATCACATCCCAGGGATCATGGATGGTGCCAGCCACATTGACACTAACTTCATGCATTCAAATCTAGGAATGCAATCCTTCGATCTTTTTCACCGCTAACGAAGACAACCCCTCCCCTAACCGTTCACTGCCTATGGCCGTAAACGAGTTACGACGGCTTGGCTGATTGCACCATATTGCGGCCGCTCAGAACGATAGCGATAGACGCATTGATTCGTCGGTTCTTCGTAAGCAGCGTGGTGGATTTTCAAAGGCATCGCGAGGTGTCCAAAAGGTTTTCACCTGATCGCGTTGCGCTGAACACCGAGCCCTACGAACTGTCGCAGCTCGATGGCAGCAAACTCGGAGAGTCCTCCCCGACAAGAAACTGCTGAACCGACTTTGTCAGAAACTCAAAAACGCTGCGACCTTGTTGCGCGCAAGTGACCACCACCGTGCAGATTCGCTCGAACCAACTTTGACCAGTCTCGCCACGAGTGCCTTGCGTCATCCGGCGATGAATCGCGACAAAGCGATTCGCTTGCTCGGCAGTATTATTCGTCGGACGCAGAGAAGTAATCGCAGCCGATCGTCCCGTCGAACTCCGCTCCCAGCGTTTCGATCAAAACCTGGCTACCGCGACTCGGAGAGACTTTGAAGACGGTAAACAGATAAGCTCGAAAACACCATGTCCAAAACTTGTCGCCGTTATCCTTGTGGCTCGTTTCGTCAACATTCAGATGACTTTGGCCCGACAAGGCGTCGAGTAGTTCTTGACAAGGATCAGCGATGCTTTGGCTGACCTTGCCAACCAGCTTTTGAATCAATCCACGGCTCAACTCAACACCAATGACATCTCGGCAATATTTCTTGATCTTCCAGATCGACATGTGGCAAACGCCTTTGAGCCAACCGATCAGGGCGGTCATCTTGGGGCCAACCAGTCCGGCACGGCGAATGTCTTCGGGTAGCGGACAGTGGTGTGTCTTGCCACAATCCAGGCAGGCTTGTTCGACGCGATGATGTTCAGTGACTTCGATCGGATTGTCGATTAGTTCAACACTTTGAAGCTTTTTGGGATCGGTACCTACATCGGCAAGCGTGCCTCCACAGCAGGGTCAACTGTCGTAGCGATATTCCAAGATGAAGTTGAACTGATCGCAAGAAACGAATTTCGTTCGTGTCGTGGATGACCAGGTTGTCCACCAATTTTGCGTTTTCGTGGGCGTCCCGGCTTTTTCCGTTTAGCTGGCGGATTCGTGATGTCGCTGGAGGGTGGCTTAGAAGATGTAGCCGAGTTCTTGGTTGCTTTGGCGAGTTGGTCTTGGATCAAGGCAAGTTGTTTTTTCAGTTCAGCGACTTCCGCCGCCAACTCAACGCATCCCTCGCACGGCTTGTTTGCTTTTTCATCCATGATGACAACATTATAACTGATCGGGCCGAATCGACCGATAGCAATCCGACAGCGTCAAAAACGTGTTATTAACTCGTTCGCGGCCAAGGGCCGTGAACGGTTGCGTTGTTTTTCAAGGCCATGGCCAGATTGCTGTTTCCGCGCAAGTAATTTGCGCGACGTGCCTACCACTTGAGAGTGCCATTGGCGATACCACGACGAATCTCCGCTGGGCTTTCCCATTTCGGTGTCGCCCAGATACTTTTCGCTCCACTGTTTTGTTGGGTTCGGCCACTATTACTTTGCCATGTGCCCTGACCGCTGTTAGTGGACGGACGCCGGTAGCTTTGTTGAAACTGGTTGGTTTGATTCGATGTCTGGTAGTTCGGCGTGTTGCGCGGCTGGGTTGGCCGATAACTTGGCTGAACGTAGTTCGGCTGAACATAGCTTTGCTGATATTGGTTCTGCTGGTTGAAATTGTTTTGCGGGACGTAATTCTGTTGCTGCGGATAATTTTGCGGCGTCACGTTTTGTTGAGGGTAGAGCGTTCGTGTATCTACCGTATGGTTGGGAGAGGGCGTCGGCGAGTAGCTCGTTGGCGGTTGATAGACAGGCTGGGCAGAGGCGTAGGTAGGCTGGATGGGTTTGGGTTGTGCTGCAACGGCTGTCGACGCGGGATGACTGATCGCTGCAGCAACGGTTTTTGACATCGCATCGCTTTCGTCGTTGGCTTTAACGACTGCCGATGCAGTCACCCAACCCCTGAGTGTTTCGTCACCATTGACGGCAGCTACCCAGAACCAATCGGAAGTGGCGTGTGCCATTGACTTGGTAACCAGCAGGACTTGCCCGCGCGAAACGTTGCCCATCTTTTCTGCGCCGACTTTCAGGTCAGCGGAGTTGGCTCTCACTGTCAGACGAATGCCATCGGATCCAGCGGCCAGTTGATCAATGATGGCGAGGTTCAGATCGTTTTTGGAACCGCGTCCAAGATAGGCTGCACCCCGACTCTTGCGTGCTTGTTGGCGTGCGGCGTGATTGAGCGAGGGATTCTCCAGGATCGCAGAGTATGCAGCGATGGCGTTATCATATTGTCCTTGGCGCAAATAAACGGCGGCTTGCTCAATCAACGCTTTGTCTTCGGGACTCACCGCTTGCGCCGGTGTTTGCGGGGGAAGTGATTCCGCATCGGAAAGGCTTGGCTTGGTCAGGCTAACCTTTGCGGGACTCGCACTCGCTATCTCCATCTCCGGTTCAGGACGAGGTGCCGGAACGGATTCCTGATCTTGGCTAGGACGCAGGTAAAAATTGTCCAGTGAAGCCTCCATATTCAACCATGGGATCTGCCCTGTCTTTTTCTTCACGGCTTGACTTGCTGTGAAAAACACATCTCGTAATAACAGCCCATTTCGTGGACGCTCCATTAACGCCGCAGCGAGTTCTTTGGTGTATGGAGAATTGTCGCCATCGCCATCAGAGGCTGTTTTATTAGGTGACGTTGCGTAAGCAATGATGGTTCCCTCGGGAACATCTGTTTTCGCTGCCAATCCGCGTTCAACGAATCCGCGAGTTTGCCAGGTGCGTTCAAATGGGTTGTTGCGACAACAATCCAAAACCACCACATTCATGTTGCTGCGTGAGTTGCCTAACGAATCTAAAATCAAGCTCAGCGAAACGGACTTGTATTTGACGTGTGACTGATCGGGAATCTCCGCATCCACGGGAATCAGATAGTTCTCACCATTGACTTGAATACCGTGTCCGGCGAAGAAGAAAAAGGCAAGTCCACCGTCGTCGATCCTCTGACAAAACTGAGTGATGGCGAGGTCCATGTCTTGGTGAGATAGATCAATTGCTGTGGTGACCTGAAATCCAAGGTCGGTTAGCGCCGCAGAGATAGACTTGGCATCGTTCGCTGGATTGAGCAGTTTGCCCGCAGTGTAGTCTCCATTACCGATGACCATCGCATGCAAATTCGCCGAGCCGGTATTGGTGTCAGCTTTCAAATCGTCGAACCCAACAGTGACGATCAGAAGGATGGCGAACAGCGAGATGGAAGTCGGTGAAGTAAACACGTTAATCTCCTTTCATGAGATAGACAGAGAAGGCGGCGGGCGGCGTTGATTCAGGTCGATGGAATGGTCAAATCGTTACGGTTGCGATCAATTCAGCCACCGGGAAGATCCGTAGGATGGGCGGGTCGAAAGTATCGAACACTCACCGCTCCGATCGGATTGTCGAAACGAACTTGACCGTCGCGATAACGCATGTCGACCTCGTCACCGAGGCCGGTGGCGAACCCTCGCGAGATCTTGTAGTTCACCGGGACAATGGCTCGATAGAAAGTCGCGGTCAAGATCCCGACACCGTCGACGACTCCAAACTTTGCTGCCGGTGAATCGCCATAATTGGTGACGCGAAACTCATGACTGATTTCGCCGGAATGATGCCAACCCTTGATCAAAAACTTAGCGTGAGGCTGCAATTCCATGATCGTTTCTTTCCCCTTGTAGTTTGGATCAAGACTGAGCGCAAAGATATTGATGCCATCGATCGTGAGCCGACACCCAATTGGCGCAGCCGAATCGTTGAACAATCGAACGGCGTAAATCTGCTTGGGCTGTATGTTGACTCGGGCAGTGCCACCTTCCACCGCCACGTCAAGGCTTTGGTAGGTTCCATCGCTTTGTTTCAAGACAACCTCCATTCCAAACGGACTGTCATCAGAAGGCTTCATCCGGGATTGACGTTGAACATCCAGGTGCGTTTGTGGCTTGACGATGCTGCTGACCAATTGTTCTGCGGCCGGGTTATTATGTTCTTCTGCAGCTTTCTCATTCACTGGCTTGGTCGGTTCTGCATGTGGATTCGCTGCGGTCAAATCAACGCTGCTAGGGCCGAAGAACGCTAAGCCTTCAGCCAGCGCCGTGACCAGTTTTCGTCGTAGTTTTTGAACAGAATTGCCCAATGCGTCGTCGATGCCCGCTTCGATCACCGTCACAAACTTACCGTCGATCTTCTGACCCATGAACTTACCGCTCACCGTGTAAGCGGCTCCCACATCGGTCACCTGACACTTCGACTTCAGGTTTTCCTTCAGTGCATGCACGATACGAGCACCCGCTCCGCTGCCTGCCGGGCCTTGAAATGATCCGATCGCGATCTGACCTTTGGCATCCGATTCCGCCGCGATGTACCGAGCGATCTCGTCGCTAAGCTTGATCATCGCCTCGTCAACGGACGGCGTGATATCATCTTCCGCATGGCTCGAAAGCCCACCGCACAACAAAACGAACATCAACACGAAGCGGGTGAGGGAATGAACTCGATTCATGTCTATTGGAATCATGTGATTACTCTTGAGCTTTTTTGTTGACAGTGAGTTTGGTGCTTAATTGGGATTCAATCCGCTACCAACGCCCAGCGCGACTGCGGTTCGCTGAAACAGCGACGATGGGCTTTCTTCTTGAGTGTCCCACATTCGTCTTGGAATCGTGGAGTTCTGCGGCAGTGGGGCAAGACCCAGGTCTTTCAGTTTTTGATTGTATTGAATGCTCGATGCAACCGCTTCGGAGTCAGCAAATCCAAGCTCGGCTGCCACGTCACCGATCACCATGTCTTGGTCATACCAAACCGCAACGGTACTGATCGGTTCAGGGAAATCGGTGATCTGCTTGTCCGTGGCATCGCCAACTTGCAGGTATGGTCCGATCGTTTCCTTCAGCGCAACGAGGAACCGATCGCGATCAGAATTCACGACTTCCTGAAGACGGGCGGGCGGAGTGTACAACGCATCGACCTTGGTTCGCGCATCAGACGTCAACGTCTGTGAACCGGACACCCTATCCTGATAATCCAGCATGCCGTGACGATGGCAACCGATGCAGCTAACGCCGTTGACGATTTCCGGCGTTCCAGAGATCTCTCGCATGTCACGGACGATCGAAATGGGGCCTTTGTCGATCCGCTTTCCGTCAGCATCAATCAGCATATAACCTTGCAGCCCGTTGGGCAGATTCCAGATGATTTCGCCGCCCGCGTGTTCGAACGCGAATTGATCGTGCGGGTTGCCATTGAAACGTGGCCCCAATGGAAATCGGAACAGGACGCCGCGCCCGAATGCTTTATCGAAGTCATAGCTGCGATAATAGTATGCTGTCACGGTGCCTTCGTGTCGGTCGATCAAACGGTTTTGATGGCTCACACCACTGCTGGCAAACCCAGCACGCTGGAGCCGATCCTGCAGAAAGTCTCGCTCAGGATCAATACCCAATCTCGCATTGAGTTCTTCGACGTTTTCGGGGATGTTTAAAAGAAGATGATAAGTCGTCGGCCGCGATGCTTTCGCCACGAACCAATCTGCGCGAGCATAGGGGATGCCATCAAACGACAACGCACCGACGAGTTGTTCGATGTCGCGGGTCAAACCTTGTCGCTTGTTGTCGTTCCACTCGATTCCATACGGATAATTAAGTAAAGCTTTTTGCCAATCCGCAGCCGTCCAGCCAAAATCACGAAGGTCCACGCGAAACACCGTTCCTTCGGTCGGTCGATCCGTCGACGCATCAATCATCGGTGAATTGACAATGCGGCTACGTCGGCTGATGCTGTTGAGCAACTTCACCACGGCGGCCCGATACAATCGCAAGTCCGAATCGGTGTAACGAGAATTATTACTAATCGAGTGCAATGAAATATATCGCTGGTGCGGTCTGCTCTCGGGCTGCATCTCTTGCAGGTCGTCACGGATCGACCGCAACACATCGTCTTCGTCCACAAACTCTCGACCTCGGTACTCCGCAGCAATGGCTCCATCGACGATCCATTGCCGCAGCACTTTGACTTCCGATGCACTTAGCCGATTTTTCACCTTCTTGGGTGGCATGTCCTGATCGACTGCAACCCGTTGCCAAATGAGTGACTGGTCCAAATCGCCCGGTGTTACATAGGCGGGTTCATCAGCTTTCTTAGCGACCAAACCCGCGTGATCAAGCACGTCAAAACCAGGCACATCGAACTCGACGCCATGACACGAGTAACAACGGTTCTTGAGAATTTCCGTGGCCTCAATCGAGATGTCCGTTGCCTCTGCAGCACCAGCGAAGGAACAGCCGAGTGCCATCGAAAATAGAAGCAGAACACGCATCATCAGGTATACCCCAGAAAACAGACAACAACGTTGGGCGGCCTTCGAAGACAAATTTCAAGCATAACGTGACGTGATGGTCAGGTTTTGAGTGAATGCGGAAATTGCAAAGATTTCGGACACGCGAATCCACCAGAACGCCTCAATGAGTTCAAAATGATCCAATAACTCACTAGGCAGTGAGTTCAGCATACCCGAATTGGGGGTGGCTGAGTAGGCCGTTTTCGAATCACCACGGACGGGTGAAGCATTTTTTCCCTTAGAGTGGTTGCAAAGGAAAGAAAGTGGCCACAGCGACAGCGCACCGCGGCTAACGATGCGGCGCGCTGTAGCGGTAATCCAGACGGCGTCGAGATTGCTGAATTGGTAGCCAGTGACGTGCGTGGTGTCACGGATGAGTCGAGCGGTAGTTTTTGATCTGGGCGACGTCGCCGTTGGACACGTGTTTAGCCGCAACCTCAGACGTTGTTTTCTGATGGGCGACGATCCTGATACTCCGGTCTCGACCGGACGTTGCTGTGACTTTGAAATGATTAGTGCCAGCCACCATTGACTAAGGTGTGGCTGATGCGTAGGATGGGGCAAACGAATCAACCCAAGGAGATTTCCCATGCCACGTCCGCCGCGAATTGAACAGTTTTCCGTTGATGAAGTTTGTGTGGTGCACTGCGTGCAACGCTGCGTTCGTAAAGCCTGGCTGGCTGGGGTCGACCCGGTTTCGGGCGTGGATTATTCCTTCCGAAAGGAATGGATTCGCAGACGCATGGAAGCACTCGCCTCCGTGTTCGCGGTCGATGTGCTTTCCTACGCCATCATGAGCAACCATCTCCACCAAATCTTGCGGAATCGGCCCGATGTTTGTGCTTTGTGGTCCGATGAAGAAGTCGCTATCCGATGGCTGCGTGTCTTCCCCGGCCGGCGGATGGAGGAACATCTGGCTGAACCCACTGAAAACGATGTGAAGACGCTGGTCCGCGACAAACAACGTTTGGCCGATGTGCGGCGTCGGTTGTCCGATGTGTCCTGGTTCATGCGAGCTTTATCCGAGCCGATCGCGCGAATGGCCAACAAGCAAGACGAATGCACGGGCCATTTTTGGGAAGGTCGCTTCAAAGCCCAGCGCATCGTCGATGAGGCAGGGTTGCTGGCGTGCAGCATGTACGTGGATCTGAACCCGGTTCGGGCAGCGATCACGGGTGGTCCTGAAGGTTGCCAGTTCACCAGCGCTCACGATCGAGCGGAAGGCGATAAGGGAGCGAAAGTGGATTCCGCCGCGTTCGACTTGAAGCCGATTCCGACAGAGGAGGCTGGGCGAAAGACTCGTGAGACGCCCGTCGAAGAGCTTCGTGCTGAACGCAAAACGAAACGTCGAAACCCGACTGGTCGACGGATTTTACGTGACGCTTGGTTGAGTCCGTTGACGCTGAAGCCAAATGTCCTGTCGGATAACGCAGAGGTTCATACCGAGGGTGTACGCAGCAGCGACCGTGGCTTTTTGAACTTGTCGTGGAAGGACTACTGGTCGTTGCTGTGCTGGACAGCCGATCAAGCGATCGAAGTCGCCGGAGCAAAGGTTCCTGCTGGATTGGCAAAGCGTTTGGTGGAACTGGGCATTGATGTTTCGATGTGGCGAGATTTGGTTTGGAACTGGCAGCGTTACTTCGGCAAGAGTGTGTGCGTGGGTCGTCCGGAGTCGATGAAGCAACACGCGGAGCAGACGGGCCGCCACCACTACCGAGGCCAAGCGGCCAGAGCAGCCTGCTTCGCCTAGCGTGCTGCCCTCATTCGGCAAGCAAACACCCCACCTGGAATCGCTGCTGCCCAGGCCATGCCAGCAAGCAGTGAAACCTGCGTGACCGTGCCTGAATTCTCAACAAGGCACCATTGAAAAGCGGTTTCGACTCCCCTGCTAGTCGGATTTGGCAGTTAGCTTCCTTCTGGATAATGCCTGGCACCAAATGCTTCCAAAGGCTTCTTTTTGGATGGTGCCTGGCACCAATGTGCCGGCATTCGTTGGATCAGAGAGCGACAATTGAAACGTCAGCTCAGCTTCAGACCAATCCAGCCATTATGGAACATCGACAATCATTTTTATAAACAGTGCTGCTGAATAAGTTGTGGCATCCTCTCCGCTTGCCAGCAATTCGTCGTTTTCTTGTCGATGCTCTCTTGAAAATGTTTTTCGAGCTTTGCTCCTTGTCGATTGAGCCCACGACATCGAACTCGGCGTGAAAGCGGGATCTCGTTTCAAAAACAAATTCTAAGACTTAGGTTGGTCGTCCGATTCTGACTCACCGGTCGTCGGTGTTGGCACCTCCGCAGCGAGCCGCCGGGCTTCGGCGACGATGGCCATGGCCGCCCGCAGTTCTAGTTGAGTGAAATACGGAATGTCGCCCGTGTAGCGACTTTCGACCCGGTTTTTCTTGGCCAGTTCTTCCCAAGCTAACCCATCCATCAGGTTCCAGGCAGCCGCTTGAGCTGTGTTTTGAGCGACCTGTCCGTTGCCGAGGGCTTGGCACAATAGCGACACGGTGGGGTCTTTGGTGACTTGTTCCAAGGGCACGATCGCGTACTTCATGCGCGGGTTGGGATCGGGTTTGCCATGTTCCAGACAAACGGTATTGAGAGCAATTTTTTGAACGCGTCCAGGATTGACGGTGAACATCCCACCGCCCATGCCGCCACCGCCCATGCCGCCCATACCACCACCCATGCCGCCCATAACGCCACCCATGCCACCACCACCACCCATGGCTTGACCACCACCGCCGCCGCCGCCCATGCCGCCCATACCACCACCCATGCCACCCATACCACCGCCCATGCCACCCATCATGCCTTGAGCAAGAATCGGAACGCCAGCGAATGCTGCGGGCATTTGGATGCGAAGTGGTTTTTCAGTCAAGTTTTTGACGATCAGGTTCGCGTGAGCGGCGTTCTGAGGGATGAATTGGGCTTCGATTTGGCCAGCGTCCATGGCAGCGAACAGTCCCGCCTGATTCATTTCATCGGCACCACCTGCGATGGCCTCGTTGCTCGACAATGCCAGTGAAATCGTCAATAGACCCAGTCCCACGATCGCAGGAAGATGAAAAACCCCAGGAAGGAGTGAGAAGCGAGAGTCATTCAGGGCGGAGCGTTTCATCGCGATGATCCGAGAAGAGAGAGGAGTCGAGCCAGAATAGATGAGTCTACACAACGGACGCGATTTTCACAAATTTTTCGTCGGTTTCCACACTAAAACCCTCGTCAACGACTTCTGCAAGAAATAACTCGGACGTGTTAGGCCGATTCGATGCGTTTGCCGCTGATGGGAACGGCCAGAGGACCGCCGAAGGCGTCGTAAATAATCAGGAAATTCAGTAGCCCAGCGATCATCGTGAACCATGTTCCCATTTCGTACCCGCTGCCTCGGCGGGCGTACCAGGCCGCCACTTCATCGGCTTCGCCTTCGAGCACGGGACGATTCGGGGGTGCCATGAAACCACGCCACATTGGACGATAGCTGTCCAATGTGCGTCCAGTCGAGGGATCGGTGCTCCGTCGCATGCGATCACCTTGAATGAGCGCGGGTAATGCCGCAGCGCCAACGCCCGCTTGCAGAAAATAGTGCCAACGACGATCGCCGGGTTGCCATGACGCGTAGACCACATTCCAACCACCCAAGGCGAAGCCCAGAAACCAAATCGACAACACACACAGCACGAACAGCGTCCCCTTGGCGTGTCGACCCTGATAAAAATGCCCCGCTCCAGGCAGCAACCAGGCCAGGAACGCAGCCAAATAGCGATTGCGCAGATCCAACTCCATGCCATCGACCTCAATCAGCGACTCACCGTTGAGAACGTCGGGCGACAATTTGATTTGTTGGGAGGTTTTCGAAGAGGAGGTCATGGGCGATCGTTGCAATGCGGTTCAAAAGGGATGTGCCGGTCGTGCGAACCCGCCATTGTGCGAAATATCCGCCCGCAGCGATAGTCAAGCCACAGGGACGGCCATGTTTAGGTAGAATAGCTGTCCCATGAAAGACTCCTCCGTCGCACCGGTTTTCCTGTTTGATCCCGCCCGCCAGCGGCGGTTGATCGATGGTTTAGTCGGACGGGTGGCAGCGTCCCGCAGCGAGCATCGCCGCTTACTCAGCACGCAATCGGCCCAGCATCAGGATCTCGAGCGACAACTCGCCGAACAGCTCAACGCCGTGCGGATGAATTGCCAGCACGATCGCCAGAGCACGTTGCGTCAATGGGATAAGGAACAAGAAAAAGCCATCGCGGCCTACGAAGCGGCGACGATCCAGACCCGCGACCAATTGCGGCGGATGCGTACCAAGTATCGCAAAGCTTCCGCTGACCAAACAGCGATCATCAACGGCAAAGTCGAAAAACGTTTGATCGCGATCGAACACCAGTACGATCAACGCAAACATCTTCCCAAGCAACAACAAGCCGCTGACTATCAGCATCTCGACGAAGCACTCGCGGCGGGTAATGAAGATCTGGAATGGGCGCGGGCGCTGACCATCCGCAGGCTCGATCAACTGCTCGATATCACCTATCCAAAGGATCCTTACGCCGAATTCCAAGAAGAGGAACCGAGCAACGTTCGCGATGCGATTGATTTGATTGGTCGCCAAAACCGCCGGATCAAGGCCGTCACGGTGGACATGCAAACGGGTTTCGCTTCCAAAATTGTCGACTCGTTTTACTTACCTGCTGCTGTCGCGATTCTAATCACGATCGGAACCTTGGTGATTTTCGCATTGCGACCAGAACCCTTGATTGGGTGGTTGATCGGCATGGCCGCTGGCGTGGTCGTGGTCGGTTTTATGGTCTATGCGATTTTGTTGTTTCCGTTACGAAGAATGACTCGAAAGCTGCACCCGCTTTCCGAACGTATGCGGCATGCCTCCGAAGCCTCCGTCAGACAGGGACGGGCGATTTCCAAAAAACAAGCTGAGGAGGCCGCGCAAGAATTGCTTGAACGGCGAAAAGCTCACAAAGACGAAGCCGCACGTTGGCAACGCGACCAACTTGCCGACATGCAACAAAAACTCGATGCCGCGCAACAAGCCGAACAGGCCAAACTCGAAGCACAACTCGAACGCATCGACGCACAATTCCGCAGCGGATTTGCTGCGTTGCAAAAAACCATGCGAGAGCGCGCCGATGCGCTTGCCTCATCGATCACACAAACGCTGACGCAGACCGACGCCGTCGCTGGACAGACTCGGCAACAAAGCATCCAGCAACATCAACACACTCTCGAGTCGCTGGCCAAGCGACTCGAGCTAGGGCTCCGCCGAGGCATGAGCCGGATCCTTGCCGCCACCGATTTGGTGCATTACCGATTTCCACCCTGGCAGCAGATTCTGACGTCACCACTGGAGCCTCACGAGTCGATTGATTTCTTACCGCTTGGGCAACTTCGTTTAGGCAATCGGCTCAAAGTCAAATTTGATGAAGCGTTGGGGTACCAACACCAAGACGATGCGTCGGAGGATGCCGACATTCTTTCACACATCCAAATTCCCGATACTATGCCGCTGGCGATTCATCGGCGGCGGCATAGCGGTGTGCTGATCGAAGCTCCATCGGCAAAACTTGATGAAGGAATCGACATCGCTCATCAATTGCTATGGCGATTGTTCAGCAGTGCGATGCCAGGCCGAGCCAAGGTGACGTTAATCGACGCCAATAGTCGCGGACAACACTTTGCTAGTTTCATGGCGCTCGCTGATCATGATCCGTTGTTGATTCACCACCGCGTGTGGACCACCGGAGACAAAATCACTCAGCGACTCGCAGAATTAACGCATCATGTCGAGAACGTGCTGCAAGCCAGCCTGCGAGATCGTTTCCAGCGGATTGAAGACTACAACCATGTCGCCGGTTCGTTAGCCGAACCGTACCACGCCGTCGCGGCGGTGGGGTTCCCCGATGGTTTGTCGCGTGAATCGTACATGCACCTGAAATCGTTAATCCAAAGTGGCACGCGTTGTGGTGTGTTCGTGATCTTGGTCGTCGAGCAAGGCAAAACGTGGCCTCCCGACATGCCACCGCTCGATTCTGAAAAATTGCTGCGAATCGCTTATCGCGAACGAACGCCCGCTGGTTCTGATACCGGTAGCGAACCGTCCACCGATGCCGTCGCTGGCGGATGGTATTGTGCTTCCGATGGTCTCGATGAATTAGAGTTTTGGCCTGCCCCGCCACCACCCGCAGAAATACGCGAACCCTTGATCCGTCGCATCGGGAAAGCTTCCCTGGAAGCGGCACGGGTGGTCGTTGAATTGGAATCGTTGTTACCTGGCGGACACGTGCCCGCGCTCGATGAAACTCGCCGTACGGATTCCGGGATCGCGATCACGATCGGCAGCCAAGGGGCTGGTCGCACTCGTAGTTTGTTGCTCGGCGAAGGTGTTCGGCAGCACGTGTTGATCGCAGGCAAAACCGGTTCGGGAAAAAGCACGCTGTTGCATAGCATCATCACGGCAGGTGCTGCGGAGTATCAACCCGATCAATTGCAGTTCTATCTGCTGGACTTTAAGAAAGGCGTCGAGTTTAAGATTTATGCGGACACGGGCTTGCCTCACGCTCGGGTGATCGGGATCGAAAGTGAACGTGAATTTGGCCGTAGCGTGCTGCAACGTCTCGATGCGGAATTGACCAGTCGTGGAGAAGCGTTCCGTGACGCTAGTGTTCAGGAGGTCGCTGAGTTTCGCGAGAAGCGACCGGGCGTGATGATGCCGCGGATCATGTTAGTGATCGACGAGTTCCAGGAACTTTTCACACGCGATGATACGCTGGCTGCCGACTGCACAGCACTCCTCGACCGCTTGGTGCGTCAAGGGCGATCATTTGGCATCCATGTGATCTTGAGCAGCCAATCTCTCGCTGGTGCGAACAGTTTGCCACGGGCTACACTCGGCCAGATGGCGGTGCGTGTGGCGATGCAGTGCAGTGAATCCGACGCCGCCATGATTCTCGCTGACGATAACACGGCGGCGCGATTGCTGTCACGGCCTGGGGAAGCGATCTACAACGACGCCAGCGGTTTGCTCGAGGGCAACCATCCATTCCAAGTCGCTTGGTTGGGACCGAAGGAGCACGATGTGATGCTGCGGCAGATCACGGCCCGTGATGTCACCTATGCCGAATCGCTCGAACCAGCGATCGTGTTCGAGGGCAATCGACCAAGCCGTTTTACAGCGAAACTCGCCCGCGCCGCACTGGCCAGCGCCAGCCCAGCCGATCGGGTTGCGGGATTGCTCGGGGAAGCCGTTGAACTTGGACCACCCGCTGCACTGCGTTTTCAAACCGATAGCGGACGCAATGCACTGATCGTCGCTCCGCCGAAAATGCGAGTCGGGATCGTCAGCACGTTTGTGGCTTCGGCGATCAACCACGCGCCCGATTTGTCGATCGTGTTGCTCGATGGTTCCCGCGTTGATGATGGCGACTCGACAGCCGATTGGTTGCGAGCTTCGAGTGTGCCTGCGGAGATCGTGCGTAGTCGCGATACCGAGGCGCGTGTGATTTCACTGGCACAACTCGTCGCCGCGCGTGTTGCCAAAGAGTCTGGCAAAGAGGTCAAAGCACCACCAGCCGCACCCCCCGAACACGCTGGATTCCAAGGCACGTTTTCTCTCGACGATCCACGGGGTGATACCAGCCCATCGGGATCGCGAATCGAATCTCCTCCCGAAATCATAAAAAACATCGAAGATGACGGACGGACGATTTTATTGATTGTCGATGCCTTGGATCGGTTGCGAGATTTACGTCAGAGCGATTCAATGGATTTTTCTCTCGATGCCTCTTACAAACAGAGCGGTAGCAAGTCGTTCCAAGCCGTGCTACGAGACGGGCCGACAGTCGGTGTGTTCGTCATCGTGACGTTACCGTCGGCTGAAATCTTCTCGCGTTGGCTGCCGCGGCAGAGCCAGCATGATTTAGAGATACGATTGATCGGGCCAATCAACGCCGCTGATTCATCGCTATTGATTGATTCACCAGCGGCAGCGGAGCTCTCACCAGCCACGATGATTTTCTACGATGACGCTGACGGACGGACGACCAAATTCCGCATCTGTGATCCACCCGCGATGGAAGAAGTCGAGATTCTGCGGGGTTAGATGAACGCTTAGCGAGACGCATTGAGTATCAAACAATTGCTCCCATTTGTTCTTCCGACGTATCTCAAGAAACTGAACCAACATTTAGAAGCAACTGCGATTGCCACGATGATTCCAACCAGTGCAGTGAAAGCGTTGAACCCGATATTATGGTTGATCGCAGTATTGTTTTTAACGTCCATCGATTTCGCCCTGGCTGCTGATGGCAGTCCTGAACAAAGCATGCCTACCGTCCGTGTCGCCTCGATGAACGTATCGCTTTACGGTGACGTGGCAGGCCAAGTGGCCGCGAGACTGGCTGGTGGAGCGGATGGCCAAGCGATCAAGATCGCGAGGATCATTCGTTCTATTCGTCCAGATGTCTTGTTGTTGTGCGAGATTGATCATGACACGACCAGTCAAACGCTTGATCGGTTTGCCGATCTGTATCTTGCTGCTGAGCGAACCGATCCTGGCGAGCCGACGCAGCCGATGATCTATCCCTATCGGTGGTCGATCCCTACGAATACAGGCTTGTTTGCAGAACTCGACTTAGACGATGACGATCGCCAGAGTTTGCCCAATGACGCGTGGGGATTTGGTAAGTATCCGGGACAGTACGCGATGGCGATCCTCAGTCGCTATCCGATCGATCGCGAACACATCCGTAGCTTTCAGGAATTCCGTTGGTCTCATTTGCCCGATGCACTTCGCCCGATAGATCCAGATTCATACTCCTCGTTTTACTCCGATGCGATTTGGCAAAGCCTGCGTCTGTCGAGTAAAAATCATGTTGACGTGCCGATTGTCATTCCGATGGACGGCGGCGGCACGCGGCGGTTGCATCTGTTGGCCAGCCATCCGACGCCGCCCGTATTCGATGGCCCAGAAGACCGAAACGGATGTCGCAACCACGACGAGATTCGATTTTGGCGTGAGTATATTTCCAAACCGGATGCGGATTTCTTGACGGACGATCAGGGTCGTCGTGGCGGATTGGAAACGGGTGAAGCGTTTTTGATCGCGGGCGATTTGAATTCGGATCCATTGCGTGGTGATAGTCGTCGTACCGCCATCGTGGAATTATTGGCCAGTGATTTAGTGCAAGACACTGCACCGGAGAGTGATGCGCACGGTACCGCCACGGCATTGTTTGGCGCGCGTGCGGTGCGGGTGGACTATGTGATTCCGTCGGCCAACCTGACGGTTGTCGACAGTGGGGTGGTTTGGCCTGCCCCAACCACGCCACTGGGGCGATGTGTCGATGCGACAGATCACCGGATGGTGTGGGTGGATGTTCGTTGAGCACAGCCTGTCACCGCTAGGACAATCATTACAACCCGACGTTCGCATTGCTTGGCATCGGTGGATTCTCGCCCATCCGTTCGCGGAATTCGGTGAGGTGAACTAGCATGAATCGGAAATCACTTTGCTGACTTTTCTCACTTTTCGTTGCTATTGATCCATGCTCCAGTCCGTTACTTCCACCGCTACCAGTATTGATCCGATTCGCACGATTTGCTGCATTGGTGCTGGATATGTAGGCGGCCCCACGATGGCGATGATTGCCAAACAATGCCCTGATATCGAAGTCCGTGTTGTAGATATCAATGCTGCCCGGATTGACCAGTGGAATAGTGACGAGTTGCCGATCTATGAGCCTGGCTTGTATGAGGTCGTGATGGAGAGTCGTGGGCGTAATCTGCATTTCTCGACCGACGTTGTTTCCGCGATCGCCGATTCGCAAATGATTTTCATTTCGGTGAACACGCCAACCAAAAATTTCGGTGTGGGGGCGGGCCGTGCGGCGAATTTGGAGTTCATCGAAAAGTGTGCTCGTCAAATAGCGGCAGTGTCTCGAGGTCACAAAATCATTGTCGAGAAATCAACGTTGCCCGTTCGGACAGCCGAAGCGGTTAAGGCAATTTTGGCTGGTGCCTCTACCGGTGCGACGTTTGATGTGCTCAGCAATCCAGAGTTTTTAGCCGAAGGCACTGCGGTCGAAGATCTGCTCGCTCCCGATCGAGTGTTGATTGGTGGCGAAAGCAAAGCTGCCGTTGAGGCACTCGTTGATGTGTATGCACGCTGGATCCCACGCGAGCGATTGCTGACGACGAATTTATGGAGCAGTGAGCTATCCAAGTTGACGGCGAACGCTTTTTTAGCGCAGCGTGTTTCATCCATCAATTCCATCTCGGCGTTGTGCGAAGTCACCGAAGCGGACATTGATGAGGTCGCGATGGCGATCGGCATGGATTCACGGATCGGTCCCAAATTTTTGAAATCGTCAGTCGGTTTTGGTGGCTCTTGTTTCCAGAAAGACATCCTTAATCTTGTCTACTTGTGTGAGTACTTCGGGTTGCCCGAAGTTGCAGAGTACTGGGACCAAGTCGTCAAGATGAACGATTACCAAAAGACTCGCTTTGTCAACAACATTGTCCGCACGCTGTTCAACACGGTGTCGGATAAGAAGATCGCGATCTGGGGGTTTGCGTTCAAGAAGGACACCAACGACACGCGTGAGTCGGCTGCGATCTACGTCTGTCGAGATTTACTCCGCGAGCGTGCGAAGCTAACGATCTATGACCCCCGAGTTCGTCCCGAGCAGATTCGTCGCGACTTAGCCGACGCGCTACGCAACGGTGATGCGGAACTTAGTGCTGCGTCCGAAAAATTATTGGCTGAGAATGTGGAGATCGTCTCGGACATTGACGCTGCCTCGACCGACGCTCACGCCATCGCGGTACTGACAGAATGGGACGAGTTTGTGACGGCCGATTTCCAACGGATTCACGATGAAATGAAAAAGCCCGCTTTTATCTTCGATGGGCGTAACGTTCTGAAAAAACTCAATCTGTCACAACACGGGTTCATTTACCAAGGGATCGGGTTTTCGAACTAACTGCACTTTAGGGAAACGTCTTCCATGATGTTGGGGCGTGTTCCCGTCATGTCGCTAGAGCAATGACGTGATCTAGCAGGGGTTGGATTTTCTGCATCTCATGCTCCTCAGGCAGAACAACCGAAAATTGTTTTTGCAGCATTTTTCGCGACATCCTTCGTCGTCGGTCTGCGTGCGATGGTCGGCGACGTGGGTTGTCCCAGGGACGATCCCTACGGTCGCACGGATACTTGATTGTCAGTGCAAAAATAGGCTGCCCAATTCCCGCCATCAAATGGCACGATCACCACTCGAATCTCACCACCTGCCACACGCGATGTCGCTAAGATTGATTTGTACCGACACGTCCAAGTATCGGATTGTGATGGACACTGACACCTTCAACCTGTTTGCCCTAGCGGGCTATCGGCGAATCATCAATCGCCAAAATCAAGTGACCATCTGTTTCAGGGGCGAACTTCTTAAGCAGCACCCAAAGCAGCGACAATGCCAGTGGCTCGGAGTTGCGTCCGATACTTTTCAAGCGTTCTTAAAAGCGATCCCAGTCATTTTGAACGCCAGCGGTAGCGAACCATGACGCTGCCACTCTTCGGTCATCCGCCAACATCCTACCCGTCATGATGATCAACAACCGAAAAGCGACGGGAGCGTCCAGTTGTCTTGCCATCGAGGCGGCAATAGATGCCATGTCGCCAATCAGTGGGATCTTGGCTATTGCCGTTTTTCGTCGCTGCGGGTTAGGTTGATTCAGACGCGATCGTTTGTCGAACTGCTAGCCTTGCTGGTGTGTGGGGTGCTTGGGTTGTGGACGCTTTTTGGATTGTTTACGCTTTGCCATCCGTGGTTCTCCCTATGTGCTAGAAGTGTGATTACCTCTAAAGCGAGTACCAAGCTAGCATTTTCATTGTGATGGCTTAAGAAGCCGGTTACCAGGGCATGGGTTCGATCCGTTAAATCCTGGCCATCACCAACAAGCGGCATCCGCAGTGAGACGTGAATCACGTCCGACAAATCAAGTTCCGACCACGACGCACGGTTGGTCTCATTGATTTCCGGATTGTGAGCCAGCACCCGCTGGCCGACTTGGATCGATTTGATAGACCGCGTTGTCGCTTCGCGTCCTGAGGGAAGTCGGCGTACTGGATCGTTTTCATGGAAAAGCGTCGAACAAAGGGACTGGTTTCCAACAGCCACGGGCACCGCACGATCATTGGGATGTGAATGTTAGCTACTTGAATATCTGCGGCACGTTTTACTTCATGTGCAGTGTGCTCGATGACGCTCGGAAAGCGGTTACGGATTATGTTTGTCATTACAACGAGACGCGACTTCACATCGCGATTGGCTACGTGACTCCGGCAACGAAACTTGCTGGCGGCAAGAAGTTGGTCTTCGCCGCACGCGATGCCAAGCTGGAAGGTGCGCGTGAACAGCGTCGGCTCAAACGAGAGTTAGCGCGACAGATTGTTACTTGAGCTACGGAGAGAAACTACGATAAGAAAACCTGGCCGGAGGATAGGGCAATGCTGAAGAGCAACCCGAGCGCCGTGTCAGGTGTGTCGTCCGAAGGGACGGCGGTTACGAAAGTAGCCGCCAATCGTTCTAACTTTCGGAATGCACCAGTATGCGATAACCTTTTCATCCTGGAGGATGTACTGTCAACGGACTGGATGCCATTTTGTTTACTTCTCTTTCCCTTTTTGGATTAACCCAAACCATTCCACGCTCCAGTTCACGCTGAACCCAAATACCGCTCGCCTGAGGGTATTTGTCGCAGTGACTTGAGCAGTTCGAGGAGCACCGTTAGGTTTTCGGTGCTGAACATGGTGTTTGCGATACACTACACTAGAGAATGCTATAGTGATTTTCTCGCTGGTGGACAGCCAACCGTTATCGCAAGGGTCGCTGGGACCGTCTGAACAATCAAACAATCGAGAGTTGCAAAAGAGGCAGGTTTTCAGTTGCGATCAACTGTCCTGACGACTTTTGCTGCTTACTGCTCGCTGTATAATGCCTGCTGATGTATCGTTTCGACACTCCCTAACGATTGCTTCAACCCGTCACGGTACAACGAAAAGAGATTCTCAACATGTCACCCAAATGGTTCGTCGTCCTCGCTATGATGGGTGCCGTTCTGGCACTGATGTTTACCTCGACATCAACTTACAGTGCTTTGATTTCATTCACCACCTTCAAACCTGGGAACGAGCTTCATCTCACCTCGCGGCAGATCATTGGCCTGAGTGGATGGTTGATGATTGTGCTGGGTGTGCTTGCGTTTGCTCTAGTTGACTTTGAGAAATCTTCTCAGCTTACCGTGCCTGCTGGTTTGGCAGCAGTGTCGTTCTTCTTGGCGACAGGATGTCTTGCTTATGCAACCTGGAAAATGCATGCGGCATTCATGGTGCTCGCTACCGCTCAAACTCTCAGAACTGATGTGTTTATGTTGGATGTCATGAAAACAAGGACGCCATTGTTAGTAGGGTGGTTTGCCGTTGTCGCCGCTACAACCTTGATTTGTATCGCCAGTCTCAACGGACGCCCGATCGAGAGCGAAAAACGGAAATGGTGGAGTTATTGGAACTTGAAATCACGCTCCCTTTTCCAGCACGCAGTAGCGATCAGCACTGCGGTCCTCGTTGTTGCGGCCATCATTTGGAGCGGATCGTCAATGAGCGGTTATGAGCAAGCGATCAATTCGGGCAACGCATCACCTGCTGAGTTGGCTCGTAATCTCAGCGGACTGGTTCGTGCCGATCAGCTTTTCACGTTGGTGCTTTTCGGTTGCGGCTGTCTCTGCTTAATCGCAATCGTTGCCAGCCAAACGCAGCAAGATGCGGCTACGAAGTCCTCTGGTCGCTTGATAGAGGACTAAGGCGCTGCGAGAGCGTTCAACCGGATAAAGCCAACGTTGTCGGGAACAAAATGTTCAAACACGACTCGTTGGTCAGGCGGTTGCTGTCGCATCGCTTGGGCGAGGTCGACCAATTTTTCGACCTGTGGCAGATGCGTCTTGATTTGCTCCAACAACGTTGCCGAATGTTCGCTGCCTGCGACATCGCGACGTCCCATTCTTAACACGCCCAGATCGGGATTGTTGGGATCGCCTGCACCATTGACCACAGCGCTCAGGGGGTGAGACTGAACGTCCAAGAGCACGATATGAGCACCTCGAATTCTACGGAACTCAGCCGCCAAATAGTCGCTCGTGATCGTTGCTCGATCCTCCAGCAAACGATCCAACACATCATCGGTCACCAAACCGAACGTGCCATCGGACTCTCGGATTTCACTGCCTTGGAAATAGAACATGACAACGTGATTGGTCAGTGATCGAGAGTTCGTCTGCATGTAACAACGACGCATCAGGCTGCGAATCGAACCGCTGCGAACCTGCCCGGTGGCCGCAAAATAGTGAGGACGCCCACAGCGAACTTCGCGAAAAGCGAACTTGCCCGGTTTGCCGCTAGTGAATGTCTTCAAGACTTTATCTTCTAAACTCTCTCGATCGGTGTCTGCGACCTCGGTGCTGACCACGATCAAATGCAACGTTTGGTTCGTGTCGGGATTTGAACAGCGAACCGAGAGCAGCGATGGTTTCGATTCCGCTTCAGGTAGCTCTGGGAATTCGAAACTGATCGTCGATTCGGCGGCTGTCAACCTTAATGGCATGTTGAACACGAACGTTCCGTCATCGGACAAACGTGACTCCACACTATTCTGCAAAAATCCATTAACCCAGCCCTGAACCGGAATCAATCGCTCAGTGTCTGCACGTGAGGATAATCGTATGTGACCCTGTACTCGAACCAACGAATCCTCAACGGGTTGCTCACAGATCCAATTGCCTCCACTTTGACGAACAGGGATTGCTTGATCCTTCGCCGTCATGACTTGTTCAATCATCATGTCCATCGGTGCCTCAATCCGAACAACATCGTGAACACTGAAGGATGTTTCACCGTGCTCGCCCTTGGCACTGATCTTGATCCGGTTGTTCCCGTATTGCAAAGGTATGGAAACTGAGATGGCAGGGGACTGGGGTGCCAGTCGCGATAAGTTTCCAAGTGGCACCAAATTGCCACCGACGGTGATACTAAGCTCGACTGGGTTTTCACCGTTGTTTTTTATCTCGACCGGAATCTCAGCGAGTTGGACGGCAACCGATTCCGCCAACGAGACGAACAGTCTCGGCTGCGCGGCTGCGGGATGAAAAACGAGTTTGCCTTTCGCCGTAGCGCGTGAACGCCCGCTCCCATCGCTGACGCGACATTCGATTTCATTCTCGCCTTCGGATAGGGGAATCTCGTCGATCGAAACGTCATAGAGTTCGTCACTACCAGGTTGTTTACGAAGATTGATTGCCAATCCATCGAATCGCATGTCCTCCACAAAAATGTTCACATTATTTTGATTGGGAGGTTCACTCGATCGCACAACGAGGTTGGCCATGCCAAGCTGAGAGGGTGACATAGCGACGGCGAACGATTCAATCACTGGTGGATTGCAATGTTCAATCAATACCGTGTCACTGCGTGATGTTTGCTTGCCATCGTCCAGCACAACGGCAACGAAATGGCGCCCCAGTGGAATGTCGGCTTGCCCACGCCAATTGCTGCCTTCCAGATCACTTTGTGACAGCGCGAGGTACTGCCCATCCACCTCCAATTTGATCTCCCACTTCGGATCGATCTTCTGACTGGAAATCGAAGCCGCGAACTCGATGTTTGTGTCGTTGCTGCTCTTCGCAGGGGTCATTACCAAGGACCGTGCAGCATGCGATGTCAACCGAATCTCAGGTAAAACAATCACACCCAATGGTGCTTTGGGGACATCAATTTGCCATTGATCGGACCATGAACCATTTTCAATTTGATCGCTGTTCAGTGTGAAAAAAAGTACGTGAGCTTGATCCTGTGCGAGCGTTGTGTTTGTTTGACGCTGCCAAATATTGGGGTCCGACGGCGAGCGTTCCAGCTGCACAATTGGACTATCGTCTATTTGTACGGTCGCCGATTCGATCGCTGATGCGGGCACATTTTCAACGAGAAACTGAAGCGAGGACAGTCGCCCATCTGGTAACAAGAAATGGCGTCCATCGGCATAGATATCCTCACCATCCTTACCACGCAAGACACCGAATGCATCGGGCGTTCTAGCCGGTGGCCATACTTCTGGAACGCGTCCGTTTGCCAATAAAGAATTTAACAGACCACGACCAAAGAATTTTTCGCGATACTCCGTCAGTGGTGAAAACTGGTTAATCTCGTTGTCAGCAGAGGAGTTGAAGTGCCAACCGGCTCGCTCCTGGATGCTCTCGTTGCTGGCGTCGAACGGCCCGTGAGGCGACCACGCCATCCAATCGGGTATATCACCCAGTGGAGCACTCGCAAACACGACGGACACGAGCGGTTTGCGTTCATCCGTTGCTTGGCCCAGTCGAACTGTCGCGTCAACTTGTTGACCTTGTCGTAACACCCGTAGAACGACATCCTCGCCGACAGCATTGACACTCATCGCTTCTAATAAACGATAGACCGAATCGAATTTCTGCAAGACTGGTTCCTTGCCTGACGTTTGAACTTGCATCATCCCCAACACGGCATCGCCAATTTGCAGCGGGCTGCCGTTGGGTGTGTTGGAATATCCGGTGGAGTCTGTTTTTGTGACCACAAGAAACTGCTCGCTCCTACAAAACTCCGTCCTGAGTAGCGTCCCTCGGCGACCAACGAGCTGAGTCAAATCATCAAGTGCCCAAACGCAAACCATACCATCACCTGAGACGGTGGTGAGTCGGCGACCGCTCAATGAAAACTCAATCGAGTGAATGAATTGATCATGACCGTTAAGTTCTCGCAGTGTTTCACCGGTCGCTAGGTCCACTAAGATCAATCGCGGTGTGGCTTCGCCAACCGAGGCGACGTAGGCGATGGCTCCGACCAAGCGATTGTTCAAAAACGGTAGTCTCAACGCGACGCCCAGTGGCAATGACGTTGTTTCTAATTCGGGGATTTTCAACGGTTGACCGTTGTTACGGAAGTTGGAATCGACAGTGATCTTCTCACCGACTTTACGAAACGGGATCTTGGTCCCGAACGATCGCCAG
>JBGSMN010000005.1:0-3395 GCA_041740155.1 Rhodopirellula sp.
CGCGGTGGGTCGAGAAGTTGCTGCCGGTGCTGTTGAAGACGGAGAGCAAGTAGCTTGGCGGTCACCCCTGTTTGAATAATTCGCAAGCGATTGACCTCCTGTAGGACGCAACGCCAATATGGAAACTGTTTACCTAGAAACGTCCTTCATCAGCTACCTCGTGGCTCGTCCAAGTCGTGACACAATCGTCGCGGGACACCAGCAAACCACGCAGGATTGGTGGGCAAATCGTCGGAGCATATTCGATTGCTCAATTTCACAAGTCGTCATCGACGAAGCCTCCGCTGGTGATCCGACGGAAGTACAAAAACGGCTGAATATCGTCGTTGGTCTGCCAAGTCTGGATGTTACAACTGACGCGGAATCGCTCACTCAGGCAATCATGTCTGCGGGGATTCTCCCTCCTCACGCATTTCAAGATGCCACCCATGTGGCTCTTTGCGCGGTTCATGGGATCGATTATCTGTTAACCTGGAATTGCAAACACTTGGCAAATGCTCAGATTAAGCGAAGAATAGAAGTAGTCT
The DNA here is from genome assembly GCA_041740155.1 of Rhodopirellula sp. Taxonomy (GTDB): domain Bacteria; phylum Planctomycetota; class Planctomycetia; order Pirellulales; family Pirellulaceae; genus Rhodopirellula. Next base: position 528 of record JBGSMN010000005.1, read on the forward strand.
GTACGAAGCTGGGCTACCGAATACCAATCATCTGCACCCCCGACGAACTAATGGGAGCTTAGTATGTGGGAAGATCCGATTGTGGCTGAAATCCATAGAACGCGAGAGAAAGTGGCACAGCAATACAACAACGACATTGCCGCCTACTTCGCGGACTTGCGGAAGCGTCAAGAAGAATCTGGTGCGAAACTAGTGCGGCAACGTGAACCGGCGTTTGCGGCACCACTGCCGACTACTGCCACCTCTTCGACTCCTCAAGTTCAACATTAAGCCAGAAGTAGGACTGCGCTTCAGCGACGCGGGTTATGCGCGGTGGGTCGAGAAGTTGCTGCCGGTGTTGTTGAAGACGCCGGGCAAGTAGCTTGGACTTTAGCCCACATGTGAAAATTTCGCCTATACCGGTAAGCAGGATGTCAATGATCCTAAAGACAAGAAGCCTGCTCCCATTAGCTGCGATAACAGGCTTAACCATACTGATGGTAGCTGGATTTGCCTTGCTGCTGGCCAGCAAACCTGATCCGAAGACACTGCTTGTTGGAATTCCGCTCTTCCTGCTCGTCGTTTGGATCGCCGGGCTCTACGTCGAAGACTTGTGTTTCAAGTCCGTACTGTGGATCTCAGCAGACGAGGAAGTCATATGGCGGACACTCACGCAGACCTATTCAATGCAATGGTGCGATCTTTCGTCTATCGCCTTTGTTGATGATGCTGCCGCAGAAAGTCGTATCGCCCACGTCCTGATCGTGACTCGTAGTGGCCAGGAATATCACCTCCGCACTCATGTCGACGACTGGCTGCCACTTCAAGCCATCATTCAACAGCGAGATGATTCATTACTGGTGAAGAAGACGATTCTGTCGCTGCGTCGCCCAGTAGAGTTTCTAGTCCTGTCGGGGTTCGTCCTGCTGTTGTCCGCTTATGTGTGGTACTGCAAGGCGGCAGGCACCTACGAGGCACTGTTTGTTGAAATGAGAATGACGGCAACGCAGCGGATCATGTTTCTATATGCATTGCCGTTTGCGCTACCTTCGTGTGGAATAGCACTCGGTATTTTCTCAGTCCGTCGAGTTATTAAAATTCAGCATATGCGCAAGAAGTCCAATCAGCTTATGTCAGAGACAATCCTGAGCCATACTAAGTCTTGGCATAAGAATGAGTGATGTCGTGGTGGCATATATCTGCATCTGAAAGCTCAACTACCCTTTCTTCTCCCACCCAAACAGCTTCTCCGCGTTCCCTCGGTAGAGCTTGTAGCGGACATCCTTGGGCAAATCGAGTTCTTCGAAGAACGTGTAGTGTTTGAACGGCGAGACTTCTTTGCCAAACGACCACCACCCTTCGTCGGTGCCGAAGAGCAGCTTGTGTTGATTGCGGATGATAAACTCGCGGGCGAACGCGCGATCGCGGCCGAGGATGTCGGGGACCACGTGGCCCGACATGTCGGCGTAAAGATTCGGATGCTCCTGCAACTGGCGTTCGGCGTCTTTGAGTTGCCGCCACCAATAAGCGTGGGCGATCAGCTTGCACTTGGGGTACTTCTTGAGCACGTTATCGACGCGCTCCATCCCCTTTTCGACCATGTTCTTGTTCTGGTCAATGTGAAACATGACGGGCAAGCCGACCTTCTCGCAAGCTTCGTACAGCCGCAAATTCTTCTCGTCGTCGAACTTTAGACCCACGCCGTAGTGTTCGCCAAACGCGATCGCGCCGTCTTTGATCTCGCGCTGCAGGATCTCGACCGCCGCATCAACGCTCTGAACTTCATCGGGGTAGATGATGCACATCCGGTCGATCCGACCCTGGTACTTGCGAAAGTGGGCGAGCATCGCCGTGCGATCCTCGGGAGTGTAATCGCGCGAGCCCTTGTGATCGAGCGGGCTAACAATGCAGCGATCAACGCCCCGCTTTTCCATCCACTTGGCCACCGCGTCGAGACCATCTTCCTTGACGGAATGGGCATGCACATGGACATCGATGAATTTGATGTCGGTTGGGGGCGGGGTTTCTTTGGTTGGTGCTGGCTCGGCGGCGTAAATGTTTACAGAGATGCAAGCGAAAAGCAGGAAGCAGAGCCGGATTGCATAAGCGAAAAGTCGAACCATCTTGGCACCTGATGAATCGTTCTAAGTGAACCGAAACTGAAGTGAAATTGATCCCGAGCGATCGAGCTGATACAAGTTTTTCTTGCGAGTAGCAATGACGTATAATATCATAGTCATTGCATCACGATACTTCCTGCAATGATGATCTGACATGATCCTCCAAGAACTACAAACCGCCGTGTCGAGTCTGCCAACCGCCGAGCTTACTCAATTTTCCGAGTGGTTCGCCGAGTTCATGGCCGACCAATGGGATCGCCAAATTGAGCAAGATGTTGCTTCGGGACGACTCGCTGCCGCGCTGAAGCGCGCGGATGAACATTATGAAGCTGGCCGCGGCAAACCGCTTTGAAGCGAGGCGCTGTGAACCACTTTGCCGCTCCTGATTTCTGGTATCACTATCGCTAACTCCCGAAAGAGATTCGAGCTTTGGCGGATAAGTGCTTTGAGCTACTGCGAACCGATCCGCGTCATCCATCGCTCTGATTGAAAAATGTTGGGATTTTAAACTACGCACAAGTTGGGTTACTTCAGGGGTTCTAATTATGGCGTACCCAATAAAGTCTTTGGAAGAGTTTCTCAAGCTGCCGCTAACAGAGCGACAAATGCGACTAGACCAACCTGGTATGCACGATTTAATCAACGCACTAGGAACAGACGCAGGGATAGCATGGCTTGAAGCACATCTCGATTCCCCTGCTAGCTCAGTGTGGAATAGTGCGCTTTACAAAATGCGACCATCGTGGAGACATCTGACTCATTGGATGCA
>JBGSMN010000012.1:0-2227 GCA_041740155.1 Rhodopirellula sp.
CGTTCCGCCTTATTGTATATGCGTTTGATAATCCACTTTTCAGGAACTTGAAGTGTCGCCAGCACGCCATCAAACTTTAAAGGAACCTGTGGAAGCGGTTTTCCGCTGAGCATTTCCGCTTCATCGGCGACGCGCTCCCAAATTCTCGCAAGACCGGTAATCGCTAGGCCAAACAACGATGCAAATGTTTCTTTTGAGGCATCGTCAAGACCTTCTGTCGGGACCTTACTGCCACGATTTAAGTCATAAGATTCAACCAACCGGTCATAGCTGTGGTTAGCGAATCTGGCACCTTTAAGAATCGCCTCGGCCAACCAACCTTCCGAACCACCTAATTGAAAAACGACGCGATATTCATCTTCTGTCCACCGCGTCAAAATTTCGTCGTAACAGCAGCAGATACTCCATTCAATCGCGCGATGCACCAGCGGCTCTCGCTCAGTTTGAGCGGTATGCAGTGGTTGCAGCGGGTCGGTGAAGTAATGGCTCATCACGCCTGCTGCATAAGCCGCGTCACCATATCGTCCATGAACCAAATAATCGCGCATTCGGTCGTACCAGGTCAGCGCAGCGCGAGGCGCTCCGCCCCAGTAGCCGGTACGAACGTGGACGCAGTGGTTTTGGAAATCGCGAAAGCGTTCATCAGGGTCTTTCGCTCCGGCAAGAAACCGTTCGTGATGCTTTAAAAAGATGTCGGCCAAGCGGCGACCGGCTGCCGTATCGACATATTTGGTCGAGTCGATCACGAAGTAATGGTGAGTGCTGCGGCAATGCGCGGCTCGCAGTATTGACAACAGATATGACATCGCGACCTACCTTTTAACAGATTATGCCGCTAAACGATCTGTGACAGCGGCAACACAATCAACACCATAAACTCTGGCCAAACGTGCCAATTGTTTGCGAAAAATCGCCTCGCCGTTGGGCATGTTCTTGGCCGATTCGAAACGGTCGATGAAATGGCCAATTGGTAGTGGACGATACGGCGTGTGACCCGCCGGGGGTGATTGATTTCCATAAAGCGCTTGGATGCGGCAACGGTGATCCTTGACCGCGATTTCCAAGTAAATACGATACAAAACTTCCGACGATCCGCTGAGCGGTTCGATGTTGTCGTGCAACGCGATGCGATGGGGCATGGGTGAGTGCGTCCTGCCGAGTCGAGGGCTGATTCCGAGGTAACATGTGAAAAATTCCGCCGGATCGATCGTCGCCAAAAATGAATTACGGGTGCAAGAGCGAAAAACCTGCTCCCTGGTTAATTTGTCGCTGGAACATGAAATTCTACTGATGCGCTGAATCCAGCAATGAATCAACGAAATTATTTCTATTGCATTGACATGCCCCTACATGGTACGAATCAAGCTATGAAGGGCCACGCCGTGGCCGGAGCGGAGTTGTCAAATCCTTCCGAAAGCGTTTTCGCGGGAGCTTGAACAAGCCATGGATGGCATCTGGAAAAGACTTTCGTTGCGACTGTTCGTCGTCGTAGCGACACTGAATATGCTCGCTGCGAGCGGGAACTTCACGTTCGCGGGCGATGCCCAGTGGATTTGGGCTACCGGGGCGGAAAGCGGTTCAATTCGTGAAGGTGAAACTTGCTATTTTCGCAAGCTAATCAATTTGCGTGTCGAGGCTGTCGGAAAAGTCGAAATATCTGCCGACGACACGTATGTTTTGTTCGTCAATGGCAAGGAAGTTGGTTCGGGACAATCCAGCCGCAACCTTGACGAATACGATATTACCGCGCATCTGGTTGTTGGGCGAAACATCGTAGCCGTCCAAGCGAAGAACACTTCTGGAAACACCGCGGCGATTGCTGCTCGCGTCGCGGTTCGCCCAACCAACGGTGGTCAGTGGTTTACGTTCAGCAGCGATCCGTCGTGGAAAGCATCAAAAACGGCCGAAACGACTTGGGAAGGCGTTCTGTTTAACGATCAAGTTTGGGGCGCTGCAAAGGCATTCGGGCTGCTTGGAGAAACCGCCCCCTGGGATCGGCAAGAAAATATTACAGTAGAAGCGTCGACCGAACTTGCCGAACGCTTTCTGATCCAAAAAGGTTTTAACGTCCAGCGAATCTTTAATGATGACCAAGTAGGCTCGGTGATCGCGATGGCGTTTAACGAGTTCGGCCATATCATCGCCTCTCAAGAAAACGGTCCGCTGTATTTGCTGCATGATCGCGATGGCGATGGGTTAGCCGAAAGCGTTCGTGTGTATTGCGACG
>JBGSMN010000066.1:0-51410 GCA_041740155.1 Rhodopirellula sp.
AAGATCGCGTAGAAGAAATGCTGGATAAAAAAGGCTAGATTTATCCCGCAAACAGTTCGCTCAGCAGGGCTTGGATTTTGGCTGACGTGCCGAGCGCGTCGCCAATTCCAGGCAATGCCAAACTCGCTAGCATGACGAGCAAGCCACCTGCCCATAACAACGAGCCACCCGAATAATCAGGTGTTTGCGCGCGGCTGAACACGCTCGGAAACCAGCCTCCGATCACTGGCGGCTTTGTTAAATCACGAAGCCGACGCAAGCCAACTTGCACTTGACCATCGGCGGCTTGAAAAAACCATTGTGCATGAACTTCGAGCGTCGCGCCGTCATGCAGCAGAATCCACGGCTTTCCGATCTGCAATCTTGCGGCATCGACGGCCCGTACCAAAATCGTGAATCCGTCGATCGAAGCCTCTTGCAATTTCACGTTGATGCGAACACGACGGCGAATCCGCAATGCCGCGGCACTGTTCTCAGCCGTGATGGGGCAGCGAAAAAATTCAGCGGACTGTTCAGGGGCAACCATAGGTCTCGTGCTCAGCGAAAAGGTGTCAGATGGCGCGTGCAACGTCTTCCCCATCGAAATAGGTAGCTCTACTTTCTCTGGTAGGCGACGCAAATCTCATCATCGTCATGCAGAACGTTCAACTGAGTACCGGTTAGACCGATTCTGAGATGAACTCCGCCCCACGTAGTCGAGTCTCAGAGAGACTCGAATCAGCGACTCGGAGAGACGCTGCTACGTGGCAACCATTGCACCGCATCTGCGACAACGTATCCATTGGCATCTCGATTACTGATCGTGACCGACGCAGGATTGTCAGCGTCAAACCGGAACGTCCCCAAAGAAATGAACAATCCGTCGATCGCGGGGGCTTTGCGTTGATCGACGACAATCTCCGCTTCGCCGTCGGCATGTTTGACGATCACTTTCGCATTGCCTGCTCGATTGGCGTTTGCTGCGTATGCAAACCGAACTTCGTACTCACCCGACTCTGGCAATTTGGCAACGAATGCGAGCGATGTCTTACCATCTCGAGTATTACCATCGTGAACATATCCCACACCGATCGCTTTCACAGAAGCTGTGCTCGGCGTCCAAATGCTCGTTCGCTCAGCATCCGCGTCATCAACCACAATCCCATCAAGTTTGTTCACCGCAACCAATTCATGTTTAGAAACATGGATCGGCCCAGAATAAGTCAGAATTTGACCATCGGCTAGCAAACGCTCTTTCAGCGTATCATAGGATACGTCTTGCACGGCCCCATCCACATCAATCGCCAGCACAGCGGTTGTCGCTGCACTTTGGCCGAGAATCATGAACACTGGTTCCATCCGAATCGAACCGAACGCAATGTGTGAACTCGAAACGCATACCGGCACGACCAAATTCTCGCATTGCGATTTCTTGGGTAATAATGATCTAAAGGCAATCTCATACGGCCCATTGGTGCTGACACCGATGTCACCTTCGTTTTGCACATATCTCTCGTCAGTGATGTATCGCTGCACGTTGTGGCTGTCCATCGCGTACGATCCCATGCCGACCGATTGCGGTGTTGGCCGCCGTTTGAGCAATTCGTTCTCCGTCATCACGTACTCACCAATCATCCGCCGGGCTTCGCGAATGTACAGTTGATGCGACCAATTGCCGTTGTCAACAAATTCATCTTTGGGCAATCCCCACTGCTGCATCTGTTTGCGAGTGGCCTCGGGAACGCGGGGGTCGTTGGCGATGAAGTACAACCAACCTTTTTGATAGGTCTCATGTTCACGAATGATCTCGCGGCGTCGCTCATAACTGCCGTCGGGGTAGTCGTAATTGCGTCCGATGTTATCAGTGCTCATCGGGCCGTGATTATTCGTATCGGTTTTATGATTGGGGATGGGATCGAACTTTCCGAACGTCTCGCCCCAACCCGCGTCGTAGATCCGCGCTAACAATTCGTACTGCGCCGGGTCATAACCTTCTGGCTTCGCAAACGGGATTCGGTTCTCGGGATGATTGGTCAAACACATCCGAAAACAATACGCTTGAATTTTGTTATCGGCTGAATATTTCTCTCCCGGTGGGTCAGCACTGACGCGAGCGATCACACCGCTGCTCGGATCGCTCGGATCGACATATGGGCTGACGCGTCGTTTCAACACATCGAAATGATGACCATGATGCAAAACGCCGGTCTGCACGCCTGCGTATTCTTCGCCGTAGGTCTCCTTTGATTCACGACCAACGTGGTAATCAACTCCGGCAGTCGCCATCAAGTCACCTTCGTAAGTCGCGTCGATGAACATCTTGCCACGGAACCGGCGTCCGCTGAGCGTTTTGATTTCAGAGATTCGATTGCCCGCGCGGGTCACACCGGATTCGCGATCGAGCCACTCGTCGCGATGCACGGGAATCTCGAACTCGCGAACATAGTCGTCAAAGATTTGTTCGGCGATATGCGGTTCAAAGATCCACATCGTGCGATTCTCACCGTCGATCGCTGCCGTCCCTTGGCCGCGGTTGCCATATTCGTGCTTTTCCTGTTGCTTCCACGCCGCATCGTCTTGATAGGCCAAATAAACGCGATGATAGAAATCGCGAGACAATCCACCGATCACCGACTTATTTCCCGTGTCGGTCCACCCCAATCCGCCACTCGACAACCCACCGAGATGTTTGTCCGGACTGACGACAACGACCGATTTGCCCATCTTCTTCGCTTGAACAGCTGCAATCACGGCCGCGCAAGTTCCGCCATAAATCACCACATCATGAGACTCGACCAGTGAATCGTCCGCAGATAACTGACTCGACAAAAAAGCGAACATCAACAAACAAACAGACAATCGACGCATCGGTGGGTCTCGCTGGGGGACGGGAATTTCTGTCGCGAAACTCACAAAGAGTTTCGGCCAACCCCAGTGTAGCTGAATCTTTCACGAGTTCCGCTACGGAAAAATTACCGTTCAAACCACTTTTTGATTGCGTGCAACGTTGTAGCGCGTCCCGCCCGAGCGATCGAGGTCGTCAGCGGGATCTCCTTGGGACATACTGCGACGCAGTTTTGAGCGTTACCGCAAGTGGCGATACCGCCAGGTCCTGACAATGCCTCGAGTCGCGCCGACGCGAGCGTTTTGCCAGTAGGGTGATTGTTGAATAACATCGCTTGCGAGATCGCGTGCGGGCCAACGAAAGCCTCATCAAACTTCGCATTCTTGCGAGCTTCAAACTCGGCGTCACTCTCGCCCGCGGCCTGGGTGACTTCGATCTTGTTGTACTGTGGGCACGCTTCCAGGCAACATCCGCAACTCATGCACTGGCTCAGCGGATAGTTACGCTCTTGATCGTCGCGAGAAATACGTTCGCCGGATCCCATGTTGTAATAACTGTCGACGGGCACCCAACCTTGCACTCGTGTCAAACCGCGGAACAACCGAGCACGATCGACCATCAAGTCTCGGATGACGGGGAACTTCGACATCGGTTCGAGTACGATCTCATCGGGATTGTCGGCCAGCAAACGGTCCACCAGCGCACTGCAGCTCTGACGAACTTTGCCGTTGATCACCATCGTACACGAACCGCAGACCTCTTCGAGGCAACCGCAATCCCACGCCACAGGCGTGACCTTCTTGCCATCGACGGTTTTGGCCTGCGCAGCGATCCGTTGCAGAACGCTGATCACGTTCATTTCTCGTTCGTATTTGACCTTGTGCAGTTCCCAATATGGTTTTTGACCCGGCGCATCCTGGCGACGGACTCGGACATTGATGAACTCGGGACGATTCTTGATCGAAGGTTCCAGGGCGATCATCGTGGATAGGACTCGTATTGCGGCAGAGAAAAAGGAGAGCGAGTAAAAATATGTTTTGATTCGTGATGTTAGCCGTTTTGGCGTTTGCCACGGTTTACTTAAGCGGGTTGCTGAAATAGTCGTTTAACAGTTAGCCGCAGGCGTACTCTTACTTCGGATAGTACGCCTGCGGCTGACTGTTAAACGATAAAATTAACAGCCCGCTAAAACTTAATGTGAACTAGCGTACTGAGGAGCGCTCTTGTTAGCCGCCAGGGCAGCGGCACGTTCGTTCCAGACCTCTTCGATCGCCTCAGCACCGACCAATCCGTACAACCGTGGGCGTGGTGGGATCAGCGAAGTGTCAACGTCTTCATACGTCAAGTCCGGTTGGTTGGTTTCAGGATTCCAAGTTGCGATCGTACTCTTGAGAAACTTTTCGTTGTTGGCTTGGAACGCGTCGCACCACTCTTCCGCTTGACGGCGTCTTTCAACAGGATCGTCAGAAGTCAAGGCTGGTTTGGTAAACTCGGGTTTGTAGTGAGCACCACGGCATTCGTCACGCTGCAACGCGCCCTTGAGCAGCGCCTTGGCGATCGGGAACATGTCCTGCAACGCCTTGGCAAACACCACGTTCTGGTTGGTCCAAGCTCCCGTGTCGGCGAGGTTGACTTTCATCGCCCGATCGTGCAAATCGTTGATCTTCATGAGAGCGTCTGCCAACTGATCGTTGCGGCGAACCACCGTCGCCACCCGTGTCATCAGGTCGCCGAGTTCTTGGTGAATCAAGTACGGATTCTCGTCACTGTCTTTATTGCCATGAAGCAAATGATCATGTCGATCTTGTTGCGTTTTCACGGCAGCGGCGAGCAACGACGCAGGCACATCGGCGGCACCGGAGGGTTGAGCAGCAGCATAATTGATGATCGACGATCCGGTGAACAGACCCGAGAAGATACACGACAACAGCGAGTTCGCACCGAGCCGGTTGGCACCGTGGTAGTGATAATCGCATTCGCCGATCGCGTACAACCCTTGAATATTCGTCATATGATTGCGTGGAGCACCGGGTTCGAGACCGCCATCGGCACTCTTGACGTAATCCGCCCATAAACCGCCCATTGAGTAATGCACCGCGGGGAAAATCTTCATTGGTTCATCGCGTGGATCGACGCCTTGGAATTTCTCGTAGATTTCGAGAATCCCACCGAGCTTGCGATCGAGTTCGGCGCGCGGAATATGCGTCAGATCGAGATACACGCACATCCGATCGTCTTCGACACTGAGTCCTTCGTTAACGCAGATATCAAAAATCTCGCGAGTCGCGATGTCACGCGGCACGAGGTTACCGTACTCAGGGTAACGTTCTTCTAAGAAATAATAACGATCCGCTTCGGGGATGTCGCGCGGTGCGCGGTGATCTTGCGGCGTGCGTGGGACCCACACCCGCCCGCCTTCGCCGCGAGCCGATTCGCTCATCAGTCGCAGTTTGTCGGCACCCGGAATCGCTGTCGGGTGGACTTGGATGAACTCCGCGTTGCCGTATTTCGCACCGACTTGGAAACAACGGCTCGCCGCGCTACCTGTGCAGAACACGCTCATCGTGCTGCGACCATAAATCAATCCGTTACCACCCGTCGCGACCACGACCGCGTCGGCGGGGAAGGAACGAATTTCCATCGTCGTCATGTTTTGCGCCACCGCGCCCCGGCAACGGCCAGTTTCGTCCAAAATTGGACCAAGGAAGTCCCAAAATTCAAACTTGCGAACGTTGCCTTCCGCTTCTTGACGGCGGACTTGCTCGTCGAGCGCGTAGAGCAACTGTTGACCAGTCGTTGCACCGGCGAACGCGGTGCGTTTGTAGAGCGTGCCACCGAAGCGACGACGGTCAATGAACCCTTCGCCGGTGCGATTGAACGGAACGCCGAGCCGGTCCATCAACTCGATGACCTTCGGTGCCCAAAAGGCCATTTCTTTGACAGGCGGTTGGTGATTGAGGAAGTCGCCACCATAGACGGTATCGTCGAGGTGTTTCCATTCGTCGTCACCGAGTTGGCGGGTGGCGTCGTTGCAACTATTGATGCCACCTTGCGCACACACGCTGTGCGAACGCTTGACTGGCGTCAGGCTGATCAAATCAACCTTGGCACCGAGTTCAGAGAGCTTCATCGCCGAGGCCAGTCCGGCGAGACCGCCACCGATGACGACGACGCGAGCGGGTTGTGAAGAAGCTGCCATGTTGAAAAACCTTCGTGTCCGATTGGAGTCAGTAGGGTTATTATGAGGTGAGACGTTGTGTGGGTGCGTTGGACGCCAGAGGCGATCCGAATCAGGGAGCGATCGTTTCCACTTCCGTGGTTTCGACTTCCGCTTGGACTGCTTTGTCAGCGGTCAATTTGAGAATGACTTCTGGGTTTTCGGTGGAGTCGACGGCTCCCGGGCCGTCGCCTTTTTCGTATCGTTTCTCAGGCATGTCGTAAACCAAGCCGGTTGCTAACGCCGCATCAAACATTTTGTCTTCGATCTCCCGAGCCGTTTTAATTTCCGCAGGGCCGGGGGCGACCGCCGCCCACCAAGCCACTGTTCCTACAACCGCCAAAAGCACGCCGAAGATCACAGACGCTTTCGTCGCGCGTTTTTGAGCAGCGGGGGAAATCCACAAGCCCCACGTGATCCCAGCCGTCCATAAACCGTTGGCGAGGTGGAAAACCGTCGCCCACACGCCCGCGAGATAGAACGCTGGCCAAAACCCCCAGACAAACTCGTCCATCGCCAGCATCAACGATGAGGCGGCGTTGTAGGGATAGAAATTCGCCAACCCCAGCGGTTTCATGATCGCCAGCCACGGTCCAAAGTGGAACCAGCCGTGAAGGTGCAGCACATGAGCCATCAGGAACACGAACGCGATCAAGCCAGTCCAACGTTGCCAAACGTAGCGTTTATTGCCAGTGTATTTGTAAGCACCCAGGTTCGATTTACCGGTCTTGATAATCCACACTCCGAGGATCGCATGAAAGAGCAGCGGCAAAAAGATCCCGCCCCATTCCACGATCGGCAGCGCCGGGCCGAGCGAGTGGATATAAAAAACCGCTCGCTGGAACACGCCAGCTCCCGCGAACAGACTCGCGTTGGTCGTTAAATGGATGCACATGTAAAGACCCAAGGGAACGATGCCCAAGAGTGAGTGCAGTCGCCGAATTAAAAATTCATGGCGGATAAATAAAGATTGAGAGCGGGTGAGTTCGGACACGGATGTCGGATGGGTGCGAGGAAGATGGCGGTAAGTCGACTCGGCGTGGGTAGTGTAGAGATTTGTCGGAGTGAGAAAAAGGGTTCGTCAGAAAGATGCCGATCGCGTTTGTCTCGCTAATTCGCCTAGCTTGCTTCCTCGTCGTCACCATCACTCCGATCGGACTCCGCGTCATCGCGTTCTGGATTGAGCACAAAACGATATCCGGCATCACGCAGCGTCAGTAAATGCACCGGTTCACCGGGAGACGGTTCAATCAGCTTCCTTAACCGAGCGATGAATTGATCGACGGCGCGGGTTTGCACGTTGCCTGACATTTCCCAAACGTTGACGAGCAATTCCGAACGACTGATCACTCGCTCGGGGTTTGTGACAAAGTACCGCAGCAGGCGAAGTTCTTTTTGAGTCATCCGCACCAGTTTTCCCGCCACTCGGACTTGATGGGTGCGAAAGTCGACCGTCACGTTGCCGAACTCGATCGTGTCAACTTGCGGTGCTACGGTTTTCGGCACTGTGGCGATTCTCTCACCCGTGCGGCTCGTCGCGCCCGAGCCGCTCTGCCGTGAAATTTGCAACAAGTTTTTCACGCGACTGAGCAGTTCGTCTAACTCGAACGGTTTACTCATGTATTGATTCGCACCGACGTCAAAACCACGCGTGCGATCTTCGGGCAACGTGCGAGCGGACAGCATCAACACCGGCAGCGGCAACCCAGCTTCGCGAATCCGTTGGCAAACGGTATAGCCGCTCATGCCCGGCAGCATCAAATCCAAGATCACCAAATTGAGGCTGCCCGGTGCGATGTCAATCAAGCGTAGCGCCGAAGGGCCGTCTTCGACTAACGAAACCCGGTACCCTTCGGCTTCGAGGTTGTATTTGATGCCGACGCCGAGATGCTGCTCGTCCTCGACGACCATGATGTGTGCGCGCACGGATTCGTATTCCTGTTTTGATTCCCAGCGAAACTCGCTGTAGCGGAACTCGTCAAGAGTTTCGCAACCGCAAGTTGTCACGTTTATCCTATCATCTCGACCGCAATATCGTAGCAGGTCTACTCAACAACCGTGCCCAACCCATCCGCTCCCGACGATTGACAATCGCTTTTTTCCAGCTATGTCCCGAAAACTCGACCGCTGATTGTCGAGCACATGACGTGGGGCTACACTACGTCAGCAGTCCCCACGCCAGCCCTGTTTTGTCGGTTTCTTCTCGAAACCTCCTTCCTCCGACACCTCGAACCTGCATCAACCCATGAAGCCTTCAGCCAATTTGGATACAGAGCAAATCGACACCGTTCGCGTGCAAATCGGCGACCGGAGCTGCGAACTCCCACTGATCCGTGGCACCGAGGGCGAACTGGCTCTCGACATAAGCCGGCTGCGAGCCGAGACCGGTGCGATCACGATCGACGAAGGGTTCGTCAACACCGGCAGCACCCGCAGCGCGATCACGTTTCTTGATGGCGAAGCGGGCGTGTTGCGATATCGCGGTTACCCGATCGAACAACTCGCTGCCAATTGCGACTTCATCGAGACCGCGTTCTTGTTGATCTACGGCGAACTGCCCAGCAGCAAAGAAATCGAAACGTTCCGCGCCGGCATTCGCGAACACACCATGATCCACGAGGACATGAAATCGTTCTACAACGGTTTCCCTCGTGACGCCCACCCGATGGCAATTCTCAGCAGCGTGGTCGGAGCGCTATCGACGTTCTACCAAGATTCGTTGGACTTGGGTGATCGTCGCCAAGTTGAAATTTCCATTTATCGGCTGTTGGCGAAATTGCCGACGATTGCGGCGTACAGCTACAAGAAGTCGATCGGCCAACCATTCATGTATCCCAAGAACAGTCTCAATTACACCGAGAACTTCTTGCACATGATGTTTGCCACACCCGCGTCGGAATACTATATGGACCCCGACTTTGCCGAGGCCCTCAACTTACTCTTGATCGTGCATGCCGATCACGAACAGAACTGCAGCACGTCGACGGTCCGGATGGTCGGCAGCAGCAATGCAAACTTGTTCGCGTCGATCTCCGCTGGCATCGGTGCGTTGTGGGGACCGTTGCACGGCGGTGCCAACGAAGCGTGTGTGAACATGCTCGAACAGATCGCGATGGACGGCGGCAACGTCAAGAAGTATGTCGACATGGCGAAAGACAAAGACAACCAGTTCCGTCTCATGGGATTCGGCCACCGGGTCTACAAAAACTTTGACCCACGAGCCACGATCATCCGAGCTTGCTGTGACAAATTACTCGCCAAGTTAAACTTGGATGACCCCTTGTTCGTGGTCGCTCAGCAGCTCGAAGAAGTCGCGTTGAAGGACGAGTATTTCATTGAAAGAAAACTGTATCCCAACGTCGACTTCTATTCTGGCGTGATTTACCGGGCACTGGGGATTCCCGTGCAGATGTTCACAGTGCTGTTCGCGATCGGACGCCTACCAGGCTGGATCGCCCACTGGCGTGAAATGCACGCCAACCCAGCGTTCCGCATCAATCGACCTCGTCAAATCTACACCGGCTGCACGGAGCGCGACGTCACACCACTGGAATCACGTTAGGGTTTTTTTCCGCCTGATACCTCCTCACGCAGACAAAGTCGTTCACGTCGGCCTTCGAGCAGGCCGTTTACATCGCCCCGCTCGCGATTATCTGGTAATCGCGTGGTCTATGGTTGTCGAGGGATCACCGTGAGCGGCTGACGAAACTGCGTTGGCACAACAATCCAATCACCTCGCTCGTGCATAGTCTGAGCGCGAGGCAAAATCGCCGTTTCAACTTTATATGTGCATTTTGCGGGGATTCCGATTATGTTTCTGATCCGTGCCAACAGTTGGCTGAAGTACCTTTTTTAATCAATGAGTGACACCATGCGTGTGCGTAGCCTCGCCCTGTCGGCGTTTTTAGTCTTTTTCATATCGACGATCGCATCTGCCGCAAATGATGATTTTGTGCTGCTGCTTAACAAAGCCCCCAGCGATAGCAATGTGCTAGCGCTAGTCAATGCGAAGTCGATTCGCAGTAGCGAGTTCTACAAAGCGGCGGTGCAGTCCGATGGCGTGGCACCGTTTCCTGGACTCGAATCGGTGAACCAGTTCGTCGCGGCCTCACGCTGGCGGATGCCGCAAGGGCCAGCTCTCTATGAGACGATGATTGTTTATCTCGATGGCATTGGTGCTAAACAAATCATCAGCCAAAACGAGTCCGCAGGCGATGCGAGTCGTTTTCCCGCAGGTACGATCCCTGTCGAACTTTCTGGTGATACCTTGGGGCTGTACTACCCTGCCGATCGACAAGCGGCGATGCGTTGGGCGGCAAGCAGTCCAGCAGAACTGCCGTCGGAATATCTCGCTAAAGCCATCGGGTATGCCGAGAACAACGACACACAAATCGTGTTTGCTCTGGATCTTGATGATTCGTTGAGTTCCGCGTCGATACGACCGTGGATTGAGAGTGGTCCGTTTGCCGGTGCGAAACAACTCAACCCGCAAGGGGCAGCCAATCTGATTGCGTCTATCCATGGCTGCACGATGGGGATCAAGTTCACCGATCGCGCGATTGCAAGTTGGCGTTTTGATTTCGGTGGCAATGCTCAAATTTTGGAACCAGTTGCAAAGCCACTTATGTTCCACTTAATCGACCGCATGGGTTTGAGCTTGGCAAGCATGAGCGGTTGGGAAACCAGCGTCAGCGGCAATAGCATGTTCATCAAAGGTGAGTTGGGTGTGTCGGATGTGCGCGTGCTGTTATCGGTACTTGCTCAATCACCGGAAACGTTGGATCGACTTAAACTTTCGCCCGATACTGGCGGATCGCAAAACGCGACGCTTACCAAAGCGGACGCGACCAAGATGCAGTACGACATGCTGAAGAAAATTTTGCGTGACATCACGCACCCGACCCAGTCGATTTTGACATCGGGTGCGAAAGCAAAGTATTTGGAACGTTATGCGATGAAGATCGACGAGTTGCCGATTTTGAACGTCGATGACGATGCGCTGCAAACGAGCGCCGAAATTGCGATGCGATTGCGGGTGCAAGCCGAACGGTTGCGAGGCAATCAAATCCAAGCCGGAACGTACAGCAACAACAGCCGCGATTTTGGCAGTGATTACAACAACAGTAATTACTACAGCGGTTACAACCAGTCGAACTATGGCCGACAATATGGCTTGACCGATCAACAGGTTGCGCAGCGAATGGGACGTGCGAATTCAGCGCTGACGGGTGCCGAACAGAAGAAAGAAATCGCAAACATGATGGCGGAACTTCGCCGCACGTTGACGCAGCGATATCAAGTCGAGTTCTAAACAAACCCGTAGCGAAAGTCGTCAAGACTTTCGTTCCACACAAACCCGTAGCGGAAGTCGTCAAGACTTTCATTCCACACGCCCAGTCCAGTCAACAACGAAACTCTTGACGAGTTCCGCTACGACAATTGCTAACGCTGAGATCGAAACTTGCGCACCACCCTGTGTTGCTCGGAATCGGCCACCAGAACATCCATGGGGCCGATCACGGCGATCCCATGCGGACGTTTCAGTTTGCCGCTGCCGTCTCCGTTGCCACCAATCGTCGTTTCAATCCGCATCTGCTGCAAATCAATTTGGCGGACGACGTGATTCTCCGTATCGACGACGAGCAGACTGCCGTCGGCAGCGATCGCCAATCCCTTGGGACCGTTGAAAGTCGCCGTTTTGCAATCACCACCATCGCCGGTATAGCCTTTCTTACCAGTTCCCGCGATGTGATGAATTGTGCCCGTCGCTCGGTCGATTCGCCAAATACTATTGCCCTCACGCAACGCGATCCAAATCGAATTCGCATCCACGGCGAGTGATCGCGGGCCGAATAAAGCGGAATCTTTCGCAATGGCCCCATCGCTGGGCAGTGATTTTTGGCCCGTTCCCGCGATCGTTTCAACAACTCCCGTCTCTAAGTCGATGCGGCGGATGCGATGGTTCAACGTATCGGCAACTAGCAAACCGCCATCGCCGTCGAGCACCACGCTGTGCGGTTGATTGAACCGGATCGCGGTCGAACGATCACCATCGCCATCGAATCCAGACGCACCGTTTCCCGCGAAGGTCGTCACCACATTCGTTTTTCCGTCGATGCGACGAACGACATGATTGCGAGTATCCGCAACGAACAGATTGCCCGCCTCATCACAGCGAACTTCGTGCGGCCAATTGAACGTCGCCTCCGTCGCCGGGCCGCCATCGCCGCTGTAACCGATCAACCCATTGCCAGCGACCCGTTTCAGTCCATCCCCAGTGGTCAAACCATGATAAATACAGTGATCATCGATGGTCGTGATCCAAATTTGCTCACCACGAACCTCGATCCCAAACGGATTGCCGAGCGGAGTTTTGGTTCGCGGTTGCGAGCTGGGCGGTGAATCATAGGGCTGCTCAGGACGGACCGATTCACCCGTGCCCGCGAAAGTTTCCACGACCGGCGGGGATGCCGCATCGAGCGGACTGGCGAGGAATACCGCGATAAAACCTGTCAGAATTAGCAGTCGAATCATCAGTCGTTCTCGTTTCATTGGATGTCTTTCATTAGCCCAGAGGGCGGCATAGGAACTGCCGTCGGCGTAAGCCGACGGGACAGGTTGGATCGCGCGACTCATAAGCCCGGAGGGCGACTCAAAATTTGCGAATCTGTGCCGCCCTAGTATCTCTCGGGTCGACATCAAGGCGTTCATTTTGGATGCTTTTTGGTGTTGATGCTAGTCGTCTGGTCTGCAGCTTGGTGAGGACGTGGACGTTCATTTAACGCCGCCTCGGACGCCGCAGCGAAGGTGAAGATCCTCAATGACATGGGTTCGCAACAACGAAGCGTGGCGGGTGGCGAATCTGAGCTTATCGACTCATTTCGCGAGATGTGCTTAACACCTCGACGTTTCCATGAATTGAGTCAATTGCTGCTCTTGCCATGCCGCATCTTGTCCAAGTTCATCTGCCATCAAGGCGGCCACTTCGGCTGCCATCTCCCGAGCCGCCTTGATGTTTAAAAACATCGCTCTGGTGCGGCGCGCGAGTACGTCTTCGACGGTCATTGCCATTTCATGACGTACAGCCCAAACAATCTCAGCGGCTCGGACCGGCAGCGCTTCGTGTAAACGGCGGCCAAGCTCGGGGCGTTCCGCAATTAATTGCTCGATCAACATCGTATCCGTTCCATAAACCGAATCAGTCGCCTCATCGCTGGCACCATGCAGCGGCAACTGCTCGGTCGTGCGGGCGTTCGTGATCAAACCATGTTGCTGCACCGCTCGATTGACACAGTCCTCTGCCATCTTGCGAACCGTTGTCCATTTGCCGCCGGTAATCGTAATCAAACCGCTTGTGGAAATCAGAATCGTGTGATCGCGTGACAAAGATTTTGTGTCGCCTGAATCAACGCGGCTAAGCGGGCGGACCAAAGGTCGGATACCGACGAATACACTCAAGATATCTGCTCGGGTTGGTTGCCGATTCAAGTATTCGCCTGTCGTCTTCAACAAAAACTCAATCTCTTCATCCCGGGCCCGTGGTTCGAGTGGCGTTTGATCAATCGGCGTGTCCGTGGTGCCAATCAAAACGTGACCGTGCCAAGGAATCAAAAACAGCACTCGACCGTCCGATGTCTTGGGAACGATGATCGCCGTCTCATCGGGGAAGAACTCGCGCGGCAGCACAATGTGCACACCCTGGCTCGGGGCAATGATCGACTCTGCCTCCGCATCATCCGTCTTGCGGACCGAATCGCAAAACGGACCCGTCGCGTTGATCACACACCTGCCTCGTATCGTATGTTGTTGACCACTGAGCTGGTCATTGAATACAACGCCATTCAATTGACCGCTTTCATCACGGCACAAATCAACGACCTGGGCATAGTTCAGCAGACAGGCTTCATGCTCCACCGCAGTCATCGCCATGTGAATCAGCAACCGCGTATCGTCAAACTGTCCGTCATAATAAACGACACCGCCCCACTTCACGCGTTGATGTTGTAACGTTGACGCGATCTTTTCTGCAGCCGCTGGTGAGACACCCCGCGCACGCGGAAATTCACTGCGACCGGCCAGCCAATCGTAGAGCACAAATCCGATCCGCATGATCATCCGTTGCCATAGCGATTGACAGGGAACGAGAAACGGTAGCGGATGCACCAGATGCGGAGCATTGGTTTGCAAGCGGCTGCGTTCTCGCAACGAGTCTCGTACCATCGAGAGATCGCCTTGTTGGAGATAACGCACGCCGCCATGAATCAGTTTCGTGCTGCGACTCGACGTGCCTTTGCCGAAATCACATTGTTCTAGCAAGAGCACCGATAGACCGCGCACGGCAGCGTCCATCGCCACGCCGACTCCCGTCGCACCGCCGCCAATGACGATCAAGTCGAATGCGGTGCCTTTCTCTCGGAGCTGTTGCAATGACTTTTCGCGATTCACGACGTTGTCCAACTTAGGCTACGACGCACCGCTTCACGCCACCGCTCACGACGCCGATCGACTTCTGCACTAGGCATCGACGGCGTGAAAACCCGATCGGTTTGCCAGACCGCAGCGACGTCGGCGAGATCGCTCCAAAAGCCGACCGCGAGACCTGCCAAGAACGCTGCACCGAGTGCGGTCGTTTCCACGACACGCGGACGAACAACCGGAACTTGCAAAATATCCGCTTGGAATTGCATCAGAAAATCGTTCACGCTCGCGCCACCATCAACACGCAATTCTTTCACCGCGATTCCGGTGTCCGCATTCATCGCATCGAGCACATCGGCGACTTGGAATGCGATACTCTCAAGCGCCGCACGGGCAATGTGCGCCGACGTGGTGCCTCGCGAGATACCGACGATCGCACCGCGAGCGTAGGGATCCCAGTGTGGTGCACCCAATCCAGTGAACGCGGGAACGAGATAACAATCGTCGCTGTCCGGGACGCTGGCGGCGAGCTGCTCGACTTCGCTCGAAGACTCAATGAACTGCAACCCATCTCGCAACCACTGCACCGCCGCGCCCGCTACAAAAATACTACCCTCCAGTGCATAGTCTGGCAATTGGCCGCCGCTACACGCGATCGTCGTCAGCAGTTTGCATTTTGAAGGCACCGGTTCGCTGCCGATATTCATCAACACGAAACAACCCGTGCCGTAGGTGTTTTTAGCCATCCCATGCTGCGTGCAGTTCTGTCCGAATAGCGCCGCATGTTGGTCGCCAGCGCAGCCAGCAACCGGGATCCGATGCCCGAGGAAATCCGATTCACACTCTGCGTACACGTCGCTCGATGGACGGATCGTGGGCAGCACGGCAGCGGGGATCTTCAGCAAATCGAGTAACTGCTCATCCCACTGCAATGTGCTCAGACTCATCAGCATCGTGCGTGATGCGTTACTGACGTCGGTGATGTGATGTTGTCCGCCCGTCAAATTCCACAGCAACCAACTGTCAATCGTGCCAAAGGCAAGTTCACCTCGCTCAGCACGCTGGCGAGCACCTGGAACGTGATCGAGCAACCAGCGAAGTTTTGTGCCGCTGAAATAGGGGTCAATCACCAAACCCGTTTTCTTAGCGATCGTTTCGGCGTGTCCTTCGTGGCGAAGTTGGTCGCAGAAATCCGCCGTTCGTCGATCTTGCCAAACGATCGCACGGTGCAGCGGTTGACCGCTTTCGCGGTCCCATAGAACCGTTGTCTCACGTTGGTTCGTGATTCCAATGGCCGCGATGTCAAGAGCGGACACATCGTTGATTTGCAATACTTCACGAGCGACGGCACGCTGCGACTGCCAGATTTCCGTAGCGTCGTGCTCGACCAGGCCCGATTGTGGGTAATGCTGAGTGAGCTCTTTGGCAGCGACAGCGTGAATGTTGCCCACTCGGTCAAACAGGATCGCACGCGAACTGGTCGTGCCTTGATCCAACGCCAGAATGTATTTCAACGAATAGTCTCCTTAGAGTGGGATAGGCTTCCAGCCTGGCAACTCACTAATGACAGGCTGGAAGCCTATCCCACTTTTTCCGCATAGTTTTTATTGTTTCAACTGTTCATGATCGCAACCAGGGTCACGAGCAACAGGATCGCCGACGCGATCGACATCGTGTGTGAACAGATATTTCCAAACAAATTCGTGAATGAATTTCTTCGTTTTTGGATCCTTCACTGCCGAACCACCTGGCTGCACACTGCTATGAGCGCGGTTGGCATTGCCGCCGACGTCGGCATCGGTGATCAAGCGGCGGGTGTTGCCGTACGGTGCAGCGGTTTTGTCAACGTTGACGATCGGGCCAAACTCATTCAGTCCGAGCATCTCCCAACTGCGGCAATAGTGATCTTCCTCCCAGCCTCCGTCGAGCACGTGAGAGAACGCGAAGTAACGATTCGCGGGAGTTGCCGAGGGGAGTGATTGCCACGATTGATGTTGATCGCGCGGACCACACAAACAGACCACACGCGCGACCTTTTGATGTTTGGCGAACCTCGCTGCCGTCGTACTGCCGTGGGAACTGCCGGCCACGATGACTTTGTCCCAATCCAGATCACTGGCGTCGGTATTCAAGAACTGCGCCCAATTGCCCGGTGCTTTTTTATCGGCCAAATGTTTAACGAATCGAAACGCCCTTTCGGCCATTGAGTCGGGTTTGGCGATCGCCACTTCGTCGCTCGCGTCGATCCCCGTCGCAGCTTCCAATCGCAGATTACCGCGACACTCGGGACCGACCGGTTTTTCCAGACAACACTTGGAGAACCAGCCATTGGCGTAATGCACACGAACGGCATGCAGACCATAGCCAGTGACACGCTCAAACAACGCAGGGTTGTGACCCATCAACCAAATCACCACTTTGCCTTGCGCAGGTACAGAAGGATCGAACCAGGCTTGTTGATTGTCGGCGGGTTTGCCGTCGGGTGTGTCGATGAGAAAATCAATCTCAGGATAGGCTTTGACGCGCGGGTCGATTTCACTAGCGCGAACCGTGGTTTCAAACCTCGCTGTTTTTTTGGCAGTTGGTTGATCCGCGAATAACGACGGTTCGACGACGCCAAGAACGAGAGTTAGAAAGAGGAAGGTGGCGTTCGTGAAGCGCTGAAAACAGGTAGGCATGGTGCAGATCGATGGTTGAGGGGACATAGTGATCGCAACGCAGTGCAATGCTGGTCGCGATGGACAACTCAACTATGATAACCGCTCTCCTTACCGGTAGTCGACCACATTAGGCGACATCGCGATATTGGTGACGTTGACGCTGGCCAGCCAGACCTGAACTCGCTGCATAAATTCATCCGCCGTCAAACCGATCGTTTCAATTTGAAAACTTCCTGAGGCGAGCGTGTTTTGGAGGCGATTTAGGCTCTGCTGGATCGTTTGTAGAACATCCGCCTGCTCGTCGGCAGAAAGCGGTTGCCACTGCATCTTCATTCGAGCAGCGGAATCTTTCGACCGGGCCAACCGAGTCAAAGAGCGATTATGTGCGGCGAGTTTTTCGCTGTTGAGATACACCCGTCGCAATTGGCCTGAGGTGTTGAACTGAATTACCGGATCGACGCCGTCGAATACACTGACAGCGGTCTCGGCCCGCCATCCAACGATCCAATCGTGCTCGTCAATGCGGATTCGTCCGCGATGAGGAAGATTGCCACCCTCGGCCAGCAGGTCGTCGCGGTCAGATTCGTGGCGGGACATCAATGTCAGGGGTTGGACTAAGCGTAGCGATTGTCGTTCTGCTGTTTCGGCGGAGACGTTTTCTTTTCAGTCTCAGCTCGATTGGTCTTACGCGTCTTTTGCGGGTCTTCGCTATCGCCTTGTTTGAGCGTGCGAACAACCTTGTAAGTCAATCCATGGACGGTTTGGATAAAGGAGGGTGCGGTGATGGGAGCGTACATCAGAAGTTCTCGCGGGGAGGGAGTTTGTGTGGTGGGCATTTGTAAAAGCGTACCCCATGAATAAATGTTTCGACGGTTCTTTCGCTAAACGCAATTCCGATGCCAACAAGTCGTCTTAATGGCATGCCGGTGGGTCGGGTTATAACGATTACAAGCTGCCGTTAAGATGACTATGTGAAGTCGGCACCCGCCAGGTCGTGTCAACGGGAAAATGCGCGTCATAAAGTTCGCCGCCCAGCTTTGCTCGGGTGTTCAACTTGCCGTAACGGTGTGCAGTGGTGTGCGTAGTGTGCAACTGCGATCATTCATGTCGCAATCCAACTCGCTAGCCACTTCGACAACAGGTTTTCGCCAAGCATCTTTCGAGGAAATCAGCGGTCATCAATAAACGCCTGTTAGCCGACGACGACGGCTATCAAATTTGTTACTCTACATGCCCGATGCCGACCTCCGATCGCGGTCCGGTCGTGCGTCTTTCGTGCCTTCTCTTTGGGAAATACCACTATGTCCGTCAAACGCGTTGGAATCCTCACGGCAGGCGGCCTCGCTCCTTGCCTGTCGTCCGCCATTGGAGCCTTGATCGAAACCTACACCAAGATTGCTCCAGAGATCGAAATCATCTGTTATCGGTCCGGTTACAAAGGTCTGTTGCTCGGCGATTGTTTCGTCGTCACGCCGCACATGCGCGAGCATGCCGCCGTGCTGCACCAACATGGTGGCAGCCCGATTGGCAACAGCCGCGTCAAACTCACCAACGTCGCCGACTGTGTCAAACGTGGACTGGTCGAAGCAGGCGAAGACCCGCTGCGAGTCGCGGCCGAGCAATTACAGAGTGATCAAGTCGATGTGTTGCACACAATCGGTGGCGACGATACCAACACGACCGCCGCTGATCTCGCCGCGTATCTCGCCAAGCATGATTACGCACTGACCGTGGTCGGACTGCCCAAGACGATTGACAACGATGTCATCCCGATCAAACAGAGCCTTGGAGCGTGGACGGCAGCCGAAGCCGGTGCGGCGTTTTTTGAAAACGTCGTTTCTGAACACAACGCGAATCCTCGCATGCTGATCGTTCACGAAGTCATGGGCCGCAATTGTGGTTGGTTGACCGCAGCGACGGCGGTGAAGTATCGCGAGCGGCTCGATGGCATGAACTTCCTGCCCGAGATTGGTCTGAGCCGAGCGCGTCGCGAGATTCATGGCGTGTACATTCCCGAGATGCACTTTGACTTGGCTCATGAAGCCCAGCGGCTGCACAAGGTGATGGACGAAAACGACTGCGTGAACATATTTATCTCCGAGGGTGCAGGCGTGGATGTGATCGTCGAAGAGATGCTGTCACGTGGTGAAGAAGTCCCGCGGGACGCATTTGGCCATTACAAACTCGACGCCGTGAACCCTGGCAAATGGTTCGGCAAACAGTTCGCTGAAATGCTCGATGCCGAAAAAACGCTGATTCAAAAGAGCGGGTATTACGCCCGTGCCTCCGCTGCCAATGCGGACGATATCGCGTTGATCGGCACTTGTGCTCGGAAAGCCGTCGAGTGTGCATTGGCGGGTGATGGCGGCGTGATCGGCCAAGACGAAGAGCGTGGCGATGAACTGCGCGCGATCGAGTTCGAGCGGATTAAAGGTGGCAAACCATTCAACATCGATACCCCGTGGTTCGGAGACCTGCTCACCGCCATCGGCCAACCCAAAAACGCTGTCGTTCAAACCCAGCACGCTTAAATGCTGGGATAAGCGGACGGCACACGGAGTGAGCACCTTAGGCCGGAGGCTGGCACAATCCCTGCCGGTGGCGTCAGCCACCGGTGCCGAACACAGTTCACTCCCAAAGGCCGGAGGCCAACACATTATCCGCTCCATCACTCTCCGTCGGTGCGAGTTTGGCCCTATCGTTTGTTTTCCGCCGGGAAAGCAGTCATACTGGGTCGCTCGTCTTCTCTTCCGGTCGTGCTTCGGGCGTCCAGCCTCTTTTCAACCATCGTTCATGATTCGTTATTTACCGCAAAGATTCGATGGCGTGACGTTTGCATTTACGTTCGGCATTGGAATTTTCGCGTTTTCAGCTCTGTCGGCGGATGACGACCCGTTTGGCGGCGGTCGACGTGCTGTCGCGGTTGCGCCCGGCGAGCAGCCACCGGGCCATCCTCCCCCGGAAGGTCAGCCGTCCACCAGCGAATCCTCTGGCGAAGATTCAAAAGATGAATCAACGAAAAACGGCGATGCAAAAGAAGAGTCGGCGGCTCCCAAAATTATTCGTCGCGATGGACTCGAGATGCCCAGCGGTGATCCGTCCGAATTGAAAGCCACCATCGGCGATGATGGTAAAGTCGGCTTCCGATTTCGCAATCAAGGTTGGGTTGATTTGATCGGGTGGCTGTCGGATATTTCGGCACAGCCAATTGATTGGCAAGAGCTGCCGGGCGACGCCGTCAATTTGGTCAGTCCCGATCGGTTGACGGTCGCCGAAACAGCCGACTTGATCAACCGCCACCTCCTCGCTCGCGGTTACACGATGCTCAAGCTCGAAGGTGGGATCACGATCGTCAAAACCGCAGCGATCAATTCAGGCATGGTGCACCGGGTCGACATCGCGGAACTGGAAAAACTGCCCGATCATACGTTTGTTCGCACAACGCTCGACGCCGGTTGGTTATCGGCGGAGAGTCTGGCAA
Source organism: Rhodopirellula sp. (assembly GCA_041740155.1). Classification (GTDB taxonomy): domain Bacteria; phylum Planctomycetota; class Planctomycetia; order Pirellulales; family Pirellulaceae; genus Rhodopirellula. The sequence continues at coordinate 20,601 of JBGSMN010000066.1, forward strand.
AAGAGTTAGCACCGATGCTCAGCGGTGCGGGCAAACTCACGGCGCTGATCACAACGAATCGGATCGAAGCGATGGATGCTGCGGTGAACTTGCGTCAAATCGCACACCTGCTCTCCGAGGAACGCGACGCGGCTAGTCGTGATGCACTCGCGCCTGAGTTTAAGTTGCAGCACATCCCAGCCGAGGAAGCCAAAAAGTTACTCGAACAGTTTCTGGGTGTGGAGGAAAAAGAAAACACACCGATGACGCGCGATCAGATGCGAATGATGCAGCAGATGCAGCAGCAAAACGGCGGCCAACCACCTCCACCGAAAGAGAAGATTGAAATCTCGATTGTGGCCAATGTGCGACAGAACTCGGTGCTCGTGCGAGCACCGATTGATCGAGTTGCGATTGCGGCTGAGTTTATTAAACGCATCGACGTTCCCGGCGGATCGCTGCGATCATTGGCCGACGCAAGTAGCCGTGTGGAAGTCTTTCGTCTCGTTTCGCTCGATCCAGAAAAACTGATCGAGATCGCGCAGGAAATGAACGTGCTCGAACCGACTACCCGCATTCGCGTTGACAAAGAGAACAAAGCGGTGATCGTATCGGGAGCCGCAGCGGATCGCTTTATTGTGCAATCGCTAATTGAACGTCTCGATGGTGGCAAGCGACGGCTTGAAGTTTTGCAGTTGAGACGGCTCGAAGCGGGCGAAGTTGCCGAGTCGATCTCTTTTTTAATGGGCCAAGAACAGGAGAAAGAAAGCAACAACAGTCGTCGCTATTCTTATTACGGTTGGGGCGGTGATGAACAGGAGGAAAAAGAGGAGGATGAGTTTCGCGTCGCCGCTAATGCGAGGTATCGGCAAGTGTTGTTGTGGGCGAACGAGAACGAGATGGAAGAAGTCCGTTCGCTGTTGATCAAACTCGGCGAATTGCCACCGCCCGGCGGAAGTGGCCGAACAGTGCGAATGATCGAAGCGTCGGCGACCCCAGAGACGTTAGAGTATTTGCAGAAGCTCAAGGCGCAGTGGCAAGCGATGTCGCCCAATCAGTTGATACTGCCCAGTGCGGAGGCGTTCGAGGAAGCGGAAAAGACCGAATCGACGAATGAAGCATCCGAGAACGAGGAGGTCAAAAGTGAAAAACTGGAAGAACCAATCGCTGCACAGGAGCGAGCGATCGAGCGGGCGGAAGATTATCTGTTGACGTCCGATCAGAACGGTGAGATGTCTGATGATGAGGGGTATGCTGAAGACTCGCCTGCTGAAACAGCGGACCCCGCGCCAGGGCAAGCTCCACCGGTGGAAATTCGATTGGATGAAAACGGCAATTTGATTTTGTCGAGTCGCGATACGAAGGCACTCGATGCGCTCGAGAACTTGATGCTCGATCTGAAACCGCCGACTCGCGGTTATCATGTCTTTCGCATCAAAAATGCTTCCGTCACGCTGCTGGCCTTGGATTTGGAAGATTATTTCAAAGAAGAAGACGAAAAAAAAGAAGACAATTCGGATCGGTTTTATCGTTGGTATTTTGACGATGAAGACGACTCCACTGAGACCGGACCGACGGGTTTGGCACGAGGCAATAAGTTGCGTTTTTTACCAAACTCAGATACCGGAACGATCGTCGTAACGGGAGCATCGAGCGGCCAATTGCAGACGATTCGCGAGCTGATCGAGTTGTGGGACGTGGCGGAGCCGGTGAATGCAAGACGCAGTCGGTTCACGAAATTAGTGACGATTCGATATGGTCGTAGTGAAAAAATCGCAGACACAGTGAAAGAGGCCTATCGCGATCTGCTGAGCAGTAACGACAAAACTTTTGCCACAGGTGGTGGTGAACGCAACGGCAAACCGGCAAGCAACCGCAACGAAGGTTCGGGGTTAGAGGATTCCGAGAGCGGCAAAGACGGCGGCAGCAGCGATTTTTCGTTCAATGGTAAGTTGTCGTTGGGCGTGGACGAAATCGGCAACACGTTGCTGGTCAGTGCCGAGGGCGAGGCACTGTTGGACTTGATTGTGTCGATGATTGAAAAACTCGATGAAGCGGCACAGCCTGGCGGCGAGATCGAGATTGTGCGATTCTCAGGCGACTTGTCAGCCGAGGCGCTGCGCGACGCAATGTCTGTACTCGGTGTAAAAGCGGGCGACTCCAACTCCTCGTCTCGCAATCGAGATTCCGACAATAATAATTCGCGACGCAGTGATTCACGACGTAATGACTCGCGGTCGAACGATCGAAATCGTTAAGCTTTTGAACCCAGCAACCCTCACGGAACAGGCGATTGAATAACATCCCGTTGGCATCGCGATTCGCTCACGCTGTGGTTTCGCGTGCGGGTTTCATTCTGGTGGTTTGGTTGCTGTTGGCTGTGCTGGCCAGAACCTTAGCACCGTCGTGGCAATCCGTGGCACTCGACGGTGATTTTGATTATTTGCCGCCCACGCAAGTCAGTGTGGCAGGCGGACGGTTACTCGATGACGCGTTTCGCGGTACGAGATCGCGGAGCCAGATGGTTTTGACCCTCAGTAAAGAATCGGGCCAGTGGTCGGTGCCAGATCGGTTGCTCGGACTCGATGTCTTGCGACGAGTGTACCATCGCTTGGGTGAAGTCTGTTGGTTGCGGAGCGAGCAGATTAGCTGCGGCGAGATGGTGGGCGACGATATCCTGACCCCGCAGGCTGATGATATCCCGAATGCCGATGGTGCTGGGCAAACCCGCGCGGAAACGAATTCAGCGCAGCGTTGGTTGGGTGTGGCTGTCGAAGCGTTGGATCAGGCGATCGAAATCGACGCGGAGTTTTACAAATTACTCGGTGATCGCGTGCCCGACCGTTCACCGACGTCGTACGAACCACGTTTGGCAATCGCATATTGGGATCGCGGGCGGCTTGCCGAAGCTCGCTGCGCGGCCCCTGATTTGATCGCTCAAGATTTGGAATCCGCCGTCGTGCTCGATCCCAACATTGCCTCCTCGGTATCACTGATCACGGACCGCGACCTCGAAGCGTGGAAGGTTTTGTTGGACGTTTACAGTTGGAAGGATGCCGTAATCGGCAGCCAACTGCAGCGACCCAAGACACGAATCGCGGTGTTGACGTTGGCCAGTGAATTGGCTGCGACGGGCAACATCGCGTTGCTCGAAGAGTTCCGTGAGATCGTCGATCGTTGCGTCGTCTACCAATTGGAGTATTTGACGAGCGATGAGTTGCCACATGCTCAAGATTTACAGGTCCGGATCACTGGTTCGGCAGCGATCGGTGGCGAGACATTGTTAGCGGCGCGGTCAGCGATCACGTACACGGAATGGTTCACCGTTGGCATGATCCTGATCATTCTCGCTGTTGTCTACCGCGCTCCGCTGCTGGTGGCCGTGCCGCTGGTGTCGATCGCGGTGGCAGTGATTGTGGCGACTGCAACGGTCACCTTCTTGACTCAACTCTCGGCGAGTGTTGGTTGGTTGGGATTGGATTTGAAGGTTTACACAACGAGTCGCATCTTTGTCGTCGTGATCTTGTTTGGCGCAGGGACCGATTACTGTTTGTTCTTAATTGCCCGATTGCGTGAAGAAGCGGCCTCGCACCCCTGGCCGCTCGCTTGCGAACGTGCGTTGTCGAATGTCAGTGGCGCGTTATTGGGCAGTGCGCTGACGACAATCGTTGGGTTGGGCATGTTGTGGTTTGCAGAGTTCGGCAAGTTTCATCACACCGGGCCGATCATCGCGATTTGTTTGTGCATCGGTCTGTTGGTGTGCATGACGATGACACCAGCGTGTCTGCGATTACTCGGACCCGTGGTGTTTTGGCCAACTCCAATTGCCACAGAAGCTGAGCGACCGGTGGTCTCGTTGCTATCGAACCGAGATCTCAATCGCGGCGATTCGAGCAAAGGCAGCGTCTCGAGCACGGGGAGTCTATCGAGCAGGAACAGTTTGGTCAGCGGCAGTCGATTGTGGAATGCGGCAGCGATTGCATTGACTCGGTATCCGATGTGGACGTTGGCAGCAGGTTGGTTGTTGTTGATTTTGCCTGCGGTCGGCGGCGTCATTCACGAGCAAGATGTGACATACGATTTGAGTGGCCAATTGGATCGGACCGCTGCGAGTCGTCAGGGGATGCAGATGCTCGATAAAAGTTTCGGTGTGGGCGAACTGGCTCCGGTTTCAATTTTGGCGGTCGCTGCCAAGGATCAAGATGCAGATTCGTTGACAGCGGTACGCGATCAATTGATTGAACTGTTGTACAAAATTGATGGCGTGCGCCGGGTGCGTTCGTTAAGCGATCCACTGGGTGATTTCCCGCCTGAACGCGAAATGGGTTTACTCAGCAAAGAAGCTTGGCGGCGGCGGGCCTTGCAAAATCATCGCTTGGCTCGTTTGCATTTTGTGGCGAACGAACCGAGCTACACGAATCGTTTGATTCGCTTGGATGTGATTGTGCAAGAAGATCCGTTTTCTCAGGCGGCAGCAGTGAAATTGAAAACGATTGCCAGTGAGATTGAAGATATGTTGAAGGCGGCTGAGGCTGAGAGTGATACGCCATGGGAATTGTTTTATACCGGCACTACGCCTTCCATAGTTGATTTGCGAGAGGTCACCTTGCGTGACACGTGGCGGATCAAAATTGCGGTGATTGCGGCGGTATTTGCCGTCTTGGTTCTGGTGATTCGGCAGGCCGTATTATCGCTATATTTAATCGCCACGGTGTTGTTGAGTTATTACGCGACACTCGGTTTGACATTCTGGTTTTTTCGAGCGATCGACGGCCCCGAGTTCTTGGGTTTAGATTGGAAGCTACCGCTATTTTTGTTTGTAATCTTGGTCGCGGTTGGTCAGGACTACAACGTGTACTTGGTGACCCGCATCATGGAAGAGCGGCGGCGACTGGGATCGCTCGCAGCGGTGCGGCGGGCGGTGGCGCGGACGGGCGGCATCGTGACGGCCTGTGGGATCGTGATGGCAGCGACTTTCTTGAGCATGACCGCGTCGGCTTGGTGGCCATGGCTCAGCCAGTGGTTTGGGGTTGCGGGCGAGGTCACCGCTACGCGACAGCAAACCACTCTACGCGGCATCACAGAATTAGGCTTTGCACTCGCTCTGGGCGTGATGATCGACACGATGTACGTCCGCACGGTGCTCGTGCCGAGTTTCGTGGTCTTGCAAGAACGTTTGTGGAAACGATCTAATGCAAGCTAAGTTCAACCGTGCCTGAACTAAGTGGGATAGGCTTCTAGCCTGTTAACGCACTAATGACAGGCTGGAAGCCTATCCCACTTGTTATCAGCAACACACTACAAACAATAATTCCACCCAAGATTGACTGATTTATGATACGCGTTGCTTTGATTGGATCGACAGGATACACAGCCCTGGAAGTGGCTCGATTGTTGCTTTCGCATGGTGGTGCGGAGTTAACCGTTGCGACGAGTCGGTCGGACGAAGGCAAACCGCTTTCGGAGATTCATCCGGCGCTGGCGGGTCGCTGCGATTTGGCTTTGCAAGCCTTCGATCCAGCGCGGATCGCTGAGCAAGCCGATGTGGCGATGTGCTGTTTACCGCATGGTGCGTCAGCAGAAAGCGTGCGAGATTTAGCGACCGCTGGTCTTCGCGTGATCGACTTCAGTGCCGATTTTCGGTTGTCGTCTGTGCCGCTCTATGAGCAATGGTACGGCGTGACGCATCCGTGGCCCGAACGTGTCGGCAAGGTGGTCTATGGGATGCCTGAGTTCTATGCCGCTGAAATCGCAACGGCGGATGTCGTGGCTAACCCTGGATGTTATCCCACCTCCGCTATCATGCCTTTGGCACCGCTCGTACGTGCGGGTTTGATTGAGACTCGCGATATCATTGTTGATTCAAAGAGTGGCGTCAGTGGTGCGGGCCGTTCAGCAAAGCTTGGTACGTTGTATTGTGAAGTGAACGAGTCGATCGCGGCGTATTCGTTGTGCTCACACCGTCACCAACCGGAGATGCAAGATTTAATTCAGCGGATCGCGGGCGAGTCAGTCGAGTTGCTGTTCACGCCGCATTTGACTCCGATGGATCGTGGTATTTTATCAACGATTTATGTGCAACCGAAACTACGCAGTGGCGATACGGTCACGTCAGTCCGTGAGCGGTTGATGCAAACGCTACGTGACACTTATCGTAATCAAACGTTCGTTCACGTGGTCGATCATTTGCCCTCGACAAAGCATGTGGTGATGACCAATCACGTGCAAATGACGCTACGAGTGTCCGGTGCCGAGCATTCACCGGGACGTGTAATCATCGTGTGCGCGATCGACAATTTATCAAAAGGCGCCAGCGGTGCAGCGATTCAGAACATGAACGTGATGTTCGGTCTCGATCCGGCCATGGGACTGTGATTGACCTGCCTTTGGCCGACGATGGGTTGCCAGCGTGGCCACCCCGCGACCCTGCGATTTGGCAGTCGCTGCAACAACTCTTCGCGAGCGGACAGTGGGGCCGCTATCAATCGACCGTGTCGGCGGAGTGCGTGCGCGCCGTCGAACAGATGTTGGCAGTGAACGTAGACGCGGGTTCGTTACCAAAGCCATGGTGTGGGTTTCAGGACCGGATCAATGCCAAACCCGACGTTCGGTTATGTAGCAGTGGGACGATGGCTGTGGAGTTGGCGCTGCGTGGTTGCGACGTGCGTGCGGGCGATGAAGTCGTCGTGGCTGCGTACGATTATCCAGGCAATTTTCGCAGCATTGAGTTACTCGGGGCGACGCCCGTTTTGGCGGATGTTTTGGCAAACCGCGTGACGATGGACCCCACATCGCTGCAACAAATCACTGGCGAAAAAATTAAAGCGGTGGTCGTTTCGCATCTCTACGGTGAATTGGCCGAGATGGGGTCGATTCGTGAAATCTGTGATGCGAGAAGTTGGTACTTGATCGAGGACGCGTGCCAAGTTCCTGGGGCAAGTTGGCTGGTCAACGGACCAGGCCAACACGAGTCGAGGTTGCCGATAGGTGTTTTGAGTGATTGCATGACGTTGAGTTTCGGCGGCAGTAAGCTATTGTCGGCGGGCAATGGTGGAGCGATGGTCTCACGAAGCGAGCGGATTGCCGCGCGGGTGCGTGCGTACGTGGAGCGGCCCAGTGACACGGTGCCGTTGTCACCTTTACAAGCGGCGGTATTGTTGCCGCAGTTCGTGATGTTGGACGAACTGAATCAACGACGCCGATCGATGGCCGCACGATGGCAACAATACGATTGGTCAAGCGTCGGAGCGACAGTTCTTTCGACCCGTCGCATCGACGAGGTCCCCGCCTATTACAAGTTCGCGCTGCTCGCATTAGCCGATGATGGACGAGCGGAGTTAATGGCGAGATTGCAATCGATTGGATTGCCGGTCGGTGTGGGATTTCGCAGCGTGCACGGCACGAGCGAGCGGCGGAGTCGGAAACCGGTATCGCTTGAGAACTCTCGCATACTGGGTGATCGCTGCGTTGTTGTCGATCATCGTGCGTTGCTCGCCGAGAGGTCGCTGGAACTACCTCGCTAAAATTAGTGGGATAGAATTCTAGCCTGTCAATGCACTACCGACAGGCTGGAAGCCTATCCCACTTATGTCCCGCACAATCCTAGCGTGCTTAAAACAAACTCGCCGGTTCTGCCTTCAGCAATTTCCGTAACGCAAATACGCCTGCAGCGTTACACATGGTCAGCGACAAAAACAGCACCAGACCGATCCAGGTCCATGTCATGCGAATAGGGATGTGAGAGATGTGCGACGTGACGTAATACAACACGCACGCCGCCAGCAATGATGGTGGGAACGCGAGCACGGCCAACAATGTCGATTGCGTAAGCAACGTTTTAACAAGATAAGCGTTGCTGTAGCCGATCGCTTTGAGAGTCGCGTATTCGCTCAAGTGCGTCATCACGTCGGCGGCTAACACCATGTAACTGATCACACCACCGACGACGAGCGCCAGCACCACGCCGATTCCAAAAATCAAACCGATGGGTGTTTGTCGATACCAACGTTGTCGTTCGTTCGATTTGGCTGTCGCCAGCGTGTTCGCGACAGCTTCCGAGGCTGGGCCGCTAAGTGAACGCAATCGCTGCTGAACGGCTTGCAATCCTCCTTCGATATCTTCTGGATCCGTAAGCGTCAGTAACACTAATGAAACGCTGTTGCCACTACCGCCAGGGGTGAGTTTTTCAAACGTCTCACGTGATGACAACAATGCTCCATTGGCAGCCAATCCAGTACCCATTTCAAAGGTGCCTTTGAGTGTCGCTTGGCTGCCCGCCACGTCCGTCGTGACGCCGATATCGTTCTCGTTAGTAAAACGTTCACCTTGCTGCGGTCCGAAATCGGTGGCACTGGCATCATCGATCAACACCGATCCGACGGGACGCAAATTCGCTCGGACTTCCGGTGTCAACTCAGGTAACATGAAAGCCGGTTTGTTCAAGTCGATGCCCATCAAAGCAATCGCACGGAACGTATGGTCGTTCGGATTTTGCCACTGCGTCACACCAATATCCAGCGCGATCGCTTCTCGAACTTCGGGAAGACCTTCGAGCCACTGAGGCAGATCACCAGGCAGCGCGGCGGGATCGTAAATATGCAAATAGTCTTGCGAGTGAACGATGATTTGGCCCTGCATTCGATTCAGCACGACGGTCGCCGTGTCACCCACGCTGCCGAGAAACCCGAGTTGCATGAACATCAGTAGGATGGCGAACCCGATACCACCGATTGAGACCATCGTGCGGATCGGTGCGTCGGTGAGGTTACGCCACGCCAAAGATGTTCGTCGCGCACGTTTGCCCGCGTTCATGGCGAGTTAGCAGATGGCGTCGTCCCGTTCGCTGCACTGGACCTGTTCGCTTGGCTGGCATCCTCACCACTGGTAAAGATTTTTACATCAACTTGCATCCGAATACGTGCGGCTGCGGCCTCCGTGTCTTCGGGTGAAATCGTGATGTTCACTTCTGCGGTATGGCGATCGACCGGAGCCATCGGAAGCGGGCTGGGCATCGTCGGCATCGTGATCATCTGTTGAACCCGCGTGACCGTGCCGTGGAGCGTGCGAGCCAATCCAGGACTGTGGATCTCGGCTCTTTGACCGATTTTCACGGTTCCCAAGTCGGCCACGTTGACCTCTGCGATGCAGATCATTTTGCTGGTGTCGGCTAGGTGCATCAGTGGCATCGTGGTCGTGGCTTGGCCAACCATCGTATTGATCGACAAAATCCGCCCCGCCGTGGGGCTGGTCAGGTTCGCGGTTTCGATATTCAATTGCAATAATTCGATTTGCTTTTCGAGCGAGGCCAGCGACCCCGACGCCTCGGCTGCGGCGATCGACTTCTCTGCCGCTACAATTTCTTGTTTGGCGGCTTGCACAGCCAATTCTGCGGACTCAATCGCATCATTTGCATCGCGACGAGCGGTTTCGTACTGTGCTCGCGTCTCGCTGATGCGGAGCGATTCTTCTTCGAGTTTGTTGTCGGACACCAACCGCATCGTCGACGGATCCTCCGTCGCTGATCGCAAGCGGTCGAGTTTGCGATCGCCGAGTTCGGCAGCCCGGCGAAGCAGATCGAGACTGCCCCCAGAACTCTCAGCGACTTCTAATTTGCTTCGAGACTGTTTGAGCTGAGTCTCGGCCTGTTTGAGTTTGGATTGAGCGACGTCCATGCGCGCGTTCGCGGCGGCCTTTTCCGCTTCCATTCGCTCATGCCCTTCGGCCAATCTCGTTTGAGCTACATCGAGTTCAATCTCTTTGGCTCGCAGACTTTCCAGTTCCACCAACAATTCGCCAGGCGAAACCGGATCACCTTCCGCCACCGCTATTTTGGCAACTCGATCACCAGGAGGAGCCATCACGGCCAGTACGCCGCGTTCGGGTTCAAGCTGGCCCTGGGCGACAATGTGTGGTGGAGCAGCAGGGACAGGGACGAGATTCGCGACTGGTTGCTTGTCAAAAATATCAACAATCCCCGAATCGCAGCCGATTACGCCTACAACCGCGATACCGATCAAGCTGCGGCATGTCGCTCGCCAGCCGCATAATCGGCTGTTCCGCAACAGATTGTTGATGGTGGGAAACGCCATGAAAGACTGGGAGATCGAAAGAAAATGAACAGGAATTACGAAAAAACGTTACTCATTCCGATAGAGTAATTCAGAATGGGGATCTTGGGTAGAAAATGACTGAAATACTGCCCTCCGCGACCGAGACTACCCTCACATCACCGAAGGTATGTTTGTACCACCGTTTACTTCTATTCCGAATGCCCGAAAGTCAGTGTGAAAGACGAAAACGCAAAATCGAGAGACACAACGTCCGTTCGATCGGCCCGCGACTCCGCCACCGGCAAGCTATTCCGTCGCTTTAAGTCCAAAAGTGTCGAGGCGGGGCGCAGTTTTGACGGGTCGGCGCTGATTGACGTTTGTGGCGTGAACCACTATTTCGGCAGCGGCGACGCGCGGAAACAGGTGCTCTACGAGAACAACCTGCAAGTCCAACCGGGTGAAATCGTCATCATGACCGGGCAAAGCGGATCGGGAAAAACGACTCTGCTGACCCTCATTGGCACTATCCGCCGCATCCAAGAAGGCGAAATCCACATCCTCGGTCAACCGCTCAGTTCCGCGCGAACCGGGGAAATCAATAACATCCGCAAACGACTAGGGTTCATTTTTCAAGCCCACAATCTGTTCGGGTCGCTGACGGCGCTGCAAAACGTGCGAATGGCCCTGGAACTGCAACCCGCCGGGATGACACGTAGTGAACAAAACAAACGGTGTGCCGAAATGTTGACCGCAGTCGGTTTGTCCGAGCGGATCAATTACAAACCCAAGAGTTTGTCGGGCGGTCAAAAACAGCGAGTCGCTGTGGCCCGTGGCTTGGTTCACAAACCCGAGATCTTGCTGGCCGACGAACCCACCGCCGCGCTCGACAAAGACTCCGTCCGGCAGGTCGTCGAACTATTCCAGCGTGAAGCCCGCGAGCGGGGCACCGCGATCGTGATCGTCACCCACGACAACCGAATTCTCGACGTCGCCGACCGCATCGTGAAAATGGATTTCGGCTATATCGCCCAAGACACGAACCTGGACGAAGCCGCTTTGTTGGGCCGGATGCTGCATCGCTGTGACCTCTTCTCGCTCGTGTCCGTCAGCACATTGACAACGATCGCCCGAAAAATGAAACGCGAAGAGCATTCGCCAGGCGACCGCATCGTGACTTACGGAGACGTGGGCGACCGGTTTTACCTGATCCGCGAAGGAGAAGTCGTTGTCCGCCGCCCACCACTGCCGAGCGAACCAGCCAGCGCCGACAGCCAAGAGTTTACAGAGGTAGCCCGGCTCACCGAAGGCGATTTCTTCGGCGAAACGGCGCTGTTGACTGGTCACACGCGGAACGCCCACGTCGACGCCATCACCGACACGGTCACGTACAGTCTCGATGCGCAAACCTTCAAAGAGGTTAAAGCCGGCCAAAAATCACTCGAAGAGGAAGTCCGCAGTACTGTGTTCTCCGAGTAAATCAGCGTTCTGCGCATCCACACTGGTCTTGACGATTCCGCGTCCGACGTCAGAATACGCCTTATGAAAACGGCTCATCAGTTTTCACTTGAGGAGGATAAGCGAATGGCTAGCAGGCTGATTCGAAATCAGTTGCTCCGCAAGGAGTTGCGGGTTCGAGTCCCGTGTCCTCCGCTGTCGTCAAAACACCCTCAAAAACCCCGTGTTTTTGAGGGTGTTTTTCTTTGGCACACCCGTGTGTGCCACGAGTGTGCCAAAAGAAGTGTTCTTACCCGACAGGATGACTGGCGATGTGCCGCAGCCGGATGTCGAGTCGGTTACTAAACTTCTAAACGTCGGAACGCCCGACGCCGCTTCCCAAACGGTATGCCCAAGCGTCACTGCCAACACTGAACCACACCATCGGCGATGGTCCAGACACGATCGCCAGTAGCGGGCGAAATGGAGGCGGTCCCCGTGAACATGCCCAGTGCAGGCAACACCAAACAGCCGTCATGCAACCAAAAACACGGCAGCTTGCCTAAGCGATCGCGCCGCGAACCGACTTCGATTGCTGGATGAAGGTGTCCGCACAAATACACGTCGGCGTTCAAAGGCAAGGCAAGCGGGTGATGTCCAAGTGCGATTCGGTCCATCCAGGCAACCGGGTTACTCAGTTCAAGTGGCCAAGCTGACGGAAGCTGACCCAACCTCGCATCGTGATTGCCGCGAATCAACGTGAAAGTTACTTCGCGATGTCTGGTGAAGAAGCTCGTCAGGTCGCGAACAACATCTTCTGATAGCGACGACTTGGCATGAAACATGTCGCCCAATATCAACAAACGAGTTGCTTGCGTGTGGGCGAGCATTTTCGTGATCGCTATGAGCGTTCCTTGGGTGCTACCGATCGGGACCGGAATGCCGTGATGACGAAACGTCGCCTCTTTGCCAAAGTGGGTATCGGCAACAAACAGCGCTCGCTCTTGCAGCCAATGCAATCCCTTGTCTCCCAATAGTTGGAAGGCATGCGGTCCGATTTGTATTTCAAGCATCTTCTTAACCGTAGTGGATTTCGCCAAGAAATCCTATTCAATAATCAGACCGAGTCATTCTGGCGCATCCCACTATGAGGAATCGGCGGCGATCTCTAATTCGGCCTGCATTCTTGCGATCCGCTCACCCAGCGACTCGCTACTGATTCGCTCGCGAAGCCGGTCCACCAACAACGGGAACGCAAACGGTGTTACTTTCTCGGGTCTCTCGATCACGATCCGACTTACCGCAATTCGCTCCAGCGCCTTAACGATCCGCTGCGTCTCCAACTGTTGCTCCAACACCTCGCGTCGGGCTTGTTCTAACAACAGATTTGATGGATCGTATTGCGTAAACACATCGAAGAACAGATTGCTGCTCGCTTGAATATGGCTAGCTGTTTTCCGCGATCTCGGAAAACCCTGTTGGATCAATCCCGCGACTCTGGCGATCTGTCTGAATTGGCGCTTGGCCATTTCGGTCGCGTTCATGCTCAGCGAAATGTCAGCCACCAAGCTCTCGCTACTTAAAACATTCCCGGCAATCGCCGCAGCAATATCAACTTCATGCGGCGATTGCAACACAAAACCGTGATCGTTACACGCAATCGCAAACGTTGTCCGTTTTCGCTGCGACAGCCGAAACGCCACGACCGCCGCTAAACCCTCGTGAGCCAATCTCCCATCCATCGGAAAGAAAAACAACTGATGCCCATCGCGAGTTTTGATCGCTTCAATTAGTAACTCGTCAGCTCGCGGCACCGTACTCCACCGCTGTTGAACTTCAAACAAACCTCGCAGCGATTTCATTTCTCGTCCGATCAACTTTCCGTCCGCTGCTTCGCCGATTTTCACTCGCAACGCCGCACTCAGTTCCGACGATAGTGGCAGACGACCACCCATCCAGCGTGGCACAACGTCCGGTTTCCCCGAAGCTCGTTTGACATAAGCAATGTTGTCGTGAATGCGGACCAAACTCAACAGCTTTCCTGCAAACAGAAACTTATCTGCTGGTTTCAACTTCGACAGAAAACTCTCCTCAGCCGTACCGAGTGTTTTGCCGCGTTGAAACTTCACTTTCATCGCAGCTTCCGCGACGATCGTGCCGATATTCATGCGATGAGCTGTAGTCGTTCTTCGCTCTGTCACCGAGTATCGCCCATCGTTCACGACAACACGATGATACTCGGGATAAGCAGTCAGCGATGAACCGCCGCGAACCACGAAGTCCAACACCCACTGCCACTCTTCACTCGTCAGCGATTGATAGACTCGAGAAGTACGAACCTCGTTTAGCAGTTCGTCCGAGCGAAAGCCGCCACCGATCGCGATCGTTACGACATGCTGAGCGAGAACATCGAGCGGCTTAGAAATCAGTGGGCGTGCCTCCAAATGCCCTTCGCGAATCGACTGCTGAGCTGCCGCCAATTCGATCAGTTCGATCGCGTTGGTTGGCACAAACTCCAACCTGCTGATAGCTTCCGGTTGATGACCGCTGCGTCCTGCACGCTGCAACAGTCTCGCTGCTCCCTTGGGACTGCCGATTTGAATCACAAGATCGACAGCAGTGAAGTCGACGCCTAGATCGAGACTGCTCGTGCAAACGACGGCCCGCAGTGAACCACTTCGCAAGCCCTCTTCGACCCATTGCCGCACCGATGTATCCAGCGAACCGTGATGGATAGCGATCTTCCCCGCCCAATCCGGGCGATGTTGCAGCAAATGTTGATACCAAATTTCTGTTTGCGAGCGAGTGTTGGCAAAGATCAACGTGCTTTGCACTTGGTCGATCAGTTCGACGACTTGAGGAACCATCCGCGTGCCAATGTGGCCTGACCAGGGAAACCGCTCGATCTTGTTGGGGATGATCGACGCAATCTTCAGCCGCTTCTTTTTGACTCCAGTAATGGTCCGCGTCTTTGCACTATGACTGCCAACCAGCGATTCCAACGCCTCATCCAAATTCCCAAGCGTTGCAGACAATCCCCACGTTCGCAGGTTTGGATTGAGTCGGCGCAAGCGCGCGAGCGCGAGTTCCGTTTGCACACCGCGCTTGGTTCCCAGTAGTTCATGCCACTCATCGACAATGACGGATTCAACGCCTGCAAGCGGTTGCAACAATCGCTCGTGCGTCAACATCAGCGACAGGCTTTCTGGAGTCGTGACCATTGCAGTTGGCAGCGACTGCAACTGTTTCGCTTTGAGGCTCGACTTACTATCGCCAGTCCGCGACTCCAACCGCCACGGTAATCCGAGTCCGTCAATGGGCATACGCAAGGATTTTTCAGTGTCGCCAGCCAATGCTCGCAGCGGTGTGATCCACAGGACTCGCAGCGGCGGTGGTCGTTTGGGATTCCATGTCCTGCGGTTGGGATTCTCTTTCATCCACTGGATCAACTTTCGCAAGTCGGATTGTCACCGAGTTTGTAGTCGCCGGTGACGACCGCGACTTTGCCACCGAGTTCAAGTCGCACCTGTGCCGAGCCGAGGATATGACCGGCGGGATGCAAGCTGACGCGCACGCCTCCGACCGTGATTGACTCACCATACGCCAAAAATTGAAACTCAGCGTCATCGTTCATCCGCATTCGCAACAGGTGTTCGCTCAGCGAAGCAGCCAGATAGTGTCGCGATCCCCAGCGAGCGTGATCAGAATGCGCATGAGTGACCACCGCCCGCTCGACTGGTCGGTTGGGGTCAATGTAAAAACCGCCCGCTGGACAATGCAGACCCAAAGGCGTCCGTGTGAGAAGTTGATCGAACATGATTTTTACTGGGTTTCGCGTTTTCATGAACTGATGTAGTCGAAGGTTTTGCGAGTCCCGTGGAAGGACTCGTCACCTCGTCCAATACAAGAGTCTGTTCATGCGATACTTTGTTGCAAATCGCCCACCAACTGCGTAAACATCTCTTGCTTTCGTGCTGGATCGACCGTTCGCAGAATCGCGGCTGGATGCCAAGTTGCAATCGTTCGCGGACACCAATCGCTGACGTGCTCGCGACCACGTTGGTCCGTCAGGCGAAAGTCACGTCCGAGCAAGACCTGTGCCGCTGTCGCACCCAAACACACAACGACCTCTGGACGTAAAGCGAGCAACTCCGCTTCGAGCCACGGCCGACACGCGAAAATCTCTTTTGCCGATGGCTTCTTATGCAGTCGCCGCTTCCCACGATCGACGAAGCTGAAATGCTTCACCGCATTCGTTACATAGACACTCGACCGATCCATTCCAGCTTCCACGAATGCTTGGCCGAGCAACCTCCCCGCTGGACCCACAAACGGCTGGCCCGCTAAGTCTTCTTCGTCCCCAGGTTGCTCACCGACGATGACCACTTTCGCATCCGCAGGCCCGATACCAAATACCGTTTGAGTCGCCCGCTCGCACAAGTCACACGCGCGACATCCTGCGGCAGCGACTCGCAAACTCGCCAAGTTGAACTCCGACGGAATGTACTTCACCGCCGTCTCAGCGAATCCTTCGTGCCGCTCGATCATCTCTTCGACTCGCTGCGGTGCGGCAGCGAGTAACTCGGGAATCAATTTCGTTTCCGGCATCGTCGGCCAGTATCTCGTAGGCATCTCACGGCGCATCGTTTCGACTTTAATTCTTGCGGGATTGAAAATCGAAGCGTAGTACGTCTTCCACAACTCTTCGAGTGCATCACCATCGGGAGCATCGTTGGCGGGCACGCCGGGGCCATACGTCAGTTCGCTGTGATCCCAGGTCACCGATTCGTTAGGGGTGAGAATTGTCCAGTGCATGGCTTTGAAACGACGCGAGAAAAACGGTGCGGCCAAGCGTAAGATGCGATGGTCGCTGCGATGCCACGCAACGAAGCGTTCAACATCATCTTCGCTGGCAACTTTGCGGAAGCGAACGAACGCTTTCATCTTATGCACGTCTCGGCTAACCGATTTTTGCATCCGGTACAATTGGTAAACGTCATCATCCGTTGTGATGTTGAGCAAGTGTCGCTCGCCGTGCGTCAAACGCCACAGCGTACGGTACATCAAATTCCACCGTTGCGGATCACGATGATAAGCGACTGTTTCAGCGAGTTGCAAAAACTCTTTCGGGACGGAGTGGCTTGCGGTCTCAATGGGGGCGTCAGTGTCGTGCTCGCCTCCGGCGAGCATGTCCAGTAAGGGCTGTTCAGATACCGATCCAAACGACACTGCATCCGGCGCCACGTTGCGAGCGAGCAACCGCCTAGCCTCGTTTCGCCATTCTTCAAATGTTTCTACGTTCATCGGTATTGGATTTCGCCAAGATATCCTGAGTTGGCAAGGGAATTCTGGCGAATCCAACTACGGAAAAGGGCATTCTAGCGAATCCCACTACAATTCGCCGGTAGCGGCACTTTCGGCTGCATCGAACAACAATAACTGCGTACTCTTCGGTTTAACCTTCTCGCTCAAGTTCTCGCGATCGAGCGCCGCGACACTGGGATTATGGTCCGCTGTCAAGACAAATAAGCTCGTTCGTTTCCAAACAACTCGCAACTTCTTCAAGTCTTCGCTGCGCAAGCTCTTGTAGCATCGAATACTCAAAATTCGCTCGACATTGCGCGCACCAATCCCTGGAACCCTCAGCAACTCCTCGCGACTCGCCCGGTTCACATCCACGGGGAAGTAGTGTCGATTCGCCAGCGCCCAGGCTAACTTTGGGTCTATGTCCAGCGACAGATTCTGATCCGCACCCGTGACGATCTCGTTCGCTTCAAAGCCGTAGAATCGCATCAGCCAATCCGCTTGATACAACCGGTGCTCGCGCACCAGCGGCGGTGAAGCCCCTGGCAATCGCGCGTCCGCATGCGGGATCGGACTGTACGCCGAGTAGTACACACGACGCAGCTTCTGCCCTGTGTACAACTCCGACGCCGTCTTCAAAATCTCGACATCCGAAGTTGGCGTCGCGCCCACAATCATTTGCGTGCTCTGGCCCGCCGGAGCAAACGCAGGTGCTGAAAACCCCGCTTTCGTTTCCGCCTTCGTCTCACCAATTTTATCTCGAATCCCACTCATCGCACCGACAATCTGCGGACGCTTTTTCTCAGGAGCAAGCTGCACCAGATCCCGTTCTGTCGGTAGTTCGATGTTGACGCTCAAGCGATCTGCCCAACGACCTGCTTCCTCGATCAATCCCGACGCGGCATTGGGGATCGTCTTCAAGTGTATGTAGCCGCCGTAACGATGATCGGCGCGCAGCGACTTGGCGACCGCGATCAATTGCTCCATCGTGTAGTCTGAATTTTGGATGATCCCTGAACTCAAGAACAAGCCTTCGATGTAGTTGCGTTTGTAGAACTCCATCGTCAGCGAAACCACTTCGTCCGTCGTGAATCTCGCTCGGGGCGTATCGCTGGAGATGCGATTGATACAGTACTGGCAATCGTAAACGCAGTAGTTGGTCAACAAGATTTTAAGCAGCGAAACACAGCGACCGTCCGGTGTGTAACTGTGACAGATCCCCATGCCTTCGGTCGATCCAATCTCGCTTCCCGGTCGAGTTTTCTTCGAGCCACTGCTTGCGCACGAGGCATCGTACTTGGCCGCATCGGCAAGGATCGCTAGTTTCTGTTTAACATCCATCGATTTGCTCCGTAGTGGATTTCGCCAAGAAATCCTCTTTCATAAACATCGTTTCGCGAATTGCTTCTGCAAACGCCTGCCAAACAAACGAAATCCCTAACGGTAAAACGGATTGGCGATCCGGTCGTACTTCGAGTAAGCATCCATGGTGATTTCGACTTTCCCGGTCGACTCCTGCTTGACGATCAAGCACTGCATTTCACAGACCTCCCGGTGACCTTGTAGGGTTCGGTAGGCGTAACCAAACCGAGTTTGCCAGTCTCCCCGTTCATCCTGCTGGCGATCGTCGATAACTCTTGATACGCGAACACCGAACGTGAAAGTAAAACCGCGAAATTTCGCGCTGAGTAACATTGTCCGACCATCCAGCGCGACATCATCATCTCGAAAAACTCCTGTGCTGGTAGGACTCGTAACCTCGTCCACAAGAGGTGCTGCTACTGAAACTGGATAACGAGCCACACTACAGGTTGTTTCAAATCGAAAGCAAACCCCGTGCCACTCTTTCAATGCGAACCTGTCTGCGGCGTGTCCCGACCATCAAGCAGTGATTCCAATCCTGGGATTTCAGCTATGCTTAGGCCGGGCCAGAAAGCCAGTAACAAGCCGCCGCCCGCGACTGCGATTCCGAACGTAATCAACACGTACAACAGCAACCTGCGACTGCCTAGCAGCGCCACCGCACCCGCCTTGAATACCAAGTTGGACAGCGTGGCAATCAAGATCACTCGCCAAGCGGTTCCTGCCTCCACGCGATCTTCATTGAACATCTTTGCCGTGGAAAGCGTGATGGCATCCACGTCGGTCAAACCCGAAATGCCTGCGATCCAGTACAACGCACCGTCACCGAAAATGTCTTTCGCCGCGGCGACAACAAATAGGATGACCGCGTAAAGAGCACCAAAGATGATCGCTGGTTTGAGCTGCGCAGGATTGTCATGGTCTGGCGGATCGCTGGATTGCTTCATTAGCGGCAAATACAAAATCGCGCACTCAACGACCATCAACAACAACATCGCCGACATCGGCGGCAAGGCTACCTTCAGTAAGTTCGGCGCAACCACGCCGATTTCGATCAGCACGCGGACGTTGACGATCGCTGAGGCAATCAAAATCACCAGCGCAGCCATGCCGCTTACATTGGGCGAGTCTTTCGTTTGTCTTGCGTAGCTGACCGTCGTTGCTGTGCTGGATATTAAGCCTCCAAAAACGCCACCGAGAATCGCACCGACTTTGGCTCCTAACAACTTAAACGCAATATACGCCGACATGCTGATACCGACGATCAAGACCACCATTCGCCAGATACTGTAGGGGTTCAAAACATCGTAGGGGCCGTAAGTTTCATCCGGTAAGATCGGCAGAATGATCAACCCGATTAGCGCCAGGTTCATCACCGCTCGCAAATCCTTGTCGCTCATCGAAGCGACCAGACCATGCAATCGATCTTTCCAATGCAACAGCACGGCGGCAACGCCAGCGGTCACGATCGCTGGACCTGTCTCGCCGATCCCCAGCGCGCAGCCGACAGTGAACATCAACAGCGCCGCAACTTCGGTGGTCATTCCAAAATCGAAGTTCTTCGCACGAATCTTTGCGAGATTGGCGATTGCCAGCAGCACGACAATCGCCAGCACACCAGCGGCACACATCCAACCGATCCTGGTCCCGTCACCGATCGCGCACACTGTTCCGAACATCACGATCAGGGGAAAGGTGCGAATGCCAGCAATTTCGGAAGCCTTCCATTGACGTTGTAAACCAACGAGCAACCCGAGTCCAAGTGCAATCGCGAGTGCTTGATAGGTTTCCATGATGTTGGGTTTTCAGTGGTAAATTGTCGCCGCACGCTTCCGGCGTGCGAGATTTCTCGGACGCCAGAGGCGTGCGGTAACAATGGGGAGTAGATTCGCCGATGCTCAGAACTTCGCGTGCCGTGGATAATGTTGGTATCAATGGTGCAATGTGCCTCCGACGTGTTGTTGTCGTACAATGATTGTAGCAACACGTCTCCAACATATTTGTTTTATTGTGCATGCCAAAAACGAGCACGACTCTTTATTGCACCGGAAAACGGCAACGAGGTAGGTGACTTTATTGTGATGCCAAATCATCTTCACATGCTCGCGTCATTTCCGACTGAAGAGGCGATGCAATTGCAACGCACTACATCCGAGATAATCCGGTAAAGGCGAAGTTGAAACCGGGCGAGTATTTCTACCGTGAGTACGTCGATGATTCGCAGCCACCCTTATCCACGTCGGAATAGGGACTGACAATTTCGTGCTCGCCTCCGGCGTGCACTGTGCAGATTCACCAGCCGGAGGCGGGTGGCGACGATGATTTGGCAATCAACTCGGCGACCATCGCGAGGAGTTTGGGGCCCTCGATGGGTTTGGGGAAATACTCGTCGCAGCCCATCGCGATGCACGATTCGCGCTCGCCTTCCATCGCATCAGCAGTGAGGGCGATGATCGGGGTTTTGAATCCTTCGCTGCGCAGCACACCGACTGCTTCCTTACCGCCCATCACTGGCATCTGCATGTCCATCAACACCAATGCAAACGGATCGCTTGCGTCATGTGCCTCCCGTACTTGTTCAATGGCTTGTTTTCCGTTCTCGGCGATTGTCACCTTCGCTCCACACTTCTCCAAGAAGAACTTGCCAACTTGCCAAATATCACGTCGGTCATCGGCCAGTAAAATCCGTGCTTCGATGCGTGGGTAATTTGGGCTTCCAGCCTGTAAATCGCGTTGTGAGCTGGCTTCCGAGGTTGTCGTGCGTTCTGCGCTCGCCTCAGTCGTGATATCGGCTTGGTCAGTCGTGACGGGCAGTGATAACGTGAACCGACTGCCTTGCCCTGGCTCACTCTCGGCGCGGATCGTACAGCCCATACCTTCAGCCAATCGCTTACAGATACTCAGCCCCAAACCCGTGCCGCCAAACTTGCGTGTCGTTTGCTTCGACGCTTGATTGAACGGCACGAATAATCGCTGCATCTGAGCGGGATTGATTCCAATGCCGGTGTCCGTGACTTTAATTTCCAATCGTGGCGCGTCGCCGTCATGGATCATCACCGTGGTAACTCGAATTTCACCTGACTCAGTGAACTTGATCGCGTTGCTGATGAGATTCACCAAAATCTGACGCACACGCACTTCATCCGCTGTAATTTCGGCAGGCAACTGAGTCGCATATTCAAATCGCAGCGGGATGTTCGCTTCAGCGGCACGTGGTTGCATCAACGTATCGACGTCGCGGACAACGCGGCGAATGTCTAGTCGACGACGCTCGAAGTGCATCTTCCCGGCTTCGATTTTGGACAGGTCGAGAATGTCATTGAGCAGCGACAGCAGATACGTTCCGTTGCGTTTGATCGTATCGACCTTCTCTTGGAAATCGGGTTTGTCCGACTCGCCACTGAGCATCTCGGCAAACCCTAGAACTGCCGTCATCGGCGTTCGCAACTCATGTGACATCGTGGCCAGGAATGAATTCTTCGCTTCGTTCGCGCGGTTACTCGCCTCGTTGGCTTCGATTAGCGCTTGCTGGGCAACCATCTGGTCGGTGATATCGTGCTGCACGCCGACAAAATTTGTAAGCTGTCCAGCGGCATCGAATACCGGCGCAATTTGCAAGTCGTTCCAGAACGTGGTCTCGTTCTTGCGGTAGTTCAGGATCGAAACGCGAAGCGGTTTTCCCTTGTCCAAAGCGCTGCGAATTTGCTGAACCGTTTCAGTGTCAGTCTCTGGACCTTGCAGGAACTTGCAATTCTGGCCAATGATTTCTTCGCGAGAATAGCCGGTCAGTTTCACAAAGCCTTGGTTGGCGTAGGTGATTGGATGGCCGTCTTGTCGCGGGTCCGTGATGATAATGCCGTTGACAGTCGACTCGATCGCGAGTTGCTGTAACTTGATTTCCGACTCGGCAGCTTTCAACGTCGTGATGTCGATCAACGTCAAGACGATACCACGCGTCGTATCGCCGCTTTGGTAAGGCAACATCCGCAGTAAGTACGGTGTGCCGCGACGATCACGAACGGTTAGCTCTTTCTCCGACGGCGACGCCAAGATTTCGCGCAGATCATCCAGCAGTGTTGGATGGTTCAGCGTGCTAGCGAACGGTTCCATCGACCGACCGACATCGTGGTCGTCCAAACCAAAAACTCTGGCGATCTCGGGCGTGAAGCGACGAATGTACAGGCCATCGTCGAGGAAGATCACACCGACTCGCGTTGTCGCCAGCAGATTATCCATGTCGTCGTTGGCCAGCGCCAATTCTTCGACCCGGCGTTGGTGTTCGGCGTTGACGGTGTAGAGTTCTTCATTGACGCTGTGCAGTTCCTCGTTCGTGCTTTGTAGTTCTTCGTTGCTGGCGATGAGTTCTTCGTTTGCCGCTTGAAGTTCTTCGTTCGACGTTTCCATCTCTTCGATCGTCGCTTGCAGGTTTTCTTGCGAGAATCGCAACTCGGTTTCGAGAGAGTCCATGCGAGCTTGATCGTGCTGTCCGCGATCGTGGTCGTGAACGGTGATCTCAGGTGTTAGTCGTAGCGAGGGTTGAAACTCGATCAGCGTTTCGCAAGGTTCGGAACTGTTGCCCGCCAGCGGAACCATTGAAATTTGAAGCGTTTCTGCTGCGTCGCCTTCGCCAAATCGAGTCGCCGCGTAGCGGACCGTTTCGCGTTTGGCCAGCGCATGATGCCAAGCCGTTGAGATGGAAGCTCGCAGCGATTCATGAATCATTTCCAGCAGATGATTCGACGGCCGCCCCCCGCGCGGTCGCAAGTATTTCTCCGCTCCTCCAAAGATGTGCAGCATGTCGCCGGATTCGCTGATTAAGATGCTGCAGCCCATCTTCTTTGCCAGCAGTCGATCGTAAGTCTTGATCAAATCGGCGTCGACGCGATTGCTCTTGGCGGACGGCACAACCGCTGGTGCGTAAGGCAACATATCGCTGCGCCGACCGATGCTAACTCGCGTGCCCAAGGGCAATCGCACATCTCGCCGCTTGCTGTAGATTCGCCAGCGTTTGTCGATCGCCTGGAACTCGTCGCTCAGTTCGCCTGGTGTTTCGCTGGGACCAAGAAACAGTACCCCGTCGGCACACAACGAGAAGTGAAACAACGACAACACTTTTCGCTGTGCCGTTGGTTGCAGATAAATCAGCATGTTGCGACACGTCACCAAATCCATTTGAGTGAACGGTGCGTCGCTGATGACATTGTGCGGTGCGAAGACGATCTTATTCCGCAGGTCACGATGAACTTGAAAGCCGTCGCGGCAAGGACCAAAGTACTGTTCGCGGCGATCTGCCGAGACTTCTTGCAAAGCTTCTTCACTGTAAATTCCCTTGCCAGCCGCCTGCAACGATCCAGGATGCGCATCGGTGGCGAACACCTTGAAGTCGACTTTCAAGTCACGTCGACGAGTTTCTTCTTCAATCAACATCGCGATCGAGTAAGCTTCTTCGCCAGTGGCGCAGGCTGCGACCCAGACACGGAACGTTTCGCTGGGCTTCTTTTTACTTAACGACTTCACCAGGATCGGCCGCAATGCTTCAAAGGCTTCCGCGTCACGAAAGAATTTTGTGACTCCGATTAGCAAGTCCTTGTACAGCTCGTCGAGTTCGTACTCGTCGATGGTCAATCGGTTGACGTACTCTTGGAGGCTTTTGAGTCCTAGCAATTGGATGCGACGGTTGATCCGGCGGCCCACCGTGGTCGCCTTGTACTGAGCAAAGTCGAGCGATGAGCGGCGGTGCAGCAGATGCAGGATCTGCGCTTCTTCTTCCATGCTTCCGAAAGCAAGATCTTCTTCGGCAAGCTTCTCTCGGCTGAGTCCTTCGTGGGTGTAGCGAACGAGTGCCTCGGCGATCGCGGGTGGTGGCAACACGACATCGACTATTCCAGTTTCGCGAGCACTGGTGGGCATCCCATCGAACTTGGCCGTCGCGTCGTCTTGAGCGATCACCAATCCCCCTGATTCGTGAATATCACGGATGCCGCGCGATCCGTCGCTGCCTGTTCCTGACAAAATGACGCCGACAGCGTAGCGACCAACGTCCGCGGCCAGTGAGCGAAAGAACTGATCGATCGGATGGACGAGCGCGCGATCGTCGCTCCGCTGGGTCAGTAGCAACTTGCCGGCGCTGATCACCATCTCCATTTTCGCGGGGATCAAGTAGATGTTGTTCGGCTCGACGCAATCGCCATTGTTGACGCGGTTGACTGGAATGGAGGTTTGCCGCGAAAGCAGTTCTTCCATGTGGCTCTTGAAGTCTGGCGACAGGTGCTGAATGACAACGAATGCCATCCCGCTGTCCGCCGGAACAGCGTGAAAGAAGGATTCGAGGGCTTCGAGTCCGCCAGCCGACGCTCCGATGCCGACGACATGAAATTCACCGCACGGCGGACGCTCGTGAAGAGTCTTTTCAGGTTTTTCCATTTCTTACGCGCGAAGCCAACCGAGTGAAAGGTGATGCTGGGAAGCAAATCGCGTGCCAATGTGTCCGTAGTGGATTTCGCCAAGAAATCCTTAGGCTAAGAAAAGGAATTCTGGCGAATCCCACTACACCAAAGAAACTTGCCTGATTAGCGATTTTACGTCTGCGACGCATTCGCCGAGCATTGACTTCACCGCTGGACCATCACCCTGGCGAGCCAGCCGTTCCAATTGCTCCAGCTTGCTGACCGCTCCGCCCAACTGAAAAGTAGCCAGCAACCCTCGTAAGCTGTGGCTGGCGTCGGCGGTGGACACCCAGTCGTCTGCCGATGCAGCATCGACCATCTGCCGCTGTAAAATCGGCCCATCCTCGACTACAATCGCGGCCATTGTCTTCATC
Source organism: Rhodopirellula sp. (assembly GCA_041740155.1). Lineage (GTDB taxonomy): Bacteria > Planctomycetota > Planctomycetia > Pirellulales > Pirellulaceae > Rhodopirellula. The sequence continues at coordinate 45,549 of JBGSMN010000066.1, forward strand.
AATTCGATGTCACCACCCAGCCGCGTCAAGGCGTCTTGGAATTGTTCGTTTGGACCTTGAATTGGGGCAGACATCTTTACACCAGTATTAATGGACGAGGGGACGAGTCCTTTAACGATTGAATTCGGAAACAACCACGATAATGGAACAAACTGACGCCAAAATGCAAGCCGGGGACGGCGAACGAGAAAGCAACAAACCCCTGGTAGTCGCAGGCATTGGCGTCGGAGCTGAGAGCTTGGAAGTCGCACGTCAAATCATTGACGAGTTGGTCACGGCAGATCAAAAAACGTCGATCGCAGTCGTGCTGAGTGTCGTTGGCGTGTCCGACTTAACCGAACTCAAAGAACAGATCGCAAACTTAACGATCGTCAACCGTCACGTATTGGTCCCAATTCGACCAAGCGTGGTTTATCTGAGCGAAAACGGAACAGCATTAGTTCTCCGCGATGGCAAGCTGCAAGCTTTCGATTGTAGTGGACGTGGTCACGAGTCCCCCAGCGCAGGACTCGTAACCTCATCCACTACCAATCGCAGCGAGCAGCACGCGCCGATTGATTCTTTGCTGGAGAGCTTAGCGGACAATTGCGGTGAACTGGCCGTTGGCGTGATTCTGTCTGGTGGCGGGACCGATGGAACACTCGGTTTACGAGCGATCAGTGACGCGGGCGGTATGACGATTGCACAACACGCCGAATCTGCCGCGCAGCGATCCATGCCGCAGTCCGCTGCAGCTCTGGGCATCGTCGACCACGTCCTAACGCCAAACCAGATCGCGTCTGAGATTCGTAACCACGCCCAGCACATGACCGCAGCCGACGACAGGGATGGCGCTAGCGAATTGAACCGTCAAATTATCGTTGCCATTCCACAAATCGCCGCTGCCGTCGAAACGCATACCCAAAACGATTTCAAGCACTACAAAACGACCACGCTCGCACGACGCATTCGTCGCCGGATTCACATCCTGAAACTGCCCAGCGTCGACGCCTACATCGAACTGCTGCAAGCGTCGCGTGAGGAGGCGCTACAGTTGTTTCGTGATTTGCTCATTAGTGTGACGGCGTTCTTCCGCGATCCCAAAGCGTTCGACTCACTAGCACAACACATCCTAACCCCGCTGGTGAAAAACCACCAAGGCGATGGACCGATTCGCATCTGGGTTCCCGGTTGCGCGACCGGTCAAGAAGCGTACTCGATCGCCATCCTGATGCAGGAAATCATCCAGCGATCGGAACGCAATGTCTCGTTCCAAATTTTTGCCACCGACCTTGACGACCGAGCTCTCAACATCGCTCGCGCTGGCGGTTATCCGGTGGGCATTCAAGATGAGGTCTCTGCCGCGCGATTGCAAAAACACTTCACTAAACGTGGCAACAAATTCTTTGTCGCCAAAGCGATCCGCGACTCGATCGTCTTTTCTGCCCATAACCTGATCAGCGATCCGCCATTCACCAAGCTCGATTTAATCTCGTGCCGAAACTTGCTCATCTATCTCGGCAGTCATCTGCAAAAGAAACTGATTCCGCTTTTCCACTACGCGATCAATCCAGGCGGGTATCTGTTTTTGGGACCGTCGGAAACCCTCTCCGTCAACAAAGAACTGTTTCGTACGCTGCACACGCAGCACCGTTTGTTCCAGCGTCGATTGACAGCGCTCGATTCTCCACCCAACCTTGATGTTCGCCTCGTCAACATGAATCGCTTTTCACATCCCGGCAACGGCGAAGGTGGTGAAGTGGACCTGTTTCGCTATGCTCAGCAAATTGTCTTGGGCGAGTTCTCGCCGCAATGGGCAGTGATTGACGACGACGGCGAAATTCACTCGTTGTCGTCTGATCCCGCGCCGTTTTTGCAACTAACAGCGGGCAAGTTTAAGAACAACGTCATCGCAATGGCGCACGATAACATTCGTATCGGCTTGCGAGCGGCCTTGGCAGAAGCTAAGCGTCACCGCCGCCGTGCGCTGGCCGAAGACATGTCGCTTCCGCTTGAAGGCGGATTGCAACGGGTTCATATCACCGTGCAACCGATGCCGGAAATGGGCGAAGAAGAGAGCCTGCACTTGGTTGCGTTTCATCGCATCGGCACACCGCTACGAGTCGACGACGATCCAAATAACCTCCCGAAGATTGACGCGACCACGATCGCTGACAAGACCGCGACCAAAGTCATCGAGCAACTTGAAATCGAACTGTCACGAACTCGCGACGCGCTCGAGCGCACGGTGCAAGAGCTTGAGTCCTCCAACGAGGAACTCAAATCGTCCAATGAAGAACTACTTTCTATGAACGAGGAGTTGCAATCGGCGAACGAAGAGCTGGAAACGTCCAAAGAGGAGCTGCAAACCAGCAACGAACAGCTCGGCCGCAGCAACAACGACATTCAAAACTTGCTCCGCAGTACACAAATCGCGACGGTGTTCTTGGACAACGATTTACGGATACGCGGATTCACACCAGCGGTTTGTGAGATCTATGACTTACAGGAACCCGATGTCGGTCGACCGCTGACTTTGTTTGTTCCGCAAGTCGGCAACATGCCGGAACTGCCTGACCCGGTGTCGCTACAGGACGAAGCCATCGTCGAAGACAAAGTTGCCACCCGCCACCGCCGAACGTACATCCGCCGCGTGATTCCCTATCGCACCCCCGGCGGCGAAAACGATGGCATCGTGGTCACGTTCAGCGATGTGACGGAGTTGAACGATAGCCAAGAACTCTTCAAGCTGTTGATTGAAGCCTCAACGCAAATTGTTTGGACGACGGACGCAAGTGGCACGGTTGTTGACGATTCCCTGAGTTGGCGTGAGTTCACCGGCCAAACGTTCGAGCAATGGGTTAGCCGTGGTTGGCTCGATGCGATTCATCCGGAAGATCAGCAAGCAACCATCAGCAAATGGTTGTCGGTGGTTGAATCGGGCGAATATCTGGATGTGCAGTATCGACTGCGGCACGTCAGCGGCGAGTATCACTGGACACAAGTTCGCGCAGTTCCTCAGCGAGATCATGACGGTACGATTCGTCGCTGGGTCGGCATGAATACTGATATCCATGATCGCAAGACCGCTGAGGAGCAATTGCTCAAGAGCGAGTCGTTGATCCGCACGATTGCCGAGAACTCGACGCACGCTTTGTTCATGATGGACGAGCGCGGATACGTCACTTACTGCAACGAAGTTTGTGTGCGGATGTTTGGCTATGACCTAGAAGAGTTGCAATCCAAACCGCTGCACGATTTGATTCACCATCACCACCCCGACGGTCGTCGCTATCCGATGTCCGAGTGCCCGATCGACCGCGCGTTACCAGAGGACTACAGTGTCCGGGCGCACGAAGATTGGTTCTTCCGCAAGGACGGCAGTTCGTTCCCTGTACTGTGTGCGGCAAGCCCGATATTTGAAGACGGCAAACCGATCTCGACGGTGATCGAAGTTCGGGACATCACCGAGCAAAAACAATTTGAAGGCGACTTGCAAGATCGCGAAGCTCACTTGCGACGAGTGATTGACCATCAGTTGGGGATGGTCGGTGTTTTGGAAACCGACGGCACACTGGTCGAAGCCAACTCCCCGGCGCTGCTCGCGGCGGGACTGCGACGCGAAGACGTGATTGGTCGTAGGTTCTGGGACTGTTATTGGTGGAATTACGACGACGCAGTGACTCGCCAGCTTCAGGAAGCATTTGCACGAGCGATGGCCGGAGAAACGGTGCGCTACGACGCGACGATTAGGGTGGCAGATGATGCGAGAACGACAATCGACTTCATGCTGCATCCCGTTCGTAATGACGCGGGTGATATCACACATTTGATCCCGTCCGGTGTCGACATCAGCGAACGCAAGCAAATCGAAACCCAATTGGCCCGCGCCATGTCACGACTGGAACTATCGCTGGAGGTGAGCGAGATTGCGACTTGGAGTTGGAATATGGAGACCAACGAGGTCTTGTCCAACCCTGCATTAAACAGAATGTTCGGTTTTGAAGAAAACGAACAACTAACTCTTTCCAACTTCATCGAGCAGATGGACGAAGCGGTTCAGGCCCGAATCGGCGAGGCGATCCAGCGCACCATGGAAACGGGATGCAAGTACGACGAAGAGTATCCGATTCGGTTGCGCGACGGACAAATTCGGCACATCCGAGCGGTGGGTCGAGTGCAACCACCCATCGACGGTCAACCCAGTGAGTTTTTCGGTATTGTCTCGAATATGACCGATCGCAAGCTGTACGAAATTAACTTGCGAGAAAGCGAACAGCGGTTTCGTCGACTGGCCAATGCCGCTCCGGCGATGCTGTGGGTCACCGACGAGAATCATCAATGCACGTTCCTGTCGCAGTCTTGGTATGACTTCACGGGGCAAGTTGAACCGGACGGTTATGGTTTGGGCTGGACCCACATGGTGCATCCGGATGAACGTGAAGATGCCGGACGCATTTTCTTGGCCGCCGCCGAGCATCACGAACCGTACGAAATCGACTTCCGATTGAAGACGGCGGATGGCGGTTATCGCTGGGTTATCGACTCCGGCCGTCCACGATTTAGCGACGATGGCAGCTTTGAAGGTTACGTCGGCAGTGTGATTGATGCCGACGAACGACATCGTGCTCAAACGGCGATCGCGATGAGCGAAGAACGATTGCGAACCGCCGCAGCGGCTGCCGGGTTCGGCATGTTGCACGCCGACATCGAAGCTGGGGTCGTGACGTATTCACAAGAGATGAAGAGCCTGCTGCGATTGCCCGACGATGCCTATCACAAGTTGACACCCGGTGCGATACCGGACTGGGTCCACGAAGATGATCGCGCGATGTGCGGAGACTTCTATCGTCTATTGTTAAGCCTGCCCGAAGGCGAGAGCCGCAGTATCGACCACCGCATCATTCGTCCCGATGGCGAACTGCGCTGGGTGCGTTTGCAAGCCAAACCGGTTCACACGGGCAGTGGGAAGAATCGCCAAGCGACGCAGTTGATTGGCACGATCGTCGACATCACACAGCAACGTGACTTTGAAGAGTCGCTGCAACAAGCACGCGCTCAAGCCATCGCCGCCAGCGAATCCAAGAGTGCGTTTTTGGCGAACATGTCGCACGAGATTCGGACTCCGATGACGGCGATCCTTGGTTATGCCGATTTGCTGCGTGAGCACTTGAGCAATGAAGAAGCAATCGGCCACCTCGGCACCATCCGTCGTAACGGCGGCTACTTGCTGGAGATCATTAACGACATTCTGGACCTGTCGAAGATCGAAGCAGGGAAGTTTGAAATTGATCGCGAGCGATTCGATGTTACGCGAGTGATCGAGGATGTGCGGAGCGTGATGGAAGTTCGAGCGAAGGAAAACAATTTGCAGTTGGAAGTGGTCTACGACGGCAAGCTACCATCGCTGATCGAAAGCGATTCCAAACGATTGAAACAGATTCTGATCAATTTAGTCGGCAACGCGATCAAGTTCACGAAGAATGGTGGGGTGAAAATCGTGGTGGATTTTATTAAAGATCCCGAACGACAAGGATCTTCAATAAGATCCACTACATCTGGTGCAAAAATTCGCTTCCGCATCACCGACACCGGAATCGGCATGAACAGGGAGCAGCAAGCGAAGTTGTTCCGGCCGTTCGTGCAAGGCGACTCCAGCGTGTCCCGTCATTTCGGTGGCACCGGTTTGGGACTCGCCATCAGCCGCCGATTGACTTCACTGCTCGGCGGCGAAGTCGACGTGGTTTCCGAACTCGGCAAAGGCAGCACTTTTACATTCACGATCGCGACCGGAAACGTCGCCGATAGCCGACTGGTCGATCCCCAAACGATCGCGGTGAACGACAACTCGCATGATCGCGATCTCTCATCGACACTTCGACT
>JBGSMN010000086.1:0-2067 GCA_041740155.1 Rhodopirellula sp.
GAGATCGCCTCAATTCGGTGAATCTGACGCTCTGAAAGTGGCATCGATGCCAGTGCAACAAAGTCGTTGCACCACGATTCGGCGGAACATGGTTTCGAGAGGTCAACTCAACACAGCCGAACGGGTGAACTTAATCGTTACGCAACAATACGCCGAACTCAATGGAGAGTTTCACGTGAGCTCAGATGCAAAATGGGAATTCATCGTGTCGCTAGACGAGCGTTATCTCAAGGGCGGCGTGATGCTCTCGGAATGGACCGCTTCACTCGTCCGGGATGCGGATACAGCCTTCTGTTCGGGCGCACATCTGTCCGCGATTCTCTCCGCCCAAGCCGCGATGGAATGTCACCTGCGATACGAGTATTCAAGCTTTCACAATAGCGACCGTTTGGGGTTCTATGATCTAATTGAACAATCACCAATCGACGCGGAATTACGTGTGGAGCTTCATCGGATTCGTCGTTTTCGCAATCGCTGGGTGCACGTGAACGATCCACATGACGACGACGACTTGCTTGCACGTCCCGAGTACCACGAAAAGCAACTTGAAGAGTTTGCGACTTTCACGATCGAACAATTGCGACGCGTGATTTACCTTGAGCAGTGCGTTTAGCAACAATGTGGCGTAACAATGCCGTGAACCGGAGCAGCCGAAAACGCGTTTCCTGAATTCAAGTTCTTATTCGGCCGCCCGGTTACGGCTGCCGTTCGTCAGTAATCCCCTTGATCGAATTCTTGTTTTGCCGTGCTGTTGTCTGAAACGTCGATGATGACTGCACAACCGCTTTCTTCCAATTGGATTGAATCCCATGGCTCAATACTGGATTCGTGCAGGTGCCACCATTCATGGTCCATTCAGCATTGCACAAATTCGCGAGTTTGCATTGCGTGGGCGATTGAAACCAAGTCACAAGCTCAGCACCGACAAAGAGAAATGGCTCACGGCTTCAACGGTGAAGGGTCTTAAATTCATTACCACATCGCCCCCTGCTCAAAACGCTACGTCTGTGGCAGCGGAAACTGAAACCAAGAATTCGTATGAACTAACGCCTCTTGCCGAATCCGCACTTGGTGGTTTATTTGAAGTTCAGTCGAGAAGTCCGACCTCCTCCACAGGCGGGGAGTCTAAATTTAAGCCGGCACCAAACGAAGTTCTCCTCAGATCAGACTTCTTTTACTACTATTTCGGAACGGTCGGTATGATTTTTGCCACTGTGACGCTCGTTGGTGTACTCGTGACCCCACTGATCTTGTCGACGGACTGGATTACAAAGTTTAAAACCGGGATAAAAGGGGAAGTATGGATGTGGCAAAGTGCGGCGGTCTTTGCATGGCCCGCATACGTCATAATCAGTTTTGTCGTTCGAGTTGTAACTCGTCGCCCCATCCGAGAAAGGCAATATTTGAAACGCCATTCGAACGGAAATATCACAATCGTTTCACGAGGGTATTGGTTTGGCAGACCACTCACGGAAAAGTCAGAATCGGGATATACGAGACTCGAAACTAACGAAATCCTCGGAACTTATTCTTTGCGGTTGGCAGGATCGAATGTTAAACCACTTGTCCTTAAGAGTGCAAAGAACGAACAGAAACTCGAAAAGTGGATCAATAAATACGAGAATATCACTGGCCTCAGCGTCGTCCGAAGTTAGGGCCGTATGACGTTTCCCGATGCGATGAACTCCGACGAACAAGGCGGTCAACCCAGGCGGCGGATCGGACGGATTCTGAATTCAAGGGTTCTTGGCCGTCGGGTTGCCTTGGTCGCTCGTCGGTATCGCGTAACCCAACTTTGATCAAGCGTTGCTGTCTACGAACACGTTGATTACATGCTACAACAAACGGAACAATAATGCGGTTAATGATCGTCTTTCTCATCGTTGTCGGTCCCGAGTGTATCGCTCTGCTGCTTTTCTGGAGCAACGGCGACAAATATATATCGAAGCTGAACCAATACATTATCACTGATTTTCACGGTCAGCAGTTGATCGACACGAAAACCGCCGAGAAGCAGCAAGCAGAGAAAGAAGAAGAATGGGAGCGACGAGGCGTCCGGCCAGCTAC
>JBGSMN010000087.1:0-1653 GCA_041740155.1 Rhodopirellula sp.
GAGATCGCCTCAATTCGGTGAATCTGACGCTCTGAAAGTGGCATCGATGCCAGTGCAACAAAGTCGTTGCACCACGATTCGGCGGAACATGGTTTCGAGAGGTCAACTCAACACAGCCGAACGGGTGAACTTAATCGTTACCCGACTGAAGCCCACGACCGCAATTCCGAGCGAACGTACATTGATGAGCGGTAGCCATTCGTTCGACGACCTTGACGAATGCTGCCGCAAAGACCTGGGCCTGCCACCAGATGAGAGAATCGTTTGGTATAACGTCGACCGTTTCCCAAGCCTGCCAGGTATCTGGTTCTACTGGATCTTCTGCGGCCCACGTTGCCTCGAACGAGCTGGCAGAGGGCTCGGATCTTCGGCATTCGTCGCAGTCTGGCTAGGGGTAGAATTGGACAGACCATACCAAGTGGTAGAACTTCGGCGCGACGGTGTGGCTCTGAGGGAGATCTTGAGAGAGCGATGGGAGTTCTTGTGGCGCGCATACCCAAAGCAGCTCGCCTATTTGATCCTTGACGTTATGGACGACAATGTGCGCGGCCATTCAGTACTCGACTCCACTGATGCCTTGCTCAAATTCCCACTTAATTCAGAATACAAGGGATTTCGTGACCAGTATAAGATAGATCCGACCGTGCTCGATTTAGTACGCAAGCGACTGGGGCGGACACGCATGGTCTGGCACGGAGACAGTCTCAACCTGCGTGCAATTACGCTGTCTGGCCGTGACCACTTGAAAACAAATTTGGGAATCGAGACAATTGCTGTCCGACAGGATGGCGAGTTTACGATCCGCCCGCGTCAGGTCTGGAGTGATCGCGTTTTCGCACAGATGCCACAGGTCCTCTGGGATTGAACTTAACCATGCGTTTTCGATTTTCATTCACAACGGCGGGTAACCAATGGATTGCACGGGAGTCGGGCGTCACGCGTTTTGGCAGATCAAACTTTTCACGGCCCGACCCCGTGAATCCAAACGTTATTTGGCTCAAGAATGTTCGCTGCACCGCCTGTCGTAAACTTGCTTGTGATCCGCTCACCCGACATCGATCGCGCGGTGACGTTCTACACGCGGATGGGCATGCTGTTTGATCGGCACGCGCACGGGAATGGACCGCAGCACTACGCATCCGACATCTGCGGATTCGTATTTGAAATCTACCCTCAACGAAATCTTGACGACGTCACGACCAACACGCGCCTGGGATTCAATGTTGACGATGTAGACGGCGTGATTGACTTGCTCCGTCAAATTGATGCTACAATCGTTACTGAACCAGCTGACACCGAATGGGGTCGCCGCGCTGTCGTCAAGGATTTCGATGGCCATACTGTTGAACTCGTAACGCCCGTCAATCGCGAAGCGAAGATCACGGAAAACTACAACAATGCAAACCGTATTGGCGACGCGAAAGACGCCAAATAACAATGCCGTGAACCGGAGCGGCGAAGTTGTGCGGTTTTGAAATGGACAATCTCTCGTCGCCGCCCGGTTACGGCTACCGTTCCCCGACTGAGCAAAGCGCTTAACCCCACCTGATGCGTTTTTCACTCCGCCGACTGTTGCTGTACGTCACACTTGTTGCGTTCGCAATTTGGTTCGTTCGTGGTGCGTACCAAGGTCTTACTCAAGTCGAGACTGGC
>JBGSMN010000113.1:0-1897 GCA_041740155.1 Rhodopirellula sp.
GTTCTCGACGCTAGTTGGCGCTGTCCAGCTAGTTAACCGCGTTTGGCACTTTTGCTCCTCATTTGCACACTGGACACCTTCCATGAAAATTTCTTGATTCCTACGTCGATGCTGATGCTGTTCTTTGACGGTTGTGGCGAAGTGTTTGAGAAGACCGAAATGGTCCCGATCGACGAGGTTCCCGAATCGGTGATGACAGTCGCTAAGGAAAAGCTTCCCGGTGTCAATTTTGATACGGCTTGGACGGAGAAAGAGGGCGACAGAATCGTCTATGAAGTTCGTGGCAAATCGAAAGACGGCAAGACCGGGACATCAAGGTTTCTCCCGAAGGCGAGGTTCTCGAAGTCGATTGAATTCCGAAGCAACTAATCACGTGCCGTGCATGACCAATTCAATGCCTAGCTTGATTCGCACTTTATGGCAGACGTTCTTGTTGCTCGTTTGGGCAGCTTGGTGGGGCGGACTTTGCTTTTATGCGATCGTCGTCGTGCCCATTGGGACCGAGATGATCGGCAGTGTTGAACAAGGCTTCATCACGCAGCGCGTCACCGGTTGGCACAACGTCTTGACCGGTGCCTTTCTTGTCTGCCTCATCATCGAAGCGATCCACCAACGTAGCCGCGCCCTATGGCTATCTGTCGCCGCACTTGCGATCATCGAAATTGGACTTGTCGCATGGCACTGGCAGCTGACCGGCATGATGGACTTCACAGGCCAATCAGTGCCGAGCGATTTCTATGAAAAGCATGCAATTTATCTTTGGATCACAGCGGCGGAGTGGTTTCTCGGAATTGCATTGTCGTTGACTTTCGTTCGGAACAGTAGCTTGTCGCCGTCGATGGAGTATTCACTTTCCAAGGACAACACTCAACCGAGAAGCAGCTAATGAGGTTTCTGCGGGTCTGGAGAGACTGGGCACGCACGCTCAAACGAGAGGTTCACGCCCTTTATTTGGCATGCCGTGATTTTCGCACGCCTTGGTACGCCAAGCTCGTAGCCGGATTAGTTGCCGCCTACGCTCTGAGTCCCATCGACTTGATCCCTGACCCGATTCCGATCATTGGCTACTTAGACGATTTACTCTTGCTGCCGCTTGGTATCTGGTTCGCCATCCGTCTAGTACCGGCGGAAGTGATGGAAGATTGTCGCATTCAAGCGGAACAGGCTCAAGAAAAACCGACAAGTCGCTGGATGGTCGGGGTTGTTGTTCTAGTGTGGCTATTGACCCTGGTAGCTCTTTCATGGTTATTGAATCAGTACTTCAACCCCGAAGAATGAAGATCAGTCCAACCACGATCAAAGCGACGTCAATCAGTCGCGAGAAGACATGTTCGGGAGTGCGATCAACAAATCGCTTGCCTAGGTACGAACCCAACACCAGTAAAGGCCCAAGTACCAGACCGATCATGACCGCCCGCATCGACAACGCCGAGCCGCTGCTGTAGGCAACCAATTTTGTTCAGTGCATCAACAAAGCCGTGAGAGCCTCGGTTCCGATGTAAGCTCCCTTGACCAAACCAAACGCCAAAAAGAAGGGTGCGGCAATCGGCCCTGCGGTTCCGACCAGAGCAGACAGAAAGCTCGTGAACCCGCCGAGCGGCGCAAACCATCGCAGCCGCATCGGCGGCATTTTCCCGCTGGTGACGTGACGTCCGACAACCAGCACCAAAAGCAGAAATCCTAGCAATCGAGTCAGGAAGGGAAGCGGTGCCGCTGCGAATAGCCATCCGCCCAGCAAACCCATTGGCACTGCACCGATGAGAAACCATCCGACAACCGGATAGTGTACGTCGCGACGGTTTATCCAAACGCGACTTGCGTTTCCAATCACTTGGGCCGCGGTCAGAATCGGCACCGCATCGCGAACGCCAAACATCAGTATCAGAACCGGCAATAA
>JBGSMN010000180.1:0-6061 GCA_041740155.1 Rhodopirellula sp.
AGCGACAGCGGCGGCCTGCGATCCTTCTTCGTGCCAAGCCGCGACGAGTCCTTTGAATGCCGCGAGCCGTTCAATCAGGTCGGCCTTATTGTTGTCGAGGATCGCTTGCAATTGCTCGACGCTTTGCCCCTCACCAAACAACGCATCAAGCTGATCGACGAGCGGCTGGCGATCTGGCGAAGCGACGAGGATCAACGTTCGTAGTTCCGGCCAAGCAGTCGGTTTATCCACACGTCGAACGCCGATGATCCCTTGCTCGATACCAGCTAGCATCGCGTTGCACCAGAGACGAGCGGACGGGGTATTCTCCATGCGATATTTTTGAATGCTTAGATTCAACAAAGCATGAAAGGCGTCGGGAGTCGTGTCGACTTGCTCAGCGAGACTGCGCGCGATGTATGTCGTGACCTCAGGTGTTTCACTGGCATCGGCCACCGCCACCATCTCTTGAGGATGAGTCGATGAGCGGTGCATGATCCCGAACCAAATCAGCTTGGCCATGTTATGGTCACCCACGTCGAGATCGCCGCTGATTCTAAGCAAATTCGCGGCGGCGCTAGCGCGGACTGAATCCGGCATCCGTTGCAAGAGTGAGGCGACTTCCAATCGCATGTTGGCTGAGTTTACGAGGTGAAGTTGATCCATTTCTTCAACGAATTTTTTTGCGTCATCCATGATCACTGGCCAAGCCGCACGGCATGCCGCATTCGGCCCGTAAACATCGTCGATCGGCCAGTTTTCAAACTTCTGCCGCATCGCCACAGCTTGCACGCGATCATGGTCTGTGATGTCTAGACTGATATCTTCAAAACGTTTTATATCAATGGATGTCAAATGACGTAGCCACAAAATTCGGCAGTGCGTCACGGCGTCAAGAGCATCTTGCTTCGACAAAACTTTATCTAGTGGCGACATGTCGAAACCTTTTCGTTTTAGTTCACACAATCGCAGCATCGCTTGATGACTAAACCAGCGTTCGTTACCGAGCACCAGTCCACCTAATCGAGCAACGTCTTCCGAAGCAAGCGCGTCGAGCCTCCCTGCGACGAGTGGCCGCTGCTCATCAGCCGTCACACTGATTTTGTAAATCCGGCCACTGTTGCGATGCACGCCTGTGTGCTCGTGACACTCACCAAGATCACTCCAGTCCAACACGAACACGTTTCCATCCGGTCCCGCTGACATTTCCATTCCACGAAACCACTCATCGCCCGACAGAAAAAAATCGTCGCCGTGTGTGCCGACGTAGCCGGTTCCTCGACGGACCAGGTTCTCGCGGTTGGCCCGTCGTCCGTGGAAATTGAGTGTCATCAACGAACCCCGATACGATGCTGGCCACGTCGACTCTTGATAGATCATCAAGCCGCAGTGCGCATGCCCGCCTCCGAAATCATTTGCGGCACCATCGCGAGACTTCGTCCAGTCCTGACCGGTATCGAAGTGATAATGATCTGCGTGTTGATCAATCGTGGCATACACGTTCGGGTTCGGATCGAGCGTGAAGGGGCGGTTGAAGTGCGCACCATGAATGCCGTGCCATAGATGCCCGTTGACGGTGTTGATAAAAAACAGATCACCGATCTCATTAAAATCATGTCCCCACGGATTAGTCGTTCCGTGACAGATGACTTCGACACGATTGCTGTGTAGGTTGTATCGCCAAATGCCTCCTTCCAGCGCCACCCGTTGATCGTCAGGAGTGCCCGGCGGTCCGATCCGCCCTGGACACGAACCACCGCAGCGACCGTACAACCAACCGTCTGGCCCGAATCGCAATCCGTTGGCAAAGTTGTGGTAGTTCTGCTGGGCAATTTCAAAACCATCGAGCACCACGATCGGTGCCGAATCGGCAACCAGATCATAGTCTACATCGGGAACGAATAACAATTGCGGTGGACACATCAACCACACACCACTGGCGTTGGCTTGGCGGACGACTGGGTCATCAACCCAGTCTGGTCCCGGCCCCACCTCAACACTCGTCAACCGCGCGACTGTGTCGATGAACACTGTCTGTTCCTCAGGAGTACCATCGCCATCCCCATCCGTAAGCACAATCACGCGGTCACGTAAATCATCACGAAAACGCACGCCACTTTTTGCATAGGTGTAGTTTTCAGCGACCCACATCCGTCCGCGATGATCCCAAGCCATGTCGATCGGATTGCGGACATCCGGCTCAGCGGCGAACACCGACGCCACGAACCCCTCTGGCAAACGTATCGCCGCCGCACTGGCCGCCGGGCTAAGCTGCGGATGGCTGGCGGCCAGCGGTTCGGTGTCCACGGGAGTGGGAAAGCTGCTGATCGATGCAGCCGCTTGTGGTGCATCAGCCTCCACCGCATCGGCAGGCTCCGCCGCCGACAAGTTTGGCACGGCCATCGCTGTCACCAATAGACAGGTTTTGACAACCGGGCGTGCAATCTGGGACAGAAGTGCGTAGAACATGGTATCTCTTTGACGAAAAACAGGAAAAATTTCTTATGCGGCGAATCGGCAACCTACCCAACGAGTCTCAAGCGAACCGGTTCTGCGACTATTTGCAGACACAATCGATTGACGCCAAAGCGAGTTCGAGTGACGAATCAGCACCGCCGTCCTCGACACCGCATGATATATGGATTCGCAGCGAACAGGACGTGCCTCGCGCGAAAGAACTAATCGCGGAGTTCCAATCCGATCCAGCGTCTGGGCAGTATGACGTGTCGGCGGAAGCGGAGCGACAACGAAGGAAGCGGTCAGCGGAAATTGCCGAGAAAATTGCTTCTCAAAAGAAAGCACAGATGCAACTCCGTCGTGGTACGAAGGGAAATCTCGGTGGTCAAAATCTGGGTGGCCTAGCTGGCGATCAATCACCCGCTTCCATTCCCATCACGATCGCCATCGTCGTGCTGGCCACGCTCATCGGATTCGTGACCGAATTCGCTGGCGTTGATGGAGCGGTCAGCCCGGTCGGTCGCGGTGGCCCGACCATTCAGCAAACTCTGTACAACGCGTTGTCATGCGTCGACTACCCATTGTTTGTGGCCACCGAGGGTGACGGACTCGCCTCGCTGAAACAAGGCGAAGTGTGGCGGTTGTTCACGCCAATCTTGTTGCACGGCAGCATCTTTCACTTGGTGTTCAACATGTTCAACCTGTATGTGCTCGGTGGTGTGGTCGAACGCATCCACGGCAGTCTGTTTTACTTGATGCTGATTCTGATTTGTGGCGGGATCGCCACGCTCAGCCAGATCGTTTTAGCCGATTTGATCGGAGGCCCCTTTGGCGGTGCGCGAGCGATCGGTGCCTCGGGAGCGCTGTTCGGCGTGTTCGGTTTTGTTTGGATACGACCCAAAGTGGACCGGAGCTATCCCGTTGAAATCCCCTCTTTCAACATCAAGTTTATGCTTGGTTTTTTGGTGTTGTGTTTCACTCCGCTCCTACCGAACATCGCCAACGGTGCCCACATGGGAGGTCTCGTCGCCGGGATGATCGTCGCGGGAATCATGCCAGCCAAGACCTAATTGACATCGCATTTTCAACTGCCCTCTGAAACCTAAAATCTGAAATCCGGCCTTCCACTAGAAATTACACCACAAACACTCAGTCTTCTTTTCCTTGACCGAGCCTGACGCGGCTTTGTTGTCGATCAGAAAATCATGCCGGTTCCAATTTTGTTTCCGCTCCCACGATGAATACAACTCGCTGGGATATCCACTCAACATGAATTTGCCTTGGATGGCCGCGAGAGTTGCGAGCAATTTTTCGTGATCCGCTTCGGTCATCTCAAACGCATATTCACCCGTCGTCGAACGCGACTCGTGAACATACGGCGGGTCGCAATAGAACAGCGTCTTCAAACCATCTTGTTTGCGAATAACATCCGTGGCGTTCTGATTGAGAATCACGACGCCTTTCAATCGCTGGTGTACGTCAGCCAAACCGTTGACCACACCGAGCCAAGCGGAAGCTTGTTCGTTGATCCGACCCCGCGTGCGGTTGCGTGACAGCGTCGCGAAATCTTTCATCAACCCCTGACGGGATTGTCTCGCCAAAATGAAGAACTGTACCGCTCGTTCAATCGGCGATACATCTCCGTCAGGACCTTGCTGCTGGGAATGCTCCAGCGCCTGATCAAATTCCGCTTCGCTGAACGGCGTCATCTCGATGCGTCGCCGAAACGTTTCAAAGTGTTCGGGATCCTGCAGCACCCGCCAAAAGTTGATGAGTTCCCCGTGCAAATCGTTGACAACTTCGCTGCAACCCTGCTCGGCGGCAGTCATTTTTTTGTCGCCGCACGCCATCCAATCACGCCTCGTATCGCGAGCAAGCAGCACGCCTCCGCCCCCGAAAAAAGGTTCGACGTAGTGCAAGTGCGGCGGCATCAAACCGATGATCCAGTTCCGCAGATAGTACTTGCCGCCGTGCCACTTCAGAGGTTGTGTCAAATTTGCCATGAATCGCATGCGCCTGTTGTGGCATCGCCGAGAGAAAAATGGTGAGTTCCGTCAAAAGATAACCTTTCGATGATTCCGCACCAGACGCCTAATCAGCAAGTGAATGATCGCCAGCGATATAAGCGACACCGGGCACTTCACAAAAAAGGCTCATCCGACGGTAGGGTGCGCAGTCCTTAATTGGAGTTCAGCACGGTGGATTTTATCAGGCATAGCGGTGGTGTCCAAATGATTTGCGGATTGCCGTAGAGTTCGTTAACTTAAAACCGCCGGGTAAATCGGAAGCAAGCTCTGCTGAGAAGCAACCTGCCGAGGGATATCCCGATCGGGGTGCGACACTCAAACTGCAAAAGACGGCCGACTTGCAGTCGTTGGAGGGCTTCGCCGGGGTCAGCCTCGGGTTTCGGGTTTGAGGGCAAGCTGAATCCAGAAACCCGGGTCTGACCCCACGCGAAGCGTTCTCCACGGGTTTAATGTTGACCGAAAAGGGTTTCAACTCAAACTAATCGGCTCAGTATATCGTCCGTTTTCTGCCAACACCCATCATAATAGATGGCCTGGAATTACCTACCGAAGATCATAAACCATGTTAAGAACCGCAGACAAACGCCTGATAGAAAAGCTTGGCTCATTGGTAGATCCTTCTGCATCAGCATGCAATTTCATCTCTACGGAATTTGACCGTGTGCGCCGTTCCGTGATATACCGATTTACGCATAATTGCCCCATTGTCCTCGCTGTTGCTCTATTCCTTGAAAGCCGAAAGGAACTCCTTGTATTTCGAAAAGGAAACGCGAATTTCGGTGGCTTGCAAGATTGCAGCTATTTGCTGTTGACTTCACTTGCATTGAATGACCAACCATTGCTGGATTTCTTTGCTAATAATTTACCGTCTGTCGCGACACCCAGGTGGCGGGATGATTTTAATGCCTATTTGTATAGCTGTCTTCGTCCAGCAATTTCCGGAAGATCGCTGAATTGCCTTCCTTTAATATCAGAATATTCAAACAGTTCACCATCCGATAAAATAGGCTTGCGTCTTTTATCAATACTTGCAGCGATTCAGGAAAACGACCCCTACGCTTTCAATGCTCAAATGCAAAACTACGGAACAACCTGTCGCGCAAAACGGAGTAATCCACCTGATGCAAAAATACTCATGCTACCGTTGCACGGTTGCTACATGCTGGCCAAAAAACTTGGGTCGAATGCAATTAGTACTTGGGATGTTGAGTCGCCACTGCCTTGGGATGCAGGATTGCATCGCTTGATCAAGGATGTCACTCACCCAAAACTCTTATTCAAACACTTCGATTTGGAACATGACTGCAATTCGTTGGCGGAACTTTCGACTTACGAACGACTTTTGCAAGATAAAGGAATTCTCTTGGTGTGAAGAAGTTTACGATGGAGCCGATGCGTGGGCCATCCGCAGTGGCGATGACCGCGTTACCACCCGACAGTACCACGCGGAATTCGACAGAGCAGTCACTCAAGAAACTGATCCCGATGGCAACACAACCCTCACGGGCTACAACACGTGGGGCTACGACAAAGGCACTCCCGATAAAGTCTTCAACCTCTCCACTGGCGAAACGACCGACTATCACTGGTTCGATCTT
>JBGSMN010000229.1:0-10794 GCA_041740155.1 Rhodopirellula sp.
CAATCGAGTATCTCTCGAAAATCTGTCGTTCGCAAACCGTTGGCGAGAACAATACTTTCTGGTCCAAGCTTGCGTTTGGTGAGCGCGATCATCTCGCGTAGTCCAGCAACGACTTCGCGTGCCTTGACATCACCGACTTGTGCGACGAGTGACGGCGAGAGTGCTTGCGGCAACGCGTCAATGAAAACGCCACCGAGCGGCGCAGAACTGTTCGCCTTAACGACCGTATCCGACCACCACTCGCGAAACTCCGGGTTGGAAGGATCCGGTCGGGGAGTCCCTGAAGTGTGCTTGACGATACTGCCGTTCGCGTGTCTCAAAGTCCATTCGGGACGATACGTCTTAAAGGCGTCATAGCCCGGCCAGTTGATGAACGCATTGAAATAGAACAACACCTTCGCATCAGGATTGAGAGTCGTGATGCGACGCGCGGAGTCTGCAATCCCGGCTTCCGTACTGCCATGGATAGTCAGCCCGTGACTTTTCTCCAAGACGATCAAGTTGCTGTGCCCGGCAATGAACGCGACTTCATCGTCCGTCAAGTCACCTGACCGTTTGCCGAGATGTATGTTGAGCGGCACCCGAACCCACTGAGAACTTTCCCAGCCGGAACTGTCGTCTTTCTGCTTTTCGCTTATTGGATCTGCCGAATAAGACAAAGTCACAAATACAGGCCAAGAAACAAGGAAGACGATCAACGGAGATACGTGTCGCATACGGCAGTTGTCCTATCTTAAATGGAATCGCAACAACCAATAACTGTTATGGCTATGCTCGCAGAACGCGACAATCGGCCTAGGTCCACCGTCTAGCGACGGCAGCTATTTCACACCGACACTTACATTGTGTTCAATCGTCGTTGGTCTCTGCCCACAAAAAACGACCACAGAACCAGCCGTTATCACCGATTGTGGTGAAACGAGCCGTCATTGCGAGAAGAAATTGCGTCATCGAGCTGATGATTTGCGACACGTCGACTTCTCGTAGAGCGGCGTGACCTGCGTGAATGGATCCTGCGAACACAAGCGAAAAAGGCTGCATCCAATTCAGCTATTAAACTGACGAAACAGATGTTTTGGGTGACTGCAAAGTCGTCTTAGGACACCTTGCAACAAATAGCGTTATGTCGGATTGCCGTCGCAACAATAGTCTACCGCTAACCGAAGCAATGATTGCTGCTATCCGCCACAGTGCGACGGTGCGAGCAGTGGTTTCATCACTAAAATTTATTAATCATGGTTTGTCGATAGAGAGTATCGGTTGCATCTTGCCGTCGTATGAATCACGATCAAGATTGGGCAACGGTGGAAGGGATGCCACCGATACGATTGCGTGCGTGTGATTCGACAGTTTGTTAACGCGATCTCATACAGAAGTCGTTGCTACTTCGACTTAGTTTTCCCGGCTGACTTTTTAGGCTGTTCCGGAACAGGCGGTGTGGTTGGACGCGGACCAATTGTGTCAAAGAACCGCATGTTTTTTCCAACTCGATCATAGTCTCCAAGGTCCTCACGCATCGATTCGGCCAGTTCAAGTAATCGCTCGGTGATTTGCGGATGTTCGTCAGCCACGTTGGTTGTTTCACCAAGATCGTTTTCAAGATCCACCAGAAACGGAATGTCGAAACCAATCCGATCTGCTGCCGCGATGTGCGTGTTCCGACTGAAGGGAGCCGCCCCAATCGGTTCGGCATCGCGTGGCAAGTGCAACTTCCACTGGCCCTGACGAACGGCTTGCAGATGGACTCGCAAATAATAGTAGTACGCTTTGTCGGCCGTCGCCTTATCGAATTCACCATGGAACAGATGCCGAATATCCTCGCCATCGATCACTCGATCCGAAGGGGTTTCAGCATCCGCCAATGCAGCCAGCGTTGGCAGCAAGTCCAGCGTACTGGCGATGGAGTCGCACGTTGTCCCGGCGGGAACTCGACCGGGCCCCCAGACGATGCAAGGCACTCGCACGCCGCCTTCAAACGTCGATACTTTGCCGCTGCGAAGCGGCCCCGCTGATCCACCGTGATCGCTCGGTAATCGCCCGTTCGCATGATCTTTATTCTTGATCAGCCACGGTCCGTTATCGCTGGTGAAGATGACGTAGGTATTGTCCGCCAGCCCCATTTCTGTGACGGCGTCGAGCACTCTACCGACATTGAAATCAATCTCTTCGATCACGTCACCGTAAAGACCTCGCTTACTCTTGCCTTTGAATTGCGGCGACGCATCCAGTCGGGTGTGCGGCATCGTATGCGGGATGTACGCGAAAAACGGTTCCTCCTTGTGCTTCCGCATGAAGCCAATCGCTTCGTCGGTGTAGCGTCGGGTCAGCGTCGCCATATCCGTTTTGGGCTCGATGAGCGTTTCGTTACGGTATAGATTGGCAATTCTGTCATTGCTCGTCGGAGTACCGAAGAAATAATCAAATCCCTGCCGTGTAGGAAAAAGGTCCATGAAGAACCCTTCCTGAGCGTGCTTGGCGAGATCCCATTTACCAAAGCAAGCGGTAGCGTAGCCCTTCGTTTTGAGGATTTCCGCGATGGTGATTTCGTCACTGTGCAGAATCGGGTGGATCTGCTTTGTGTCGCCTCGTTCCGCGACCCGCATGGGATAACAACCGGTCATCAGCGCCGCACGTGATGGACCGCAAATTGGTTGCGCGTAGAAGCTGGTAAACTTCATCCCTTCGGCTGCCATCGCATCCAGACGCGGCGTACGAATATCGGGTGAGCCGTAACAACCGACATCGCCATAGCCTTGGTCGTCAGTCAGAAAGAAGATGACATTGGGATTCGAAAGGCTCGACGCAGCTGGCTGTGCACACTTAGCGGTTGGATCGAAAGCACCAAGCAGAACCAACAGTATCGCGATGCGATCGAATTTGAATAGACTCACTCTTTGTTGCATTACAGTGCTTCGACTTCGGTAAAGTAGGCGCCACCAGCGCGATCTTGTTTGTCGTAGAGAAAAGTCATCAGTTCGGTCGGACCAACAGGAAGATCGATCTCGAACACAACGCCCCTGGTATCCGGCTCGACCATGGACTGTTTCTCCAAGCCGGCAATCTGTATTTTTGCCAGGGCCGCGACCACTGGCTTGTTGGCTACTTCAGGAAACTGCCGCAAGGTGATGCGGTAGCGTCCCGCATGCTTCACATCGAGCATCCACGGCCCGGTCGTGCGCGGGAGCCTATTGATCTCCCCGAAGTTCCATGGCGGGTTTCCATTGGGCATATACCAGTCCTGCGAGCAAAGCACCGTTGGGTTTTCTGCTGGATTGCCAATGTCGATGCGAACAGGCGTCATGCGAGGCGAAACGGACTCCCAAAATGGCAAATAGTACGCGCGCAATTGCTTGACGATCTCGGGATGATCCGCCGCCACATCGTTGCGCTCAGCAGGATCGGACTGGATATTGAAGAGTTCTTTCCCGTTGATCAGTCGCCAGTTTTTCTGAAGGATGCACGTGTCATTCCACGGCTGGGGAGCGTCACGAAAGTACGCTCCGCCTTGAAACTGAACGATCAGGTGGTCGCGATGCGACGGTGCATTTGCGGCGGTCAACTGTTTAGCAAAAGAGACGCCATCGGGTTGGTGATTCGCTGGAACTTCAATCGAGCACAGTTCGGCCAGAGTCGGTAAAACATCGATATGGGCTGCTAACGAGTCAACGTCGCGGCCTCCGATGATTCCAGCCGCCGGCCAATGAATGAACAATGGAACACGATGCCCGCCTTCGTAAACGGAAGACTTCTTACCGCGCATGCCTGCGTTGAATCCTTCAACGGTCTCCGAATCAAGCCCCTGGAATTTGCCTCCATTGGCCGTGCCGTTGTCGGTCATGAACACCAGGATCGTGTTCTTCGTCAATTCAAGCTCGTCGAGTCTCCGACGCAACTCGCCAAGGTTGTGGTCGAAGTTTGCGATCATGCCGTAGAATTTCGCGCCGCTTCCCCACTTGGCACCCTCTTCATACGGCTGGCTCCATTTTCGATCGACGAGGTAAGGACCGTGCGGCGCATTAGTCGCAAGATAAAGAAAGAACGGCTTGGTTTGATTCGCTTCAATGAATCGCATCGATTCTCGAAACCAGACGTCGGTGCAATAGCCCTCGAACTTCTCAAACTTTCCGTTTCGTTCGTAGGTGTCATCGAAGTAATCGTTGCCCCAGTAATCCGACGCCTGGCCGACGCCACCACAACGATGCCAAACCACATCTTGAAACCCACGATCCTGAGGTCGATGGGGAGCATTGTCGCCGAGATGCCACTTTCCAACCATTCCTGTGACATAGCCAGCGTCCGCAAACAGATCCGCAACCGTTCGCTCATCGGTGTGCATCATCGTGCGGCCACTGCTGGTCCGATATGCACCCGTTCGACCTGGATAGCGCCCGGTCATCAACGCCGCTCGCGTCGGTGTGCAAAATGGGCTGACGTGAAAGTCCGTCAGTCGAACGGACTCCGCATACAACCGGTCGAGGTTTGGCGTTTTGAGAATGCTATTGCCGTGACAAGCCATGTCGCCGTAGCCCTGATCATCGGTCATGATCAGAATGACATTAGGGCGGACTCCCTTCTGCGTTGTGGATGTTTCAGCTTGGGCGAAGTCGATCCAGCCAAACGTCAGCCACAGAACAGCAATCGTGGTTCTCATTTCAGTTTCTCTGATGCGGCGGCGTTTCCCGTCAGTCTGGTGGTTGTTTCTCAGAGTGGCAGGATGTCTTGAAAAAATTTACTGCGAGAGTGGTTTCGGGTCTTTAACGAACGCGGCGGGCCTGCTGTTGTCGGCGATTTCCTTCTCGAACGTCCTTAAGTGCTGAGCGAGTTTCTTCGCGACGTCCGGGTGCGACTCGATGACATTCTTTGTCTCGCCGATGTCATTCTCCAGATCGTAAAGTTGCGTGGGCTTTCCTTGGTTTGCATGCAGTTTCCATTTGCCGGATCTCACCGCCTTCAACGCGTTTCCGCCATGGTAAAAGAACACTTCGTGCGGGGTCTTCGCCACTCCGAGGAGCGTTGGCCAGATATCTTTGCCATCGATGACCCGATCCGTTGGGATCGATGCGCCAGCCAGCTTTGCAAATGTCGGCAGCAAATCCATCGTCGTCATGAGTTCGTCGTTAGGCTTGCCCGCCGGTATTTTGCTTGGCCAGCGAACGACGGTTGGCTCTCGCATGCCGCCTTCGAATGTCGTCCCCTTGTTGCCACGCAATGGGCCGGCACTGGCGAAGAGAGAGTTCTTCGGGGGGCCATTGTCGGACGTGAAAAGGACGAGCGTGTTTTCGTCAAGACCGCCGGCCTTGAGAGTGTCGAGGATCTTTCCGACGGACCAGTCGATTTCGGAGATGGCCTGATGGTAGAGATTGTCCCGCGTCTTGTAGTCAATATTGCCGTCCTCCGCCTTCAGCGTCGCCACGATGTCGTCAGAAACGCCTTCCATGAACGGAGGCGAAACGTGAAGCGGCGCATGGGGAATGGGATGCGGGATATAGAGAAAGAACGGTTCGTCTTTGTTTCTCTCAATGAATGACACCGCGTGTTCGGTGATTCGATTCGTCAGGTAATCGGCGTCGGGATCCATCTCGATAACTTGCTCATTCTCGAGCAGCGGCAACGGTGGAAACTTGTAGTGATCCTGCCGAGGATGAAACGGGTGAATGTCATGGCTGAACGGAATCCCAAAGTACTCATCGAACCCCTGCTTCGTCGGCAGAAACTCCGGCTGATCCCCGAGGTGCCATTTGCCGAAGATCCCAGTCCTGTAGCCGACCGTTTTCAGAACTTCGGCGATGGTGATTTCATCGGGATTCAATCCCTTGGGGTCTCCGGCGAGAAGCACTCCGAAGTTAGATCCCATCGCCATATCGATCCGCTTTGGATAACACCCGGTCATCAAACCGGCACGCGATGGAGTGCAAACCGGGGCGACGACATAAAAGCTAGTCAGTCTGGAGCCTTCGGCTGCCATCTGATCAATGCGAGGTGTACTGACATGTTTACCGCCGAAACAACTCAGATCACCGTAGCCCTGGTCGTCGGTGAAGATGATGACGAAGTTGGGTGGTCGGTCCGCCGCGTTTGCAAAGACGCATGCGAGGAGCAACAGTATGAGTGGGCAAGAAAATGGGGGCAAAACAATAGCCGGCAGAGATTTTCCTGCCCACATTTTCCTGTCAAATCCGAAGCCTCGGATCATTCGTTTTCTCTCTCGTGAACGGGAAATTTATGGCGTGGCTACGCTCGCCAGAGCGTGGAGTTTCCGCCGTCTGGCGACGGCAGCTACCAAAATAGTGCTCGGTGTCACTGTGTCTTCTTTGCAGGCTTGCCCGGCGCACGCGGTCTTCCTTTCACCGCACCTGGCTTCTGTTTCGGCGGTGCGTAGCTTGCAAGCAACTCGCTCATTTCCTTGACGATCTCGGGATACTCGTTGTACAGGTTGCGTGTCTGGTTCACATCCGCGTCGAGATCGTAAAGCTGTGCAGGCGGCGCGTCCTTTTTGATCTTTCCATTCTCGATATCGCTGTTGACCGAACCCACGAAGCTGACCGCTGGCGGTCCGGCGAAAGTGTGATCGCCCGGTTTCCTCCCCGTGAATCCGCCGCTGCCCTGCTGTGGGATATACATCCACTTTCCCTTCCGCACCGACAGGTGCGTGCCCTTGTGCGGGGCGAGAACCAGATGATCACGAATCGGTTCCTTCGGTTCGCCAACGAAGGCGGGTAACATATTGACACTGTCAGCCTGCTCGACCTTATCCAGCTTCTGCTGAGTCAAGGCCGCAAACGTCGCTAGCATGTCGACGTTTCCGATCACCTGATTCGAGGTAGTTCCGGCCTTCACCTTGCTCGGCCAACGTACAATGAACGGCACTCGCTGGCCGCCTTCCCAGACGCCGAACTTGAATCCCAGCAAGTCGCCGTTTTGCCGGTGCCCGGCTTTGAAAGCGGCCTGTCCGCCGTGGTTGAACATGCCGCCGTTGTCACTGGTAAAGAGCACCATGGTGTTGTCGCTCAATCCGTTGTCTTCCAAGCATGAAAGGATCTCACCGACGACCCAGTCGAGTTCATGGATGGAATCTCCATAGAGTCCACACTGGCTGGTCCCCTGAAAACGCTTGGCCGGTGTGAAGGGGTGATGAATATTGGTTGTCGCGAGATACAGAAAGAAAGGTTTATCCTTGCGTTCTTTGATCCACTCGACGGACTTCTCCGCCAACGTGGTGCCAACCTGGTAATCGTTGAACAGCTTGTGAGCCGCCTTTGCCCCACCGAATTGATTTGGACTGCGCTGTGCGGCTTCCGGAAGAATCGGCGTGATCGGCGTAGCGTCCTCCGCATTCCTGCCGAGAAAAACCAACGGATCGTCGGGATCGCTTCCGACGATCCGATCGTTTTCCACAAAGACGTAGGGAGGGGCGCTATTCACAACCGGCAACCCAAAGTAGTAATCAAATCCGAGATCCTGCGGGCCGGGACGCAGCGGTTCCTGCCAATCGTTATTTCCCTTATTAAATCCCAGATGCCATTTCCCCAAGACGGCCGTCTCGTAGCCACCGCGTTTGAAAACATCGGCGATCGTGGTCTTCTCGGTGTCGACCAATAGCGGCGCAGTCACTGGCGCAGGTCCCCATACGCCCTTGCCCCCGCTTGCCCGCAGAGGGTATTGCCCGGTGAGCAAGGCATACCGCGATGGCGTGCAGACTGCGGACGCGGAATGCGCATCCGTAAACCGACGTCCCTCGGCTGCAAGTCGATCGATGTTGGGCGTCTGCACTTTGGTTGCTCCATAACAACCAAGATCGCCATAACCCAAGTCATCGGCGAAGATCAAAACCACGTTGGGTGGCGTCTCGGCAGCACGTAAAAGTGACGCTGGCGTCAGTGAGACACCAATAACAGAGAGGAACAGCAGAACGATGTTTTTCATAATGTTAACGCTGTAAATATAAGATTGAGCGTGAATTCAGTGTCCTATTATTCGTAGCTGCCGTCGCCAGACGGCGGACCATCCACGCTCTGGCGAGCGTAGCTACGATAGACAGGCATCCGCCTAATGGTAGGTCGCATTTTCAAGTAGCCAAATATTTCGGAACTTCACTGCGGAGCCGTGCTCTTGCACCACGATGGGCGAGAGCGGTTCTTCGGGGTAGGCAGCATACTTGTTTCTCCGCAGCGAAAGCTTGAAGTTGTCATGGATCAGCTTGCCGTTCAGCCGAATGGTGACGCGGGCAGAGTCTTTCTCATTAATATAGCCAGCCGCCGTGAACCGAGCCGCTTGAAATTCTAAGTCAACGGTTTGCCACTCACCCGGTCCCAAGCATGCATTCTCATTGGGCGTTCGAATTTGATAGATCGCGCCGCAGTCCGTCATCTTGAGCTGATCTTTTCCGGTGCTATTGAGAATCTGCAGTTCGTACAACGGTCCGAAGAACACTCCACTGTTGCCGTCGCCTTCCTCCGGCAACTGAAACTCGAGATGCAAACGGTAGTCACCAAACTTTTCTTTCGTACAAAGAAACTGCTTGCGTTTCTTGCCCTCGAATTCAAAGCTGATCTGCATCGCCTCGTCGTCGACAAGCTGCCACTGAATTTCTTTCTGATCGCCTTTCGCATTGACCGTCTGAAACGAGAATGGCTTCCACGCATCGAAATTCGATCCATCAAACAGCACGGTTGCGCCATCTGGCGGAGCAAGCCCGAGCGTCGAATCCTGCGCCATGGCAGCCTCGAGCGGCGCGAACGAGAAAACGACTGAAACGAACACGTGGATTGCCTTCATCATTGTTTCTATTTGATTGTTCATCTTCTGTCGTTGATAAATCTGTCGTTGATATCGGGGATCACTGTGGCTGCTTGGTTGTTGAGCCCTTCGGCGGAGCGACCATCAAGGCTTCGATTTGCCGAGCCAAGAGTTCGGGAGGACAACTGCGAGTCACCATCACCTGTCGACTGGTCGCATCGGACACCCAGCGGGAAAAGCCCTGTTCGTCGATCACCACGCGACCGCCGCGTTCCTCATTCCAGAGTTCTGCATTCTCGCCACGTACTGCATAGAACGCTGCTGCCTGATCATAGCTGGGTTGGCCGCCCTCAATCGAAGGTCGCTTGCGAAAGAGACGCAGTTCGAAGGCCCGTCGCACTGGATTACTGCGCGGTGTTCGCTTCAGTGCTTCGCCAGTGATCACGGGATTTCCCACCTCGAAGCCTTGCCACACAATCTCTGTAGGCCATTGCGCCGCGACAAGACGCGCCGCATCAGGGTGAGTCGCGATGTTAGTTTCGGGGTTCGCCGCAGGAGGAAACTGGCCGCCCATTACGACCACACGACGGATCTTCGCACGAACCAAATCCGGCTCGCGTCGCCACAGTTCCGCCAGATTGGACAAAGCGCCCAAGCTACAGATCGTCACGCTGCCGTCTGGCTGCGCGGCCAGCACGCTGCGGTAAACGTCGAGCGCGTCGGGAGCTTGGTCGTCTGGCCCGATGTCGCTCGGGAATCCGTCACGCAGGCCGGGCGCATACAGACTGGTTCGCTGCAGCGCGGTCGGGCCGAACTTGTCAGTGCCGATCGGGATGTTGGGCCGTCCATAGTAAGTGTTGATGGCGTCGACCGCCGCAGCCGAAGCCTTGGTGAGATCGGCTCGATTCACGATCGTGGCGAGCAACTCACACTCGTCGCGGTCAACCATTGCGTGAAGCATAGCCAGAGTTCCCGCGTCATCTGCGTCGCCAGACATGTCAGTGTCGAGAATGAGTCTCACCGGTGGCTTGGTTCGGAGACGCTCGACTGCAACATAGTAGGCACCACCGATTTCCCTGCCGTGTTCGTCGTGCAACCACGTTTGCATCGTCGGGCGTCCGGCGGGAAGCGACATTTTGAATCGCACCGAACTGGAATCCTTATTCACCTTAGCGAGTTGCTCCACATCGCCGACGCGAAGCCGCGCCGAGCTGACCGGCCACGCCAGTCCGCCTGTCAGCACACCGTCTGTCACGCGGGTTTCTCCGATGCCGTCCTGGAGCCGAAGTCCAGCCTCGTGGGGCCAGCGGCTCAAAGTAAACGCGTAGTCGCCCGCCTCTGCCACTTCGATGTGCCACAGCCCGTTCTTGCGTTCGCCGCGTCGTACCTGTGCCTGTTGGTCAATGAACACGTCTGCCCATTCACAGGCCGTGAGCTGTACCGGATTCTCCGCATCGTCTCCGACGATGGACCTCTCGAAGACATTCACGTTTTCCTTCAGGCCATTCCACCACTGGTCGAGATACGAGCGCATCACGGCCACCACCTCGGGATGGCTGTCGATAACATTATGTTGTTGCAAAGGATCCTCTTGGAGATTGTAAAGTTCACTATCCTTTAACAACCGCCAGTGCTGCCACAACACGCCTGCGCCTTCGCGGCGCGGAACCGCCGGATTTTGTGGCGTTGTTCGAACCGTCTTGAACGGCATCCGACTGTAGTTGATCACCAGTTTGCGATCCTCCGGCACAACTGCCTTGCCCCGCAGCACGCTAGCGAGGCTCATGCCGTCAAAACGAGTATCCGCTGGGATCTTTAGCCCGAGCAGTTCGATCAGCGTCGGCAGCAGATCCTGAACCTCGGTCAGCCCGTCTACATCGCCCGCTGTCTGCAGCCCACCGCCCGGCCAACGAACAAAACAAGGCACGTGGTGGCCGCCTTCCCACAGCGTCGTCTTGCCGCCCTTCATGCCGGCATTGAAGTATTTCGGCCCGAAGGTGCTGCCGTTGTCGGTGAGGAAGATGATCACGGTATTGTCACGCAGCCCCCGCTCGATCA